>JBEKOL010000051.1:0-21411 GCA_049521775.1 Syntrophales bacterium
GTCGTAAATCTAATCGACTACTGGTCATCTCTGCCTCCTTACTGCTTAAATCAATAAGAAAAACAGAGAGATGATGACCAATAACTCTTTATCTGTCAAACATCACTTTGGTACGTATAGCAGGAAGTAGTTCGGAAATTGGTTAGGTGGAAGAACCATATCTGCTTTTTTGCATGTTACATACGGCATTCAATAGACCTTCGAAGTGCCGCTTTGTCCGCGTTCGTATTTGATATAAATAGAAAGAATTGTACGAATGAAACGCCGTAAACAACACTCCCAGTTATCAGTATTTCAATAATTACATTTTTCGTTGCAGAATAAAAGGCGTGAATAGAAAGGTTTCATAAATAAGGGCAAGAAATTTTCAAAAATTTAGGAAGCATAATTTGGCCGCTAGGTGCTTCTCAGCATGTTTTACATCAAAATAATGTTAGTGGGGAAATTCAAAAGAAATATTAAGGTGTTGCTCGAAATAGCGTCTCTTTAATGCGCATTGTGAATTTTCAAAAAAACAGGAAGCATATTTTGGCCAATGCCGATTTGGAAGCATATCTTGGCCAAAGCGGTCAAATTATGCTTCCTGTTTCACTCACTTTGGCAGCAGTGTCTCCACGAGAGTTGCCCAGTAGCTTGCGCCCACGGGCAGGATACGGTCGTTGAAATCATACAAGGCCTGGTGTAGTCTGCCAGTTTCCTTTGGATTTCCGCCACCGATCCCCATGTATGCTCCCGGTTTCTCCTTGAGGAGAAACGCAAAATCCTCCGAGGTCATGACAGGTGTGATGTCGGTGAAGACCCGATCCTGTCCCGCAACCAGGGTCGCGGCCCGGATGGCATCATCAGTCTCCCGATCCGTATTAATGAGAGGTGGATAGCGTCTCTCATAGGCCATGTCAACGGTAACGCCAAAAGAGGCTGACACGCCGCCGCATATCTCGCGCATGCGTTCTTCCACCATATCCTGCACCATATGGAGGAAATGACGCGTTGTCCCCCTGAGTCTGACCGCATCGGGAATTATGTTGTAAGAGGTGCCGCCGTGAATTTCTGTAACACTGATAACCGCAGCCTGTACCGGATTAATATCGCGGCTCACTATGCTCTGAAGAAGGTTCACCAGATAGGCTGAAGCGAGGATAGGGTCCTTCACATTCTGAGGGGTGGCGGCATGTCCGCCCTTCCCTCTTAATTCTATATCGAAGACATCGTAGGCTGCCATCATGGGGCCTTTGCAGATGGCAAACGTGCCTTCCGGTAAAACGGGAAAGTTGTGCAGGCCAAAGACGGACCGGACCGGAAACCGGTCGAAGAGCCCCTCCCGGATCATTCTTCCCCCTCCCCCCTCGTTTTCCTCGGCAGGCTGGAAGATGAAGTGGGCCGTCCCGCGAAAAGTATCACTCCCGGCAAGATACTTCGCCGCCCCGAGGAGCATGCTCATGTGGCCGTCATGACCGCAGGCGTGCATCTTCCCTTCATTGCGAGAAGCGTAAGGAAGACCGGTTGCTTCCGTAATGTCAAGAGCGTCCATATCGGAGCGGAGGCCTATGACCGGAGAACTTCCCTTGCCCCTCTGGATGGTTGACACAATACCCGTACCGGCAATACCCCGATAAATATCGAGACCGAAGGAGATCAATCTCTCGGCCACGTAGTCGGACGTCTCCTTTTCCGTAAAGGCCGTTTCCGGGCAGGCATGGAGTTCACGACGCCACCTTGTCATTTCCTCCGTCATCACCCCAATCTTGTCATGGACCGCCATCGTTTGCCTCCTATTTTTCCCTTAACTCAATCGCCGCATCGCTCTTTTAGCGCGGCAATGTCGTCCGGAGCGAAGTTGAGTGAATCCGATTGCATCAGCCTGTACATTATGGACTTGGGATTATCGTTATGCTTCAATCCCAATGCATGGCCGAATTCGTGGGCCAGCACCCGTACCAGTCTGTTCTCATCGTCAAACTGGTAGATTGTAATTGTCCGCTTGCCGTCCTTGCTGACATAATCTCCCCCGCAAAACTCGCTGCCCAGTCTCTTGCCCGTATCCAGGGATTTGACGACGTCAAGGTTATAGTTGGTGGCAATATCATTTATAACAATAGTCATGTTGTTGAGGATATCCGCGATCATTTTCACTTCTTCCTGGCGCGCCCGCAGGTTTTCGCGCATGTCATTCAATTCTCCCTTCTCCGCCGTCATCCGCCTGTAGACGGCTTCTGTTAATGCGCCTCGCTGACGCCCGGCTTCAAGTTCGGCATTGTAGGCGCCGAGACGTCTATTGTAGGCGTTAGAGTCATCCGCTAGGGCTGAATTTTTCCTTTCGTATTCCGCCTTCAGGTTTTCAAAACGAACCTTCATATCATCATATGTGCCTTTGGTTGTCCCAATGGAGTAGTGGAGTTTTTTAAGTTTGTCCGCAGCCTCCTGCCTGTAGTCATAGACGAGATTGATCTCTATCTTGCCGTCAGGTTCCTCCCGGAAAAGCGCGCGGGCGTACGGTTTTCCCCAGATTGACGCAGCCTTCCCGGCCGAATCGGCAAACTCCTGGCGGCTCAATCCGAACCTTGCATCTACTGTGCCTATGCGGTAGGTCAGCGGCTTCTGGCACGGGCGGGGCATGCGATAGTATATTATGACAAGGACAATCAGAGTGATAAGAAGGAGATAGACCCTCAGACTGCTTCTTCCTGATGAGCCCAGCATTCCAGGACGGCTGATTGCATGTTTCATAGCATTCGCATTTGATCCCGGCGAAGGCAGTAATCCAACAATTATTCCCTGGTTCCCCACCGGGACCTGACTCGACTGTGATTAAGATGCGTTATCTCGCCCGCGGAGTATAATGGGAAAGATACTGAGTGTCAATTGTAAATGCCTACCCCGGCAGCTAGCCCATAAGCTATTTCGGCAGTGCCCTGAATTATGACACGATAGTCGAATTATTATTGGGTAAATGAAAAGATAGCGTCACTAAAATACTGCATTCGTTAAAAATACCCTGTCAGACTGACACTCAGACTGATGCTTGACATAATCAACGGGGCATCATATAGTAAATTAACTTTTAGAGCCGGTTATTGTCCGAGTCCCCTACCCCAGAGCTTAAAAAGGGCACTGGGTTTTTTTAGGGCTGAAAGAAATTTCCTCACAAGCGGCATAGACCACGCCGTATGAAGGCAGGTTGAATATGGCAAGGCAAAGTCAAAACAAGTTCATTAAGAGGCAAAAGGAACTTGAGCGCATGCGAAAAGCAAAAGAAAAGATGCTGAGGCGTCAGGGCAAAAAAGACAGGGTGATGGAACCTGATGAGGCGCCAGCATCAGGCGAGCCGGCAGATCAGCCCTGAAAGCCCCATGCGATTGAATATCAGCAGTTTGACAAGTGCCCTTAAACAGTCTCCGCTGCCGCAGATATTTGATTCCTACACCGGTGATAGAGCCTGCTTCAAGTATTCTGCACGGACCGCGGTATCCATAGAAAAAAGCGCCTGTCTTCAGTTATTCCCCATTTTATATAGCGAAAACAAGGCAGTATCCGTTATTTAGAAAAGCAAAAATTTAAATATACAAAATAAGAATAAACGAATATAATGCCCCAAATTAAATGAAGGAGATGTTATGAATATTTATGTAGGGAACTTGGCTTACACCGTTACGGAAGAAGATTTACGTCAGGCTTTTGGAGAATTCGGGCAGGTAGAGTCCGCTTCTATCATTAAGGACCAGTCCAGCGGCCATTCCAAGGGATTTGGATTTGTGGAGATGCCGGGGGCGGAAGAAGCACAGGCGGCCATCAGCGGTCTCAATGGCAAGGAAATGAAGGGACGGAAGCTGAACGTGAATGAGGCTCGTCCCCGCACTGAGGATCGCCGCGGTAGTGGTGGCGGTGGAAGACGTCCCGGCGGTAGACCACGCTATTAGTAGAATTCCCATACTGCTATTAAGAGCTTTGAAAATTTCCCGTCTTGTCATTTCGACCCCTTCGGTTTACTCAGGGTAAACTCCGGGAGAAATCTTATTGACCGTTGACAATCATAAGATTGACACGTCGCTGCCCCTTCGCGTCGCCCGGGGCTGCGGCTCATCATGGCAATGAGACCAGGAGCAGATTTTCGAAGTTCTCAAGTGCAAGAAAATATATTGTGACTATACCAATCGCGGAGTTGATTGGCGGAAGTGTCCCCTATATCGCCTCAACTATCTTATGCCATGAATAAGCGCCAAACTTTACTTATCTTTCTTTTGCCGGTCATTTTTTCCACCGGTTTGCTTCTTACTTCTTGTATGGAAGAGGGAGAAGTTATTTCCAAGCCGGACGAATTCAAGCACGTCTATGAGGCCAGCGAAAATAAGCTCCTTCAGGCTATCGCACAGGTATTCAAAGACAAGGGATTCGGTACTACCGCGATAAATCAGGAGACGAACCAGGTGGAATCGGGTTACCTGATTCAGGATGACTGGAGGACCAAGGGCATAGCCCATGTAAAAAAGATAAACTGGAAAGAATGTGAACTTGTGCTCTCCGTCATTACCGAGAAGAAGATCTCAAACGGCTGGGAAATGCGGAGGCTCCTCGGGAAAAAACAGTACGACAATTTTTTCGACGCCATCGAGCTTCAGCTTTATCAAGAGATGTATAAGGTCAAGTAGGGAGGCGGCAGGAACAGGCATATCACCTGTGCCAATGCTTTCTGTTGTGCGTGTGAAATTGCTCGACGATACGTTCCATTTCATGGGGAGCGATAATCTTGCGATCGATAAAAAAGCTGCCGATGAGGGGCTGCAGCATTCTCTGTCTCGCGAGCAGAATGGTCAGTTGATAACTGCTGATGTACCCGCAGCGAAGAGCGCATTCACAGAATTTCTCGCCTGTGCGTCGCATAGAGATAATTGACCGGATATCGTTCTGATCCAACCAATCCCAACGTACGGCAATGTTGCCAACCATGGGCCGCTTGCTTTTTTGCCACACAATAGCCTCGATCAGGTTTTTCATCGATATGATGCCGCTATAGTAGAGAAAACGACCAAGAAGAAGCTGTTTTCTCGGAAGCCCCCCCTGCCATAGATGTTCACTCACGCCCTGATACCTGCTTCGATGAGCGCTGCTTCCCGTCCTTCTTTGATCATGCGACTCATGCGTTCTCTGCCTCCTTCTTGCTGACTCATAATCATGGGCCCGGTGGGCGACACAACCGCTATGCGAGTATCTCCAGGCACATTCAAGAAATGTGTTCAACTGATTGTAGGCGAGGTTCACTTCTCTGAAGCGCTCTGCCAGGCTTAAGGGCGATTCGGCAAGCGCTGTGGCACGATCAGGGTGGGTCTCGAAAGCCCTTTTCCGGTACGCTCTCTTCAGCCTGGAAGCCTTGAGGTATTTCAGGAAATCTCCGGAAACATTTGCATCGGTTCCGAACAAGATATTGCAGGCCCTGTAAAGGTCTGATGATGTGGACGCCGTCTTGTCCTGCATTCTTTCTCCCCATTCGATTGCTACCGATTCGTTCGATATGTGAGCAAGAGAAATAACGACGGCTTGAAGCTCTCCGCAAGAAGCTGCGGAGAATGCGCTCGCTACCGAATTCAATTAAGGATGTTCCGATCAACCTGATTTCTATTTATCATGGACAGCGCCAAAATCGCAAGAAGGAAAAGGGAAAGAGGATACCATGACTGGATTCAGAGGATACTGCATTTATCAAGGGTAAAACGGTCAGTCACAGGGAATTAAACCTCACCCATCCAGCTTGCGGTGTATTCGTAAAGGCTAGGCGGCTTTTCGATCTTAGGCTCCTTAATGTCCCACTTGCCTTTCAACCCAAGTTCGCCCGCGGTCATCTCGAAATGACACATGGCGATGCCCATATCCACCCGTTGCAAATCCGCTATGTTTAAGAGTTTGAAGGCAAGGCTGTCGCCGTACCCCCTGGTACGCTGCATATAGAAGTGCCAAGAATCACCATCTTTGATAATTCTCCATGGTTGCTTGTTTGAAGCGGATGGCCCTATACGCACCATTTCGAGAGACGCTGCATAGGGACCGGCTTCATCAGGCGAGAGAGGAATACCAACTTTCTCTCGGAAGAACAAACTCTCCCAAGGCCGCCGGTTATGTCCTCCCACAAGCTGACGTATTGTGACCCCAGTTTGCCCCTTCTCCAAAATATATCCAACGGAAGTTACGGCAGGCACAAGTTCTTCAACAGTCGCGGAAATCTTTTTTGCAAAGCTGCCCCTAGTGAAACTACCTCCCAGCCAGCATGTGCCGAGCCCAATGTCCGTCGCAAAAAGAATTATGCTCTCCATCATGTAGCCATAGTCTTCTAGGTTCTTCGGAGAAGGCCCCACAGCGCCCACGATAAATCCTGTGGCGCCCTTGATAAATCCGTATGTGCCCAGTTCCTTCAGGGCCTTTCGGTCCTGATCCATTGCTGCTATAAGTTTAAAGCGCACCATTGCGCCGAATGGTCCTGCGCCGATCGCAGACAGAAAATCGGATAGCCGCTCCCTCTCTTCTTTCGCGATGGACTTATCAATATATGTCCGGCAGGAAAAGCGTTTACGGATGATCTCCGTTACGGGTTCACTGTAAAACATGATTTCTCACCATTCACTTTAGTTCCCGATTATAAAATCCCCCCAACCCCCTTTATAAAGGGGGCGGACGGGTAATTTCACCTAAATAAAATGGATAATCGAATTCTGAATTCTCATCATCATGGGAATGACTAGTTGAATATACTCATCTCAGACGCTAAGCTATGTGCCGGACGCGGGCTGGCGCGCCGGCACAGTTACGAACATACCGCCCACGCATAGGGCGGCGGCGAAAAGCATAACGCCGCGATACCCCCATCCCTGGGCAATGATACCGCCGAGGATCGGACCTACGGCATTGCACAAATTAAGGGTAGACTGGAAGATGCCTCCGGCAGTACCCTTTTCTTTCCCGCCTCGCAAGACAATCAACAGAGCGCCGACATATAGACATGACCACGCCACTCCCAGTACCACCTGCAATATAACCAGGGAAAACCGGCTTGTGAAAAAAGCATACGATAGGAACACAAAAATTGAAAGCACTTGACCATAGAAAAAAGTCTTGAATTCGGAAAACCTCTCGAGCTCGCGCATGACCAGAAATTGCACGACAAAATTAATGCCCCATAAAAGACCGATCCAAAAACTATTGAGTCCTATGGAAACCAGATATAGCGGGAAAATGACCCATACCGCGCTCGCCCCCAGGTGCCTCAGAAATACGGCAAGATAGACCTTGTAGTCCCGGCGCATTACGAACCACAGATTGGGAGGTCTGGAGAACTCATGCGAAGATACTTTCCGAAAGGCCAGGGAGATAAAAAAGGCCAGGAGGCAAAACAGAAAACTCAGCCAGAAAAGAATTTTGATATCGCCAACGAATGCTGACGCGGCGGCTCCGAAAATCCATCCCAGTGACCCGTAGGAGCTATACTTACCCATATTAGCGCCGCACTCAAAGGCATAGGTGATAGTTGCCGCGACCGCAATGCCGAGGGCAAATCCTACGGCTGCCCGCACGATAATTAATTCCGGGACACTGTGCGCCATGAGCTGGGCTGCAAAGGCCACGCTGCTCATCAGAAGCCCCCACCGGAGAAACACAAGCCTTCCGAGATGGTCGGACTTCCATCCCGAAATCAGAGAAGAAAATAAGAAAGCGATCCCATAGGCGGAGCCCACAAGGCCGACTTCAAAGTCGGATGCCCCAAACTGTGCACCCAGGAGGGGAATAAAAATAAATGAACTCATCGTAGCGAAACTGAGAAAAAAATTAACGAGGCCTATGAGCCACCGGTAAGACCACTCCCCTGCCTGATCTTCTTTCTCTATAATAATATTTTGTTCCAACATGATGGTTCTTTCTCGCATAAATGCGGGTGTCAAATCAATTCGTGCAAAAACAGAAAAACCCCGGAAGTGCCTCCGGGGCTCATTTTCTTAATCGCCGGGAACATATTATCTAATTCATCGCTCTTATATCCCTCTTGTCCTAATCCCGATCCTGCAATGTATCCGGCTTCTTCGGAATTATGAGCCACGTGTCAAAGTAGGCGGGAATTGCAAACCCAAATGATAATATGACAAGCAGAGTAAACTACCACCGACCTTGTCGGTGGCCTTAAAAATGCGGCAAGCCTACAGACAATGTCCTTCGCCTTGCCTGATAAGGATTGAAACGACTACTCTAAAATATTGTTCACCAATATTGTTGGTTCACTTAAGATTTGGGGACTCCGCCCCCACGCCCTACCGCTATGTCAGCGGTTTTGACAGATAAATAAAAATAATTCTTATCAAAGTGGGATCCAAGTCGGGATACTCTCCGATGCCCCCGCAGACGCCGCCTATTTTTTTTCAGCATCCAAAAGATATAATCTTTTCATTTCAGCGCCATTTTGAAATCAATTAATCATCTTTTGCAGCGGCCGACACCTTGCTTTTCGAACGGGTCTTTTGTTCCTTCATGATGCGCATCGTTTCGGCTATTTCCTTGGCTGTGACGCCCTTTCTGATCTTTTCCATCTTCTCCATGACCTCTTGAAAGCGAAGTCCTTCCGCCGCGCTTATCCACTCCAGGCTTAGCCTTTCTGTCCGGAGGCCCATCTTTTCCATCTTCTTCCAGATGCGTTTGATACGCCGCTCCGTCCACTGATTAGCGTTCATGTAGTGGCAGTCGCCGATGTGACAGCCGGATACAAGCACCACGGGAGCACCTTTGGCGAAGGCGCGCCAGATAAACTTCTCGTGCACCCTTCCGGAGCACATGGTCCGGATCAGGCGGCTGTTGGGCGGGTACTGAAGCCGCGAGACACCGGCAAAATCGGCGCCCGCATAGGAGCACCAGTTGCATGCGAAGACCGGCATCCTCTCGGCGGCATTTCCTTCGAGGACGGCGTCAATCTGAGCCTCTATCTGCGCGTCTGTAAAATGATTCATCATAATGGCCATGGTGGGGCATTCGGCCGCGCATGTACCGCACCCCGCACACGCTGCTTCGGTCACTTCCGCTGCTATTTTCGCCTTTGTATCCACGCTGATGGCATTGTACGGGCATACCTTTGCGCACAGGCCGCAGGAGTTGCACAGTTCGGAATCAACTGCTGCTGTGATCGCCTCCACAGTGAGCGAACCGGGATTCATGAGGCGCATTGCCCGAGCAGTGGCTGCAGAGGCCTGGGTGACGGAATCTTTTATGTCTTTAGGACCTTCGGCGCAACCGGCAAAGAAGATCCCCCGTGTTGCTGAATCCACGGGCTGCAGTTTCGGGTGGGCTTCCATGTAGAAGCCGTCCGAAGTTGTCTGGAGGGACAGCATCTCCTGAATAGATTTCATGTCTGATGTTGGCTCCAGGCCTACGGCGAGGACAACCATTTCCGTGCGGTGGCTCTCCAGCTCATTTGTCGCCGTGTTTTCCACTGTCAGTATCAGATCCCGCGTTGCGGTGTCCTGCTTTATGTCACCGGGAAGGCCCCTGATGTAACGGACACCCATACCCTTGCTTCGCCGGAACAGATCCTCGAATCCCTTGCCGAAGGCTCGGATGTCAATATAGAAAACCTTCACTTCCATGTCCGGATAGTGTTCCTTGAGCATGATCGTGCTCTTCACAGTGTTCATGCAGCAGATATTCGAGCAGTAAGGCCGGCCCCGGCGCTGGGATCGGGATCCCACGCATTGGATGAAGGCGACGGACTTAGGAATCTTGCCATCCGTCAGGCGGATGACCTTGCCGCTCGTAGGCCCGCCGGCATTGATAAGCCGCTCCAGCTCCATGCTCGTCAGCACGTTCTCATAACGTGTGTAACCATACTCATCAAGAACGGTAGGATCATAGGCCTCCATGCCCGTGGCCACGATGATGGTGCCGACGTCGAACTCCATTTCCTCATCGTTCATGTCAAAGTCGATGCAGTGTTTCTTGCATTTTTCGATGCACTTTCCGCAGATGATGGGATTGTGGCCCAGGCACCGGGTGATATCCACGGCATATGCCGAAGGCACTGCCTGCGGGAAAGGCGAATAGATGGCACGGCGGGAACTCAAGCCCATGTTGAACTCATCGGGAATAATAACCGGGCAGACCTCAACGCAGTCGCCGCAGGCCGTGCACTCCTTCTCTTTCACATACCGCGCCCTCTTCAGAATGCGCACATGAAAGCTGCCCACGAACCCCGTGATCTCTTTTACTTCACTCATCGTCAGCAGCGTAATGTTGGGATGCCGACCGGCATCCGTCATCTTCGGCCCGAGTATTCAGATGGAGCAGTCCATGGTGGGAAAGGTCTTGTCGAGCCTCGCCATAATGCCGCCGATGCTCGGTTGTTTTTCAACGAGTATGACCTTGTAGCCCGAGTCCGCAAGATCAAGCGCTGCCTGAATCCCCGCCACACCGCCTCCTATGACAAGGGTTGCAGGCGTAACGGGCACCTCCATTTCTGTTTGTGCAGCAAGCAGGCGGACTCTCGCCACGGCGGAGCGTACCAGATCCTTCGCCTTGGTAGTGGCCTCCTTGGCGGCATGGCCGTGCACCCATGAGCATTGCTCACGGATATTCGCCATCTCCAAGAGGTAGGGATTCAGTCCCGCCTCACTGACGCACTGCCGGAACGTCGCCTCGTGGAGACGCGGTGAGCATGAGGCAACCACTACCCGGTCGAGCCCGTATTCCTTTATGTCATCCTTGATCTGGTTCTGGCCGGGCTCGGAGCATGTATAGACCTGGTTCCGGCAGACCGCGACGTCCGCCAGCTTTCCCGCATACGCAGCTACTGCGTCGCAATCGACAACGCCCGCGATATTCGATCCGCACTGGCACACATAGATGCCTATTCTGATTTTGTTATTTTGTTTTGACTCTTCCATTCATCATCCTCTTTATTGAAGCTCTCCGCAGCAAGCTACCGGGAATGCGCTCGCTACGAATACACACATCTATATTACTCGATCTGATCGGCCAGAACGGACACCAGATCCCGTATTTCCATTTGTATCTTCTTCCCCTGCATCAATGGATCACGTATGGTGCAGGTGAGATGGATCATGCATTTGGGACATGCCGTAACGAGCATGTCCGCACCGGTTGCCCGCGCCTCCTGGAGCCTCTGCACCTGAATCTGTTTTGAGGAGGCATCGCAATTGATAAAGCCGCAATTACCGCAGCACAATGCACTCCTGCCCGAGTTTTCCATTTCCTGGAGTTCCATCTCCGGAATGAGGCCGAGCAACTCCCTCGGTCCGGCACAGCGGTTCAGCATGCGCCCAAGCCTGCATGGATCCTGAAAAGTAACTTTCCGCTTTAGTGGCCGGAAGGCAATGCTGCCCAGCTGCATTTCCCGCTGGAGCAGATCTATGAGCAAGGTTACTCTAATGTCAAACCCCGGTATGACACGCGGCATGTGTTCACTTAAGACCTGGAAACACTCAGGGCAAGAGACTATGATTTCCTTCACCCCGGCATCCTTAAAGGATGTATAGTTCAGCTGGCAGAGCGCTTCAAAATTTTCGATATCCCCGGACCAGAGCAGGTCGTGTCCGCAGCATCTTTCATTCGGCAGGAGAACAGGTTTGATGTCCAGGAAGTTCAACAGCCGCACACTGTCTCTCGCTATAGCGAGGGTATCCACATCGATGCCGGCAAAGAAGACATTGAAATAGGGCGCGCATCCGGTGAAAAATGCGACGTCTCCCGACGAAGCCACTTTAATGCCCGTATCCAACCAGTCAAGACGATTCTGCTTGAGGTGCGGAGCAGTCATCATCCTCATCCAGGAATGAATGGCGCCGTCGTGGGCGCGATAGCCCTTCAATCCTTTAGTTTCAGCCAGCATTGTGCGCATTTCCAGGATAAAACGATTGAAGTCCACGCCCGATGGGCAGCGTTCACGGCATACGCCGCAGGTCAGGCATTCCCAGACCGAATTTTCGATGTAGGCCTCATCCTCGCGCTCGGAGATCACTTTATGCGCCAGTAATCTGGGGGAGTATTCCTTGCCTGACAGCCTTCGCGGGCATGAAGCTGTACACTTGCCGCACTCAAGGCACTGATACAGCGACATATCCACGATCATCTGATCGATCTTCTGATCGTTCAACTCTTCAACTCCTCCAGCTTGCGGCCGCTCTTTGACATAAGGGGACCCACGGCCCCCATTTCTTCCGTGAAATTCCATAAAGTCCGAACCAGCTCTTCTTTTTCATGGGCGCCGAAGGTGCGCTCAACAAGCCGTTCCTGGCAGATTCCAAGAAGGTGAAGTATCCTGCGGACACGGTGCACATTTTCATGGCCCACCTCAGGTCCCGGGCCGTAGCGGCAATCCTCATCCCTGCATTCCAGTAGTATTACACCGTCTGCGCCAAACTCAAAGGCTCTCAGGATCAGAGCCTGATTGATGCGGCCGATGCACATCACCCGTATCAGGTGGAAGTTCGCAGGCATGTTCATCCCCGTCATACCCGCTGCGTTGTAGCAGGCGAAAGGACTCCAGTTGCAGCATATCCCCAGGATGCGGACAGGTTCCATATCATAACTCCCTGACCAGCGCGCCCGCAACGATCTCTTCCAGGAGGCGATTGGTAAAGTAAGGCATGTCCATGGCAGTAACCGGACAGCGTCCCACACAGCCGCCGCACCCGACACAGTTGTAGCGCAGCACCTGCGCCGTGTAAAAGCCGCGCTCATTGCCTACAAGTCTGACGGCGTCAAAAGGACATATCTCGACACAGCGGCCGCAACCGCGGCATCGATTCCTGTCCACCTTGGGACTGAGCTCATGGTCTTTCAAAAAGGCCTCTGCCGCCGTAGTCGCCACGTGTGCGGCCAAGGCAGCTCCTGCCTGGAAAGCTGTCACTCTCTTGAGTGTTCTGGGCATTACGCGGTAGACACCAATCTGGGGGCTATTGAAAAATTTAAAGTTGTAGCGATAAAATTTCTTGAGGCCGAACATCCCCGCGGGAATTGCTAGAGGAAGGACATTCATGTCAGCAAGACATACTATATCCGCGTGGAAATTCTTGCGAACACCATTTTCACGCACGGTTACAGTAAAGTCGCCCAAGTGTCCTTTGATTCCTTCGATAAGGGCTTCTTCTACGTGCGTGATAGAATCCCCGGCGATACGGCTGACAGGCCTTTTACGGATCTCAGAGGGCACTTTCCTGTCATCCTTAAGACTGCAACGATGGACCAGGCGCACCTTGAATCCCTGCATATTCAGGTTAAGGGCAGAGCTTAGGCCCACTTCCGAACCGCCCAGAATCAGTATCCTGTTCCCAATCTTAGTTGTGCTTTGGCGCAACGGCCCCATGACACGGGCACGAATGAAGGCCTCCCTCAGAAAATTACGCATTCTTTCTACAAGCATCTCTTCGGATACATCAGGAGAACCTAGGTGATCTCTGATGTTGATTGTCTCAAACCGGCAACGGTCAAGGCCATTCCTTTCAAACAGTTGGATGCGGGCACGGTTTCTTTGATCGTTGCAGGAAATGCACTGAAACTCCAGGGGGCAGCATACGCAGGAGGCCAAGATGACTCTGCCCAACTTGTGGTCCCGCACAGCGGCGGCAATCCTGTCGGCGCCTTGGGGATGGCAGGCCGAAAAAATAAGCTCACTGTGCATCACCCCGGGCATCCTCAGCGCCATATCCCGGATGCGCTCAAGCGCGCCGGGTGTTGCCAAGGTTCCGTTGCATGTGCAGGTGAATACGCCGAATCGCACTTCCTCTTCAGAAATGATTGGGACAGGTTGGCAAGGGACACCGTTTGTCCGGAGGGACGAGCACTCCGCCATAGCCTGGCCTGCCGAGGCGCTCCCGGCGATCAATACATTCACGAGGTCCGTAGCGTTCCGGAAGTCTCCCACGCGGTAGACGCGTTCCTCCTCGGCTAAATCGAGGTGCGCGATCTCTTCATCGCCGGCCACAATTACGGCAGGACTGGAAACGGTAATGAGTTCTCTGTGCTTGAAATGATTGATGGCCCCTATGTCATTGCAGACGGTTTCACAGACACGGCACTCGCAGCAGGAGCTGCAGTGAAGACAGCGTGCGGCTTCGGCCACCGCCTGCTCCTCGGTTAGTCCCAGTTCCACTTCTTTAAAATCCCGCCGTCTTTCTGTCGCCTGCCGGCGGGACATTTCCTGTCGAACTTTTCGGGGAGTATCCTCGGAGATTTCCATATATTCTCCGGCGCCGCGAGCTTCATCAGGCAGCGCACCCCTCAAGGGAGATTCGCCGGTAAGATATTCGACGGCCCGTGCAGCGGCCCGGCGGCCCTGTGACATAGAGCCTACCACTGTATCAGGTCCTGTCACTGCATCCCCTGCAGCAAAAATGCCCGCCTGTGAGGCTGAGAGGCGCGCATCCACATTAATCGTCCCGAACCGGCCCGTAATCAGCTCTTTTCCGAGCCCCGTACCTGACAGGGACGGCTGTTGTCCTATGCCGATAATTACAGTATCTGTCGGCCGGAAAAACTCTGAACCTTTGACCGGTTCCGGTCTTCTTCGTCCGCTTTCATCAACGGCGCCCTGCTTCATGCGGACCATATCCAGGCCGGTCACTCTTCCTCTTCCGGAAACAATCCGGACGGGCGCCACGAGGTATTCAATCTTTACCCCTTCCTCTTGCGCTCTCCGTATCTCTGACCCGTGTGCCGGCATATCGCTGCGCTTGCGGCGGTAGCAGATGGTGACGGATTTGGCTCCCAGCCGGATGGCGGACCGGGCCGCATCAATGGCGGAGTTACCGCCCCCGATGACAACCACATTGCCCCGGATGTTCGGCTTGCCGCCGGTGTTGAGTTTCTTCAGCATTTCCAGCGCGCCATATACACCCTTCGCATCTTCACCGGGAATATTGAGGCGGATGTCCCGGTGGGCCCCGGTGCACAGAAGGACAGCACGGAAACCCTGATCAATCAGATCTCTGATTGAGCGGACCGGCGTACCTGTGCGTATCTCTATACCGGCATCTTCAATGGCCTGTATTTCGGCATTCAGGACGGCACGGGGAAGTCTGAAGGCATTTATTCCCATCCGCAGTATTCCTCCCGCTTCGCGATGGGCCTCAAATATGGTTACGCTGAAACCCTCCCGGTTGAGGAAGTAAGCAGCCGCGAGACCGGCGGGACCACTGCCGACTACGGCCACTCTTTCCGGCCTTTCCGGCTTTTGAACATCCGGCAGCCAGGGTCGTCGCTCCGCCATTTCGCGATCGGCAAGAAAACGTTTGATACTGCAGATGGCTACCGCCTGGTCCAGCGAACTGCGGCGACAGGCATCCTCGCAGGGGTGGTGGCAGACACGCCCGCATATGCCCGGCAGGGGATTGTCTTGCCTGATGACATCAAGGGCCTCATCGAATCGGGAGGCTGCAGTCAGCGCCATATATGCCTGAACGTTCACGCCGAGGGGGCAACTTATTCTGCAGGGAGCGGGCTTGCGCTTATCTAAATCGAGGGCCCGGGAAGGGCAATAGGCCGGTGTTCTTCGCAGGGGAGGATGGCTCGAATCCTGAAGAGGACACACATCCATACAGCGCCCGCATCCGGTGCACAGGTCGTAGTCTACATATACTGGGTCTTGAGTGATGACGGCCCGATAGCCATCGGGACCCCGCTTGATGGCCTCGATGCGTGCATGGGTTAAAGCGGTAACCAGGGGATGCCGCGTTACCTGCAGGTACAGCGGGCGGAACTGGAAATCCAGGTCCTCAGGGTAATCCGTAAAGGGCGCGGTTCCCTCGGGGTGTTCCAGGAAGTGAATCGCTTTCGTGACCCAGACCAAGGGTAGGCCGGATTGCGAGAGGTCCTGTGCCACCTTAAGGGCGCCGTAACCGGAGCCTACCAGGAGAACGGCTTTTTTCAGGTTGCTGGTTGAGGAACTGCTATGCATCACTAATCTCTTGCCACCCTGCCCTGTTTTGCCCGGCTCTTAAGGGTAGACTTGCCGTATTCACTGCCGCGCTCGAAGGCCCGTGCATTTGTTTCTCGCGTTGGCGCCGGCACAGATGTCAGCACGGTTTTGCGCAAAGCCTCCGCGCTTACTAAATCATATACGGCAGCAAGAAATCCGAGCATGACGATATTCGCCATCATTTTATTGCCCAGCTCTTCGGCGAAGCGGGTCGCAGGTATATTGTATGCAGTGACATTTGATGAAATGTTTTTCGTCCGCACAAGATCCGATTCCAGAATCAGCATGCCGCCGTCACGCAGACTGCCGATATTCTTGGAATAGCCTTCCTGGCTTAGACAGATCAAGACGTGCGGCTCCTTTATATACGGGAAAAGGACTTCCTCTTCGCTGATAATTATCTGGGCCGAGCAGGCGCCGCCCCGGGCCTCCGGTCCGTAGGCCTGTGTCATGGTGGCAAATTTTCCATCGTAAAGCGTTGCTGCCGTTCCGAGGATCTCGCCAGCCATGATGACCCCCTGTCCACCGAAGCCCGTTATAAGAATGTGCTTTTCACTATTTATAATAGTATATCTCATCACCCTGCCTGATTTTCCGGCACGATCGTGCCTTCAGAGTTCGGCCAGTCCCCGATCCGATTCTTGCAGCTCAACTGATAGTTATCCATAAATGTCGACCTTTCCGTATCCACAAATTTTCCCACCACAATATTGTGGCCGAATTCTATGGGCGCCTCTTTCGGATCGATGTCGTTACGAATAAGGGAACGCTCATGATAGAACTTCAGGGTCTCCAGGGCAGTACCTATCTTGTTACGGCGCCCGAAGGAGGTAGGGCAGGGAGTCAGGATCTCGACGAACCCAAAACCGCGCTTCTGCATTGCTTCCGTGATGGAGTTCGTGAGTCTGCGGATATGCAAAGATGTCCAGCGTGCGACGTAAACCGCTCCGCATGCAGAAGCCAGATAACAGAAATTGAACGGTTCTTCCGGACAGCCCGTGACGCTTGTGGTAGTCTTGGCCCCGAAAGGCGTACTGGGAGCGAGTTGCCCGCCAGTCATCCCATAGTTAAGGTTGTTCACGCAGATAACGGTGATGTCAATGTTCCGCCGTGCCGCATGGATGAAATGATTGCCCCCTATTGCAAGCAAGTCGCCGTCACCGGAGATGACGATCACCTTCAGTTCCGGTTTCGCCAGCTTCAGGCCTGTGGCGAATGGCAGGGCACGGCCGTGCGTTGTGTGAAAGGAATCGAGCCGGATATATCCAGCCATCCGCGCGGTGCAGCCGATACCGGAAACTATGGCAGTCTTGTCCAAATCGTAGCCTGATTTCTGAATGGCCGCCATCACAGACCCGAAAACGGTGCCGATGCCGCACCCGGCGCACCAAATATGGGGGAGCCGCTCACTCCGTATTAATCCCTCCATGGGATGCTCGGGTACCGTCTTTTCTGCTTTTTTGGTCTTCATTTCCTCCCCTTTACAGAGTCTTCAATGGCGCTTAAAATG
The DNA here is from genome assembly GCA_049521775.1 of Syntrophales bacterium. Taxonomy (GTDB): domain Bacteria; phylum Desulfobacterota; class Syntrophia; order Syntrophales; family UBA2185; genus Fen-1135. The sequence goes on from JBEKOL010000051.1 coordinate 17,463, forward strand.
GTTGCAGGATGGATTATGGAGCCGCCAAGGTGGGACACCAAATGAACTGGACACGCGCCTCCGGCGCACCGCTGCAATTCAAGGACCATCTGGCCTGCGTTAATTTCAGGCATAATGAGGGCGCGAACCCGGCTGGCGACGTCTCTTATGAGTGTTTCCGGAAATGGCCATACCGTTTCCAGTTTGATAAGTCCCGCGCGTATGCCTGCGCTGCGCGCATCGCGCACGGCCTGTTTGGCCGACCGCGCACTGATCCCATAAGCAACTACGACGACGTCAGCATCATCGAGGCAGATATTTTCCGTCCGGATAATCTTGTCCCTGTTGTTTACGATTTTCCCGATCAGGCGATTGACCATCTGCGCCTGTGTCTTCTCGTCCATTCCCGGATAGCCGCGCTCATCATGCGTCAGACCTGTAATGTGGATCCTGTAGCCGTCCCCGCAGTTGGCCATAGGTGCGACCCCGTCCGGATCGGGGTGATAGGGTAGATAATGCCGCGGAGGTACCTTGGGTTTCCGCCGCCCGACAATCTCTATTTCCTCCCTCCGTGGAATGACCACTCGCTCGTTCATGTGGCCGACTACCTCATCGGCCATGATCATGACTGGGAGGCGGTACTGTTCGCTGAGGTTGAATGCGCGGATGGTCAAGTCAAACATCTCCTGGGGACTGGATGGAGCAAGCGCAATGACCTCGTAATGGCCATGTGATCCCCAGCGGGCCTGCATCATATCTCCCTGCCCCACGAGCGTTGGGAGTCCCGTAGAAGGCCCCGCCCTCTGCACATTACAGATCACACACGGTGTCTCCGTACAGATTCCGAGACCGATATTTTCCATCATCAGGGAAAAACCCGGACCCGACGTGCTGGTCATGGCCTTCACGCCTCCCCAGCTTGCACCCAAGATAGCCGACATGGATGCAATTTCGTCTTCCATTTGTATAAATATGCCGCCGAGATTCGGAAGCCTCCGGGACATACGCTCTGCAATCTCCGTTGCCGGGGTAATCGGATACCCTGCGAAAAAACGGCAGCCCGCAGCGAGAGCGCCCTCACAGCAGGCATAGTCACCGTTCATAAAATAGGTCCCCGTCATTACAGCCTTGTCAGCCATGCGCCTCACCCCGAATAATAGATACTTCTTCAACTGACATAAAGTAAGCTCCCTTTTCCTTACTTGTTCTTCTTTCGAGACCGGGCGCTCTGACCCTGTGCTGCTTCAGTAGTTTCTATAGAGAATATTGCGAATTCCGGACAGAGGGCTTCGCAGAAATGGCAGTTGACACATTTTGACTCGTCTATGATTGCAGGTGTATGATAGCCTTTTGCATTAAATGCCTGAGACATGGCAAGCACATCGCGCGGACAGTATGCGACGCAGAATCCGCAACCTTTGCATCGCTCCTCGATAATGATTACCTTCCCCCTGCTCGCCCTGATGCTCTCCAGATCGAGGGGTTTTCTCCAGTATTTCATGCGGCAATGCCTCTCCTCAGTTTCATGCCCTTCACGGATTTGACGAATGAAAAGGATTTATATATGAGAAATAACTGTGTATGTCAATAGCGCATGTACGCATAACTCTATGCCGTAATATCCAGAAGATACGAATACACAGTCGGAACACTTATCAAGTTACACCGCGAGCGAAGAACGTGTTAGTATAACACAGCATGCTCTTGCTTGGCAGGAGATGTATTTTTCGTCATTTCCTGATATAATCATCGATAATGCTTACCATGAAAATCTTGAGCACTGCGGATCATTTTGGTCACGTTTTCAGGAGATTAATGTGCAGCGAGGGAAGGAGGGTTATGATGGATACATATCATATTTGCATCGGCGGATCGTTTCAAAAAACAGACAAGATTCTGAAAGTCACCAACCCATATAACAATGAAGTCATTGCTGAGACATATTTGGGCCGCGAAACTGATCTGGAAGAAGCCATCTCAAAAGCTCAGTCGGCGGAAAATGTCATGAAGGCACTAAGCTCTTTCGAGCGATTTGAGATTCTCAGGTACATTGCCAATACCCTTATGCAGAGGAAAGACCGTTTATCGAGGCTGCTGGCACAGGAGTCGGGAAAACCTCTGATATATGCAGGCGCCGAAATTGACCGTTCCAGCCAGACTTTTCTCATCGCGGCGGAAGAATCCAAGAGGCTTCCCAGGGAGTATCTGAGCCTTGACTGGACTCCTGGCGGGAAAGACAAGGAAGGGCTCGTAAAATATTTTCCCGTGGGACTCGTGGCAGGCATCTCTCCTTTTAACTTCCCGATGAATCTGGCGGCCCACAAGATCGCACCGGCCATAGCAGCCGGTTGTCCCATCATAGTGAAACCGGCATCGGCAACGCCGCTTTCCACACTGGAACTAGCAAATATTATCGACGAGACTTCCTTGCCGAAAGGGGCGCTGTCCATTATTCCGATGGATCGAACGACGGGAATGAAGCTTGTGACTGATGAGAGGTTCAAGCTTCTGACCTTCACAGGTTCACCAGAGGTGGGATGGAGGATGAAGAAAGATGCGGGCAAGAAAAAAGTGGTCCTCGAACTTGGCGGGAATGCCGGCGTCATCGTATGCGAAAGCGCCGATATCGACTTTGCCGTGAAAAGGTGCCTTTTCGGCGGTTTTGCCTACTCAGGACAGATCTGCATTCATGCCCAGCGGATATTTGTGGAAAGAAGGATTTTTGATGAATTTCTGGAGAAATTCGTCGTGAGCGCACAGAGCTTAAGATTCGGCGACCCTCTCAAGCAGGAAACACAGATCTCTGTCATGATCGATGAACCGAATGCGAAACGAGTCGAAAACTGGATAAAAGAGGCAGCAAGCGGCGGTGCACAGATTGTCTGCGGCGGTAAGAGAGAGGGTGCATTTTGTGATCCAACAGTGCTCACAAACACGAAGCGATCGATGAAGGTCAACTGTCTCGAAGTATTTGGGCCGGTGGTTACCATAGAACCCTATACAACGATTCAAGAGGCAGTCCACATGGTAAACGATACGAACTTCGGCTTACAGGCTGGAATCTTCACCCATAACATGAATGAAATAAACTATGCGTTCATAAACCTGGAAGTCGGAGGCGTCGTTGTCAATGACGTTCCTACGTTCCGCGTAGATCACATGCCCTATGGGGGAATAAAGGATTCAGGCCTGGGGAGGGAAGGCCTCAAATATGCTATCCTGGATATGATGGAGCCGAAGATACTGGTTACGGATAATCGTTAAAATAAAACCCCCCTCGCTTGGGAGACTGTATCAATCACTGTTTGTTGCAGCGAATAACCAAAAGGGGTGTGTTAGGCTCCTATTGATTCGGTCGTTTCACTCACTCGCAGTGAGATTGCGATGCAGCCTCACGAGGGGGATTATATTTCATACTTTTTTTATTTAGCTGACGCCTGGTAGTGTTCTTCTATCAACCTGGCCAGGTCAAGGCCCGTCATGGTCTTCATCTGTTCGAAGAAGGAGTTGACCGAGCCCGCCAGGTTCCCCACCAGGTGGGGGATACCACCGCCGCTCCCGCCTCCATCAACTACGGTCAGCCTTTCCACACTGAGATTGGACGCGATCACCCTCGATACATGGCCCACAAGTTCCGGCATGAGCTGGATCATGAACAGGTCCTTGCTGTTCGGGTGTTCCCACTGCTCACGGAGAAGCCTTAGGGCCTCCGCCTTCGCCTTCCCTTCCTCAAAGGTGCTTGCCGCCTCGCCCGCAGCTTTCATGAGTAACGCTTCCTTCTCCGCCGCCGCAGGGATTATCACATCAGCCTGGTACTTCAGCTTGTTCGTCTCCACACGCCTCGCCTCGAGGGTCTTCGTCTCCTCCATGCGCGAAATCTCTCCCGCTACCTTCGCCTTCTCCTCCGCACGATTCGCGTCAGCCTTCCATTGCGCCTGCTGAACCCTAAAGTTCATCTCCGTCTCCACAA
>JBEKOL010000052.1:0-20062 GCA_049521775.1 Syntrophales bacterium
CTTCAAATCGCGTCTTCCGGATCTCCTGTAACATCTCCGTCCGTCTCATCGGGCACCTCCATCGGCGACCATATTAAACCGGACAGATTACGTGCTACAATACCGGACATATTACTTGCTTCTAACACTTGTGATCTTTTTATTTTGACATTGAACCCCGTTTTTCGTATTCTTATCAGGTGCCTAAGCGAGTCTTTATCAAAAAAGGAAAGGAGACAGAGATGAAACATAATAGAGTCCGATTAACCATTGCGATCGTAATGTTGCTTCTGGTCTTTCCCCTGGCTGCCGGCGCGCAGCTTATGATCATCGGCAACGACGAGAAAGCCACATGGGATGACGCCGGAAAGGTTGTGATCACAGCTGCCGGCAAAGACACGGTCTCCATCGTGGACATTTCCAAGCGGGAATCGCCGCGGATCGTCGCCAACCTGCCGCTGACCAACTCGGTTTTCGGCCCGCCCACGAACCTGGCCATCACGCCCGACGGGCGGCTGGCCATCGTGGCGAACTCCCTCAACTCCGTACCGGATGGGGTGGGGTGGAAGTTCGTGCCCGACAACAAGCTATACGTCATCGATCTCACGACAAGCCCGCCTAGCCACATTGCCACCGTTGAGGTCGGCAAGCAGCCCTCTGGCCTAGACATCAACCGGGCCGGCAACCTGGCATTGGTGACCAACCGGGCGGACAACTCCATCAGCGTGCTGTCCATCAAGGGGAAGGACGTGAAACTGGTGGACACGGTGCCCATGGGCGAACAGGTGGCGGCAGTGGCCTTCACCCCGGACGGTAAGCGTGCTCTGACGGTGAAGTTCCCCGGGCACAAGGTGGCGTTGCTGGAGGTAGACGCTCAGAAAGTGACCTACAAGAAGTATGACATGAATGTCGGCCTCTGGCCGTACAACATCGGCGTCACCCCGAACGGCAAGCTGGCCATCTCCGCCAACAACGGTAATTCAGGTGCTGCGGACGGACAGGTGGACACGGTAAGTGTAATCGACCTCGAGGCAACCCCCCCGCGCGTCATCGACCATGTCGTGGTCGGGGATGCGCCGGAGGGCTTGGTTATCAGCCCCACGGGTAAGATCGCCGTGGCAATACTGATAGGGGGTGGCAACTCGGCCAAGGCCGCTTGGTTCTACAAACGCAACGGCAGCGTGGCGGTGCTAAAGATCGACGACAAGAAAGTGACGAAGGTCGGCGAGGTCGTGGTGGGAGGACTTCCCGAAGGGGCAGTCTTCAGCCCGGACGGAAAGTACCTCTACGTCGGCAACTTCCTTGACGGCGACATGTCCATCCTAAAGGTGGACGGCACGAAGGTCACGGATACCGGCAAGCGCCTTCAACTGCCTGGCCACCCGGCATCTATGCGCGGGCCGATCCAATAAATTGCTTCTATGTGGCGGTGCTGAGGCAGAGAGATCCTGAACGGGTGTTCGTCGCGAGTTCCAGGCTCATGCGGTTCATGGACCTGGAGGCCGTCTATCCCCAACAGAGGTTGAGCAAATCCTGTCCTGAGCACAGAAAGTACCCCTATCTGCTGAGGGGCCTGAAAATCGACCATCGGGATCAGGTTTGGTGTGCCGATATCACGTACATCCGAATGTATCATGGCTTTATTTACCTTGTGGCCGTCATGGACTGGTTCAGCCGTTACATCCTGGCCTGGGAGCTGTCGATCACCCTGGATACGGCGTTCTGTGTACAAGCCCTGGAAAAAGCCCTTCAGGGATCCAACCCGGAAAATTTTAACATGGATCAGGAAACGTAGTTTACCGCAACGGATTTCATCAGTCCTCTTGAAAAAAACAGCGTCCAGATCAGCATGGACGGTTGGGGTCGGGCCTGCGACAACATCTTCGTTGAGAGGTTCTGGAAAACGGTCAAATACGAAGAAGTTTATCTTCATGATTACCATAGCGTTGCAGAAGCCCGCTTTCGCCTGGCCGCCCATTTCCAATTTTACAACAGAGAGCGGATTCATGAGGCATTAGGATACCGGACGCCCTACGAGGTCTATTCCGGCAAACAGTCTAACTTTAACCATGTACAGGCTTATCCAACCATGCACCTTAAACAAATCCATTTTCTGTCTTGACTTTGGGGAGAGGCTTAGTCCGGTTCCCGGTAAGCGTGGGACGCCCACGATTTTGGCTCTTTTGCCAGGAGAAGCTTAATCGTTATGATTTACGAGAAACGCCAGTTTGTCGAGGAATGCGATTACGTTACAACTCCCAGTTATTTGAAGGGCGGGAACAGCAGATGCGAGGAAGGATTGCCCGAAGAAACAGGACCGGCTGCCGTTATATCAACTAGAGGCGTGTTGAGGTTTAGTCCCGAAACGAAAGAGATGTACCTCGAGACCCATCATCCGGGTGTTACCGTTAATTCCCATAAAGGAGAATGTGAACTCGTATCTGAGGGTATCACCGATTGTGCGGGAGACCGAACCGCCGACAGAAGAACAACTAAGAATTACTAGAGAGCTCGATACGGAAGGTTTCTTCTTAAGACGGGGCGAGTATGACAAAAAAATAAGGCTCAAGCCGAAAACATGGAATGGCTCTAATAGGCTAATTCCTCCTCTTCAAGACACATCATCTGAGCCGCCTTATCTTCCGGTGGGGCGGCTTATTTGTATAAAATAAGTAATCTTTGCTTTTCATTTCCACTACGAAGTTGTGGTACATACTTATAGAAGCAAATACAGTTTCTTTCTTGTACGAGTGATTTTCTAATTCGACCAACTATAAAACATTTCATTAGGTAATGATCACCTCCAGCCCTGTCAATGCAGGGTCACGCACGATAAAAAAAGCATGCGGCGATCAATCGTCGGAGAATAATCATCCCTTCTTGTAAAGTGGAGACATATTTCTCAAGAAGGCCACGCTTTTCCTGAGGGCCTCGAATGCCTTGTCAATATCGTCCACCGTAATGTCAATGCCATAGGAGAATACAAGGGTCCCCTGGGCTGTAGCGTGATCGGTACCGGTTGCGATTAAGACATGGGATGTCCTGAGAGAGCCTGAGGCACATGCGGAACGGGTGGAGATGCTTATTCCTTCCTCGTCAAGCATCATCATCATAGATTCACCTTCGATGTACTCCACGGAGAATGACACGAGACCCGGCAAACTCTTTTCAGGGTGCCCGTTGACAACTATCTTATCAATGGTACCCAAACGGTCCATTACTGCCTTCTTCAATTTCAACAGGTACTCTGTCCGCTGGGGCATTTCAACGCGGGCAAGTTCCGCCGCTTTACCCATCCCGACGACACCCATCATATTAGGGGTTCCCGCCCTGCGGTTACTCTCCTGCACCCCGCCATCGATAAGCGGCAGTATCCTTGTTTTCTCTCTTATATAGAGGGCTCCGACACCCGGGGGTCCGTAGAACTGGTTTGCAGCGATGCTCATCAGGTCAACACCCATCTCGTTAACATCTACGGGTATGTTGCCGCAGGACACCACTGCATCTGTGTGAAAGGGCACTTTCTTTGCCTTCGCGATTCTCCCTATTTCGGCGATAGGCTCAATCGTACCGATCTCATTATTGGCGTGCATGATTGAAATAAGGATCGTGTCTTCTCTGATCGCCTGCTCCACATCTACGGGGTTGACTAGGCCATACTTGTCTACGGAGACTGAAGTCACGTTGTAACCCATTTGGGAGAGCATCCGGAGAGGTCTTGCAACTGACTGATGTTCAATATTCGAGGTGATGATATGCTTCCCCTTTTTGGCCTTTGCAAAGGCCACACCTTTTATGGCGTGGTTATTTGCTTCTGTTCCACATGAAGTGAATACGATCTCCTGCGGATCTGCATTGATGAGCTGGGCGACCTTGGCGCGTGCGTCTTCCAGGGTCTCCATGGCCGCATCTCCGATGCTGTGCTGGCTCACAGGGTTACCAAAACCGTCCTTCTGTATATAATCGATGATATCCTCTTTAACCTGAGGATGGAGCGGATTACCGGAAATATGGTCCAAATAGATTACCTTCATTTCTTTTCTGCTCCTTTCACGATAGGGAAATCAGAATGCTGTAACGTGGGCTTTCCACAACGCGTGCAGAGTGGAGCAGGTTCCGGTAATCCGGCGTCGCAGTAAGGGCAGTAACATTTTCCTTCCCTTTCACCGATGTGCTCTACTTTTCCGGCTTCTTTTGTGTCCCTGACTTTGCCCTCTTTGTGCTCATAGTAATCCATAATGGCTTTATGCAAAGCGTCCGCCCCCAGGTTTGAACAGTGGAGTTTGTTCTTCGGAAGACCGCCAAGGTTTTTTGCGACAGACTCTTTGGTAATCGCCAGGGCTTCTTCCAAAGTCTTTCCTTTTGCCATTTCAGTCACCATGCTTGATACAGCAATAGCCGCCCCACAGCCGAATGTGTTGAATTTTATGTCATCAATGCGGTCATCCTTGACTTTAAGAGTAATCGTCATCATATCGCCGCATATCGGGTTCCCTACTTCACCCGTGCCATCAGGATTTTCAATCTTACCGACATTCCGAGGCTTCTTAAAATGGTCCATTACCACTTCCGAATATTGCATGATTACCTCCTTTGACTCAGCTTAATCAGTATAAATATAACGCATTTTATCAGTTTTTCAAGTGGTTTAAATCTAGGTATCGTGTAGAGCTCATACGTGCCTCCTGAACTCTGTCTCGTCCTCCCGCCTGCACTTCACTGTCATCTTGTCTTAAGCAACCAAAAACATATTATGCCGGTATGTCATCGAACGTTTCTTTTCGTAATCGTTGTTCCTCAAAGTCTCTTCGTTGTGAGGATTCGTAGGTGGCACCAATAACCGACATATTTCATTTCTTCATTGATCACTCTTCTCGATCGCATATTCAAAACCATCGGTCATTCTTCTATCAATATTCTCATCTCCGGGACTTACATACCCTTTGCCCTGATCAATCTTCGCGGTTCTTGGGGGTGGACTTTGTTTGGAATTGTCTGGGTGTTATGCCTTATAGGGATTTTATTCAAATTTTTTTTCGTCTATCGTTTTAAAATTCTTTCGACCTTGATTTATATTCTTATGGGATGGATTGGCGTCATAGCTGGAAACCAACTTTTAACCCATATACGGACTGGTGGGCTCCTGCTGCTTCTGATTGGCGGTCTTTCCTGCACGGGAGGCACCGTGTTCTATGCTTGGAAGAGACTTTCTTATCATCACGCCATATGGCATCTCTTTGTAATTGTAGGGAGCACATGTCATTACTTTGCTGTTATGTTTTATGTCCTGCCACTATAAGGTATTAACTTCTTGCTAAAACAAAGCGGCCGGCATTTTTAACATTGACCAATTCTTTCAAATGATTATCCTTATTGACCGAAGTCCACACACTCTTGTTATTATAAAATATTTGAGATGACAAGTTATAATGCATACCTATTGTTCATTTCTTTTGCTCATTTCTTATTGACACACAAGGCCACCCATCGTATGCTTTTATTTACGGGGTGGAGAGGACCAGAGGACATTTGGAATGATTCAGGATCATCTTGACAAGATTGAAGAGAGGCTGAAGCAGAGCGAAGCAGTCAAAGAGAGTGACAAAGCCGAGCTATTGACCCTCCTGATGACCCTGAGGACGGAAATTGCCGACCTTTCCCAGACTCACTATGAGCAGGCGGAAAGCATAACGGGATTTGCCGAATTATCTGCCCACGAAGCCACACGCAGTGAAAAAAATCCGGCACTCCTCAATTTGTCGATTGAAGGTCTGGCCTCATCGGCTCAGGGTTTCGAAACATCTCATCCAAGGTTAGTGGAGATTATCAATACCTTCTGCGCGATGCTCTCTAATCTGGGAATATAGAGTTCATGCTCCGGCCAACTATCCCGTCTGGTTGTTCATCTGATCCTGGAATTTACCATCGCCAGCCTCAATCTGTTGTCCATGATACCCCCCTCTTGCTTATAGGGATTATGGATAAGCGAAAAGACGTATTGATTTCCGCCCGCAAGCAACCAGATGATGAAATCAGGACAGAAATACCCAGCCTCTAAAAAGCCGATGCCCTGACGGCCCAGTTTGACACTGTCTTTGGCATTATTCTTATCCTGGCTATTTTCTGCGAAGTGAAGGTCATCCTGTGATTGCCGCCGCCGCCAAATCACACCCTAGGCTGATATTCGCCTAGATACGCATCTCCTCCATATTGCATATGTTCAAGATTATAGGAGATGATATCCATCAGCCCTACTATATAGATGCCGCTGCAAATAATTAAGTCGTCGATTTTCTCAAAATACAAGCTCTTAGGTTTCCTTGCCTTAGTTACCGGGTTGTACCACTGGTATTCTACCCAGCCGCTGCCTTTGGCGTTTGCGGCTTCGATGATTTCCCGGATAAAACTCTTGCCGGTGGAATCCTTGAGATCTACGAAGCTCTTGTCCGCGTATTTCTCATTGACTCCGTGTGCAACCATGTTACCTTTGGAATCCAGCACAAAGATATACATTTCGTCCTGAACAAAGGGTCCTTTAGGATTTGTAAACTCGGCCAGTGCGATCTCCTTGCCGGAAGTCTTGTAAAACGCTATCGCATTGGCCACCCACTCTTTCGCTTTTTGTTTTGATCTCTCTAACATGATACGTTCCTCCATTTTTTGGGCTGATCCCCTGTCAGTATGGTTATCAGCCGGTTTGTAGTTTAGATTGAGCGCCTCAAACTATGCCTTGAGTGCCTTGCCTTTCTTATTTCCCCCTTTTCAAGGGGGGTATGAGTTTAACGCGTTATGACAACGCCACATCCCTTTCATACGCATGCAATCTCCATAGCCTTCATCAGGGCTTTTACTGTTATCGGATATCTTGCCAGGATCTGCATTCCGGGGCTGCCCGGTGACGGGGTCTCTTCAATTTTGTCTTTGGCATCGGGCGGCTTACCGGAACGCGTCCTGTTATTCATTGATGTCTCTTCCATCTTTTTTTCCGGGAACATTTTCATCTGCATGTTCTCCTTCTCATGCGTTCGATCCGTTCCGTGTTATTTATGAAATGAGTGCTTTGATCTCTTTCGTCAGTTCCGGAACAACCTTGAAAAGGTCATCCACAATGCCATAATCCGCCGCCGTAAAGATCTGGGCGTCCGGATCCTTATTTATGGCCACGATACATTTTGAAGTACCCATTCCCGCCAGATGCTGGGTGGCGCCGGATATTCCGCAGGCGATATAGAGGTTTGGAGAGACCACCTTTCCGGTTTGACCAACCTGATCCGCCTCGGGTCTCCAGCCAGCATCCACTGCGGCTCTGGACGCTCCGACTGTCGCACCCAGGATTTCCGCAAGATCTTCAAGGATGGCATAATTCTCCGGCCCTTTCATTCCCCGTCCGCCGGATACAACAATATTGGCCTCTGTCAAATCAGCCTTCCCGTTTGTGATCTTCCGGACTTCAAGGATTCTTGTCTTAAGCTGATCGGGACCGATGCCCGGGTCGAACTTCACGATGACAGTTTCCCTGGCGCTTTTAACAACGGGAAAAACATTGGGCCGAAGAGATGCCATCTGGGGGAATGCGTTTATCGCCACTTCTCCAAAACATTTCCCGGCATACATAGGACGTATCGCCCGCAGTCTGCCGTCGACGACCTTCACATGCGTACAGTCCGTTGCCATGCCGGTTTCCAGCCTGCCTACCAGATGAGCCGACAGGTCCTTCCCCTGAGAAGAAGCGCCTAAAAACAGAATAGAAGGTTCATGCTCCTTCACCAGTTGGACTATAGCCGCCGCATGGGCGTCTGTTGTATAAGGGTCGAAGATTGGCTGGTCAGCCACGTAAACTTTATCAACACCGTATTTCCCGAGCTCACCGGCGATCCCTTCGATTCCCGAACCCAGGAGGATTGCGCAGGCATCTTCTCCAAGCTCATCCGCGAGTTTCCTCGCTGTGCTGGCCAGCTCAAAAGTAATCTTGCGGAAGGTTCCATATCTCTGTTCCGTAATTATCCAAACACCTTTTGCCATTATTCATCCCTCCAATATAAAAGGCCTATATGACCTTTGCCTCTTCCCTGAGCAGCTTGGCCAGCTCTTTGGCCTTGGTTGCAATGTCATCCCCTGAGATAATCTTTCCCGGAGGCCTGGCCAAAGGCGGCATCGTCCCGATGACCTCTGCCTTAACGTCCATGGAGACACCCAACATTGCCGCGTCCTTGACCTCAACGGGTTTATTCCTGGCTTTCATAATTCCGGGAAGGGATGCGAAGCGCGGCTCATTCAATCCCTTGTGGGCTGTAACCACACATGGCAGAGGACTCTCTATGAGAAGCTCGGCGCCTTCGACGGGCCTTACTACCTTGATAAAATTGCCCTCAACATCTACCTTTGTTGCAACTGTCACCTGGGGGATATCAAGAAGCGCGGCCAGTATCGCTCCGACCTGACCCGAGTCGTCGTCAATGGCCCTCTGCCCGCAGAAGACGATATCGCAGGGAATAGTCTTAATGACGGCGGCCAGTGCCGTTGCCGTCATGTAGGCGTCCACGCCATCGAAGACGGGGTCATTGATATAGATCGCCCTGTCGGCACCCATGGCCAGGGCAGTTCTGATAGCCGTTATTGCCCTTGCCGGACCCAGTGAAACGATGGTGACTTCTCCGCCGAGTTTCTCCTTCATTCTCAGGGCCTCTTCAACACCGAACTCGTCATAAGGATTCATGACCCATTCGATACCGGTTTCAACGATACCTGATCCGTCCGGCTTTAACCTGATCGTGCTATCCGTGTTCGGAACCTGTTTGATGCATGCAACAATATTCATGTCTTCCTCCCCGGTTACTGGATAACCGCGTATCCTACCTTACTCATTAGTTCATCGACCGTGATCAAATACTTCGCCAGTATCTGCATTTCCAGAAGACCTGATGAGAGTCTGCTGCGAACCGTTTCTTCCTTTGCGGGCGGTTCACCGAAATACATCTCCAAATCCTTCAGGGCTTCTTCCCTTATCTTCTCTGTCATGTAAAAAGCCTGCAATTCCCTGATAAGTTCAATGGGCGTTCTGCCGTATTTTGCAAGCGCCTGCTGGTCAAACAGCCCCGACGACCTGTAGAAACGCCTGATATGCTCGATATCGTAGGGCGGTTTGCCAAAATACATTTTAAGATCACTTAAAGCTTCTTCTTTCATTTTAGGTGATAGTATTTTCATATTTGATATCTCCTTTTAGAATGCTGTTGTTGTAGGGTGTGAGCACACTTAGTCATAATCTACCAACATTAATGTTCATAAATTACATTTTGAGCGGCTGATGGGCAAGCCGCGCCCTCAGCGCTTACTCCTCTATCCATACCGAATGAGAAACCAGGCCGAAATTTCTAAAGAGATGAACCAAACATAAACCGGTGGCGCTGCCTTGCGGTTCTGCGTTCCCTGTTTCCCAATGAAGATTAACGCTTAAGTCGTTGCCTACCAATGCGTTGTGGTATAATTTTATGTCCTTCATAAGTCTGCTATTACCGACATCTTTTATTAGCTTTAGAATTTTCTGTTCCACTGGTTCTGGATCCTTTTCGGCCATCCGAAGCTTTATTACCTCCATCCACTGCATTTACTTAACCTCCCGCTCAAGTTTGTCCTATACTTGAGCATAGAACGTGCCATGATAAAATCGCATTAATATTATAGAGTTACAAAACAAGGTTTTTCAAAACTGAGAATAATCACAAAAAAATTGAGATATTTCTCAATAAGTGTGTTAAATTGACAAATATCACAACATAAAGCGTATCATTGATTTTTGTTTCTTCAAGGATCAACATTATTGTGGCAAAAGCCTTGAATCTGAAGAATTTAATTCTTCCAATAATTAACCCGGATAGAATGGTTTTATCAGCAATATTTTGCGGAGGAAAACGTGATCGCGGACGAATATGAATTTTATCATCAGATGACGATGCGGATATGCGGTAGTCTTGACATGGGAACTGCCTTGCAGCGAGCATTGGAGTATTTAAGGAAGGTAATGCCCGTGGATATGCTTTCACTTCTCCTGTACGAGCAAAATCTCGGTGCGGTAAGAACTATTGCCCAGATTACCATTTCAGAAAGTAGAACTCTGGACAGAATAATACCCTTAACTCAAGAGGGCAGAGCAAGTTTTGAGAGCTCCGGCGTGCCGAATGTAAGGATAGTGAACTGTCTAGAATCTGATCCCGTCATCAAAAGTGTCGCCGAATCTTTCAATATGCCAGACTCTTCGGCATTAGTGATGCGACTCGTAATCGAAGGAAAACGGTTAGGTTCCTTGGTCCTCACTGCGAATGGAAGGAACAAATATACAGAGGAAGATGCCCGTCTGTTTGCTCTCTTGAACGAACCATTCGCTATCGCCGTGTCCAACGCACTTACGTATCAGGAAGTTCTCAGGCTGAAAGACATGTTGATGGACGACAACCTGTATCTCCACCGTGAATTGTTAAATATGTCAGGCGATGATATCGTCGGCAGCGATTTTGGACTAAGGAATGTCATGGAGATGGTCAGGAAGGTAGCGCCCCTTGAGAGCCCGGTGCTGCTGTTGGGCGAAACCGGAGTCGGGAAGGGAGTCATAGCCAGCGCTATTCACTATTTATCACCTCGGAGGAAAGGTCCTTTCATTACGGTAAATAGCGGGGCTATTCCTGAAACCCTGATCGACAGCGAACTTTTCGGGCATGAAAAGGGGGCCTTTACAGGGGCAATAGAGCGAAATAGAGGGCGCTTCGAGCGTGCCAATCAGGGAACCATTTTTCTCGATGAGATCGGAGAGCTTCCGCCGCATGCCCAGATCAGAATGTTGCGCGTCCTACAGGAGAAAGAAATCGAACGTGTGGGGGGGACAAAACCCATTCCGGTGGATATACGGGTTGTTGCCGCCACCCACCGAAATTTGCAGGATATGGTCATGGCAAAACAATTCCGTGAGGACCTGTGGTTCAGAATAAATGTCTTTCCCATCAGGGTACCACCGTTACGAGAAAGAAAAGAGGACATTCCTCTATTGGTCTATCATTTTATCAATAAGAAAACGAAGCAATTAAAATTGCGTGTTGTTCCGGAACTATCAATCGGAGCGATCGATTCTCTGATGAATTACCACTGGCCGGGGAACGTTCGGGAGTTGGAAAACCTTGTGGAGCGAGAGCTGATCTTGAACAATGGAGAGCCGCTGACTTTTAAGGTTTTGGCAGGGACAGAAAGAAGCAAATACCCAACAATGATCACCGAACCATCAGATCAAGTAATCACCCTCGATGAGGTCAATGCCCGTTATATCCAGCGGGTTTTGACAATAACGGATGGGATTGTTCATGGACCTGGCGGAGCTGCTGCACTCTTGGGAATAAACGCTGGCACTTTGAGAAGCAGAATGAAGAAACTCGGGATTCCCTATGGAAGGAGACGCGGTTGATCCTGCGCAAGCGCCGGGCCGCTGATCTGATCGGTCTTCATCCAGCCATACTCCTTGCGCCATCGATAATAGGTCTGCACTGTGACCCCCATTTTCCACCAGATCTGCCCCATGTTTCTGCCCTTGGATAGCGTCACATCCGCTTCCCGTAGAAACCCAATAACCTGTTTCGCCATAAAACGCTTCCGATTCATCCTGCCCTCCTTATTCATAATCCAAAATTATGCCGGAATCCTAACATAAAAACTGGACAGGTTTTAGGCGGGCAGGTCAGCAGATGAACGCCGCCCGGGCTCTTGGTAACATCAAGGACCATTATTTCATCCCCGTCCTAGCTGAGTCACTTTCCGGGAATCCGAGCGAGATGGTCCGCGGCATGTGTGCCTGGGATCTGGGGAGGATTGGCGGCAGATCGGCAAGGCATGCGCTGAAATTCCGATTAAAAAAAAAGAAATCGGTCTCGTCAAGCAGGAAATCGAACTGGCCCTGTCCTCTGAAACCTAAGACAGCGATCCGCTCTCGTAAGAAAAACTGTCTTCGAACGCACTTCCCACGAAAAGAAGTCCGCTTTGATGAGGATGTTCTCTCATGACCTGCCTTTGAAGTGAGCTATAAGCACGAAGCCCCGTTCTGTGTTTTGAGAAGCTAGGAATTATTAACTTCAGTTATGACACTCTTCTATACAAGATTCATATTCGTCTTTAGCATCATCAATACAACTCATCAACGTATCTGCATCGTCTGGTTCATCATATTGCGACTTACAGGATTCTATGGCAGAATCGTATTCATCACTGCAATCAGATTTGCAACCTGCCCAAACGTTGTTTGGTGTGCTCGATATAGTCAATACTATAATCATCAGAATTGTTATGACATTTCTTATTTTATGCATAATTATTTCCTCCGGCAAAGCAGATGTTTACGCAAATGAAATTAATAATGTCCAAATCTGAAGACGGTTATGAATCTCTCTATTTATTAATTTTCTCCACACTTCCTCCTGAAGCATCTATTTCATTATGGAAAGTGTATTTTGGAGGAACGTGTTTGACCTTTTGATATCGTCCTTTGACCGTCACCGAATCGCCTCTATTTATGGAGAGCGTCCCAAAAGTAAAAACATTCAAGGCATTATTTGAAGAATCGACTACCATAAAGGTAGTGTATGGGTCGCCTTTCTTAGGAGTATTAAATTTCAGCGATTGTATCCTGCCTTGTACATGAACTACTTTCCCATCATACTTATCTGGATTACTAATAATTTCGGAAACAGAGGTTTTGATAGCCTGTGCATCTATTATCTTGGGAATAAAGCAAAAGCATATAAGGGTAAATATGACGGACAATGTAACTTTATTGCTTCTGACTGTAGTCATTTTCCCCCTCCTTCAAAATTATTCTTTGTGCATGCAATTGATCAGCACCCAGAACATGTGGCATATGTTAATTTAGAATTCTGCCATTCTTTATTTCTCAATCCAGGGACCTGCTCGCTATTGTTGTTTCATTAAAATATTTTATAAGCATTATTACACAACGCACCGATGACAATCCAAACAGAAAGCACTCCAATAAAAAAAAGAATTGCCCATTTTGTTCCTTCTTTATCTTTTGTTTTCATTATTTGTTCCTTTTCTCAATTCAAGTTAAAATAAACATCTACTTACCCATATTTGTATGATTCACCCCAAAAAATTGGAGCCTTTAAACACATGACAAAAAAGCCCCCAAAGAGGCATAACAACTCCTTGGAGGCTTCATATTGGTACCTTTCGGAAGGGTCGTTCGCATACTACACTCCAAAAGGCTAGATGTTAGGTTGTAATATTAAATAGGCCCAAGTTAGGATAGTAAACCGTACTCTCGTCTGCATGGACAGTCAAAGGGGAAATCCCGTCCCGTAATTTACCCCACATTGCTCATTTCCATTTGAAATGTCGCATCCTTAAGGAAATAGCAAAAAACAAGACATCAATACATCTGATAAGACTACCTGTACGCTTGCTCTTATCCTCGGCAAACAATCTATTATACAACTAATAAGCCGCAAGCCTCTCACAAAACATGTACTGAATGCAGGTCCTCTCCACGGTTCATTTCTCATCCACAAAATGCCGATCAGTTTCTTTCATGGCTGGGGTGTATATCGAAAGTAATACAAGGTCTTCTTTGCCGGTATTCTTGGTGCCGTGGACTTTATTCATGGGATTGAAATGAAAAGTGCCGGGTTTCATATCAATCCATTTTCCATTAATAAACTCCCGCCCAGATCCCTTGAGGACATAGACCATTTCATCATGAGTTTTGTGAACATGAGGCTTCAGCACTGCCCCTTCAACGAATCTTACGACATTGATGGTAACTATATCGTCCTGAACTACGTTGATCACTTGGATCTTGTCAGTTGCCTTCAATGGGTTTGCTTTAAGAATATCGTCTATCTGGGTTAGAATCTGCTCTGTAGTGTTCGCTGCCTTTGCAGGAACCACTGTTACAAATGATAAAACCAAACACGCAAAGATTGTCCAAGTAATAATGCTTCTCGTTTTCATTGAATGGCCTCCTTTTTTAATTGATCGGTTATTATTCAAATCTGCATTACTTTTACAATAAATATTTCATGACTTCCATTTGAAAGTTGGCATTCTGATGGAAGCTACCAAAAACAAGATTTCAGGAAGAAGCTCTCACCTCCCCTTTTCCCATAACTGAACTTGTTCCTATAGAGATTACAACCAATTTTCAATATCCATCCGGCATCATGGTATTATAATAGAATCGGCAAAATCAGCCACAATACAGGAATGATCTGAAAGGTTTAAAGACCTAATTCTGATGTTCCAGAAATCCTTTCAGTACGAAATACGCAGGAGTCTGCGTTTTTCAATAAATCCAGGATCACCTGCCTGATAGGTGTAGTCCTTGATGAATGTTTTCGTTTCGACAAAAGCATTGCCGTCGAAAAGAAAGGCCGCAAGCATGATGAAAATTGCGATTATATATCGTGGAGGTCATTATAAAATTTTCAGGTTGATACGCCCGTCTTTAGAGAAAGGGAAATAGCGGCTGCCAAAGGTCGTTCTAACAGAGGCTTTTCCTTCTATCTTGTAAGGCAGGTCATAACCGGCAATAATTGTTTTTAGGCTACCGCCCATGTCTTTAAACTTTGCAACGACAGATACCTGCACCTGCGTTGTTGATAACGAAGGGACGAGAATCTCCTTTTCCAGGCGGCCGGTTCCGACTTCTTCGTTGTTAAGGAAAAGAACGTATTCGAAAGACTTGAGCGTAAGGTCAAAACGGTTCGGATTTTGAACGTCGAGACCGATGAGAAGGTTCGCCTCCGCGAGGGCGTTGGGGCTGAGGATGATTTCATGGAGGACGAAGGAGGGTTTTTCCATGGTCCAGTTAAGACAGGATACAAGACATATGGAAAGAGTGAGCAGGAACAATATGTTAAGAGTCGCCATCCATTTTTTTACTTTCAGATGTTTCATACAGTTTGAAAAAACAATTATATTTGTTTAGTCTATTCGATATTGGCACTAACAACAGATGCCATTTGCATCATATCGATAGTCTGACCTTCTTCCAACTTTGTAAAATCAGTTAATTTGCCAGTCTTGCTGGTAGTTTTGGTGTTGTTAAATATTTTAATTAATTTAGCATCAGCCACAATATTCTTGCCAGCATTTTCTGGTTTACCATTGATTGTTTTGGTTTGTAGTTTGTTTGCCTTGATGTAATCCCACAACTTTTTGGTTATCTCAGTACGAGGAAGTGAGCTAGCACCTAGGAGCTCCGCCAATTCCGCTTTCAATTTTACCGGTTTATTCAATCCTTTTTTTTCCGCCATGTTTATGCCTCCGTTCTTTAAATTGTCTTGGTATTGTTTTGATCAGATATTGCGGGGGAAGTATAAGAACTTTCGGTTTTGTATGTCAAGGCAATATTGACCGCAATATATGTGGTGTGGTGTTGATGTTTATCGTCCGGATCGTATTATATTTATTACGCTTTGAAGACCTGCATTTTCATCGAGGTTGACGATTTGTCGCTTACAAGGAAGGCAGCCGGATTCTACACGAACAAGAAATGAACTGTCGAGCCTTCGCATTTTTCAACGAACGGATGTGGTTGTTGCAGTTTGGCAGGTGTATTAGATCGCAGTGCTCTATGTGCTTCTTTATTCTCTCTTCCCATCAGATAGCTTCAGTCCCAAATCGAGGGCTTTACGGTTCATTTCGATAAAACCTGGGCTGATCTGCTTTTCAAGTACCTTCATGACAGATTCTGACCGGACAATCCCTGTCAGGCCGATCAAAACCCCAAGCATACAGATATTAAACACGATCTGGTTTCCTATTTTGTCAATCACTGTCTGATACATGGGGAACTCTTTGAGCATAGCATCGACCGTCCGCTCAGTCTTAACATAATGTGTATCCGTGATCAGCAGCCCTCCGGGGCGGATAATGCGAGAGAATTTGTTGTATGCGTCCTGGGTAAGGCAAATCAGCACGTTTGGCTGATTGACCTTTGGAAAAAATATCTCCGAGTTGGAAATAATAACTTCGGAACGAGTCGCCCCGCCTCTCGCGGCAGCGCCGTAGACCTGGGTTTGAACCGCATTCAAATTCTCGAAAAGCACAGCCGCCTCAGCCAAAATGATGGCGGCTGTAACAACCCCTTGGCCCCCTGATCCGGAAAATACAAATCTGGTCCGCTCCACCATTATTTCCCCTCCTTGGCACGTTGAATGATTGTATCATATGCCGAGCAATATTCAGGCAGTTCTTTTCGAATAAAGATTCCGCGCTCAATCAGATTGGGATTATCCTCTCTAGCTATGGAATCGGCAGGGGTTGTTATCTTGCTCATATAATTGAGCATGTCCACAGCGTCACCTTGACGGTTTCTGCGCCCAAAATAGGTGGGGCACGGGGACATGATCTCCACCACAGAAAATCCTTTATGCACGATAGCCTCCTGGATCATTTCGGCCATCTCTTGCACATGATATGTGGTGCTCCGAGCCACAAAAGTCGCGCCGGCCGCGGTTGCTAACTCGACCACATCAAAACTCTGATCGATATTTGAGTAAGGGGCGGTGCTCGCTATGGTTCCGTAACCGGATAAGGGGGAGTACTGACCACCGGTCATCCCATAGATCTGGTTATTCATTACAATGGCCGTAATATCGATATTACGCCGGGCGGCGTGGATGAAATGATTGCCTCCGATGGCAAGGGCGTCGCCGTCGCCCATGGGCACAATCACCTTCAATTCTGGTCTGCTCAGTTTAATCCCTGTAGCGAAAGCCAGAGCGCGCCCGTGCAGGGTATGCATCGTATGAAAATCAAGGTAGCCGGTAATTCGTGAGGAACAGCCAATGCCCGACACCATGACTATGTCGTTTTTATTCAACCTCAGCTTCTCGATCGCTCTTATCAAACCGTTCAAAACAATGCCATGCCCGCAACCTGCACACCAGATGTGAGGAAAGAATCGTTCACGAACATAATCTTTTATCGCCATTGTCTAAACCCCCTTCCCCTCGATCACATGCAGCATCCTTTGAATATCCGTCGGGCTGATTAAGACACCGTCAATTCTGTTGGCCAAAGAGACCCGCTCCGGACGGTCCACCGCCAGTCTGACGGATTGACAGACTTGCCCTGAGTTCATCTCCACAACAACAATGTATCTTGCCCCGGCGGCTTTCTGCCTTACCAGATCGTATGGAAACGGCCAAAGGGTCTGCATTTCCAACAGTCCGTATTTTTCTCCACGTCTGCGGTGTCTTTCCACAATATGCCGGGCGGAACGCGCTGCGGAACCGTATGAGATAAGTAAGAATTCGGCATCCTCGGTGTAAAAATCCTTAAACCTGACAAGCTGGTTGGTTCTGTTATCGATTTTGTCCATCAAGTGCCTGATGAGCCCGTGCACAACTCCCGGGTCATCCGATGGAAACCCCCACATGTCGTGGTATAGACCTGTCACGTTATATCGATGAACGCCGCCGAAATCGGACATGGGCAGCCGCCCATCTTCACGCGGCAGATAGGGATGATAATCCACACCTTGTTTCACCGACGTTTTCAGACGTTCCACTATGGGGATATCTCCTTCCTCCGGCAGAACTAGGCGCTCACGCATGTGGCCTACCACTTCATCGAACAAAAGCACCACCGGCGTCCGGTAGGTCTCGGAGATATTAAACGCCTCCACGGTCATCGCGAAAACGTCCTGGTTGTTTGAAGCCGTCAAGGCCACAATGGAATGATCGCCGTGCGTCCCCCAGCGAGTCTGATTCACGTCGCCCTGGCTGACATGAGTCGGAATCCCCGTCGATGGCCCCCCTCGCTGCACGTTAACGATCACGCAAGGGATTTCCGCCATGATCGCGTAGCCCAGCGCTTCCTGCATCAACGAAAAGCCGGGACCGCTTGTGGCTGTCATGACTTTACGTCCCGTAAGGGAAGCCCCGATAATGGCGCACATCGAGGCGATTTCATCTTCCATCTGTATGAACTTGCCGCCTCCTATAGGAAGCCGAAAAGCAAGAAGTTCGGCAATCTCCGTGGATGGAGTGATGGGATAACCCGCGAAAAAATCAAGCCCCGCATACAAGGCACCCTCCACACAAGCCTCGTTTCCCTGTACAAACTTCACTTTATCTTTCATGTCATCTTTCCTATTCGATTGTGATTTATGGCCATATCCGGACACCGAAAATCAAGCAGAAATATCCCGCCAATCATACTGAAGTCTAAGCGGCATTTCTATGGCCAGATCGGGACATCGAAATTCACAGAGCCTGCAGCAAATACAGTCCTCGCCCCTCGCAACAACGGCTTTTCCTATGTCGTCAAGTGCCATGACGCGCTTAGGGCAGAAAGCAACGCACACGCCGCATCCCTTGCACCATTGACGATTAATCAAGAGGTCTCTCAGGTTCGATTTTCCCTCGTCCAAGCTGCCTCGAATACTGAATTACCTTCGACTATAAGTCGAGGGGTTTAAGAGGGGTCGATTTCAAATCGACTGTCATCAGTCACCGGCTCACCTTCTTGCTCTTGAATATATTGCTGGATCATTTCGGAATCCAGATTAAGTAAACCTTCAGGTCGCTTTTTGTATGTGCTCCAAGTTGACAACGTCGCGTAGCGATAAACTATAAACTTTTCTTCGCCTAAAGGCGAGGGGTTTCCACCATCCCCGAGGGGGACACTAATGTAGTTGTAATAGTACACCTGCATCATAAGGCCCATCAAGGCTTTTTATCACTATAGCTCAGAATAAATGCTGCTGATGCGGTTTTTGGCCCGCCTCCAATTTCCGTTCTTCAGGTAGATCCAACAGCAGTGCAGTCGAGATAGGAGGAGTAACCCGGAAAGAAGATTAGTGCGCGCCCTTTCAGAGAGAAAGCGGACGCAGGTTCTGCTCTTAATTACGTTACCAACTTGCGCCTATTTATCGTGCATATGCCATTAAATGCGGCATATCGCATTACTTGGTAAAACTTAATCCACCGTCACCCGATCGATTTCTGAATGAAGATGCCATGTTGGAGCATAACAAAGTGAACCAAACCGGTCTATTTGCCGAACACCTTCTTCAAAAGGTCAGTTGTCTGAGCCATGGGGTTTGTCCTAATCTTCTGCTCCTCCTGTCCCACCATGTAGAAGAGACCGTCTAGGGCCTTCGTCGTCACATAGTGGTCGAGATCGACCGATTCCGGCTTTGCAAAAGGAACAGACGGGACCTTGCCCATCATGTCGTTATAGGCGCGCGTAACTCCGACCTGGTTGATGCTCTGGGAGACGCTGGGTTTGAACTCATCGTAGAGCTTCGAAAAGGTTTTCGATTTGAAATACTCGGTTGCCGCCGTATCGCCGCCTGACAGAATCTTGCGCGCATCTTCGATGCTCATCCCTTTGATGGTATCGGTAAAGTGAGAGGCTACTTTCGGGGCCGCTTTCTCCGCGGCACGGTTCATGCTCAGAATGAAATTATCCACCTGTTTCTGGTAACCCAACTTTCCGGCCAGTTCCACTGCCTTCTGAATCTTATCGGGCAGCAGGATCTTGATGGCTTCGTTGCCATAGTAACCGTTTAACTTGGAAGCGAGGCTGACGGCGTTCTTGGTCCCAACAGAGAGGGCATCTTTCAGGCCGGAAGCTATAGTGCTGTCATCGAGGCCAGCACCTGCTGCCCGGCCTGTGGGCGAGCCGCCGAGCTCGGGCAGCTGCGGCAACCCTTTTTTCAAGGCATCGCCAAGAAAATCGGCTGAGTAGAGAAGTGTCGACGAAGTCACGAGAAAGTAAACAACGATAACTAAGATACGGAATAGCGTATTCATAGTTCCTCCTTTTTGCAGGCTAATCTCGCACCGTTGATGCACGGCGTACAGGAAGTGCGCCGCGGGAAAAGCTATAAATAATTTTTCTATGGTTGTTCGGTAGTTATTCTTTGCATCCTCCATCTATAAACAAACTTTTTTGAAAAGGCTGGATATTGATGATTATGGAAAGAAAGGGTGAATATGAATCGTGTTTAATTCACCCTTTCGCTATAAGAATTCTTATCGCATTCCAAGAAATACTTCGGAGATGAAAACAATTC
>JBEKOL010000053.1:0-19568 GCA_049521775.1 Syntrophales bacterium
CACAGCCCTCCTTCTGTCTGATTGTCGACAGAGTATAGAGCTGATAGGGGTGGGTCAATTTTCAATGCCGATTATGCCAAAAGGTGGGTCATTATTGCATGCCGATTCACAATATTGTTGTAAAAGTCGAATTTGTTGAATACATCGGGAGAAGGAAAAAGAAGGTGACGCATATAGAAGTCAAGCATTCAGAGATCGATCAGGCCATTGAAGAGTCGGGTCATCGTGGTATGGTTCAATTCACAATGTTCTGAAATAAAGGACAGGCAAAAAAACATCGAAGATGTAAAGCCATCCTCAAAGCGCGTCGGGGTCGTGTGGGACCACGTCGCGCACTATATCATTTAACTTGAATATCAGTTAACTTCTTAGGAGGGCAGCGAAAGCTTCCCTCCTTTTTTTATTTCTGACGGTGTACGTTCAACTCAACCGCTCCGGCTCCGCATTATTTAACGTCTGTACCTGTACCAGCACCGTGGTGCAGTCTCAATCCAGCAATTAACCGAAAATATTTTTAAGAGAATACTGATAATCTTAAAAATATTCCGCAGTCAACTAAGTGTAATCCGTTCTTCCTTGAAGTCTTAGGGAATTTGTAGTTGCAACTAAATTGCAAATTGGCAGGAGGCGCGAAAGCCATCAAAATGGCCCAGTTTCCCCCGAATGTTTGTCTTAGCCCTTATCGTGCTTCGGCAGTATCAAGAAGCCATCAAGGACAATTATGAGGGCCGCTGTTCGCTCCTGCGGGCCTGTGTGTGAACTTGGAAACTATAAGGGCTATGAGGATGCGAAGAATGAGAGGGATCTCCGATTAGTTAAGATACTTGACAAATAGAATTAAATAAATATGTTACCCTTAAAATAATCAGAAAGGGATGTTTTGGAATGTATAAGTCGATTGAATTGCCGTTAGATGTTTTTGAGGGTCTTATGGATTTTGTTAAAGTCTGCATCGTTCCCAAACAAATAAGCCGGACGGTATGGGATATAACGATTTTACCAAGCTTTCTTCACAATAATATTACAGGGTATTTTTTTCATCACAGTTCAGATAGCAGATGTATTCTTATTATGGCAGATTCCGAGAGTGCACAAAAAATAAATGACTTAATAACTAATAACGAAAACGGTTCAGAGATAGTTATTGAGTTGGTACATAGGAAAAAGGGGTAAATGCGAGCACTTTCTATTCCATAAGAAGTAGGGAACTATTTTTCAAACTGCGAGCATTTTTTGTTTTGCTCACGTTTTTTCGTCTTTTCCCCGCGTCCTATATAGACAGCATAATCAAATACGCTTCTTTACGTCCGCGATGCTGAGTTTCCACCTCTCACTTTACATTCCTACGTAATTCGAAGGACACATTACTTAATTTATTATTTTTGGCTAATTGTCTCCTGAGGAAACAATCTCTCCTCAATATCGCTCATTTTTTCATACGCATTGATTACGGCGTAATCCGAAGCGAGTAAAGGTGTGCCAGACATTCTTGCAAAAAGAACAGCGTAAAGGGATGAAATATCTAATCCTTCACATGCTTCATAAAACATTACCGAAAAAATCAGCTTCTTTAATTTGGGCAAGGTACAAATTAACCTAAATACATTCTTAGAATTCTTTAGTATATCCTCTGCTATAGAAGCACCCGAAACTTTGCGCACGTAAGATATCACAGAAAATAAGACCTCTGCAGGACAAACAATCACAACGCGACTATCGATGAGCTTCAAAAATTCGGAACTTAGCATCTTAAAGTTCGTAGCATTCGTATCAAGAATTGAAAAAAAGGCCGATTTATCAAGAGTTATAATTTTATCGTAATGGGGCAATCTGCAGTCTTGATCACATGGGAATAGCTTATCTGCAATAGATACGCAACCAATCAACTTTTCGGCTGCATTTCTAATTTTGTTATCTTTGCCGAGTAAACTGACCTCTAAAAGTGAACCGCTCCAATCGAAACTGAGCAGCAAACCGCGAACGACCTCTGCTCTGTGAGCAATTTCACCTTTTCTTATCAAACGTGTGATATCCTTTTCTTCGTTCATGTCTAAGCCTAAACATTGAGCTGCTTTTAGAACAATTGGCCTGAATTGTAGATCATTATTGAGGCCAATAGCCGCTGTCAACTCTAGCAGTCTTATAGCCTCTTCTCGACTGAACAAATCTTTTTGTGTAATTGGTGTAATTTGAGAGAGTAAGTCCGCATATTCTCGCTCCGTGATATAGTTATCGAAATAATACTTGTTAATCTTTCCCTTGTTAATATCTAATTCAGACAAAACACGAAACAACTCGGGTGACGACTGCAGAAAAGCGTAAGGATCATTGGAAAAAGCCTCCAGAGTTAGTTTTATGATACCATGAGGTATCTTCTGTCTAGCCTTTGACTTTATTCTTCTCTTCTTTTTCTTATTCTCATCAACAGATTCTTGCCGTGGCAGCTGCTTATCTGCTGAAAGATTTACTTTGTCATTATCGCTTATCATTTGCATCTCCTAATGAATTCATTAGTAAGCTTGACGAGAATATCATATAGACTATAATCATCTAGTTCATCTGGAATATGTAGTACCCCTTTAGGGTTCCGAAAATTTCTGTCTTGATAGTTATACTTTTCCTTGACAGATTCCCACTTCCGCCCAAATTCTTCAAGCGGGTAATTATAATCTGTCACAATATACATTGGTTTTAGATCGCCAACCCAATATTTGAAAGGCTTAAATTTCCCCGGATTTCTGTGTACGGGATCCTCGCATAGTCTCAAATGATCTTTCCTCCTAATATCAACTCGGTTTATTAAACAACCAGCAAATTCTACTCCAGTATCTTGGATTCTTTGTTTGAGTCTCCCGAGACGACTTTGGATCAAATCCAAGCCTTGAATAGAGAGAAATTCGGGAGCAATCGGCGTTACATAATAATCACTTGCAACAAGAGCATTTGAAGTAAACAATGACAAACTCGGTGGGCAATCTATAAGTATATATTCAAATTGAGAAAGAAGAGGTAATAATTGTTTTCTTAAGACTTTCCTCCATTCAACTGTTACTTTTATGCCACCTGAGGATGCCTCTCTGCCTCCCTTCTCAAAAACATCAGCCATGTCCTCATCAAACTGTCCTAATTCTGGCAATGATAATACCACTGACATGTTCTCATTATGTCCAATGTTTGAACACTTAGTAACTATAGCGTTCTGGATGTTCCAGCCATGTTTTAATGTCTGGGGATGCAAAAGGTTTAAAAACATATGATAAATACTACTTTTCTTTTTCCTAAAATCCTCTAGCACATCACGCGTTACAACTGCTGAGCTGAGATTAGATTGTGAATCAAGATCGATTAGAAGGACCTTCTTATTGAGTGCAAAAGATAATATTTCACCAATAGTTAAGCACAAGGTAGTTTTTCCAACTCCGCCTTTCAAGTTTATAAAACTAACCACTTTGGCATTCATTGGACGCCCCTATTCAATTTCATTGTAAAATCTATACTTATTCAATAGCATTTATTAAGTCCTCCGTTCCACCAAACCGGAGTAAAAACTCTCCGTAGCTAGACTTAAACAAGTCCTGTAATACTTCTTCGAGTGTCTTTTCAGAGCGGTTGTCATCGGTTAAAGAAAAATTATAGTTTCTTTGCTTAAGAATTGAAAATAAGAACAGAGCGTGAAAATATACCTGTGCTACATATTTATTATCAGCCACTCTCAGAGCCTCGTCACCATCAAGCCTTGATTTGTATGTTCTCAGCAGGCTACTATCCATGTTTACAAATATTTTCTCAAGTTCATCATTTTCATTAGTCAGCGTCGCCATTATTTCTTGCTCATCAAAAGAAATGCCTGACTCACCAAGGTCATTCCAAGTCACAACATTTTCTCTTTCATCTTTATAGACGAGAACGAGCTGTGGTAATCCAATTTGAGGCACATCTGGCTCTTTAGGCGGCTTTGGCTCTTCTTCCTTAATTTGTTCAATCTTCACATAAAAAATTGTCTCTATTGCACCTTCTGGGGAGATGACAGAAGACAGAGTTGCTCGGATTTCCAACTCATCCCCGACTTTGAGATCACCCTTCGGTTGAAGATTTACTCTTATAGTGCCATCATGAGGGTTAGACTTGACAACTTGGAAATAATCTTCTATTTCTCTAGGCGTACCGGGCTGCTTTCCTCCCCCAATAACATTGGAACCGTGTTTTAAAACATAAAGCTTTAGTTCACCCCTATCTTTGATCCTGTCAAAATACTCGCTTTCTACATCGGTACTGAATTTTATGGTCCGATCATCTCCAAGCGGTATAGTTTTAATGACTCTTCCATGCTTATCAGGCTTCCCATCTATTTTGAAGATAGAAGGGAAGCGCTGGGATATAAAAGGTTCATTATCCTTAGGCTCTTTTTTCTTTTTATCTTTCTTTTTCTTTTCATCCTTTTTATCCTTATAGAGCTCTTCCAGCTTGAATGTTTGCTTAAGAAGCTTAAGCATTTCAGGATTTAAAGGAAGATCTTTTGAAAATGCCTTTAGAATATCATTGGCATCACTGGTTTCAGCAGAGAAGGAATCTTTACGCTGCTTATAAATGTCACTTAATTCGCTCTTTTTTAACCTATCAGCAAGTAGTTCCCTTATGACTTCGGCCTCTTTCCCATATTTGAGACGATCTCTTGAGGCCATGAATAAATTGTTTCGATAGTGTAGTTTCAGATTAGTGCAATCAACATGGATCAACAAATAATCCTTAAACAATTTCCACTTCAGTGCTCGTGTTATAAACTCAGATGTATAATGGCCATGAACTTGACCATTAAGGCTGAAAGCAACACTCATGTTGTTCTTAAAGAATTCATTCTGTATGGTAGTTTTAAATTCTTTAACGGATTTTTCGTCGCTGCGTACCTTAAACAGTGTCGCATACACTCTAATATCGCCAGTGTCTTGATTGCCTGTAATATCGAGAGTTATTTGCCGGTCTACATACTTTGAAGTTTGATCCTGTATTCTATTTGATAGTCCGAACATGACACGTTCTAAGCCAATGTCGTGGGGGTACCTTTCTTTACGGTCGATAATGTAAATGGGCAATGCTGGATTATGAAGATATTCATTAATGCTCTGATTTAAATCTCTTGAAATAACTGATCTGCTACCTGACGGTAAATCGTAGGAATAAAGTTTAATAATAGTACCAGTCTTGAATCTTCTTCTATATAGTTTCAAATCTAATTCATCGATCGGAAACTCTGGGATTTTGCCATTGGGATAGAAGTACTCATAATAAGTATTCTTCTTGCTTTGTTCTTCCTGTTTCGTTAGAGGGTGCATTCTTACCAATGTGAAACCGAAGTTGCCAGTGTTATCAAATCTTTTTGAACCAATAAGCTGATACCGATTTTCTCCACAATGTACAATGGCTCCTGCTCCGCCCATATTATACTTGCCTTGAACGAATTTAATGTCGTCCTTGTTGCCTGCGAGAAGAGAAGTAAAAGTATTCGGGAACTCCTGCGGACATTGCCCTTCGCCGTTATCGTAGATAAAGATGGAGGTATTCATTCTAGGGCTGTTTGGATCAGCAAGTATCTGAATATCCTCTGCAACGGAATTACGGTATGTCTGTAAGTCAAAATTCTCGTACTTATAGAACTTTCGAACTGCCTCATGCATCGTTTTTGGGGCTTCGGGGGACTTTGGGTTGATACCAGCTTCGTAACACTTCTTCATTAACATGGCGTCGATAGAATTTGTCAACTTCTCCACGAGCGCGGCTACCGAGCTGGCTTGCTGATTCTCTACAACACTGAAGTTGCTTTCAGTGTCACCATATGGACGCCAATTTGTCTGATTTTGAAAAATAGGGTTATTTTGAAGAATTAAGTCGACTGCTTCTTCGGTCGGAGAATTAAACAGCTTTGTAAAGAGGGTTCTCATTAGAGCTCTCCTCTATTTAGCCAGCGGTTGTCTCATCTATGGCTTCGTTCAATTCGCTTGCATCATTGTATCTGACTCTCGGGTCATGATGCAGTGATTTGAATAACGGGGCGAATAATGCTTCAGGCCCGGTCCAGTCTCCTTCTGTGATGACTCCTTGCGGATTTCTGCCCGTGACAACAAACCAAAATATACTTGCCAACTGATAAACATCTGACCTGACAGATATTTCATCACTATTACCTACAACACGATTAATAGACTCAGGCGACATCCAAAATCTAGGGCCAATAATTTCATCCTCAAGGGATATCTCGACATCACATACATTATATTTGCATAGACCTAAATCACTAAGATACCATGTCTCTCCAATAATCAAAATATTTTCAGGTTTTAAATCACGATGAATAGCTTTTTCATGAAGTGTTGTTAAGGCAGAACATATTCCCTTAAACTGACCTATATAGTCCGCATAGGTTATTTGGTGGGTCTTTCTATATTCTAGAAGGTTAGTCTCGGCAATAGGCATGATAAAGTAGTGTATTTCTCTTTGTCGCGCGCCTCTTCTATCATATCTTCCTTGTGTAGTTCCATGATCTATATACTTTATAATTTGATCATGATCGATGGCCTTTAACAATTCGATCTCTTGCAAGAATCTTCTTATTCTCCTTGCGCTGAAGGTTAAATTGAACTTTACCGCATATTCATCGCCCGTCCCCGCATCAAGACATCGATGAACTACCGCATTACCACCCGAGTCTATTCTTTCTTGGATTTCATAACTATTCCCTTCGGCTGAAGTAATGACGCTATCAATTTGATAAACCTCACGCTGTCTATGATTTAAATAAAGATCAATACTCACTTTATACACTCCATTTAATCTTCTTTTCCAAATGGAAGCTCTAAAGTAAATCTATCCGGTAATCCTTTTTGCTCTAAACAAGAATTATGAACGAATATTGCATTTGATAGTTGATATACTTTGGCCGATGGAGGCCAAGTTAATGTTACATTTTCTTCTTTATAATTTTCTAAGTCATTATTACAAAGTGAGCAAGTCTCCATATAAGGTGGGCAGTAATTATCACCCTCCGAATACAAATCCCACAAGATGAGATGAAATTCCTTTCTGACTTCCTGCGACGGATATTCAGCCTTATAGGTTCCACGAAGGACATTTTCAAGAAAGTCACGCCGCCATGTCCTGCTTCCTATTGTGTTTGCTTGAGAAGTGCATTTTATCGCATACTCGGAAAATTTCTCCACACGTGAATCGGGAGCAATGTTGTCATCAAGCAGTTCCAAATCTTCCTGTAAGAAACTTATATCTTTATCCTTTATAGAATAGCCTTCACTTTTTAAATCATGAATTGCCAAAAATAAACTATAGAAATCTGCCTTCTGCTTAAACCTTGATTTGTTGAGAGAAATATTAAGCTTTGGAGTGGGGAAGATTATAGACAAGTCGCAGAAAATATCTTGAAATTGTTCCTGTATCTTCGTCTTCTCCTCTTTATTCCATTTTCTATATTTTTCATAAAAAAAATCAAGGCTATCTTTTTTGTCTTGTGGTCCATCTAACAATGCAGCAAGCAATTCTGAAATGTATTCAACGTCGTTCATTCTTCTCCGACTTGTTATTGTAAATATTTTTGCGTCCTCAAAAAATTCATGTAAAGATAAAGTTTCTGATAATTTAAGAAAATCACCAGGGAAATCGGCTCTTCGAAGTTCTTGCCTATTTAACGCGACTGTATATTTATTGACTCGTGAGTAAATTTCTCTAACTAATTTTGCTGAGTCAGTGTATATTTCATTAACATCAATTTTGTAACTGAAGAAATATTTTTCCAATAACTCCGGCTGCAAATCTCTAAAATATGCTCCCTTATAATCTCCATTATAAGGGGCCTTAAGGTTGAAACTGTTTTGTACAAATTCTAAAATTGCTCTGATTCGCTGTTGTCCATCAATAACGGCGACAAGGTCTTTATTTTTTCTATTCTTCTGCATGTGAACATATATTTTGGGCATTGGAATATCTCTAAGAATTGTGTCAATTAGCATGATCTTTGCGGCCTCAGACCAAACGGATCGCCGCTGAAAATCGGGTCTTAATTCAAGACGATGTTCTTCGTCTAATTTTAAAAGGCTATGAATCGTGTATTGCTTTGCTTCCCATTTCATCATTTGTTACAAATCACCTTCCTCTGCAAATAGAGCCTGTCGTTTGAATACAAATTGTGCGCATATTTTCTTGTGACCATTTTTTATCACAATTGGCAAATTAGGCAAGCCTTGGGTCCAAAATCTTCTTCTTCCATCCCATTCAATATTTCAACCAGTCTCTTGTTGCCACGATTTTTCCTGAAACGTTCCTCAGACTCTGCAAATCGCTTCTTAATCGCTGCAACATTTTCTCGTTTCCTAAGTTCAGACAACGGCATTCGTTCAATCCAGGTAAAGGTCTTACCTGGTTCATCACTGATTTTCTCGTAAGCCTGTGCCTTGTGGAATAGATCTGGGTGGGTTTCAAGCAAACGAACCCACTCAATCGGGCGCTGGAAAAAACAAAAGTAACACCCAGAGTGAGTACGGCCCCAATTAAGATATGGGGGCATCCCTATGCCGCTTTCGTCTAAAATCCTCATTACCCCTGCAAAGTCAATTCCTGCATCTTTAAAAGGAAAAACTGCTTTTATATTAGGCTTTGTGCTTATATATCCTATCCGATCTTCGTCGGCTCGTATGCCTACATAACTTATAACCTGCTCTTCACCCACATATTCCTCAAAGGGCCGCAGTTTGAGGAGCTTTGTGCACCAGCGCGCTTTAGGCGATGGAAGGTAGCCTCCGAACACTTCATGCCAGTGGTCAAAGCCGGCATGTGCATTTAGACGAATGATTTTCTTCCCTAGAAATGCCTCGACACGATTGAGGTACTCATAAGTTTCCCGAAGTTCCTTGTCCGTATCGCAAAAGACGTATTCCATATCCTGAACGCGATTACGCATAAATATAGCCAATGCCGTGCTATCTTTACCGCCAGATAAGCTTAGTATATGCCGCATAGTCTTACCCATCCTGTGGTTTCATTTCTTTCTGTAAAGCATTCCATAGCGCACGTGTTGCTGCAGCAAGAGTCAGCCGCTCATTGCCTTCAAGAAGCCTTTCAAACTGAGTTTGAATTTCAAGAAGTCTACTTTCTTCATCTGAAATAACATGAATCACACGCTCATGTTCGCTGCCATTAGCTTGTGTGATTGATAATCTTATTCCTACACCGCTATTAGGTGACTGACAATCTGCAAAAACGATACTCTCAACTCGGCGAAATCTTGTCACTAATTGAATCAGTTCCTGATTGAAGACTTCTTCCTCCTGGTCGTGCCATTTTGAAGGTGGCTTCAGTGCGATGAAGCTACCTATTGATTCCAACCACTCGGTTTCGGGTAATTCATCATCTATCAGTCTGAAGCAAAAGGCTTTGAGCGTTGGTTCGGTGACCCCTATCTTTATCTTATCCGCGCGCTCAGCAAGAGTCATTTTGAGTTGCTGGAATTGGCCCGGCAGATCAAACGCTTCTCGCAAGCGTTCCCTGATGCGGCTCAGCAGTGCTGGATATGCGGCCCTAAGTTCATCTACCGCGGACTTAATAGCCTTCACTAGAAGATGATCGGATTGCGCCCTATGGTCGTCATTTGAAAATGGTTCAAATCCGCATGCTGCAGGCAGGTCCGTGAAAATAAGTTTAACCGGTTCGCGTGCGCTGATAATGGTGTTACGTAGCGTGGATGCAATGGATGACAGTTTCTTAGTGTTGAGTACATACGGCGGCAGTTGAGCCACGAAAGAGCAAAGAGGTTTCACAACGTCGAGAAGTTCGGCTTTGCGTTTGGCTATGGGCTTAAGCCCTAGTAATGCAATCAACTTTTCGAACAAGTCTGCACGGACGCCAGCGATCTTGCAATGTTGGATTTCAAATGTTTCGGGAGCTTTTATTATTCTCTGAAAAACAGTACTATCCATGCTGCTAATGAAAGAACCGTTTTGATAGAATGCAAGATTCTGCTCGTTGGCTTTTGCAAATACCGCTATTAGAATAGGTATGATGCCATCGCGAACACCATATGGTTCTTGCCGCAGTTCATCATAGATATCAGAAATTTTAACTCGCCTTTCTGAATCTCTTTCCAGGGCGTCTCTAATCCTCCGGAGAGAGGGACGCACATGACATATATCAGATTTCTCATCAGGCTCAGTTATCGCGAATCCTTGATCGGTTTCCTTGTGTAATCCAGCGGTCTTGAATAAAGATAAATATATTGACATTTCGGGAGGTTTCTTTAAGGCATCCATTCCAAGCAGTGGTGCAGTTGAATGTTGAAAAATACGTTCAATGAGCCTCATTCTGGCGGCCGCAGCCGCTGAACTGATGCTGCGTCTATTTACCAACTCATTACTTATTTTCGGCGCCTCACAATATACATCATTGCAAACGTCAGATAGCAAGGAAAGCAAACATCGGCTATTAGAAACATTCACTGGTTTGCCCTTATGAAACCACTGGAGTTCCGTTTTCTCTGTAAATTGTTTTAATCCGATAAAGCTTTGTATCCTTTTTTCTAAAATTTTGCGCGATTCTGCAATTTGGCGAGATACCTCTTCAGAGGCATAAGTGTCGACATTAAGCTCGAGAGTGTTCTCGCTAATCCATTGCCAGCGGTGCGCCTCCTGTACTAGACCTGCCAGATTTCCAAGAGGTTTCGGCAGCGCGAAAAGAATACTAGGTTTATCTCTGAAAATTCCCGAATTTACAAAATGCAGGGCCTGTCTACGTTCTGCCTCATTCTCACATAAAGGAACCAGAATGAGACCATCTGAAGAACTTACTCTACTTAATAAGGCTTCGTTGAGTTCAGAAATCTGTGCATGGCAAACTTCAAAATGCCTGAGGTTACCAGTTTCGATATAATGACGTCGCGCCACAATTGGTCTCGTCTCAAGATATTCTCTGATCACAGAAGATATGCGAGGTACGTTTGATAATACCTTTGAGGCATCCTCATATACTCTTTCTAAATTGATACTAGTATATGGCCACAAGCAATAGCCACCTGCAGTGCCCCGGTGATATAGGACTTTCTTTTCTTTTTGGAGCCTCTTGAGCGCAGACCTGACATGACTGGCATTGGATGCGGTATCTCCAGAAATAGCCATCAGGATGGCTTCCTCAGAAGCCGGGAGATGATTGGCATCCAATAAATTCAATATGCCTACTGTCTTAAGAATTTTCAACTCAGTTTCATCTGATGAATGGAAACTTTCAATTAGTGAGTCAATATGGTTCCAACGGCTACGGTAACTCTGAACTCCCAATCGATGTCCGAAAGCTGCTCGCGTATAATCATACAAATGATGCAATCTATAAAAACCATCAGTACCAATCTTCTGTGATGCAAACTCCTGCAAAGCAAATGGCTCATTTGACAGAATAAAGCTAAAAAGAGAGCGTTCATTTTGTCCAAACCTGCTGAATAAGTTTATGAGAACCGGAATCACAGAAGGATGTAAAGGATAAAGGCGTGGAGCGCTCTCTACCATCATGTTTCTATTAAAGGCAGCACCGTACCATCCTAAATCAAGTGCTGAGTCCATCTCGAGATTAGCTTGTGAAATTATTCTTTCCGGTAATTGCCGGGTACGCACATTTAGCGCATTTTCAACGAGTACTGCCACTTGCTCGAGAGGTTGGCGAAAAATTAATTCTTCGAAGCGTCCCGCAACCTTTTCCCACTCTTTTTGCGCGGATTGGGATAGTTGGTCTGCATAAGCATTAAAACCTTGATGAAGTAATCCCACAACGAATAGGGGTGATTTCCCACTACGCGCTGCTATTTCTCCTAACTTCTGCAAAAAATATACGTCCTGTCTATCAGGATGGAGGGCAGCAAATTCAAGAAACTTGCCCAATTCATCGAGAATAATCAAAAGACCAGTTCCCTTCCTTGATGTCTTTATAAAGGAATTAGCCTCTGTGACCATCTCCATCACTGCATCATCTGTAATTGTTTTTGAAGATGACGCTGTGTTCAATAAAGATTTAATCTGATCAATTACTTTATTCCCCTTGTTATACACATATATACTTTGCATTGCTCGGAGAAGTGAGCGTAGCAACGCTGCACTTAAAGATTCACGGGAGCCGGTTACTAACACAGGTACAAAATGCGGAACAGGAATACCCAGTTTATTAAAATTCACTGCTTTCTGGATATGATGAGATAAGTTCCTTTTTCTTCCTGACAATAAATTAGCCAGAACAAGAGCAAAGGATGATTTTCCGGAACCATAATCGCCGGTAATTCTCCATGCCCTCTGCCCAGAGAAAGGTGATAGGCCTATAGCAATACGCTCGAGGTTAGTCTTTACATGATCAGTTAAAATATATCCGTCAAGTGCTGATTCATCACAAAAATCTCTTTCCAAGTGCGCAGAGCGGAGATACCGTTTTTGTATCTGAAATAGATCGGCTATTCTCTTCTCAGACATTAGCGAACTCCATTCTATAGATATCGGCAAGGAGATTTCTATCATTATGCTTGGTGCGAATTATCTGTTGTAAAGATGCAGTTTCCTGATAAATAAACGCTCCTTTAGAATCAGCTTCTATTGAATCGAGACGCTCTCGTATATTCCATTCGGGAATCTTGAATATCTGACCTGGGCTACCATGGGCGATGGATAAATCACGAAACGTCAATGTTGTCTCACTGGGGTAGTGTTTATGCCAATAGTCGCTTAAACAATAGATAAAAAGTTCTGCTGTTATTTCTGGCTTTTCTTCGTACCTGAATGCATAAAGATGTTCCCTCTTGCCTGAATTATCTGTCTTGCGCTCACCTACCTTCTGAATGAGTTCTAATTCTACTAATGGGCAATCGAGGTTATCTTCTTGTATTTCTCCTTTTCGGCCCCTCGTTGGTACGTAAGTATGAAGAAATGTGTCAAAGTGCCCTCCCAGAGTGACTGCTGATAATGTGCGCCCGATCCGCTCTGATTCTCGACGGAAGATTTCCAGCACCTTGCTACGGCTAAAATCCGGATGCTGCCAGCGATTAAGCAGGTAGTCCCAGGCAAACAGAGGATCATTAATGTTCGCTGATAGCTGCCAGTGAATTAGCCATAATGTCCGGATATCTTCAAGAAATGGATCAAAACCATCTTCGGAAAAGATCTCTGTTCCGAAGGGTGTGGGGTCATAAGCTCCATCCACTCCCACCTTCGCAACACCAACCGCTTGCACCCAGAAGCGAATTGCTCTCACCATGTTTTTACCAACGCCCAGGACAACCATGGCATGATCATCATTTGCCAGCGCCTTTGAATCAGAAACAAGAGCCTTAAACGCCTTAGGTAGCCATGCGTAGCGGCAGGGAAAAGTTTCATGCCCGCTGAATCTATACTTAATACTCTTATTATGTTCGGGATTCTGGGATTCTTGCTGGACTTGCATAATACCTTCGAAGAAATCGTGCAAATTCATTGCACTGCGCTTTTGATTATCACGATTTGCAATAGAAATCTACTATGAAAAAGGAAATCAAGCGAGTACGGAGAAAGGACTAAACAAAAAATCCAATTCCGATTTTTCAAGATCGACCAACAAATGGAATTGTAGCTTGCACGTACAAAGCAAGCGTTCAACGCATCAAAGAAAGCTGACGATTGCCGTTTGTATTAACGGAATGTTTTCATGCTCAGCTTCCTGACTTGAAGAGTATCTAGAGTTTAGGTTGCTTGTTCAGAATACGCGCATATAAGACAGAGTAATCGCGAATAATACTTCAGTCCAATGTCCTACCTGATCAATTTGAGCTGCAGGCATCGCTGTTTCCTGCTGAACCTTTCTTCGTATTTTGTCTCTAGGGGCTATCCACTCTTCCCTCCAGGAGATGACGGCTGCTCTATCTGCTTATTCTTCGACTGCGAGGCTCAATTGTCCGTTTAAAGTTAGCGACCGCAGCAGCTTCGGCGCTTTACGGGCTGAGTCTGGCACTGGAGGGAGTTCCGCGGCGGTGAAAAGCTCGCTATCAAGTACGGTTTCGAGAAGCTGCTTCTGTTTCGGATATCCTGCCGTCGTTCGTTCCAGGACCCAGAGGAGTTCAAGAAGCTCCCGCGTAAACTCCCGCGTCCACACGTGGGGACGGATGTTATCAAGGGGAGATGATTTCTTCCCGCTCCGCTCCCTCATGCGATATCCCAGCCAAGACTGGACCACCTTCAAGCCCGATACTTCAAACTCCCATACTTCTAGCGATACAGGTGCAAAAACGCCATCGCCGACATAGAGCTTCTTGCCGTTATCTTCATAATGAAATTCATTCGGATACTTATCGTCCCGATCGGAAATGGCCTTTATGCATTGCGCCTTACCCTTTGGTATCTGCCCCGTCGGCTGATCGGCGTCATGCAATCGTTCGCCATATGTATGCAGCCAGATTAATTCCTTGCCGAACTCCGATACCTTCGCGAAGAGGTGTCTATCCTTCGTCAGAGGAACGCGCACTTCCTTGCTTGCAAGCTCATCGGCAAATCGTCGTGTATATTCAGGCTGGGCCAAGATGCCATAGACATAACCTGCCATGTCCTTCGGTGTTACCGTTCGATCAAATACTATACTTAACATTTCAAGTGAACCCGGCAATATGTTCGGCTCGGCGCATTTCGCATCACGGTAAAGGGGCACAATATCCTTTGCACCACGATTACAAAAATGATGCAAGTCAGGGATATATGCACATGCTGTTAATGCCGGTCCATTTCCAAGAGGAACATAAAACATACTTGTCAGATATAATTGCTGTTCACTATGAGCATGCCAGAAGACTGGGCGAAGATAATCTCCGACTCTATTGTCTGGAAGCATCCATTGTCGGTCAAAAGATCGGAAAGCGTAACGTACTGGTAATAGCATATCAGCTTCCGTTGCCTTACTAATTGGCGTTAGAACCGCGCTTTCTTCTCTAAGGTCAATATATGATTTACTGATTTTACGATCCCGCGTTTCCACAAATGCGGCAGCTTTGTCTTGAGAATCTACAAGTTCTTTCCAACGAGATTTGAGCACTCCCGTTTCTGGCGCAATCGGCCACGTCCGTTTAAATTGGACACCTGATTGCTGCCATGGAAATAGGTCGGTTAAATTTGGCCATTTGATAAATTCAGTCTTTGTGATGGGTTTGAACATTGCTTGCCACTCATCCGACACCTGCTCCCATTTCAAAGCACTACTCGCCTTCACAGAATCAAGGGCCGCAAGCTTTTCTTCTCGTGTCCCTTCGATGCGCGTATAGCGGACAACAGCAGGAGTATCGGGATTCGGCTTTGCTTTCCGCCACGCCACGAAGATGGCCACTGGCGTCTGAATGGCAAAGACGTTTTCATCCTTCCGTGTCCCGCGTCCTTCCCCTCCCAAGTCGATGATATCGATATGATCGCAGATCCTGCGCATATGCTCCCGGACGCCGACAAAGGCGTCCCCGTCGAGATAGGATGATGCCGTAATGAAGGACAGGATGCCGGGACCAGTCGCAGTCTTGTGCTCGAATACCTTCCAGAGGGACCAGCGGATAAAATAGATGTAGAGGTTGTAAAGGTTCTTGAGATGGACGCCGTAACCGGCAGTGCGGGCCGGTTTCAAGAAATCCTCAAGAATCGCAGAAGCCTCGTATTTCTCATCACCGTAACGTACCCACCCGCCGGTGATTGCCTTATTATTACCGCTGCCCGCTTCGTGCCGGCCATAGGGCGGATTGCCGAGACACACAAGGACATGTTCCGCGTCCTTGATCTTGAGCGCCCGCTCGTGTTCCTGCGCAATGGGCTTGTGAAACAGCGGCGGCGCAGGCGGGCTCGTGTGGGGAGATTCAAGGGTGTTCGTAAGATAGATGCCAGGCCCCGTGGAAGGCAGAGAGATACCCTGCTTGCTGAGGGCCTGTGAGAAACGCAGTTGCGCGACAGCGTACGGGCCGACCATCCATTCAAAGCCGTGGAGATTATGTACCAGCGAACGAGCGCCGCCCTTTACAGCGCCCGGCCCTTCTTCCTTTTGCACCCGCGCAAGGGCATGATCGACAATGCCAAGGAGATAGGTTCCCGTTCCGACCGCCGGATCAAGCGTTGAAACACCGGCCTCAACGAATCCCATATCTTTGCCAAGGTGCTTGTGCAGGATTTCGTCTATCAGCCGCACCTGACAGCGGACGACTTCAAGCGGAGTAAAATAAATGCCCGCCTCTTTGCGTAATTTAGGATCGTAGCTCGCAAGAAAGTCTTCATAGAAAAACAGCCACGGATCTTTGGTTGCCGATGACGCCTTCAGCAGATCGGGCGGTATCTCGTGGATAACGCGCTGAGTCATGCTGAGGGACGCGCTGATTTCCTTCCTTGCTTCCTTGTCGGTCAGGAATTCGAGCGATCGGGAAAGCAGTGAGTGATGATGTTCGAGCGTATCGTACGTCTGACGAAGGTCAAGGACGTCTGCGCCTTCCATCTGCCCAAGTAGCAAGGCAAAGACGACTGTCTGGGCGTAGGCGTCGGCGAATTGCTCATCGTTTGCGTCAGGGAAAAGGAGCGCCTTGATCTCAGTCTTGAGCGACTGCATGGGCGAGGCAGTGTCTTCGAGAGAGTCCAAAACCTCCTCGCGGATAAGGCGGCAGAAGGGAGCAAGAAAAGCGGCAAGCTCTTTCGGCTTCCTCGGTACAATCGGCGTCCAGGTCGTAAAATCGGCAAAGAGCTGAAACAGGCCTCTCGCGTTCGCCTCTGAGACGGCATCTTTACTATCTGTACGAATGTCTCCCGCAAGGCGGATTCGTTTTGCGGACAATTCTCCATTCCGGTATAACGCCCACTCGTTGCCGTCGGTGTAGATGAGATTTGGTACGTACTTAAAACGGTTCCACTGGTCCCTGTCATGTCCCTTGAAAAGCTCCGGGTTCGCTCCCTTTCCGGGGGCTTTCAGTTCAATATATCCTACAGGCAGGGTATCGATATGAGCCGCGAAATCGGGACGGCCCAATCTGCTATGAAGGGTTGACTCTCCTTTCAGAACGATCTTGCGGGAAACGATTTTGCCGTAAGCGGCGAAGAGCTGGTCAACGGGGGATTTCAGCTGATCTTCCGGCTCGCCCGACGCCCGCGCCGAAAACTTGGCAGTCAGCGATTCGGCGAAGGACTGCAAAGGAGAGTAAAGCTTTTCTTGTGGCGTAATGTTTCTGGGCATAGGCGTGCAATCAGCAACGTTATTACGTGGTAAACTATGTTATTCTCAACAACTTGTCAATGACGACAACATGACGACCATAAAGATTCTTGTCATGCTTTGCCTTGCTGTTTCCAATCAAATTTCTATACGTGGATTTTTAGAGGTATCAACCGAGCAATGATATGCTGCTTGTGAAAATCTTTAAGAGATCATACATTCTCTTAAATATACTCTTCTTTTAATACAATGGTAGTTCATCACGATATGCATCTTGAGGGTTGGGTTTCTGTGACGTTGTTGATTATGGGATTGAAAGATAATAACGCGTCTCGTCAGTTGACACCGACAATTAAATTAAAATCAGAAAAATGCTGGTTTGGTATTCACCTGCATTCGGATTGTGTGCCTATTTTCCTCTTCGAAATAACTTTGAAATTAGCCAATTCAGGTTTATTCCTAATCCAAATATATTCGGCTTCAGCTCTAATGCTTTTAACCATATTGGTCTCGGTGAACCAGATGACTGAACACATTTAATCTCCGCATTCACTAAAGTTCTTATTACCCCAAAGTTCCTGTCGATATGGTGCCGGATATCTTTTTTGTGCACAGATTCAGGAAAGCCATGTCCTCTTAGCTTTTGATCAATAATGGCCATTCTGCTAAATATCTTCACAATCATGGTCCGGAGATACACCAAGAGATCTTGCAGCGCATTCTGAACAGGAATCTTTCTCTCAACAGCCTTCAAACGGGTAGACTCTATTAATTCACGACTTCTTTTTTTTATGTATTCGTCAGCGAACCCTTCCCAAAAAACGGTTATGACAGATCCTGCATACATAACCCCTGAAATGGAAATAGAACTACCGTCAGCCTTCTTGATGTGAACACCATGAGACCCCAAAAATATCCAAGGCTCAACAGCATCTTTTAAAATGTTCTGGGTGACTTCTTCCACGTCCGCTTTGATGATTTCATTAAGTGGTGATGGTTTCATTTTTATTTGCGGTGAATTACCAAAATCAGTTGCAGCCATTGGCCCTCTGCATGATAGATTACTAATAATGAGCGCTGATACTGCTTTCTTATTTTCTTAATGCTCTTATTTGCTTTCTTTTTCAAGACATACGAAATAGGGTATCTCGATTTCTGTATCTTTTGGGGGATAAATTACTATCTCTTTTGCTCCCAGCTCATTAAAGTTCTTTCCCAAATATCTTTTCATAACGGTGTACATGTACCAATTCAAAAAACTCTGCAACCACTTGGTGACCTGAATTGTTTCTTCTTCAAGTCTTCTTTGTGCTACATCTGGCTGGTCAGGCTCAATGGCATCCAGCATTGCCCTGCAAACAATCGCGTCCGCCGAACAGAAGAGTGAATTACGCGAATCCTGAGATAAATAAAATATAAGGTTATCTTCAGTGGGAATCTTTATTAGGAACTTCGCCAGTTCCTCATGAAGATAGTGAAACGCATATTTATTTCGGACAGCATTTATCAGATTGGGTTTAGAAAAATATCGTTTAAGACATCGCAATGCTTCTCTGGCTGTATCATTAAGCAGGGAGTCATATTTTACGGATATTTTCTCGCCAATATAGTGTCTCTTGATCAGTCCATAAGCTTCATACATTTTTCCAGTTAGGACTCTCGCAATTACCATACACTGTGCACTTCTGCCATTTCTCTCCTCTTCCTTGAGTCTTTCAGTGGGAGTACTCCAAAGAAACACTCTCAGCAGCGTGTTAATCTCGTCTATCAGATGTCCAAAACGAATGAATAGCAAGCGTTCCGACTCGGGAATAACATCGAATCTTGCTTTGGAAACGGTCACGCGGAAAAGTTTCAGGGGCTTTCTGTTTTTTGCTTTTTCCATATGCTACCTTCAGCATGGGAATAACTAGGAAGATAATCGACGGACAGTATGTTAACCAGTATTTC
Source organism: Syntrophales bacterium (assembly GCA_049521775.1). Taxonomy (GTDB): domain Bacteria; phylum Desulfobacterota; class Syntrophia; order Syntrophales; family UBA2185; genus Fen-1135. The sequence continues at coordinate 19,159 of JBEKOL010000053.1, forward strand.
TGAGAAAATATACAAAAAATAAAAATATTTTTAAGAGTTCACACCTTTTCTTAAATATACCATTTTTTAATATAATATTTGTCCATTATTCCATATGCGGACATTGATAATTACAAAAACCAATCCGCTTTTTTCGTAAGCAGAGAAATGAATAGTTCAGCCCTGCATGTTCTTCAACCCGCAATCAATGATCAAATCCACTATTCGGAACTGGCGAGTCAAGGGCGAATCTTGCTTTGTATGCAGTTCCTATTGATAGCAGAAGGAAGTCTGACTTAATCATCTGTCACGAATCCATCCATAGTGTGCAAGTAATATAAAACCCCCTATAAGAAATATTATATATAAATATCTTACCTTTAGGTGTCTGTATTCGACTTTCTAAATGAAGTATAAAATCAAGGGAGGTC
>JBEKOL010000054.1:0-18855 GCA_049521775.1 Syntrophales bacterium
GGAAACGGAACTATGGCAAGGCTAAACGGGCACCGTCAGACGAAAGGGACGGAAACAGACAAGCCAATACCTACGGCAACCGCGCCACATCTCGACTCTACCTTGCAAGAAATGCCGGCTGTATATTTATTTTACGAATTGATGCTGCGATTGTTCTTCTGCCCAGCTGCTTTAAGGCTGTATCGATGAAGAAGGGTAATGCAATGTAAGCACCACCCTTCACAAGAAATTCGTACTTTATGAACTCAAGAAATGCCCAACTCTTTTCCGAGTTCTTTAAACTGCTTTGGAAATTCCGGCTGGAAGTTAAGATAAACAGGCACAGGATACTGAGCACCGACTTTCTTACCCGCCTCCTGTAAAGCTTGCTGTATCTCCATAAGGTATCTACCTGGCAGTGAGAAAACGATTTCATCATCCTGAGTCATGGAGAAAGCGCGGTCTCCTGTTCCGGGCATGGCAATATGAGGCGCCATATCTTTAAATGGCGCGAGAAGATATTCGGTGCATTCAATTTTACCCCCGAAGTGACCCTTAACTCGTTGGCCTTGTCGATAAGTCCAAGCATGTACCATGCGCATAAGCTGAGCCGGATTTCCGTAAAAGGCAACTGTGTCCGGTTCAAAAGTCGCCCTGTGCAGTGGGGAAAGCAAAATGGCCCCATACTCATCCTTATCCAACCGCGTGATCGAGGTGGCCTCCTTCCGCCCTACTTCCTCACTCATCGAATAGGTTCCTTCACAAAAGAGCCTTCCCAGAGAGGCGGCAGAATCCGTTGACTCGCTGAAACCGAAGGCAATGGCTGCAGGAACACAGACGATGTCGTCTTTTGTCAATCCTACCGTCCATCCATAAACCCGGGCCATGGAAACAGCCTGGCAAATGGCTATCTTTTTCCCCAGGGCTACAGACGGCTGACGGGTTCTTTCAGGAAAACCTTTTTTATCCTTTAAGAATTTAACCGCCACAGGGAAAGTCTTGAGTCTCAAGTTGTTTCTTAGAAAATCAGCTGCTTCCACCAAATTCTGTTCTCCCATAATCATATCCTCCTATCATTCCAAAACTAAAGACAAAAGAACCTATGAATCTTTCTTTCAGATTTGTATGCGCAGTATAAACAGCTATTATCTTAGATTACAAATGGAAATCGTCATTCTTCTATCCTGACCCACCATTGAAATCTGAGTGGTTAGCCAATCACGGTTAGCCCCTCTTTTGTTTTTGTCTGGGGAATATTTTTTCCTGAGTAGCTGCTCGGGATACGGCTTCGATGGCAATTGCTGTCACCGCAGTTCCATAGTCAAGGTCAATGTTGGTCATCGTATCATGGCTATCATGATATCCGTGACGGCTGATGTCATAATTCTCCATGAAAAGAACTACCGGTATACCTGCATCAGAGAAGATCTGGGCATCGGTATTATAAAGCGTACTCTTGGGATCACGAGGCAAACGAATTTCACCATCAAGTTTCAGATGTGACGCAATTTCCGGGATCGTATTTCCATCAGAAGTTCGCTTTCCTCGAGCGCGTCTGCGACGGGAAGGCCTCATATTCCAAATATCAGTAGAGGCGTTCCATATTTCATTGGCCATATGGGCTTGATAAGCTAACCATAACGATTCTCCTCCCATTCCCGGAGATATTTGAAATTTGTCACGTTCACTGTCATTATTATGTGCAACCATATCAAGAATAAACACGCCCTGAATTTGCACATCTGACAGATCTTTTTCTTTATCCTTTGATAAGCGTAATTTCAATGTGCCCTCTATGAGCTGTTGGCAGAGATTGCGTGCTCCGAGACAGTCTGATGGAAATTCCTCGCCGGTCAGATGAATAAGCCAGATGTCGCAACCGAGCTTTCCCTCTTGGCTGAGTTCGCAAAAGATGGGCGCAGCGCGCATTAGCGCAGCAGTTGCGGAGTGGTTATCATCTGCCCCGGCCGACGCGAGACGCGCGCCGGAACCACCCTGCTCCTTATAATAAATATCTTCCATGTATGCCGTGTCATAATGATCCGCCATTATAACGGCCCGATGGCGATCAAGTCCTGGAATCACCATTAGGAGATTTCGTTCCTCGAGTCGTCCCAATTGGTCATTTGCCCAACCTCCCCACCAGTCAAAGTCAAAATCAGTTTTCCATCGGAAAGGCAGGTCTCCGACCAGTGCCTTTCCCTGCATTCCGCATTCAGCGATGACCCGCCTATAGTAGGTAAGCAAGTAATCCCCAAGCCCTTCGAGGTCTCGCTGATGATGCTTCAGCATCCTTTGAGTCACAGTGTCCAGGATGCAGTCAGAATTGGCTTTATTCGTATATTCACCGGTCGAGAGATGAAGGATATCCTTCCAATATCGCACTTCAAAAGAACGAACAGCGGAACGGCCAAAAGTCAATGAGGCCGGTAGTCCTTTTCTTCCCGAAATTGGCAAAATCGGTTTTTTGTGTTCGATCTGATCCTGTAATTGAGTGGCGAGCATGTGACCTTTTTCTTTATTGCCCGCAATCTCCGGCAAAGATTCGAGCCATGCGTCAAGAGTTCTATTTTCCGGCAGCATCAGTATCTGTCTTGCAAAAGTAAAAGGGATCTTTCTATTGCCGATGAGTTCGTGCGCTTCCAACAGATTCAGCGCTTTTGTAACTGTTTTTTGTTCATGTTTTTTATCTTTAAAAAGTTCAATGACGGCCATATGCTCGTTTCGTTTGTAAAGGCTCGGCCAAAGTTCAATCGGATGATCTAAATCAACACGCTGCTCGGCGTTATAGGCAGTAAGATATCCCATAAGAGTGTCATGTAACACGGCTGGCTTATCCGTATTGTGGGGAATGTACGCTATGAGAGGGCGATGCCAGTAGACTTCGTATGATCCTATGCACATTGGTGGATATTGAAATCTGTATCCAAACATACCACCTTGATTGACTGACTTGATGGCAGCGTCAATTTCGGCTCTGGTGGCGTCGGGGCCTTCGAGCAATAGCTGATAGTCCTGAGTCCAGATCTGGCTGTTGCGCGCCATGGGTTTGCCATACAGATCAAGGTCTTTTGGATTCGTGCTGAAAAGCACGTTGGCGATATGATCCTGACGTCCGGGAGTCGCAAGCTCATCTTCGTAACGGTGCACTTTTGCCCAGCGATGGGTTCGCCGGAAGGTACTCCTAATCGGTCCGAAGTCTTCATTGGGCAAAGGATGGTTTTGCCGTGGTATATGCATCCAGCCGGATTGAGGCACACGAAGTCCATAAGGAGACTCATGGCGCTCCACAAGACCCAACAAGGGGATCTGGTTGGCCATCGTTAATTCACGCTGCATTTTGATATAACCGGGGACACCCCAAAAAAGCAAGCTGCCCGGGAAAGGCAACAAGTTTAGTTCCCCAGCGAAATAGGCCCTTTTCAAATCCGTTGGAAGTCTCTCAAATGGTTCAAAATTCAAGAGATATTTGACACCTTTCAGCGACATTCCTCGATGCCAGATTAAGGGCGATGCCCATGCTGGCCGCAGATTATTATGTGGATCATCATCCTCCACAAAAATGCGAAAGCCGCAACCATGGAGATCAGATAATTTCTCGAAAGGTTCGCCGTAGGCAGCATGGAGAAGCGTTCTGATATGATCCATTGCTATTTCTGACGGGAGCTCGCTGCCGTCAGGCATAGAAAAACTCTTCCAGAATGGACGGACGGGTCCCTGTTCACTGCCGCCAAAGAGTGTCCACCGTCTCCTTCCCTTGTCGTCATGGGTGAGAGAAAGTGCAAGTGGCAGGAGCAAAACGAAGCGTTCATGATTTAACGCTCCTGCCTGCTTGGCAAGCTCCGGGGGCCAGTAGGGGTTATTGACTAGTTTGTTCTTGGCAAGGTGTTTAGTGGGTTCCCCGCGAGCCAGATAAACCAGAGACTCCAGAACCTGATGGGCTATATTTTCCAGCCCCGGACGCAACTCATAATACTCTTCAAACTCTGTGACCGGGAAATCATAAGGGTTCTTTTCAGAGAAGAAATTGTATATCCTTCCACCGTAAGGTCTACAGCCCAAATGGATCGGCGGCATAAACTCAGAATAAGCCGCTATAGGGTGTTGCCCCTGTCTACCGGACGAACAACTTCTTATCAGATTCTTCCAACCCATGAGTGGCATTTTCTTTCCTCACTTGTCTCCAAGACATTTACCACAGTTGACATAAAAGTTCTGCTCGAGAAGGCGCCCCGTTTCTTGGACCATGATTGCTTCTCCCCATGATACGGAGCCCTTTCTCCGTTTGCTGCAAGGTGTCATTGTCGTGCTATAATATTTCGTTTTCACATATCAGATTTTTCCTGGTGTTGCATCTCGATTATTGCCATGAGAATCTTTTGTATGCCTATTGCTAAGTCAGTTTTAAGAGTTTCAACTATCATGAGTTCGCCGCATTAATTCAACATTACAAGTGGTAATAGTGAAGAAGTGGCAGAATTCCGGTCTAAAACATAGTATAAGCATTGGGTGTAGGTAATTCGTCATTTATGAAGTAATTATATTGACTCATATGACTTTATTATTTAAAATCTTCAAAGATTCCCATAACGAAATTACAAGAATCCGTGATCTCTATCATTAAGGGGGTGCAGTATGAAAGAAGAGAAAAAGGATGCAGAATCAACGGAGGTAGATAGGAGGACATTTTTAAAATATGGCGCTGCCCTTGGAGCTGCAGCAGCTGTCAGCGGTGTAAATTTCCAGACAGCAACAGCCATCGATGTTGATAGAAAAGTGGCTGGCGGGAATACCCGTGTCTTGGGATGTAACCCTATGACGTCTACAGATGGGTACTGGGATAATTCCACACCCCCTGTCCTTCGCATGAAGTCGGGTGAGGTCGTGGAAGTCGAAACAGGAACCCACTTAATGGGGAAAATGGTTCCTGGCGCAGATATCAACGACTGGATGAAGTGGTACAAGGAGGTGATAGAGAAGACTCCGGAAACCTATACCTATCCCGATCCAACCGCTGGAGCGAAGAAGCTGAAAAGGGGCGCAGGCCACCACCATCTAACCGGTCCTATCTATGTGGAAGATGCAGAACCCGGGGATATTCTTCAGATTGAGATCTTAGACATTGTACCCAACACCTATGGATTCAACCTCTACCCTGAGACATCATTTATGAAGCTAGGTCTTCTCGCGGACGATTTCCCAAAAGGTGAGGTCAGGTGGTATCGAATAGATCTTAAGAAGATGAAGTTTGATTTCTTACCAGGAATAGAAATACCAATTAGACCATTCCCTGGCACTATAGGTGTTGAGTTACCTGAGCCGGGAATGTGGAGCAATGTGCCGCCTGGGAAGCACGGTGGAAACCTGGACAACAAGGATCTTGTTGCCGGGACTGTTCTTTATCTGCCTGTGTGGGTAAAGGGTGCGGGATTGAAAACGGGAGATTCGCACCTCGCCCAAGCCCATGGCGAGGTAGATTTGAATGGCCTGGAAGGAGCTTTCAGAACTATTACAATGAGACTCACAGTGCGCAAGGATCTCAAGGCTCTGGTGGAATGGCCCATGGCGTCATCCCACTCTCATTGGATCACCATGGGGATGCACACAGATCTGCTGGAATCCTGCAGGATGGCTGTAAGAAAGGCCATAAAGTTCTTAAATAGCTATTACGGTCTCTCTACGGGTGAAGCATACGCTTTCTGCAGCATGGCAGTGGATTTACACGTGACTCAGGTTGTTGATTATACCCTCGGTATCCACGCTATGATTCCCAAGGAATATTTTGTCGGTGAGCGGTTTGCGAGCAAGAATGGTTTGCTCCTTAAGGCATGAGTCTATATACTTTACAGTAACGGAAGTAAGTTCGCAGCAAACTGATTAAGGAGGTCGGTATGAGAAATAACATCTTTATCGTGCCGATCGGCGGTTCAATGATCAACGCAGATATTTTGAAACGTGAGGGATGGCCGCAATTCTCTTTGGAGTTCTGGCGGACATTTTATATCAGCGCCGGGAGGAGACCCCATTGTTGAAAAAATATCGGTATTTGCTGACTGACAAGCTTCAATGCTCTCTCTATCACATCATACGCGCCTACAGCTGGACTTTCCGCCTTCAAATCGAAAATGAGAAGCCCTGGCAGGAGTATCTGCAGAATGGCGGTCGGGTTCTCTTGTGCTGCTGGCACCAGATGTTCTTCGCGGCCATACGCCACTTCAAGACCTATGCTGCCTATCACCCCGCCCTGATGATCAGCCAGAGCAAAGACGGTGACATCGTCGCCTGTATTGCCGAGAAATCCGGCTGGCATGCGGTACGGGGATCATCCTCACGAGATGGGGGCCGAGCCTTGAAGGAGATGATCGGTCACCTCAAACTATCGGGTCTTGCCGCGCACATCGTGGACGGGCCGAGGGGGCCGGCCGGGATCATCAAGGCGGGGGTGGTCAGCCTGGCCCACGCCACTGGGGCTGTCGTCGTTCCAGTCTACGCAACGTCCGACCGCGCCTGGTATTTTAACAGCTGGGACCGCTTCATGCTGCCGAAGCCCTTTGCGCGTGTGAAGCTGCGCTTTGGCGAGATGCTGGATCTGACCTCTGGGGCAAGCGACAAGGATTTTGAACTTCAACGGCTACGGCTCGAGGAGATCATGCAACCCGGCCTACGCACCTCACCTGTGCGTTTACCTATAATTTCTATTATCAACAAAACCTAAATCCCGATGAATATATAGTCTTCTAACGGTAATGATGGAGGTTATTTCCGCGATAGTCATGATATGGATGACCCATACTGTGCGGGGATGAGGCCGACGGCTGCATGATTGAAATACAATGGTACTAAAGTGAACACAGGTGCTTACGGAGAAAACAAACCTCAACCTGTTGCATCGGAGGAACAGGTTTAATCGACTCAGAATAAGAAAGACATGAGTACTCAAGCACTGTTCTTAGTTATATCCGCGGCATTGTTGCATGCTGTATGGAATCTCATCTTTAAAAAAACAAATGGTAAACTTCCCTTTGTTTGGTTAGTTTCTTTAGCTTCTGCAGTCATCTATCTTCCCTTTGTTATTTGGCAACTAACACGAAGTCAAGTATCATTGACAGGCATCATGTATGGTTTTGCATTAGCAAGCGCCGTACTTCATTTGTTATATTTTATAGTCCTGCAAGTCGGTTACAGGAAAGCGGATCTTTCAGTTGTATATCCTATGGCACGAGGAACCGGGCCATTTCTTTCAGCAATTGGTGCCGTGTTATTTTTCAGAGAAAGACCGGGCTGGATGGCTATTTTCGGCATAATATTGATTGTAACCGGTGTTTTTATATTGACTGGACTAAAATTGCGCCTGCCCGATAATGAAAGATTGAAAACTGGGATTGTTTACGGAACTATTACAGGTTTGTTTATTGCCGCATACACGCTATGGGATAAAATAGCTGTAACTGACTATAATATTTCAGCATTGATTCTCACATTCGCATCAATGATTTTGCCGTTATTAGTATTGCTTCCTAAGGCAGTAAAAGAAAAACAAGAAATAAGGCGTGAGATACGACAACACTGGAAACATATTATCGCCATAGCACTGTTCGCGCCATTTTCCTTTATTCTCGTTCTGATGGCGCTGAAAACAACTCCCGTGAGTTATGTGGCACCGGCACGCGAACTCAGCATTGTTTTTGGTGTATTTTTCGGAACCAATCTTTTGAAAGAAGCAGATGCAAAAAAGAGAATTATTGCTGCAATTATAATGCTGATAGGCATATCGTTTTTAGCGATGGGATAAGCAGAGGAAGCGGAGAGTATGCTCACATATTCCATATCCCATTTTATCTTTGCCGGGAAGCCAAGCATGATAAAAGAGAAAGATTAAGGTATATAAATTGTAAAGGCTCCCCCCCCCAATGCGCCGCCATTAAGTATGGAGATATAACCTTCCCTATTCTCATTCGTGTGAGATTTTGCCACGAGCATGGAAAAATAGATGCCGAGACCCGTGCTGCCGGTATCGAAATCGATCGTTCTTTTGTAGGATAATTCTTCCTTGTCATGGACAAGCATACATTCCGGATAACCGCGACCGTTGTCTTCGATTCTCAGCAAGAGATATTCGCCCTCTTTATCGGCGCTGATTCTTACCTTGTCTTTTGTGTAGCGAAAACAATTATTCAGCACGTTTTCCAAGACTCCGGATACCAAGTTGCGGTCAAAGGTCCAGAACAGCCCCTCGGGGCAGTCCGTTTCGATTTGTATTCCTTTTGAACTGAGGAGCGGTTTGTTTTGAATTATGATATCATCAACAATTTCGTCAACGGGGTAGTAATCCACGTTGATAATAAATTGGGATTTTTCTTTCTTGTATAAAGATAATAAGCGAATCATGCTATGGTTCAGGCGTTTGATTTCATACTGAAGCGTGAAAAATCTCCCGTACGAGGAGCATTCCTTTTCTCTGCACTGTTCAATTGATTCTTCCAGCGTGTTGAAAAGTATCCCAAGAGAATTCTTCATATCGTGAAGAGTAGATGCAAGTATATCGAGAAACTCCATTTTAGCTTCCATGATGTCATGCCTCCGGGATCAGCTCTTTATGCATGTTTGTCAGGATATCAAGATTCTTGTACAGTGGATCAATGCTCTTTACGCGATCGATATATAACATGGCTTTTTCAAGAAGGCGTGGCTGGCTGCCGTTTTTCTGCATGTATATCATAAGTGCATGTGCTGCATTGGCATTGATTGTCTTGTTGTCCGGTAGTCTATCCACTGCCTGTTCAAAGAAGTTAACGGCTCTGCTTAGATTGCCTTCCTGGAACAGCCTGATGCCGTCGTTGTTGAGTTTGATGATTTCATTCAGCGCTGTGGAGATAACCTCCCGTCCTTTATCTTCGATGTTTAGATCCTTAAAAATGGCATGGACATTGCCAATCAATTCCTGGTTATCGTGATTGTTTTGGACAACGTGCCGGACGATCTCCTTGCCACTTTTTTCATCCCCCGTCAGGAATAGAGCTTTTGCAAGATCAAGCTCGATATCGACGTGCAGTCTGCCGGGGAGAGTGGCCACCAGTTTATATGCCTTTTGCACTGCCTTGCCGGCATCCTCTTCACGGTTCAACTTTTTGAAGGCCATACTTTCCATCACGGAGATCTGTATAGACGCTTCGGGATTACCAGAGAATTCCCTGCTGGCATCTTTTAAAACGTCAAGGCTTTCCGACGGCGAACCCTTGTCAATAAGTACCTTGGCCAGGCATGTATAATCGGAAGGACTCTTGAAAAAAGAATGTTTGCCCTGTTTCACTGCCTCTTTAAACGATTGTTCAGCCGTAACATTATCTTTATTCTTGTGTGCAATGTTTCCCAGGGTCCTCTGACGAAGGATAGCTTTGGGAGATATACGGACAGAGTCCTGCAGAACCCGCTGCGCTTCTAAGTTACTCCCCATTTTTTCGTGGGTCTTGGCCAGCCAATCGTACGCGGCAATGATCTTGTTATTCTTCGATATGATCTTTTCAAACGCACTTTTTGCTTCGTTATAATCGCCGGTGATGAATTTAACCTTGCCCAGACCGAACATTGCCCAGGGCAGATTACCCATAGCGAGGACCTTTTCATAGAATTTCGTCGCCTCAGCATAGGCCTGTTTCTTGATAAGAATTTCGCCTTTCAGTTTGAGCAAATCGGACAGGCTTTTTGTGTGGCTGCTAATTTGCTCATCACAAAGGGCGATTACACTTGCATAATCTTTTTTCTCGACAGCCTTTTCGATGTCTTTCAGGTTCTCTTTCTTTTTCGACAGGTTCCTTAATTTCTTTTCCAGAGCCTCTCTTGTGAAGGGTTTTATTAAATAATCATCAGGCTGATATTCAAGGGCGCCCATGATCATGTCCATGGTGTTTTCTGCGGTCACCATTATAAATACAGTAGAATGGTCAATGTACTCACAGCATCTTGCTTCTTCAAGAACCTGCTGGCCGTCCTTTCCGGGCCCAAGATTATAGTCGCATAGGATGATGTCATATTTCTTGGAGGAAATTTTTTCGACGGCTTCCTCACCGCTTGAGGCTTCATCAATGTTCGCTATATTAAACGACCGTAACATATTCCTCAAGGTAAGGCGGAAATTGAAAAAATCCTCCACCACAAGGACCTTTTTCTTCTTCAAATCGTCTGTGGAAGAGGATTGGGAAGAAAGAATATTTTCTTGATTTGTTACCATCGTTATCCTGACTATGTGCTCTATCCTTTCGTAGTATTCTGCCCCTGTCGGTAAATCTGGCACGTCTTGCCCATCTCTATATATACATCGGCAGTTCATTAAGAATCTTTAGACGTTTAACTTTTTTGATATTAGCGGATGGAAGCAATAATCGACTTCAGTACAACTGCAACGGTCACCTGCCCGTGAATCGTGGCCGATATTTTTCGGGACGCTAAACTTGATTCTGACCTGACTTACCCCGACGTTCAAGAGATTATTGAGTATGGTGTCTCCGGAATTTATCATCTTGAAGACCATCTTTCCTTGACACATAAGTACTGTATCCGTATACTCTTATTATGTTCAATCAAATCCTTATCTGAAGGAGGGTACCATGAAGATAAGCGCACGTAATGTGCTGAAGGGGAAGATAATCAAGGTTACAAAGGGTGCTGTGAATACAGAAATACTCTTGGAACTTCCGGGCGGGGATCAGGTGGTTTCAATCATTTCCAAAGAATCCGCAACAAAGCTCGGTTTGAAATCCGGTAAAACGGCATATGCGGTTATAAAAGCCTCAAATGTAATGATAGCTGTCGATTAAGCCTCTCTTTTCGAACGCAATGGAAAGAGAGGAATGTTTAAATTCCTCTCTTTCATGCCTTTGTTTTCCGCCAGTCTTCACCAACATACCAAGACCCCGGGCTACTCCGTAACTTCAGTTACGGGATGTTATTCCATATATGTGTGGCATACAATGTCGGAACGTGGTCAATGATGCAGTCCGGGATAAAATCGGCAGACCCGCGCAGTATGCTACCCAACGAGTTGAAAATGTGGGATACTTCGCCGCGGATTGAGTCGGTTATTCCTTTCCAGTGGCTTGGGTTCTCATGAACGATTGCGCCACAGTCTATGTACCTCAGATCACCAACGTGCTTGTATAGTTTGGGGGGCGGCACTCTCGTAGCGATGTTGTTGTTATTGACGAACCGGTAGGCGTTGATATGGAAGTTATTCGCGAAATAGACATCCCCCACCCGGGTGAGCCAAACGTTTACAGGCCATGGGCCTTCCCATATTTGTTAGCGGCGAGAGTGGCGCCAAGGCTTTGTCCTGTGAAACATAAAGTCCGGTTCAAGGTATCTTTACTCTTGACATATTCGAGGACGCCTTCTTTCTCCCAGACCTCGTCAAGTGCTTCTTTAAATCCCCGATGAACCTTCCCGCCCTGGCCCGACTCCGTAAGCATAATGTCGGGATGGGTTCTGAGATCGGCAATGATGTTACGGAAATCGGATTTCCCCTCGCGTCTGCGGATTTCAGTTCCCCGTTATTCGCGACAAAGCACATGGTACTGTTTCCCGTAAAAAATTTTACTTCCGTGAAACCCGCTTTTTGAAACAAAGGGCGCACGAAAACCGCCTCAACATAGGCGAGCGTTGATGCTTTGATAAGCCACTATGCATTTACCATATCAAACGCAATTGCACGGTGCTGGAACGGGTAGCGCTTGACACCATCGAAATAATGATAATCGGGGTACGGTGGAGCGATAGCATCCAGGGTTATCTCCGGGAGAATTACCGGAGGATATCGTTGTAGGTTAGCCATATTCACTCCTTTCACGGCACTTAAAAGAGTCGACACTACCTCTGCCGCGAACTAATGCATCAGCTATTTACACCGATAATATTCTACGCCATCAGCAATAATGATCGGGGCACCCTTGGAATTTCTGGTAACTTTTGTATTGACCGGTTGGGGCGCTCCCCCCCGCTCAGCAAAGTACAATACCCCATCTGCTACCTTCCAGAGCCCATAAGATCTTTTGTCTGACTGGCTACCAAAAGTTCCGCCCCTCCCGCTTGAGTAACCTTCGCCCCGCTTTCCTGTCGCGTAAGTGCCGTTCGAGAAGAACTGTACCCTCGTTTCACTACTGTAACCAGTCACCTTGTTGTATTTAAAAGTGCACCAGGGACTAGCAAGAAGGAGCTGTTCCAGTAAATCAGCAGCACTTGCACATTGGCAAAAAACGATCAAGAGAAGGCCGAACAAAGCGGATGCAAAATATCTCATGAAACTTCCTCCTCATCTTTTAAGTGATATAAGAAAAAGTCCATTCTGTCCCGAAAAACTGAGTTTTAACAATGAGTCCATCGCACACTCACGCAGGGTTGAATGGTTCAGGAATTATAATCGACAACGGCACAGATCGTGTTTTTGATTATCACAAATACGCAAGAATTCTATTATAATGAGGAAAATCATCTTGGCAAAAGTATGAAAAAGGATTTTCTCGATAGTGAGTTCTTAAATTATTACTTTTATTATAACTTGTTTGTGTTATGAAAGACAAGTTTTTTCACTCCAGCAGAACTGCAGAGTGGTAATACTTCAGAGGTCTGATCAATATATATTTGACTTTAGTACTGATAATTTTCTGCGGTTGCAATGCTGGAATATATGGTAAAGAATACAAGGTAAAAACCAATATTGATGGTCGTTTGATTTGGTATTGAATGAGTCAATAAGAACGGTGAGTTTCGTAATTTTCGGTTAAGAGTTGCTTGCACTGTCCTTTTTTTGTCTTCGATTGCAGGAAAAAAGAAATCATTTATCTCCATTGACATAAGCAATTCAATCATATATTATGCGCCTGCTTTGGAGAAAGCGGGTACTGAAAGATCGTCTCAGTTTGCGCAAACAAGGTAATTTATCAGATATATTTGAGGTAAGTAATGGGAAGTGTCGTAAAGAAAAGAAAGAAGAAAATAAGTAAACACAAATACAAGAAGCGCTTGAAGTCTAACAGGCATAAAAACAAATAAGGGACTGATAAGATGTGCTGTAGAGATCCCATTAGCAAAAGGAGGTCTATGGCACTATTCACCCTCCGTATAAAAGGTCGGGGGGAATAATGTCCGTTTTTATATGACACACGCGGCAAGTGGAAGCAGGTTAGTCGGTTAGGCTGGCCTTTTTTTTTGCCTCTATTGAAAGGCTCAGTCTTCTTAAGAAGACTGAATTTGAGTTGCGTATTTTATGGTTTGCATTGCTAAAATAGATCATTCGAGGCTATAATAACTAGAATAATTGTGCAGGTTATTTTTTGAGAAGACGAAATGCAGATGCTCGATGTATTTTTTTGTGAGGTTTAATAAATGAGCATAGCCCGTAAAATGATGGACAACAATAAGAAGAGATTTGCACTTTTTTTGGTTTTTGCTCTTCTGGTTGTCTGTGTGGCAGGCGTTTTTTATTACCGCGTGTACAGAACGAGGTATGTTACCACAGATGACGCCTTTGTTACGGGCAGGATTCATGTCATCGCATCCAAGGTTCCCGGAACGGTTAGAGCCGTCTATGCTGAAGACAATCAGTTTGTAAAAAAGGATGATGTCCTCCTCGAGATCGACGACAGAGACTATGACGTCAGGGTCAAAGAGGCTGAATCGGCGCGGAATGCGGAGCATGCAAAACTCGAAGAGATTTCAACGAAGGTAGACGTAACAAAGAGGCAACTGCTGGAATTACAATTCAGCGTGAAGTCAGCGCGGGCAAACCTGAAGCTCCAGGAAGCAAATCTCAAGCAGGCGGAACTAGATTACAAACGGGCTCAGGCGCTTCGTGCGAAAGAGGTTGTGCCGGAGGAACGGCTGGAAAAGGCAAAGACGAATTTTGATGTTGCTACGGCACAGGTTGATGCGTCGAAAGAGCAGCTAAAACAGATTGAGGCCGCTCTGGACACACAGAAGGCCGTCATACAGCAGACGGAGTCGGCTTTTAAATCCCAGAATTCTGTGGTGAAACAGAGGGAAGAGACCCGTAAAGCGGAAGATTTGAAAAAGAGTTATACAAAAATTTATGCGCCTTCGGATGGATACATTACAAGAAAGTCCGTGGAAACCGGCAACCAGATACAGTCGGGACAGCCGGTGATGGCTGTTGTTCCCCTCGATGATATCTGGGTAATTGCAAATTACAAGGAAACGCAGATCGAGAATGTGAAGCCCGGTCAAAAGGCGAAGATCAGAGTAGATACGTATCCGGACCGTGATTTTGAGGGCACGGTGCAGAGCATCATGGCTGGAACAGGCGCTATTTTCTCCCTGTTTCCGCCTGAGAATGCAACAGGGAATTATGTGAAAGTTGTCCAGCGGGTGCCGATAAAGATTGTCCTCAATGAGGGGACGGATCCCAACCATATTCTCAGGGTCGGAATGTCTGTCGAACCTACGATCATCACGAGGGAATAGCTTCCTGGTGGATTCACATGTAAACAAGTGGATGGTTGCCATAACCGTGATGCTTCCGACGCTCATGGTTATTATGGATACGTCGGTTGTCAATGTTTCTCTGGATCACATTCGCGGCAGCCTATCCGCCGGAATCGATGAATCCACGTGGTCTATCACATCTTATCTTGCGGCCAACGCCATTGTTATCCCCATAACCGGTTGGCTCGGCAGGCTCTTAGGCAGGAGACGCCTCCTCATTCTTTCCGTCACGCTTTTTACCTTGAGTTCGCTGCTGTGCGGTCTTGCCTGGAGCATACAAAGCCTCGTGGTTTTCCGGATTCTCCAGGGTCTTTCCGGCGGTTCCCTTCAACCCATATCCCAGTCCATACTTCTCGAGACTTTTCCGCCGTCGCAGCATGGTACGGCAATGGCCATTTTCGGAATAGGCATCATGTTCGGGCCGATCATCGGGCCCTTCCTGGGAGGGTGGATTACCGACAACTGGTCCTGGAACTGGATCTTCTTCATTAATATTCCTGCGGGCATAATCTCCATCCTGATGTCAGTGCTCTTTATTGTGGACCCCGCGTATATACGGGACATAAAGATGAAAATCGACTACTGGGGCCTCGTTTTTCTCAGTGTCGGCATCGGTTGCCTACAGATCATGCTGGATAAGGGACAGAGGGAGGATTGGTTTTCTTCAGACTTCATTATCTGGCTCTGCGTTGCATCCGTAATGTCGCTCGTCATTTTTGTAATTGTGGAACTGTTTGTCAGGAATCCCATTGTGGATCTGAGGATATTGAAAAACTTTTCCTTCAGTATCGGAAATATCATCGTATTTTTTGTTTATGTTAATCTCTTTGGCAGTATTGTTCTTCTGCCGATGTATCTGCAGAGTCTGATGGGCTATACGTCAACCCTCGCCGGCCTTGTGCTGGCGCCCGGAGGAGTTGCGACCCTTATGGTCATGCCAATTGTCGGATTGCTTATAACCAGGATAAATTCGAAGGGTATTGTTATCGCAGGTCTTGTTGTGACTGCCTACTCGACATATCTGATGTCGATGTTCAACAGGCTGGCGGACTTCAACACAATTGTGTGGCCAAGGATTATTATGGGAATTGGCGTGGGGTTAATAATAATTCCGCTTACTACTCTCACCCTTTCCCGCATGAAAAAGGAGCAAATGGGAAATGCCACATCAATCTTTAATCTCGTGAGAAATATCGGGGGAAGCTTTGGTGTTGCTATTTCCACAACAATCCTGACACGGAGGGCCCAATTCCATCAGGCGCGTCTTATCGACCACCTCACCCCATTTGATATGACATATGCCATGAGCAGCAGTCAGGCCTCGCAAGCTCTGCAACAGAGGGGCCTGGAACCAGCCATTTCCGGTCAGGGAGGGCTTGCCGCGATATACGAGCAGGTTATCAGGGAAGCGTCTATGATGTCCTTTAACGACGTCTTCCATCTCTTGTCTGTCATGCTGGTCTTGACTGTGCCCCTGGTATTTTTTATGCGACGGATCTACCATGACGCGTCGGATGATAAAAATCATTAAAGGCAATATATAGTATCGACGAAAATATGATTGCGGAGTTGTTTGTATGATCTAATCTATGACTATGGAGCGAACAGATGAGTTCAATGAAAATCTTAATGGAATTTCTTACAAAGATAAAATCTCGAAAACAACACAGAAACATCATGCAGATTGCCGATATCATCGGGCCAATGATAGAGAAGGCGGTCTGGGATATCTTCGTCAGTTATAGGGTGGAATTGCTGTCTGAAGAGATCACCTTTATTATCCCTGCTATTTGGGGCGCGAAGAAGGATGGTGAACTCACTTCGACTCAAAAGGCGATTAACGAGCAGATTGCTCCCGTGATTAAGAGAGTTTTCGAGCTCCTTGATATTAGAGATATGGACTCCTCCCAGGAATTTGCCCTCAATTACCTCGTACGGGGGCTTATCGTATCAAAGATCACTTACATGATTGAAGCATTTCGGAGCAGGCTTAAGGATAGGACGCTGGATGAGCAAAGCCTGAATGACGCCCTCATGCGCTTTAAACCGCAGGGCAGCGCTTGAATTTGGTAGCTATTGCAATTTCTCGTAGCTTGCTGCTAAGAACTCGTACCGAAGGAAAGGATTGCTTATCAAAGCTGAAGTGCATATTCGCATGGACGAGCTCATTGTGGTTTTCAATGAAAGGACGATAAACCAGGAGGCATTCATCCAGGGTAATGCGAATTTGAGGAAGGAGAGGGAAAACCCTCCGCTTATCCGTGATGATATCGGCAATGGTGATCATGATGCTTTCCGCCACTGCACCGAGCGGGAAAGTAACCGGGCAGAGGGACGCATTCGGAATCGAGTCGCCTGTCTTTTCTGACGGCTGTGAAATGGTCATCTGCCGCGCCCACCTCAGAAACAGGGCAGGGTGAATTTTGAATGCGGGACTCCATAAACAATGGAGCGTCTGCTCGATGGCCGTAGCAATTGCTTTCGGGGGATTTCCTATGCGGATGAGGTCTGCGTAGGTATCAAGTTTGATGCCTTCTATCCGGGTTTTCATTCTCCAGGACTGCAGGTAGTGTGATATTTCACCCGCACCTTCCATTGTCGCAAGATCAACCTTTTTAAATTCCTTGTCCTTGAATTCCCAGGCAGTGCTGCAATTTTTGCATATGAGAATCAGGGCATCTTTCTCACCCCGGAGATCCCATCCGCACTGCGGGCAATACTCCCACCTAGGAGATAATACTTCTCAAGTAGGAATTGTTTTGGTATTCGGGGTTTCCAGAACCTCCTTGACCTCTCGCACTTTTGCTGTGGTTGCTTTTCCGTCTGCCGAGGAACCTACATAGACTATTCTGCTATTCCGTTTGCCGTAGTTACAATTTCGTTACTTTCAATTTTAAATGAACAAAATTGTTACAGATTATAGCGTGCAGCGATCAAGACCTGAGATAAAATATTAATTAATACAATAAGTTACAAAACATGTCTGAGTTAGCATCAAACTTGCAAATACTATCCCTGACAAATCAAATAACGGCGGGAGGTAAATTGTATGAACTCAGGCGATACGGCATGGGTATTAGTATCAACAGCGCTGGTTTTTTTTATGGTTCCGGGATTGGCGCTTTTTTACGGGGGCATGACACGCAGGAAGAATGTCCTTTCCACGCTGATGCAATGCATCATCGTCGTGTGCCTGATAAGTGTCCAGTGGGTATTATTCGGTTATACGTTGGCGTTCGGACCCGATTCAGGCTTCGGAATACTTGGAAATCTCGACTTCATATGTCTGCGGAATGTGGATTTCAATGCATTTAATGAATATTCAAAAACGATTCCCCATCTCGCATTCATGATTTTTCAGTGCATGTTCGCCGTCATCACACCCGCATTGGTCATCGGCGCATTTGCGGAGCGCATCAAATTTTCGTCTTTTTGCATTTTTTCACTGCTGTGGGCTACTTTTGTCTATGATCCCATCGCACACTGGATTTGGGGAGCCGGAGGCTGGCTGAAAGAATTGGGAGGCCTCGATTTTGCCGGCGGTATGGTTGTACACGGAAGTTCAGGTTTTGCCGCACTTGTCGTTTGTCTTCTGATTGGTCAGAGGGTCGGCTATCAGGAACAGCCTTTCCGGCCGCATAATCTTCCCTTTACAGTATTGGGGGCTGGCATGCTCTGGTTTGGATGGTTCGGCTTCAATGGCGGGAGCGCCCTTGAAGCGAGCGGATTGGCGGTTAATGCCTTTGTCAGCACAAATATTGCCGCTGCTGTGGCGGCTCTGACATGGGCAATCTGGGAGTGGCAAAAACACGGTGCGCCGACCATG
Organism: Syntrophales bacterium; assembly: GCA_049521775.1. Lineage (GTDB taxonomy): Bacteria > Desulfobacterota > Syntrophia > Syntrophales > UBA2185 > Fen-1135. Next base: position 18,296 of record JBEKOL010000054.1, read on the forward strand.
CTCGGTTTGGTTACCGGTATTATAGCCGGACTCGGGGCAATTACTCCAGCCTGTGGTTATGTAAGGCCTCTTGCGGCCATACCCATCGGAATTTTGGCGGGTGTTTTCTCTTTCCTTGCTGTAACAAAAATGAAAGCCAGACTAGGTTATGATGATTCGCTGGATGTTTTCGGCGTTCATGGAATTTGCGGCGTATGGGGAACAATTGCAACAGGACTCTTCGCGGAAAAAGCAATTAATGCCGCCGGAGCGAACGGTTTTCTTTTTGGCAATCTCAAACTGCTCCTCGTACAGGGGCTCTATGTCGCCGTCACCATTTGTTACTCAGTTGTAGTAACCTGGATTCTGTATAAATTCGTTGATGCCTTTATGGGTATGAGGGTTGAAAAGAAAGATGAAATTATCGGCCTTGATCTTACCCAGCATCACGAATCCGCTTACACCGTTGTGGAATAAGGAGGTTAACGCACATGAAATATATAGTGGCCATAATACAGCCCCACAAACTGGACGAGGTGATGAAAAGCCTGGAGGACGTGGAGGTGAACTTAGTGACCGTA
>JBEKOL010000055.1:0-18494 GCA_049521775.1 Syntrophales bacterium
GGAAGACCCCGGCTATGGTTTACTTCAGCACCCAACTGCAGAAACAGGCTGCAGCATGAACATCAACCCGGAGCAGTTTCCCACTTATAAATCCCTGTCTCCTGTCCTAAGAAACCAGACCACCTGTGTCAATAGAAAAAGTGGTCACTTAATTAACTCACTGCTGTTCAGTGACAATTTCTATTGGCAGTTCTCACGTCCTCAGTGACAAACGCTATCGGCATTTAGTAGATTTCAGTGACAAACTCTATTGGCGAGTGACAAACTCTATTGGCATTTTACAAAAGCTCAGTTCAAGGCCACAGAGACCATGGTGGAAATGCCCTGCTTCTGCATGGTAATGCCAAACAGATATTCCGCGACCTCCATGGTCTTCTTGTTGTGGGTAACCATGATTATCTGGGAATTTGACGAGATATCCTTAACGAGGTTGTTAAACAGATTTATATTTGCATCGTCGAGCGCTGCGTCCACCTCATCCAAGACTAGGAAGGGAACAGGCCTGTACATGAGAATGGCGAAAATCAGGGCTATGGCTGCAAGCGATTTTTCCCCACCCGACAGCAAGCTGACACTCTGCGCGCGTTTTCCGGGAATGACGATATCAATGTCCACGCCTGTCTCCAGTATGTCTTCGGCATCCGTCAGCTTCAGTTCACCTTTGCCGCCCGGGAATATCCGCGCAAATATTTCCTTGAAACACCCATTGACTGCTTCAAAGGTCTCTGCGAAACGCTTTCGGGATTCGACATTTATTTTTGTAATGGTCGCCTGAAGTGAATTGAGGGAAGCATTCAAATCACCGACCTGGTTTGTGAGGAATTCGTAGCGCCCTTTCAGTTCTTCAAATTCGCTGAGCGCCAGCAGATTCACTTCGCCAAAGTTTTCCACAAACTGCCTGTCCTTATTCAGCTTGGCAGTCAGTTCCTCAAGAACTGGTTCATCGAGCCGCTGAAATTCGGGGACGAGAGTTTCCAGATCGACACAGTATTTCTCCTGGATGCCCTGGCGCAAACCGTCTGCCTGGAAGGTGAGCTCGCGGTACGCTATCTCTAGGTCATTCGTTTCCTTTACGACCTGGTCGTGGGTCTTCTTGACTTCCCTGGTGTCCGTCTCCCTGCTTCTCAACAGGGCTTCCCGTTCCTGTTGCGAGGCCCTCATTTCCGTTAGCGTGCCTTCGACGCTCTCATAATCCGAGTACAGGTGTTCGAGCAGACCCTGTTCGGTGGAGATTTGACCGGTGACATCTTCAATCTCCCGGTCACACTGCTCAATCTCCTCGGTCCTGACATCTATTTCACGGGAGGTATCCGCCCTGTCGGCCTCTAACCTCTCTATAGTCTTGAGGTCGGCGTTTCTCTTTTCTTCGAGAGACGCGAGTTGAATTTTCTCCCCCGTGAGATATTCTTCCCGCTCTTCCACCTTCACTTTTAACGCTTCCAGCTTTTCTTGGAGGGCGGTCATGGCGGTGTTCATCATTTCTTCCTGGGCCTCGGAGGAAATGATGCGCTTCTCTATGGCGGCGCATTCTTCCATGGCGGCCGATTCTTCCGTCTGATGATTCTCACAATTGAAATCGAGGACTTTTATCCTCTGCTCGATCCCGCTGATCTCCGCTTCGAATCTCTCGACGTCTTTTTGCTTGCCGTTGACCAGGAGCTCGAGATCGCGGATTTCCGACCTCAACTGGAGCAGTTCTTCTTCCCATTGCAGGATGAGAGATGCCGCGTCCTTTTTCTTTTCAGCGTCCTCCGCAAGTGAGATATTTAACTGATCCACCTCTTCTTCCAGTTCAGCGATCTCACGCTTGGTCTTAAGCAGGCTCTTGTCGCCATTCGTTATGCTTCCCCCCGTCAGCACTCCCTGCGGGTTTATGACGTCACCTTCCGATGTGACGAAGGTGCCTCTGAAACCGTTTCGTTCCCAGAGGGAAACGCCGCTGTTGAGGTTGGGTATCAGGAGGACATCCCCCAGCAGGTAGTCGGCAATTTTCTCGAAGCCCTGATGAACATTAACTACGTCGATGAGTTTCACGGCATCCTTGAGATACGCCGCCGCAGAGCCGTAACTGTGATTTCTGACTTCGAGGGGCACGAAGGTTCCCCTCCCTGAAGAAGAGCTCTTCAGATAGTCGATGGCCAGCATGCCGTCTCTTTGACTTCTGACGACCATGTACTGGAGCTTTTCTCCCAGGACAGACTCAACCGCTGTTTCATATTCACGGGGCACGTCCAGAACGTCCGCAACAAGCCCCAGGCAAGTCTCGCCGGGCAGCATGTCGGGGCTTGCCACTTTTTTTGCCTGCATTATCGACTTCGTACCGTCAGAACACCAGGCGTAGCTTTCCTGCAGCTCTCTCAAGGAAGCAAAGCGCGATGACTTACTCCCCGCTTCATCCTTAATCTTCGAGATACGCTCGTCGATCAGTTGCAGTTCATTTTTCGTCCGTTCGAGTTCATCGGAGGTCATGCCTGCGCTATCCGAGAGATTTTCCAGCGTACCCTCATCAGTTTTTAGGGTCTCAATCAGGGATTCAAGATTCCGGCGGGTCTCCGCAAGCCTCTCCCGGTTTTCGTCTGCTTCTCTGACGTCCCTCTCTTTTCTCTTCCGGATATCCTCGATACCTTTCCCGAGGCTGAGGAGGGTGTTTTTCGCTTTTGCCTTTTCCGTGGCTATTTCGAAAAACTCGATCTTCTTTTCCTCAAGTCCCGCGTGAAGCGATTTCGCCGCCGTCTTGAGTTCTTCAAGGCTCGCCTGATTTTGAAGGACACTGTTTCTTACTTTCTCAATCTCCACACCGGATTCGTCTGTCATTATGGCAAGGGTCTCCATCTCGTCGGCCAGGTTCTTTCCTCTGGTGCGGAGCATCTGCAACTCGGCCGTGTTTTTCTGTTTCTGTGAGGCGATGTCTTTTATTTTGTCCTTGAGATGTTCGATCCCCTGTTCTTTTATGTTGATCGAGTTTCTGATGTCGTAGAGTTTTTCCTGGTGTTCTGAAACGGAGGCCTCGTTTTCCAGCACCTCTGCCTTCAAGCTTTCGATTGAGGCTTCGAGTTCTTTCAGGCTGGTCGTCAATTCCATATCCCTCTTGTTAAGGGAGTCGCGCGTTTGCCCCAGGGTCTCCTTCTGCCCGGATAGATCCGTGTATGTGTGGAGAGCAAGGATCAGTTCCGCCTCTTTCACTTCCTTCTTGAGCGCTTTGTATTGCTCTGCCCTTTTGGCCTGCCGCGATACAGCATTGAGCTGGGATTTTACTTCTCTGATGATATCATTCAAGCGGAGGATGTTCTGCTTTGTCGCCTCCATCTTTCGGATCGCCGATTCTTTTCTGACCTTATATTTCGATATACCCGCAGCGTCTTCGATGAACTGTCTTCTATCTTCGGGCTTTGCTTCAACGAGATTGGCAACGCTGTTCTGCTCAACGAGGGAGTAGGTTCTGACGCCGAGCCCCGTGCCCATGAGGAAGTCTCTGACATCGATAAGCCGGCAGGGCACCTTGTTGATAGTGTATTCGCTTTCGCCATCCCTGAAGAGCCGCCGTGAAATCATGACCTCGCTGCATTCCGCATATTCCCCGGGAAATTGCCGCCCGTTGCTGTCCAGGATCATGGAAACTTCGCTCATGCCGATGGGGGCGGCGTTCTCAGCGCCGTGGAAGATGACGTCATCCATCTTTTTCCCGCGCAGGGTCTTAATGCGCTGTTCACCCATTGCCCAGCGGATGGCATCAACGATATTGCTCTTGCCGCACCCGTTGGGACCGACGACTGCTGAGATCCCTTTCGAAAAATCGAGGACGACCTTATCCCGGAAGGATTTAAAGCCTGTTATCTCAAGTCTCTTAAGTCTCATTTTTTTCTTTCCAGTTGAGATTACAACGAAAACTCTCCCATCTGTTCACTCGCTTGGGGTCAATTCAGCCAAGCCTCATCGAATTTATCGAATATTAACAGAAGAAATAGTCTTTGTAAAGAAAAAATACAACTAAATGTATCCTAAAATTTTCGACCACAACATATAGTATATATACGTTCAATACCTGGAATGATACTTTTTTACAGGAGAAGGATATGGTATAAAAGGCAACTTGTGCATAATTCTTATAAAATCAGGTCTTACATAAGAGAGTTGATTTAACGTGAAATGGTGAATATACTCGTTAATCAGATGACTTAGAGATGTAGTATATCATCAGTGCCAAGATGAAACCTAATATACCCCCTTTCCTAAGGGGGGGCTGGCGGGATTTCTTCCACTATGCAAAATCCCCCTGTATCCCCCTTTGCAAAAAGGGGACTTATTTGGCATTTATTATAATTACCCTCTGGGCTCTGTCTTCGAATGCACTTATCGGGGGCCGGAATGATCTAATTCTTTTGTCATTTCGAAGGAGCGCAGCGACTGAGAAATCTTATAGATTTCTCGCGTTGCCCGAAATGACATAAAATAGAATTGCGACACAGTCTCAAAAGCGGGACAACGAGGAACGGTGTTATGGATGAAGAAAAATGGGAAGTGGCCTGTACAGCGTCGGGCATGACCAATGCCAATATTGTTTTGGGAAGGTTGGAGACTGAAGGCATTCCCGCGAAATTAAAATACGAAGCAGCAGGAGCGATCTACGCGATAACGATCGATGGACTCGGTAAAGTGGATATCCTAGTTCCCGCGAGCTATCTCTTGAAGGCCTGGGAAATCCTGGCCCAAACTTACGACGAAGGGGATATGGAGTGGGAGAAGCGATGAGGCCAAGAGGCCAGGCTTCATTTTTCCCTGTAGTCGCCTGTCATTGCATATCAACCGCCTATGTAAGACATGTCTTTCATACATTTCTTTATATGGTGGCCTTCATCACAGGCAAGGGCATGTTGAATGGGTTTTTTCGCAATGGCCCTCTTGATGAGCTCTGACAGATCCGCATCGCTGCAGCCGCTGCGCAGCGGGTCCCTCAGATCGACATCTTCATCTGAGAGTAGGCACACTCTGAGGTGGCCGTTCGCAGTGAGCCTCAGGCGGTTGCATGAATCACAGAATTGCTGACTCAAAGGGCTTATAAAACCGATTTCTCCGGCGCCGCCTGCAATCCTGTACATCTCTGCGGGGCCGTCCATTTTGGTCCTTATGCCGTTGGCGCGTTCGAGAAGGTAATGCCTGCTGATTAATTCCCTGACAACGGTGTTGGACAGATAACGGCTGCTATGATCGAGGGCAGGGCGGCCCACATCCATGAGCTCGATGAACCTAATCTGGTAAGGCTTGCGAAGGCTGAGTTCGGCGAAATCAATGATCTCGTCTTCGTTAAATCCCTTCATTGCCACAATATTGATCTTGATAGGCGAGAAACCTAGCCTGTGAACTTCATCGATTCCCGCGAGCACGGCACTGAGTTCTCCGCCTCTGGTAATCTGGGCGTACTTTTCAGCATTCAGGGAATCAAGACTTATGTTAATCCTTTTTACGCCCGCGGCAAAAAGTTTCGCCGCAAAGGCAGCCAGGAGTATTCCGTTCGTTGTGAGGCTGATGTCATTGAGACCTTTCGTGGAGGAGAGCGAAGCGATAAAATCGCAGGCGCCGCGCCTGACCAGAGGCTCGCCTCCTGTTATCCTGACTTTGCTGACGCCTATGCCTGCGGCTATGCGGACGATCCGTAATATTTCTTCATATCTCAGGATGTTGTCATGTCCTATGAGGGAAACGCCTTCCTTGGGCATGCAATAGCTACAGCGAAGGTTGCACCTGTCGGTGATGGAAACTCTGAGATAATTGATCTCTCTGTTATAGTTATCGATCATGGAGTATGTTATTTGCCTGCGGATTTCTACATCTATATGAAGAATTTTCTTTTTAGCATACTTGTGAGGACATAGCAAGACCCCCCAACCCTCATACAGGGCATGGCAAATCTTGCTTGACACCGGTCTATTTCTCTATTAGAAGTCAACTTCTGTTTTTATGGTTTATGATCGTGGCGCGCACATGCACGCACAGGATCAGGGAGAATATATGGCAAAAATACCTATTACGAAAGCCGGATATGAAAAATTGAAGAAGGAACTGGAATATATAAGGACGGTTTCGCTGCCCGAAAATATCCGGGATATCGAAGTAGCCAGGGCGCACGGAGATATAACAGAAAATGCGGAATTTGCCGCGGCCAAGGAAAGGCAGTCTTTTTTGCAGGGCAGGATTGCGGAGCTAGAAAATAATCTTGCCACGTCATATGTTGTGAGCCTCGATGGTTTAACAACGGACAAGATTGTTTTTGGATCGATTGTCACCTTGGAAGACACGAATACGGGGAGCCGCATAACCTATCAGCTTGTAGGTCCCTTCGAGTCAGATCTCAAAGAGAATAAAATTTCCGTGACCTCGCCCATAGGAAAGGCGCTGATCGGGAAAAGTGCGGGTGACGAAGTCAGCGTTAAGACGCCTGGGGGCACACGCGAATTTGAGATAGAGGATATCTGTGTTGTGGGTAAAAAATCATAGCGCAGGTATTATAGGAACAAAAAAGCCAGGAGTTCAAATCTCAACCCCTGGCTTTCTTCATTTATCTCTATCTGTGCACTAAGTGTGCTTATCGGCTACGCTGATCCTTGTAATTGCCCTGGTCAGGGCCGCCCTGATCATATCGTATTCCACATCTTCCTTGGCCATCTTGGACAACTTTGCTTCTGCAGTTTCTCTTGCCTTTTTTGCCCGTTCTTTGTCGATCAGGTCCGCCCTTTCCGCAGTTTCCACGAGGATCGTAACTTTGCTTGTCGTGACTTCGGTATAGCCGGTATTAACGGCGTAGTATGTTTTTTTGCCGTCTTTCGTAAAATTCAATTCACCGACATCAATCGAACTCAGAAGCGCTGCATGGCCACGGAGCACGCCGAACTCACCCTCGGAACCCGGTATTGTCACTTCTTCTATCTTGCCGCTGAAGGCCATTTTTTCGGGGGTAACAATTTCCAACATCAATTCGTCAGCCATGTGCAATCCTCCGGCCTCATTACTCTGCCATCTTCTTCGCTGCCTCTACAACCTCGTCTATACCGCCAACCATGTAGAATGCCTGCTCAGGCAGTTCGTCATGTTTTCCTTCCAGGATCTCCTTGAACCCTCTCACTGTTTCGGCGACGGATACGAATTTGCCTTCCCTGCCGGTGAACTGAGCAGCTACGAAAAAGGGCTGGGACAGGAATCTCTGGATCTTCCTCGCCCTGCTGACCGTCAGTTTGTCTTCTTCGGAAAGTTCGTCCATACCCAAGATGGCGATAATATCCTGTAGGTCCTTATATTTCTGCAAAGTTACCTGTACCTGTCGGGCAACCTGGTAGTGCTCAACGCCTAAGACATTCGGATCAAGAATACGGGATGATGAATCAAGGGGATCCACGGCGGGATAAATCCCGAGTTCCGTAAGCGGCCTCGACAAAACGACCGTGCCATCAAGATGTGCAAAGGTCGTTGCCGGCGCCGGGTCAGTAAGGTCGTCCGCGGGCACGTATACGCATTGGACGGCTGTAATTGAACCCTTCGTGGTAGAAGTAATTCGCTCCTGTAATGCTCCCAGGTCAGTAGCCAGTGTCGGCTGATAACCGACCGCCGAAGGCATGCGGCCGAGAAGGGCCGAAACCTCTGATCCGGCCTGAGTGAACCGGAATATGTTGTCGACGAAGAGAAGCACGTCCTGACCTTCAATGTCTCTGAAATATTCTGCCGCCGTCAGAGCGGTGAGGGCCACCCTCGCCCTCGCTCCCGGGGGTTCTGTCATCTGGCCATAGATCAAGGCGGCCTGCTTGATAACGCCCGACTGTTTCATTTCCAGGTAGAGGTCGTTGCCTTCACGTGTCCTTTCGCCGACGCCTGCAAATACGGAAATACCGCCATGGTGCATGGCGATATTGTTGATCATCTCCATCATGACGACGGTTTTGCCGACGCCTGCGCCGCCAAACATCCCCATCTTTCCGCCTCTGGGGAAGGGAACGAGGAGGTCGATGACCTTGACGCCGGTTTCCAGAACGTGGACAGATGTGTCCTGTTCAATAAATGACGGGGCTTCCCTATGGATCGGGGAGTGAGTCTTTGCGACCACCGGTCCCAGACCGTCGACGGGCCTGCCGACAACGTTCAGAATCCTTCCCAGACATTCGGGACCAACGGGGGCCATTATAGGTGTGCCCACATCCTTCGCCTTCATACCCCTGACGAGGCCATCCGTGATGTCCATGGCGATGCATCTGACGACGTTGTCACCCAGATGCTGGGCAACCTCAACAACAAGATTGTCTTCCTTGTCATCAATCGTGGGGTTGGTGATAGTGATTGCGTTTAGGATCTCTGGAAGCTTTCCTTCGTCAAACGCCACATCGACTACCGGTCCTATTACCTGCACAATCGTTCCTATATTCATACCTGTCTCCTTAATCTATAATGGCTAATTTATCAGCTCTTCGACAGGGCTTCCGTACCGCCGACAATATCCATCAACTCGGCCGTAATGGTTGCCTGTCTCACTTTATTCATTTTCAACGTAAGGTTCTGGATCATCTCCTCGCAATTCTTTGTTGCGTTGTCCATGGCGACCATGCGTGCGCCGTTCTCGCCGGCGGATGTCTCCAGGAGCGCCCGGAAGATCAGAACATGAACGTACATGGGAAGAAGCTTTCCCAGCAGGATTTCGTCCGATGGTTCATAAATGTAATCGATTCTCGCGGTGGGCTCTACATCCTCGTCCTTTCCGATGGGAGGCAAGGGAAATAGCCTCACGACGGCAGGCCTCTGTACTGCTATGTTCCTGAATTCGTTGTATACGACATACAGTTCGTCATACTCCGCCTGCATAAAAGAGGGAATGATTTCATCGGATATTTTTACTGCGAGAGTTATATCGAATTTGCCAAAGACGTCAGACCAATCTTTAGCGAGCTTCACTTTTTTTCTGAAATAATCTCTCCCTTTTCTTCCGACGGCAATCAATTGCACCTCTTTGCCTTCGCCCATCTTTTCCCGGACGAACCTCTCCGCTGCCTTAATCAAATTGGTATTGAAACCGCCGCACAAGCCTCTGTCAGAGGTCATGATGATAACCCTTATCTTCTTCGGATCCCTGACAGCGAGCAGGGGGTGGGTTTCAGGGTCTACACGAAGTGCCAGGCTGGTGAGCACATCCATGAACCTCAGCGCATAAGGACGAAAATTCTCCATCCTCAACTGGGCGGCTTTCAATTTCGAGGCAGCCACCATATTCATGGCTCTGGTGATCTGCTTCGTTTTCGAAACCGCGACAATCTTCCTTCTGATATCCTTTAATGAAGCCATTAACGCTCCCTTTTCTCTTTACGTGCTCTATTTCTTGAGATGTCTTCCGATTCCTTACGCCGTGACAAAAACAGTTTCAAACTCTGTCAATACGTCTTTCATCTTCTTCTCGAGGTCTGCACCGATCTCCCTTTTCTCCTCAATCTCCCGGTTGACTTCAGGGTATTTGCTCGCAATGAAGCTCAGGAGCTGAGACTCGTATTCCTTCAGTTTGTCTACCGGGTATTTGTCCAGAAATGCTCTGGTGCCGGCAAAAAGGATGGCAACCTGCTGAGACAGGGTCTTGGGTTCGAACTGGGGCTGTTTTAATATCTCCACCAGGCGTACGCCTCTTTCCAGCTGCGCCTGCGTTGCCTTATCGAGATCGCTTCCGAACTGGGCGAACGCCGCCAGTTCACGATACTGTGCGAGTTCAAGTTTCAGCCTCCCCGCCACCTGTTTCATGGCCTTGACTTGGGCTGCGCCTCCAACTCGCGAAACCGACAGACCCACGTTAATTGCCGGTCTGATGCCTGAGAAGAACAGACTTGGTTCGAGATACACCTGACCGTCTGTGATGGAGATAACGTTTGTCGGAATGTACGCAGAAACGTCGCCTGCCTGGGTCTCAATTATGGGCAGGGCTGTAAGGGATCCACCTCCGAGGTCCTCGCTCACGCGAGCGGCGCGTTCCAGCAATCGGGAGTGGTTATAGAAAATGTCTCCCGGGAAGGCTTCACGTCCGGGGGGTCTTCTCAGAAGCAGTGATATCTGGCGGTAAGCGACAGCCTGTTTGGAGAGGTCGTCGTAGATGATTAGGGCATCCTGTTTCCTGTCCCGGAAATATTCGCCGATGCTACATCCGGAATAGGCCGCGATGTATTGCAGGGTCGCCGGATCGCTGGCGCATGCCGCGATGACACAGGTGTAAGACATGGCGCCGTTCCTGCGCAGGTTTTCCACGACCTGGGCCACTGTTGATTTCTTCTGGCCGATGGCGACATAGATGCACTTAACACCGGTATCCTTCTGCCTGATGATGGAGTCCACGCAGATCGCGGTTTTTCCGATCTGCCTGTCGCCGATGATAAGCTCTCTCTGACCCCTTCCGATGGGCGTCATGGCGTCGATAGCCTTGATGCCGGTATACATGGGTGTGTTGACAGGCTGACGTTGAACGACGCCGGGAGCAATCATCTCTATCCTGCGGAACTCGGTAGCCTCGATGGGGCCCTTGCCATCGATTGGTGCGCCGGTGGCATCAATTACCCGGCCGAGCACCGCCTCTCCCACGGGGACCTGGGCGATCCTGCCCGTTCTCTTTACAATATCTCCCTCTTTAATATGGGTAACCTCTCCCAGGACGGCAACACCGACATTGTCGGTTTCCAGGTTGAGAACCATGCCGAGTATCCCTCCCGGGAACTCCAGCAATTCCATGGCCATCGCATTTTCCACGCCGTAAACCCTGGCAATACCGTCTCCCACAGACAGAACCGTTCCCACTTCGCTTACGTCCAGTTTCTTCTCATAGTCTCTGATCTGTTTGGAGATGATGTCGCTTATTTCTTCTGCCCTGATTTTCTCCATGTTCTATATTTCCTCCCCTAAGAGATTCCTGATATTGTGCAGTTGAGTTCTAATGCTTCCATCGTACATCGTATCACCTACGCCTACGACAATGCCACCCAACAATGATGCATCTTCTGAAACAGCCATTTCCACTTTCCTGCCCGTGATTTCTTCCATGCGTTTCTGAAGCTCTTCGGAAAGTTCAGCAGATAAAGGGAAGGCAGTCTTGACATCAACCCTGATTTTCTTCAAGGCATCGTCCATAAATTTCCGGTAACAGCTTTCTATATCGGGAAGAATGCCTATTCTTCTCTTGTCAACGAGCAGCTTCAGAAAATTTGCCGTTATGACCGATATATTGATCTTGGCAAGAAGCAAATCCACAACGGCTCTCTTTTCCATATGATCGAATACGGGGTTCAACAATAATTCCCGCAAATCTTTGTTTTCTTTGACAATGGAAGAAAAGAGCGTCAATTCGTTGTAGTACTTTTCATAAAGCGCATCTTCCCTGGCTATGTCAAAAAACGCCCTTGCATAACGCTTTGCGATATTGCTGCTACTCAATGTTTTTTCACCACCTTATCGAGATAGTCTTTCACCATGTTTTCGTGCAGCTCCCGGTTTATATTCTTTTTCAGAAGCTCTTCTGCCATTGCTACGGAGAGCTCCGCGGCTTCCGACCTTAACTGATTTCTGGCAGCCTTAAGTTCCTGTTCCATTCTCGCCTGTGTATCTTCTATCATCTTCGCTGCTGCCTTTTTAGCATCTTCAATTATCTTTTCTTTTTCTGTCAACCCCTGGGCCTTTATCATCTCGAAGATGCCCTTTATTTCCTCAGTGGCTTTATCAAGCCTCAAGGAGTATTCCCTGAACTTCTTCTCCGTATCTTCCTTTTCGGTTATTTTCTCTTCGATGGCGGCCTTGATGTTGTCTCGCCTATCGAAGAAAAACTCCTTGATTTTTTTTGCAGCAACCCAGTAAAGGAACCAGATCAGGATGCCGAAGTCAAACACCCTCCAGGCGAAATCAATCCAGAGCTTCACAGTGTCTTCGTGACCTCCGCCTTCCGAGGCATACGCAATGGCAGAGGTGAGAACGACGGCCGGGATTGATAAAAGAAAATAGCGTAAATAAGATCGATCAAACAGATCCTCCGAAAACCATTTTATCATCGGGGACTCCTTCCCAACAATTTCTCGGCAATCTCGACTGATATTTTCTGCGATTGACCGGTAAGAATGCTTCTGGCCTCGGAGACTTCCCTGTTCATCTCACCGTGAAACTGTTCCATCATGCCGGGGATCTCGCTTCTTGCGGCATCGATGAGGCCTTTTGCCTGCTCGGCCCCTTCCTTGATAATCTCGGTCTTTTTCTCCAAAGCTTCTGTCTTTGCCTGACGAAGCTTTTCCTCATACGCCGCGATTCTTTCCTCAACGGATTGATTAAGGCGCTTTATCTCTTCCTCAGTGTCCTGTACCTGTTTCTTTCTTCTGTCGATTATGCCCAAGATCGGTTTGTAGAGGAGTTGATTCAGGATTACAATCAAGAGAAGGAAATTAACCATCTGGATTAACATTGTATAATCGATGCTGATCACTGTTCTGCCTCACAGTAAAATTGCTCTGAAGTTCGAGAAGCCGGATGTAAGAACAGACTTCCGTCACCCGGCTTTTCCAGTTTAGCCTTTTTTCGATCCTAAAAAGCTTATGATGGTTCTTTTTTGGAGATGAAATAAAGCGATATGAACTGCGTACACGAGTAACCTCAAGAACCCCAAAAGATACGTGTAAAAATCGCGGTCTTCTAATCACAACCTTCAGTTAATGTCAAGTACTTTTTGGGTGAATACGGTTTTGTCCTTCCCGGACGTCACTCTTCCGCATTTAATGCTTTGGATTTGCTGTTGACTTTATATTTTTCCGACTTGCTGCTGTCCATTCTCGACGTCCCTTCGAAAACGGCGCCCTCCTTTATTATGAATCGCGGCGCTTTTACATTCCCCAAGACTTTTCCCGGGGGATAGATTTCAATCCGTTCTTTGCATTCAATCTGGCCATGGACATCGCCGCTGATTATGACGCTTTCGACATTTATATCGGCTTCTACGTGAGCGCCATCACCGACGACCAGGGTTCCCTCCCCAAATATCTCACCGTTGAAATCACCGTCTATGCGGACAGCTCCATTGAATATTAGTTTCCCCGTAAATTCAGCGCCTTTTCCAAGAAATGCCTTGATTTCTTCATCTTTTTTCTTCTTCTTGCTAAACATCGCCCCGCCCCCAGCCTTTGGCATCTTCCTGTCCTGATGACTTAAGTGAAATCAAGACGAATGGCAAATACGTTTCACTGTCCCGTACATATTATGGATAGAGGATAAACCTTCTCATGCTTACATTTAACAACAATCCCATGGCTGCCATGAGAACAACCATTGACGAACCCCCATAACTTAAGAAAGGCAGCGGGATGCCGACAACGGGGAGCATGCCCAACACCATCCCGACATTAATAAATACCTCCCAGAAGACAAGCATTGTGATGCCGAAGGATATGAGCATTCCCACGAGATCCCTCGAATGCAAGGCAATCTTCAAACACCACAGTATGAGTATAAGAAACATGGCAACAAGGACAACTCCTCCGACAAAGCCCCACTCTTCGGCAAAAACGGAGAACACAAAATCTGTCTGCTGCACCGGTAAAAATTTCAACTGCGTCTGGGTTCCCTTCAGATAGCCTTTACCGAAAATACCCCCTGAGCCGACGGCAATTATGGATTGAAGTATATGATAACCCGAGCCTAAGGGATCATTCTCCGGATTGAAAAATGTCATGATCCTCTCCTTCTGGTAATCCCTCAAGAATAGCCACGACATCGGTATCAGTATTATCCCTCCGGTGCAGGCTAAAAGCAGCGATTTCCACTCTATGCCGATGAAAAAGATTATCGATAGTATAAGAAACATAAGAATCAGCGCGGTACCAAGATCAGGCTGCTTCAAGATGAAAAGAAACGGGATCACCACGATAAGAAGCGGCATGTAGAGATCTCTTAACTTGTAGCTTCTTTCTATGATGTGGTCATCGAAATATTTTGCCAGGGCAATAATAATCGATAATTTTACCAGCTCTGAAGGCTGGAAGAAAAATCCTCCTAAGATGATCCACCGCTGAGAACCGTGTGTGGCATATCCGTATAATGAAACCAGGACCAGCAGGAAGACAGAGGCGGCATATATTACATAGGCAAATCGACAGATGAATCTGTAATCAAAGCATATGATGACGCCCATGAGTACAAGGCCGATGACAATCCATTGAGCCTGTTTTAGATAAAGGGTTTCCTGCCTGAAATTGTCCAGGCTGTAGCCGGCGCTATAGATATTCAAAAGACCGACAAGGCTGATTACCAGTATGAGAACAAGCAGAGTCCAATCAAAATTGAAAAGTAACCGGCGATCGATTTTCATCTGGGGACACCTGCCTGCGATTTCTGACTGATGGTCAGAGGGGGCTGACTCTTCTTATTCGCGGAGTTCTTACGCTCAAAGTAGGCATCAATTATCTTTCTTGCTATGGGAGCGGCTACGGAGCCTCCATGGCCGGCATGCTCCATGATAACGGCGATAGCTATTTCCGGATTTTTGTACGGTGCAAAGCAAACAAAAAGGGCGTGATCCCCGTGTTTTGAAGGAATAAATTTCCGTCTGCGACCCTTTTCGTTATCCGGTAGGCTTACAACCTGAGCGGTGCCTGTTTTTCCAGAGACGTCCTCTTCCTTTCTCTTCAGGGCGTGACCCGTTCCCCCGCCTTCATTTACTACACCCCATAATCCGTATTTTAAAATCTCAATATTCTTCTCACTCAATGCGATATTACCTTTTTGCTGAGGTTCAAATGCCTTTAGGACCCGGCCATCGGCCGTTTCGATGCGCTTGACAAGCCGGGGCTGGTAGACAGTTCCGCCATTGGCTAATGAAGCATAAGCATTCACCAATTGAATAGGCGTTACAAGATTAAAGCCTTGCCCGATGGAAATCGAAATGGTTTCGCCCAGCTGCCATGCTTCTTTGAATCTCTGCTGCTTCCACTGTTTAGTCGGGATGAGACCGCTCTTTTCTCGGGGAAGATCAATCCCTGTTGGCTCGCCCAACCCGAAGCGACGGGCATACTCGGCTAACTTGTCAACGCCGACTAATTTGCCCACATTGTAGAAATATACGTCGCAGGATTCGACTATGGCGCGATGCAGATTGACCCGGCCGTGCCCGTGCTTTTGCCAGCACTTGTATGTTCTGTTACCGAACTGAAACGATCCGTTGCAGTTGAACGTTGTATCCGGTGTGATCAACCCCTCTTCCAGGGCTGCGGCCGCCACAATGAGTTTGTATGTGGAGCCAGGAGGATATTGACCGGCGATAGCCCTGTTTTCCATGGGGTGTGAAGAATCATTCGATAGATCATCCCAATCTTCCGCAGAAATCCCTCCGTTGAAAAGGTTTGGATCAAAAGCCGGCGAACTTGCGAGTGCAAGGACAGCGCCGTCACGTGGATCAATGACAACAACCGCCCCGGCTCTATCTTGAAGGGCCTCCCAGGCGACCTTTTGCAGATTGGCATCGACGGCAAGAACAACATTATATCCGGAGACAGGTTCAATCTTACCGATTACTTTAACTTCTTTTCCCAATACATTCACCTCGATCTGCTCAGCTCCGCTCTTGCCCTTAAGGTACTGATCTAACTGTTTCTCCAAGCCGTCTTTGCCTGTAATATCACCAACGCCGAAATCACCGGACATATCTTTTTTCAGCTCCTCGCGGCTGACCTCACCAGTATAACCGATTATATGGGCTACCATTTCTCCATTTAAGTATTGTCTGATAGGCACCACATCAATGGTAATGCCTGGCAAATCAGAGGCATGGGTTTCAACGATGGCAAGTTTTTCCATACTGATGTTTTTCTCAAATTTAACCGGCGGGAACCAGCCTCTCTTTCCCAGGGGCGGCAGGTCTGCCGAAAGCGTGAGGGACCTTGCAGCGAATAATTGTCTTAATTTATATGTGGCGTCATTGATATTTCGGTTGCGGTTAGGCACAAAAATAATATCAAAAGATGGCTGATTATCCACCAGTACTTGA
Organism: Syntrophales bacterium; assembly: GCA_049521775.1. Classification (GTDB taxonomy): domain Bacteria; phylum Desulfobacterota; class Syntrophia; order Syntrophales; family UBA2185; genus Fen-1135. Next base: position 16,016 of record JBEKOL010000055.1, read on the forward strand.
CCGTTTGTATCCAGAATCACGCCCCTTAGCGGCTTTATTTTTCGCAGGCGTACGCTATTATTTTCCGATCTCTGTGCCAGTTCATCTCCTCTGATAACTTGAAGATGCCACATCCTCATAATCAGAATAGCCAACATGATAGATACAATAGCAAATGCTATCTTGAACTTTTTTCTGAAATCACCGGGTTCATGTCCGTTTAACCGGCTGTGATTCTCTGCCATTCAGTGCCGCCTCTGTCCAATGGAAGGCCCTAAACAAAATAGGGCTAAGGGTGCTGACAATCAATATCTGGGGCAAATAAGATGTAATTGCATGAGTGGAAATTTCCCCTCCATACAATAATGGATGAAACAAAATGATCATTGTGCCTTCAAATAGGCTGCATACAAAGGTAAAAGTCGCGATCAAAAATGGCTTTCCGGGCGAAATCCGAAGAGAAGCGAGTTTTGAAAGCAAGAATATAAGAACATATATGAGCGTATAAAGCCCGGAAAGTGAGCATGTTAAACAGTCATGTATGAAGCCAAGAATAAAGCTGAGAATTCCTCCTCTCAACACATTGAATCGAAATCCTGAATAAATTACCACTATCAGGGACAGTTCCATAGCTACTTTTCCGGAGAAGACAATATCCTCAATCATCATCTGGGAAACTATGAGCGCCAACGAAAAAAAAGGCAATGATATGTAATAGGTCACTTCTTATTACCTATGGCGCATCCGCAGAAAGTCAAGACGCGGAGATGCCCTTCTTAATTCAGTTTATGACTTTTTACCATATTATCGGCTTTGTCCAGTACAATTACCATCACTTCTTCAAGCCTCGAAAAATCAACGAAGGGAGCGATATCAATCTTCTGAAATAATCCGCTGTCCGTCTTCTCCACATTTTTCACGACGCCGAGAAGCAATCCTTTTGGAAAGAGACCGGATAGACCAGAAGTAACAACTATATTTCCGACGCTTACAGTTTCCGTTTTCGGGATATATTTCAGAGAACATCCAAGGGAAGCGGCGCCTTGAAGAATCCCCTGTATCCTGTTTTCTTGAATAAGCGCATCTGTATTGCTATTTTCATCTATGAGAAGCAAAATCCTCGACACATGGGCGGACGTCTCAATAATCCTGCCTACAACACCCTGGTCAGCTATTACCGGGAGATCGAGCCTCAAGCCATGTGACGTTCCCTTGTTGATCAAAATAGTCTTGACAATTGATGTCTGTTCTCTGCCTATGACCATTGCAACTATCGTATGATGATTGGTCCTCTCTTTAAGGGCAAGGAGTTTTTGCAGGCGTATATTCTCGAGGTAGCCTTCCCGGTATCGATTTATTTCCTGCATCAACAGAGCGTTATCCTTTTTCAGGCGTCCATTTTCATCTTCCAGTCCTACAAGAAATATGTACCGCTTCCAAACGCCTGCAAGATCCTTGAAAGAAACAGTTATCATGCTGGCTAATGGAGCTGCGGTTTCCAGGATCAGTTCCCTGAAAAAACCGACCTTCGTTGGCTGCTTCACGCTGTAAGATAATATGATGAGAGAGATAATTACCAGGAGGCACGCTATTATAAGCGGTTGATGTTTCTTGGGAAATAACATATTTCTACAGCAATAATGTGGGCGGCAACGATGGGGAAATTTCCCTTCGAACGCTCCCTACAATAGGGGCCACTTATGCTTCGGGAAGCGTGATAGATTTCATTTTCTGAGCACAAAATGATAACCTGTCATTGGTCCTATTTGATTAGGATACTCCGAAAGGGGCGGAACTATACCTGAAATGTAACCTCTTTTAGCACATCTAAATGATCCAAGGCCATACCAGCGCCCCTGGCCACCACCGTCAGGGCATCATCGGCTACGGTGATGGGCAACCCCGTTTCTTCCTTTATAAGAAGGTCGAGATTTGTCAAAAGGGCTCCTCCACCGGTTAAAACAATGCCCCGGTCAACAATATCTCCGGCCAGTTCCGGGGGGGCATTATCCAGGGCGTCCTTTATTGCGTCTATAATGATACTTACAGGCTCCATAATGGCTTCCCGCACTTCTTCAGAATTGATCTCAACTATCTTTGGAATACCCGATATTAGATTCCTTCCTTTGACGTCAAGCTTTCGCAATTCTCCATCCGGATAAGCGCACCCGATGGTCATTTTTATGATTTCCGCCGACCGTTCCCCTATGAGGAGGTTGAATTTCCTTTTCATATACTGCACGATTTCTTCATCCATCCTATCGCCGGCGACCCTGACAGATTTTGAGTAGACAATGCCCGCCAGAGATATTACGGCGACCTCAGTGGTTCCGCCGCCAATATCCACAACCATGGAGCTTGTTGGCTCCATTATAGGCAATCCGGCTCCAATGGCTGCAGCCATTGGCTCCTCAATGAAATACATCTCTCTGGCTCCTGCCGATTCTACAGTTTCTCTGACAGCGCGTCTTTCCACCTGCGTAATGCCGGACGGTATGGA
>JBEKOL010000056.1:0-18353 GCA_049521775.1 Syntrophales bacterium
TCTTTAATGGCCTTATCTCCGGCCTCACCGAATCTGCAAATCGTGCAATAACATGGGCGTCAATTTTATCCGTCTTGGCCAGAACACCCATAGCTTTGGCAAAATCTCTCACCTGTCTGGGATTGACGCAAACTGCGGGAAGCTTTGCAACAACCAGGGATCTGAGAGCAGCCATTTCCAACCCCCCTGTGGCTTCAAGCACAATTAGCTCCGGCTGTTTTGACTTTACGAAACCCGTCATCAGAGATATGCCGTCTTCCGTATTGGCAAATGTCATAAAATCCACCCGAGGCCTTACTCCTACGTCAAGTTTCTCCTTCGAAACATCGATACCGATAAATGTTTTCTCCTCTTTCATGCTTTGTTCTCCTTTTCCCTTCCTTGCGAAAGATGCGGGATCTGTTTAGGTCCCTGGCAACTGTTCGGGTTTGATTTGGAGAAGATCGCAGCGACCCAAGCTACCTAACGGGCTCTGCCCCACGGTGAAAACGGTCTACTGCAACTAACGCAACACATATTTATATTATTCTTATTTAACATATGCTATTAAGTTTTTATGCATCTACTAAACGATTTTGATTATACAAGGTGAACTCAACGTTCCCCTGTTTACCACTTCCTTCCTTGTCCGCAAAACGTTAACCTTGCCGAAGATGCTGTATTTCAATGCATGACGATCACGTCTACGGCGATCCCGAATATTCTTGGCGTGAATGTATTACTAAAAGTAGCTTACCCATAGAATTGCCTTGACTTTGCTACAATCGTACATAACTTAAAATTAGAATCAACATCATGAAAAAGTTGATGATTTAATTGGCAATAAGCCCGACTAATCGGGAACGAGACAAAAAGGAGTGTGTCAAGATGCAGATAGAACGAATGAAGGTTGCGCCCGATACAGTAGCGTATGCAGACGGGGAGCAGCGTAAGCTGGTAGTGGAGTTCGCAATCCCAGGAGCACCATCGGAGACCATCGATGTAAGGATCCTCAAAGATAGTGTCTATTTATTAGCGCCAGCAAGGGACATTGAGTACGTTTCGGCACTGGCTTTGACTTGGCCGGTGAAACCTGACAAAGCCGAAGCGACTTACGAGCACGGATTGCTCCGAATTGAGGTGCCTTTTAAAGACCCAATGGAAGATGCGGTGAAAGTCGCCATTAAGACAGGTACAGTTGAAACTAAGACCAAAAGGATTGCAGCCAAATGACCCGCTAATGAGTTGGGTTTTTAACAGATGCAAAACACAATTGATATTGAAGCCCTGTCTCATTGTAGTGGACAGGGCTTTTTTTAGACGAGAAGATATTATAAACCTTGGATCTGTAATTGGCCCTTTCTGAAAGGAGGTGTTGTAATGAAGGATTACGCCATTTTTTTAGAGCGTTACCGGCTTGCCCATGGCAGACTCGGTTATTACAAGAAGGCAATGAAGGATTTTGATCGGGCCATTGATTTGAACCCGAAAGATGCACGTGCCTATTATAACCGAGGGCTCGCCTATGGTATGCTTGGCAACGACGATCAAGCAATAAAAGATTATGGCATGGCGATTGATCTAAACCCGAAATATGCAGACGCCTATTGTAACCGGGGGACTGCCTATCATAATCTTGGCAACTACAATCAGGCAATAAAGGATTTTGACAAGGCGATAGAGATAAATCCAGAAGAGGTAGAGGCCTATTATAAACGGGGGGTTACCTATGGTATGCTTGACAACTACAGTCAGGCAATAAAGGATTGTGACAAAGCGATCGGTCTAAGCCCTAAAGATGCCGAGGCCTATTATAACCGAGGGCTTGCCTACGGTTGCCTCGGCAACGACAATCAGGCAACTAATGATCTGAGAATAGCAGCAAGATTAGGTAACCAAGGGGCACAGGACTTTTTAAGACAAACGGGGATTGAATGGTAGATTGTTTACCATCTATGCCTTTCCAGTCAACAAATTTATTTTGGGCAGATGCAAACCTAATAGAAATACAACAAATAAAAAAAGGAGAAGAGAATATGGCAACAAATGATTGTTTTAAGGGGCTGATTGTAGGCGGCCTGATCGGTGCAGCATTGGGTATCCTTTATGCTCCCAAAAGCGGCAAAGAAACAAGAGAGGGAATACGCAATTCTGCAGATGAATTATTAGAAAAAACAAAGAAACAGTATGAGGAGGCATGCAAAAAAATTGAGGAACTGAAAGGCCGTGAGAAGAAATTATATGCTGAGAAAAAGGAGAGACTAAAGAATGCCTTAGAGGCTGGTGTAAAAGCCTTTAAACAAGCAAGAACCGATGCTCCTCAGGCATAGGAACTGATCTGTTACTGAGAAGATTGCCATATCCAGATAATACGAGCTTGTTTTCTTTTGATGATAGAACCAATTGAGAAGAAAAAGCTGAAACAGGAAATAATAGATCGATTCGTGCAGGATGAAATATAACCAGCAGTTGCAGCCAATCGCCGGGAAATCCGGTTCTGGCTGACACGTTGGCGTTACTCTCTTTCTATCCGTAATCCTCCTATGTAAAAAAGCAAGTCTCTTATTTTTCATAGGCGAATGAAGCTTCTGTTCTTTTAAAGTTTATGTGTATAGCTCAATCTTTAAAATCAATCTCCTATCAGCAGACAGATCGATAATGGATCGCTGCATTATCTTTGTCAGGTTTTAATGTGTGGGCACGTAGTCTCAGCTTTGGCAGACGTGACCTTTGGATCAGCTGCAAGGATTACGTATCCGTGGTGACCTCCTGAGACTTAAATTCTCTCTTCAAGATGAGGTTAATTTTAATATCGTTGAAGGTAAGGTAGTTTGGGTTGAGGAATTTTCTGTTAACGATTATAAAGCCTATGATTGTGGAATAGAGTTTATTGTCAAGATCAAGAAAACATCAGCCGCTACTTAATAGCCCCCTTAAAACAATAAATCCTGCCAGTTGTTTCCTGATCCATATAAACATCTAACTCTTCATGATTATGAAACCTCGATAAAAGGAAATTTTATTCAGTAAGCTGTAATCGTGGTATCGTGACTGAGCCCAGCCCCAGCAAAGATTACGGATTGTTATCATCCACACGATTACCGGATTACATCAGTTTGTATCAACAGAATCTTTTTTATGAGTGATCATGGATTTATTAAAAGCGCAGACTCCTGCGTATTTCGTATTGAAGAGATTCCCGGAATATCAAAAATAGGTTTTTAACCATAACAGATCATTCTGCTATTGTGGCTGATTTTACCGGTTATTGATAAATACAATGATGCTGGATGGACATTGATAACTGGTTGTAATCTGTATAGGAACAATTAGAGATGTGCTGGATGGGGGTGGGTGAGGAGAACTTCCTGTAAGCAACAAATCGTCACCCTTGAAGAAAATGCTGGACTTCAATCCGTAATAAACACAATTCACGCCCGATGACAAACATCAACACCGACGCCGCACATATTGCGGTCATTATGTCATTGACACACAATATCCTTTTTTCTATGCTTTATCTTAACGAAAGTAAAAAAAGAAAAAAGAATTGACAAATAATTATGCAGGGTATAAAAGGGTAACATTCCTCGTTAGCATGAGACGTTTGCACAAACACAGGCTGCTGCCCGGAAATGTCGAAAGACGCCAATGGGTAGACCAGGTATTGTCGGCTTAAGGCTTTACCCAAAGTAGCTGGTCACAAAGGACCTACGTTGTGCACTGCCGAAAGTCAACGAGAGGGGATTCGAGGCATTATGTACTGTCTGTTGGCCATGGTATCCCCATGGTCTTTTTTTATGCCTAAATTATGAATCAAAAAGGTGGCGGTTTGAAAATTGGACAGTGATAGTAGCGATTATAACTTGTGCATCCCGCAACTCCAGCATTAATCAAAGCGAAGCTCCCTCTCCATAACTGACCTTGCTTCGGGTGTATTCTGCTGCATTTTGCGGGAAACAACCTGAAGCTGGGAATCCCTATGTTAGATTTCATTACACCTTTGACAACCAAGCCATGGCTATCGAGGCTGCCTTCGTTTGTCCTGCAAGCAAGGAATGAAGAAATTGGCAATCCATGCACAGGATAATCTAATTTGAGGGAGTTTTTGTCATGAGAAAGCTTAGGAATACTTATCTGACTTTTATTGCGGTGACTTTGGCGGTCACTACTTCACTTGCGGCCCATGCTGATACAAATCAACCGGCAAAAATTGTAAATACTCCGGCACAAGTTGACACAGAGGCACTGACACATGCCACCTCAGGGAATCCTGTGCTTTCTGCTATAGAAGCCTTGCCTGAATGGATGCCGAAAGTGCTGGGAATGCAATTTAATGAGATATATCAGTATATGCCCGACTTCCACAGCCCCTACTCGGGTCCGAACAGTCTGACGACTGATAATAACAAGGGACACGGATCGACACAGATTTATGGCCTCTATCTCGGTTCGCAGATTTCTTCATCTCTTCAGGCATATTTCGATATTGAAATGGCACAGGGGTCAGGGATCAGCAATGCCGCGGGCCTCGGAGGCTATACCAATGGCGATGTGATCCGGCAGGGCTCGGCCGACCTAGGGAATGGCCCGTACATCGCCCGTCTCTATCTTCGGTACGTCCATTCCCTGTCCGGGGAAACGGAAAAAGTGGAAAAGGCTATAGACCAACTCCCAGGTTTAGAACACGTAAGCCGGATCGAGATAAAAGCAGGGAAGCTTGCGGTGACAGACGATTTCGACGTGAACCGCTACGCCAACAATACCCGAACACAATTCCTCAATTGGGGGTTCATCAACAATGCGGCCTGGGATTTCGCGGCAGACACCAGGGGGTACAGTAATGGTGCCCTTATTGCATTGGTCAGACCCCAATGGAAACTGGCTTTGGGCTACTACCAGTTGCCGACCACGGCCAATGGAAATGATTTAGACAGCTATATCTTCCGCTCTGGTGGTTATAACCTGGAACTGACAGTAAAACCGAACGAAAAAGGAACAGTGCTGCGCTTTCTAACATATTACAATCGCGGACAGATGGGAAATTACGAAGAAGCGGTTCGCTTGGGACAACTCACAAGCACCATACCGGATGTCAGGGCCGATGAAAGGGAAGGGCGCACCAAGTATGGGTTCGGAATCAACCTGGAACAACCGTTGATGGATGAGGGCGAAACGGGGATCTTTGCCCGGGCAGGTTGGAGTGATGGATCAAATGAGAATTTTGCGTTTACAGAAGTTGATCAACATCTAAGTGCAGGCATACAGGTGAGCGGGATTCACTGGGGCCGAAAAGAAGACCGTGTGGGGATTGCCTATTTGGTCCATGGATTGTCGACCCAACACCAGGATTATCTGGCAGCGGGTGGCAACGGTTTTATGCTCGGCGACGGGCAATTGAATTATGGGTGGGAACAGATATTTGAAGTCTACTACCGTATTCAGCTTGGCTCCTACGTGCAGATCAGTCCGGACTTCCAGTTCATTCAAAATCCCGGGTACAACAAGGACCGTGGTCCGGTTGAAGTATATTCCATGCGTGTACGACTGAGTTTTTGATTTGATCCAGCTTATATGCTACGATGTGACCGCTTGCGAAGTCAAAGAACCGGGATATGAGAATTACCGTCTAAAGAACATGATGGGAGAACCGTCACTCTCAAGGATTTGCACAAATAAGCCAGATTTCCGAACCCAGAGCTATCTAAAAGCATGTAGAGATTTTGATCTATGCTGAAACAGTCGTTACGCCCTACCTTATACCTTCTGGTCTCAATTCTAATCGGTATAACTGTTACTCTTGTGATGGACAGTTTTGCAAATATCGCTGTCGAAAAAAAAATACGGAGGGAACTAAAACAAGAAATCGAAGCGGCTGCGACATCATTCAAAGAGGCTTACAAGACAACGACACCCAATGAGGTGCTCTTTTTCTTAAGAAAGTTCTCTTCTTCGTCACTAAGCGACAAAATCGTTGCAGTCAATCCGAATGACGAAAAAAAAACGGATAGCCGAAATTTCTCTTACCTTTTTACCTATACGGAAGGAAACAGTCATATCGATTATTACATCTTGAATTCATTTCTGCAGAGAGAACTCGCTATCCTGGAGACGCCAGAGCTGATGTACGGCCTTTTTACAACTATTTTTGTATTCACCTTTATAGTCGTGTATAAGGAAAAGAAGAAGCAGGCTCTGGCCATGCAGCAACAGTTCGAAATGAAACAAGCAGAGTTCAGGAAAGTTTTGGAGGAGCACGAAGCGCTGGCTTTGATAGGGCGCATGGTCGCCACCCTTGCCCATGAAATGAAAACCCCCATTGCTACCATATCGAACCTGGTCCAAATCCTGCCTACGCGCATCCGGGATGAAAAGTTCACCGATCGTTTCATGACTTTGACAAAAGATGAGCTTGGCCGGGCTCAGCAACTTATAAACAACCTCCTGGCCTATGGAAAAGAGATAGAGATCGGCCAGGAGGAATGGATATCCCTCACCACCTTTATCGCCGAAATAGCTTCAAAATACACCCTGCAATTGAATACTCCCGTTTCTGTGGAAGTTTATGGTGATAGATTCTACCTAGAGCTGCTTCTTGACAACCTTTTAAGGAACAGCCGACAGGCTGGCGCGGATAAAATTCAGCTAAAGGTTCTCACTGGTCAGGCGGAAGATAATTCTTCGGCGAAAATTTTATTAGAGGACAACGGTGCTGGGTTTGCGGCGGGCGCAGACCTAGACACCCTATTCGATCCCTTTATCACTTACCGTTCAAGAGGTGCTGGCCTGGGGCTGTATCTGGCCAATAAGATCGTGACGGCGCATAACGGTAAGATCGCCCTCTACAGAATGGAACACGGAGCGGGGGTCAGCATATTGTTCCCGCAAAAAAGGATTATGATGCATGAGCAAGCATAAGGAAAAATATTCTCTCCTGATCATCGACGATGAAGCCAACTTCCGGGAGTCCCTTGAGATGGCCATCGAGGATACTTTCAATGTTTCAGTGGCCGGCTCACTCACCGCGGCCAGAGAATATGTGAAGGAGAGAGTCCCGGATGCCATTCTGCTCGACATCAGGCTTCCCGATGGAGACGGGGTGGAATTCCTTCGGGAGCTGAAATTGTACGGACAGATACCGGTGGTCTTCATCATGACCGCTTACGCCACCGTGGACAGCGCCGTCAGAGCCATGAGAGAAGGGGCTGCCGACTATTTCATCAAGCCTTTCGACGTAGAAAAACTCAAACGCGAGATGACCGTTTATCTGGAAAACCAGTTACTCCACAAAAAGATAGATGAGCTTGATAAAGAACTCAAAAAGATCGCAACTCCCTTCATCACTTCGGGAACGGGAAAGATGAAGCCGATCATCGACAGGGTGCCGATGATCGCCCCTCTCGACATTCCGGTCTTCATCAGTGGCGAGACCGGCACAGGAAAGGAAAGGCTGGCCATCTGGATTCATACCCTTTCCGGCGGAGGCGGTGACATGGTGGCCATCAACTGCGCAGCACTGCCTAAAGACATCATTGAGAGCGAACTGTTTGGTTACGTGAAAGGAGCATTCTCCGGGGCTGCCGCCACCAAAGAGGGGCTCGTGGAGAAAGCTGATGGTGGGACGCTCTTCCTAGATGAAATCAGCGCATTGCCAGAAACCGTTCAGGCGAAATTCCTTAGAGTCCTGGAAGACGGTATCTACTACAAGCTTGGCGACACCAAAGAACGGCGGGTAAGCTTCAGGCTTATCTCCGCCACCAACAGTGATCTCACCGATCCTGCCAGCTCATTTCGCAGAGACCTGTTTTACCGAATCAACGGCATAGCCTTCGAACTCCCACCGCTAGGGGAGCGCCGGGATGATATTCCGCTGCTCGTTTCGACATTCATAAAAGAGGCAAACTACGCTTACAAAAAACAGGTGCGGGGTGTAACGTCTCAGACCATGGAAATTCTGGTATCCCATGATTGGCCGGGCAACATCAGAGAGCTCAAATGGTGCATCAACAGGGCCGTTGCTGTTGCCACCGAGGATGTTCTTGATGGCGATATTACCGCTTTCAAAACCAAACCTGAAAAAACTCCACCACCAGAGGATGATGTTGACTATTCGATACCTTTTGCAGAAGCAATAGAAAATCTCGAAAAAAAACACATAGCCCATGCCTTGGCTTTATCTGCCAACAATAAGACCGAGGCAGCGAAAATACTCGGCATATCGGTAAGGGCTTTGCATTACAAACTCAAGATACTTAATCTGCACGTTTGACCCTCCATATTCCTTAAAAGTATACAATTTTTGCACTTATCCCACTTTTGAATTTTTCATATTCTCGTAAAATTGGCTGCTTATGCCTTGGCATTATTTTTGAATAGGCGCTGAAGTAAATATTTGCGCTCGTTTTCACAGCAAGTTTGTCATGCCTATGATTAATACAAAAAAAGGGCCCAAAAAACACTTGCACAACTTTTGCATAGATAATGTGGGCTCAGGGTAAGTTTGATGTAAGTTTTATTTTTTACAATAGCCAAAATGAAATTCGAAGATTCTTTCGTTAAAGGCATGAACCCCGGACAAACGCGATATGAAGCAATGCATGCCGACAATTTCAAAGAAGAGATTGCAGAAAAAGTTGCTAGGTGATTTGGCACGGCAACCTTACCGGGTTGCAGAACCATAGCTTAAAATCTTAAATGATGTTTGATAACGGAGAGCACCTATGAATAAACAATCACATCGTCATTGTATTTCGCCCGTTTGCGCATCAATTATGGGCGCGCCTATGCGACGGCATATTAAGCAGATCCTTTGTCTGTGCTGGCTTTTCCTGTTTGTCACTTCAGGGGCCGGTTGCAATTCTGCAGGTTCGGAAACGCCAGGCAATTCACGCAAGGATATCATCAAATCAACCGATCCCAATGTAATCGAGATGGAACACCCGGAGCGGTTCCCTCTGGTAGCGATAGAACTCAGAAACATCGTTGATGAAATCCATGTTAACGGAGTGGTAACCCCCGACGTCAATCGCTCCGTAGCGGTGCTATCTCTTAGCGGAGGTCGAGTTGTGGCCATCAAGGCCAGACTGGGAGACGACGTAAAAAAGGGGCAGATCCTCCTCCGAATCCACAGCCCGGACCTGGCGGCCGCTTTCTCCGACTATCAAAAGGCTCAGACCGATGAGTTGTTGGCGCGCAAACAATTGGACCGCTCCAAGGCTCTCTATGAGCGAGGAGCAACAATTGCAAAAAAGGATCTAGAGGCGGCTCAGAACACAGATGACAAGGCACAGGTCGATGTGAAGACAGCACGTGATCGCATCCATGTTCTCGGTGGCGACCCCGACCATGTTTCCCCCATTCTCGATGTTCGCTCCCCGATTTCCGGAACAATCGTCGAGCAAAACGTGACAGGTGCCGCCGGAGTTCGTTCGCTCGACAATTCCCCGAATCTTTTCACGATTGCGGATCTGTCTCGCGTATGGGTTCTCTGCGACCTCTACGAGGACACAATTTCCAAGGTGCATCTTGATGATATAGCCGAGGTACGCCTCAACGCCTATCCTGATCGGCTGTTCCATGGTCGCATGAGCAATATCAGTAGAGTGCTGGATCCCAACACCCGGTCAGCAAAGGTCCGTATCGAACTTGACAATCCCGGTCGCCTGATGCGTTCGGGAATGTTTGTTACTGCAGTGTTACACTCCGAGAAACGCCTCGAACGGCCTGTCCTGCCGACTTCCGCCATTGTTCGCTTACACGACAAGAACTGGGTATTCATGCCTCTTGGCGACAATCGGTTTCGAAAAATGGAGGTTCAGACCGGTCCGCCGGCTGGCGACAACCTCCAGCAGATTCTTGCGGGGTTAAAGATTGACGACAAGGTAGTTGCCAACGCCCTGCAATTCTCCAGTGTTTCGGAAGCAAAATAAACCATGATTCAGTATCTCGTAGAACTCGCACTCCGGAACAGGCTGTTATTTCTCAGCGTCGGATCACTTCTTTTCATCTGGGGAATAATTTCGTTTCACCGCCTTCCCGTGGAAGCTTATCCGGATGTGGCCGATAAGTACGTCTGGGTTATAACACAGTGGCCCGGACGCGCTGCAGAGGAAATCGAACAACAAATCACTATCCCAATCGAGACACAGTTGAACGGAGTTGGACATATGACGCACCTCCGTTCAATTTCCATTTCCGGGCTTTCCTTTATCAGCGTCATTTTCGACGATAACTCCGACAATCTGCAGAACAGGCAGCAGATCCTAGAAAAACTGACACTGGTGACCCTTCCGCCGAATATCAGTCCCCAGATCGGTCCAGACTTCAGTCCTGTCGGCCAGATCTACTTCTACACTCTACGGAGCACGAATCCCCAATACGACATAATGGAACTGAAGCGACTGCAGGACTGGGTTGTATTCAAGCATCTCATGTCGGTCCCGGATGTCGCAGCCGTTTCCATTTTCGGCGGCGAAACGCGTGAATACCAGGTAGAGGTCGATCCAAACAAGCTGGTTTCGTATGGCTTATCCATTACCCAGGTAGAGCAGGCCCTTGCTGCGAACAACGTCAATGCGGGTGGAAGCTTTATCGAAAAGGGCCAACAGGCTTACAACGTCAGGGTCGTCGGTTTGATGGAGAATCCGGATGATATTGGCTCAACTGTTCTGAAAGTGCAAAACGGGGCACCTGTTAGAGTTCGAGATATAGCGATTGTTGCCCAAGGGCCGAAGATACGGCTGGGGCGTCTGGGCAAGGCCATTCACTACGAAGACGGGCGAATCATCGACAATGATGATGTTGTTGAGGGCATCGTGCAGATGCGCAAAGGGGCCGAAGCGGAGTCCATCCTGGCTGCCATCGATGCAAAGGTCAAATATTTGAATGAGCACGTGCTGCCCTCCGGTGTTAAAATAGTACCCCATATCGATAGGGCGGATCTCGTCCACTATACAACACGCACGGTTCTGCGCAATCTCACCGAGGGAATTATTCTGGTCGTCATTGTCTTGTTCCTTTTTCTTGGCAATGCCCGTTCAGCGCTTATCGTGGCCATGACTATGCCATTCTCGTTCTTTTTTGCTTCCATACTCCTTGATCTCCGTCACATTCCTGCCAATCTCTTATCTCTCGGAGCGCTCGACTTCGGCATGCTGGTAGACGGTACGGTCGTTATGGTGGAGAATATCCTGCGTCATTTAGAAGAATCGGAGGAGTCTACAGGCAAGATCGGCGAGACCATTCGTCGGGCAGCTCATGAGGTGCAGCGGCCCGTTTTTTTTGCACGTGCAATCGTAATTACTTCATACATCCCGATCTTTACATTGCAGCGCGTCGAAGGGCGCCTGTTCCACCCCATGGCTTGGACGGTCTCTTTCGCACTGCTGGGAGCTCTGTTTTTCTCGATTCTTCTTGCGCCGGTACTGGCCAGCTATCTCTTTCACAGGCGGGCAAGAGAGTGGCGAAATCCAGTACTGGAATGGCTAAAGATTCACTACCCGAGGGCTCTGGAAAGGGCAATCGAGCGCCGTTTCCTGACCCTCGGCATAGGGGCCGCCTTTTTCGTTCTCGCCGTTTTCCTTGGTTTCAGCGGAGTCATCGGCTCCGAATTCCTGCCACACCTCGATGAGGGCGCAATCTGGGCTCGCGGGACTCTTCATCCAAGTACGGGGCCATCAGAAGGGAAGCGGATTATGGACCAGGCCCGACTTGCGGTTGCGAGTTTCCCTGAGGTAACGCAGGTTGTTTCGCAAGTGGGCCGTTCTGATGACGGTACCGACGCCACTGGCTTCTTCAACACAGAGTACTTCATCGACCTCAAGCCCCGGAATAGATGGCGCAAGGAGTTCCACGAGAATAAAGATTTACTGATTGAAGCCATGCACAGGGAAGTTGAAAAGATCCCGGGCGTTGAGTGGGGATTCTCGCAGCCTATTGCCGATAATATGGAAGAGGCGGTCAGCGGCGTCAAAGGCGAACTTGCGGTAAAAGTATTCGGCAGCGACCTGAAAGAATTGGAGCAAAAAAGTGAAGAGATCTTTGAAGTCATGAAAAAGGTCCGCGGGATTGAGGACCTTGGGATATTCCGGGTGCTCGGACAGCCAAACGTCAACCTGACTGTTAACCGTGCAAAGGCAGAGCGGTTCGGCATCAATGTGGCAGACGTCCAGGATGCCATTGAAACAGCGGTAGGCGGTAAGCCGGTGAGCCAGATATTGAAGGGAGAAGAACGTTTTGACCTCGTCGTACGTTATCAGGAGCCCTACCGCAAAACCGTTGAGGATATCGCGAACGTCCGGATTCTTGCGCCATCAGGCGAGAGGGTATCCCTTGGAGCGCTAAGTGACATCATGGTCGGAGACGGCGCATCCATGATCTACCGTGAAGCAAACTCTCGGTATATAGCCATAAAATACAGTGTTCGCGGCCGAGACCTCGGCAGTACAGTTGAAGAAACCATGAAGAAGGTCAATGAGAAGGTGACGCTGCCGCAGGGTTACTATATGGACTGGGCCGGAGAATACGAAAGCCAGAAGCGTGCAAATGAGCGCTTGGCAGTGATTGTCCCAGTCACGATTCTTCTAATCCTTCTCCTTCTCTATATGATGTTCAACTCATTCAAGTGGTCTTTACTTGTGCTTCTCACTGTCGGCATGGCAAGCTTCGGGGGGCTACTCTCACTCTTTGTCACCAGAACCAATTTCAGCGTTTCGTCCGGCATCGGACTGCTCGCTTTGTTTGGGGTCTCCGTCCAGACAGGCGTGATAATGGTGCAATACATCAATCAGTTGCGCGCACGCGGCATGTCTATCCTGGAGGCAGCGATTAAAGGCGCTACTCTCCGTCTTCGTCCGATCATGATGACGATGCTCGTTGCCACACTCGGCCTGTTGCCTGCCGCCATGTCGCATGATATAGGTTCAGATTCCCAGCGCCCTTTCGCCATTGTTATTGTGGGTGGGCTGATCACAACCCTGGTATTGAGCGTCTTTCTCCTGCCGACGCTTTATGTATGGATAGCTAAACCGGGCGACATATTGCCGAAAGCGGAGGGAAACAATGTACAATGAAGCATGTTTTTTCAGTTATGGGAAGGTTCGATTATATTTGATCTTCTTATCTATCCGGCCGCGTGTTATCTCCCTCACGGTAGTATTCATCGCCTTGGTGCTCATGACTGGATGTGCGGTTGGACCGAATTTCCAACGCCCGACCACGCCCAATGTCGACCGCTACACGCCACACCCCCTGCCTGCGCAGACGGCATCGGTCGAGGTCAAGGGCGGCGAGGTGCAGCGCTTCGTTCAAGACATGGACATACCCGGTCAATGGTGGACGCTGTTCCATTCGAAACCTCTCAACGACCTGATTGAGCAAGCTCTCAAGGGCAACCCTGACCTTGAAGTTGCGCAAGCCGTACTGCGCGTTGCCTGGGAAAACGTCTATGCACAGCGAGGCGCTTTCTTTCCAAGCATCGATGCCAATTTCAATACAACGCGTCAAAGCATTTCCAACGAGTTATCCAGTCCGCTTGCCGATGGCAGCAACATCTTTAGCCTTCACACCGCGCAGGTTTCTGTGGCCTATGTGCCGGATGTGTTCGGCGGCACGCGACGGCAGGTGGAGTCGCTCAAAGCGCAAGCCAATTGGCAACGCTTCCAACTCGAAGCGACCTATCTTACTCTGACCTCGAATGTAGTTGCAGCAGCGGTGCAAGAGGCGGCTTTGCGGGGTCAAATCGCAGCGACCAAGCGGATCATAGATATTCAGAGCCAATCGCTCGAATTGCTGCAGCGGCAATACGAATTCGGACAGATTGCCAGTGGGGACGTAGTAGCACAGGAAGCAGCATTGGCACAAGTGCAGGCCACGCTACCGCCGTTGGAAAAACAATTGGCGCAACAACGCGACTTGCTGGCTCGCCTTGTCGGCCGTTTCCCCAGCGAAACGCTCACCGGGGAGTTCGAACTCTCATCGCTACAACTGCCGCAAGAGCTCCCTGTGAGCCTTCCCTCCAAACTGGTGGCGCAGCGTCCGGATGTCCGCTCTGCTGAAGAACAATGGCACGCCGCCTGCGCAGAGATCGGCGTGAGTATCGCCAATCGGCTGCCAAACATTACTCTGAGTGCCAATGCGGGCTCCAGCGCCACCGCAATCAGTCAGTTGTTTACCTCCGGCACTGGATTTTGGACATTAAACGCCAATCTGACTCAGCCAATCTTCCAAGGGGGGACATTACTGCACCGGCAACGTGCCGCTGAAGCGGCCTACGATCAGGCCGCGGCGCAGTATCGCAGTGTTTTGCTCACCGCTTTCCAGAACGTGGCCGACACGTTGCATGCCATTCAATCCGACGCCGATACCATGAAAGCGGCAGTCGCTGCCGAGCGCGCTGCCGCCAAGAGCCTTGCTATCGCACGTACTCAATTGGAATTGGGCCAAATCAGTTATTTGGCGCTGCTTAATGCCGAACAGACATATCAGCAAGCGATGATCAATGTCGTGCAGGCCCTTGCTAACCGCTACGCCGACACAGCGGCACTGTTTCAGGCGCTGGGCGGCGGCTGGTGGAATAGGTCCGATATACCCGCTGGGGTCGGCGGGTGATGTCGGCCGGTGCTGTCGCTTCTATTTTAGCGAAACAGCCTGGCTGAAAGTGACCTGCGAAGACATGGTCATAGCGATGATCAAAGCTAAAACGGAGGGGAGAGAATATTCGCACAGTACCAAGCGACCGCTCTCAACTTTAAAGGCTACACAGAGCATGTGCTAGCGGATGCCGATCGCCTGCTCGATGGGGTTCGAATAAGTTATCGGAAGGTTGTGCTTCACTTTTGAATCTACTGAATACCCAGCGGACAGCCGACGATGTTTACCTTGGTTACCTGCAAGCCTTGGCCGAGATAGCAAATGCCACGGTGAAGCTACAACTTAGCGCAGGCATGCGGTCTGATCTGGGAAGGAGCAGCCCTTCGCAGCTATTGCGAAGGGCTGTTGATAGGCACGGCCAAGATTCCATCAGCACACCGCTGCTCTTAAAACTGGTTTGAAGGAGGACGGCAATAGAAATGAGAGATTTATTCAATACCATTTTGATTGCTTCACTGTTTATCTTGATATCAGGATGTGGAAGCCCTCTAAAAGAGATAATTACAAAATCTCAAAGTACGAGATCAGATGTATTTGTTGAGATCAAAGATGATGAAGCGATACCCACTGGCTATTCGGATGTCATTATTAAAGTGTCTATTAAAACCCGACCAGCAGAGTATTATCAATGGGAGTCAAAAGATTCCTTTTCTGGAAAACCCGGATTCCCCTTCGTATTTAATATCGATGGGCAGGCTGCTGTATGGAAGATTGATGGACAAGAAGAAATTACCTCGACGTATGATGAAAAAGGTATGAAAATACCTGATGGAGGTAGAGGTATGAGATATATCCTCAACAAAAAATTAAGGGTGACAACAGGTTCGCATAAATTATTTTTGGGGATTCCAGAAGATGAATATGCACGAGAGTTTGCCATATTTGTGAAAGACGGAGTCTCAATCCTAGAATTTAACCCTCTATACAGACGGGAGCGTGGAAGGACATCCCCGAGTTTTCTTAATGGGATGCATTCCTTTGAATTATTTTATAATGGGTCTCTTATAAAATGACCTCCATCTTGATATCTGGTAAGGTTGCCTATCTTATCAGTTTTTCTCTGATAGGAATCTACAACAAGAAATATCGAGAATCGGAAGGAGATTTTGAAAGGGGCGATGTCCGCTATTTCTGGTCTTTTTTGACCAGCACTAAAAGGTCTCCGTGGGGGAAAGGTCATCAACCGGAAGAAGGCGCAGGTTCTTCGAGAAGAGATACCCAACAAGACTATCTACTCGTTCCAGGAGCCCTCAAAATGGCGGAATTTTAACTTAAATGTGGTACATGTTCTGGGGATAGATCAATTTTCCAGCAGTCTGAACTATATTATTGAAATAGCCGATACAGAATGAGGTCTAATATGAAGAGAAAGGGCAAAAATAATCATCGGCTGATATTCTTAACAATTATATTTTTCGTCTTTTTCTCGCTTGCCGGTACGTCAATTATTTGTGCACAAGATCAGCAGAAATTGTTGGGGGATGATTTTCTTCACCAGCTCTTTCTATCTGCTAAGGAAGGGAAAGCGGATAAAGAAACCTTGATAAGAAAGATAGATAGTCTGGCAAGAGATAATTTCGATCAACAGTATAAAGGAAATGTAAAAAATATAGAGTTGGAAGGTATCTACGAGCTCGCCAAGAATTGTTATGTGACATGCCATACCGCACAATTGACGAACGGGGAGGAAGTTTTTTTATTTCATGCCCACATATTTAGGAAATTGGGGAATAATGATGTCCAGATACATGGTCGTGGAAAGGAAGATATGGCAGAGTTCGGAAAATTCATAATGATGAGCGAAAGTGGGAAAATAAAATTTATTAGATATTATTTCAAGACATATGCAAAAATTGAATTACCTTCTTAATAGATATTTATTTTGACTTCGGTATCGCATTAGTATCGTTAAAATTCCACGAATATGAATTCCTACCGTAAATCTATAGAATCTATCAAAGCATATCTTAACGCGATACCAACCCATTTTGAAAAACTATCGAAGCTCTCATTAAAGTTAATCGGATTGGTTTCTGTCGCCTTTATTGGAGTTCTGGATTATTTGACAGGATATGAAATTTCCTTAACCGTTTTTTACTTAATTCCGATTTCAATAGTCACTTGGTTTGCAGGGAAGAGAAGTGGAGTATTGATCTCGATTGGAAGTGCGATAGCCATATACATAGCAGATATATTGGCGGGAAAAGTATTTTCAACTTTTCTCATCTTTCTTTGGGATGCATTTATCACACTTGGACTTTTCTTTGTTGTTGTATTCTCATTGTCAGCGTTGGAAAAATCATTGGGAAGATATAGGACACTGATCGAAACGTCACCGGATCCAATTGTGATGTATTCCCTTAGCGGTAATATTCTTGCCGCCAACGCGCAGGCAGCTGAGGTTTACGGTGTATCAAGTGTCGCTGCGTTATTTAAGGAGGTAAAGACGGTATTTGATCTTCTCACCGAGGAAGGCAAAGCATTTGCCGCAGACAACCTCCGTCGCACACTTATGGAAGGACATTCGCAAAAAAATGAATACTTGCTGAGGGCCCATGACGGTAGAGTCATTCCCGTGGAGATAAACACGTCGGTATTACAAACTGTGCCCGGTGAGCCGCGAGCATTGATTAGTGTGATTCGCGACATCACTGACCGCAAGCGGGCGGAGGAGGCACTGCGGGAGAGCGAACTTAAATATCGTACCCTCGTTGAAGCTACCCATGATTATGTCTTCATGGTGGACCGGAAGGGGTTGTTAACCTATGTGAATCCAAATTTTGAAAAAGCCACCGGCTATTCCCTTTCCGACCTCAAGGGCCATCCCTTCACCATAGTTATTGCCCCGGGTGAAAGGAAAACCATCATAGACAGATTCAAAAAAGGCGTCAGAGGTGCCCCCTCTCTTCCCTATGAAACAGAATTACTTGGCAAAGAAGGAAAGAGGCTTGAAGTCGAGTTTCTGGCCTACAATCTTTGCGACGACAGTGGTAATGTAACCGGCAGATTTGGCGTCGGCCGTGACATCACCAAAAGAAAAGAAATGGAGGCGCTGCTGAGGGACAGTGAAAAGCGATACCGTGAACTCAGTATTGTCGATGACCTCACCCAGCTTTACAATTCCAGGCATTTTTATTTTCAACTCAAAAGAGAAATAGATCGGTCGAATCGATATGGACAGCCGTTAACCCTTATCCTTCTCGATCTCGACAATTTCAAGGCATTTAACGACGCTTACGGCCATGTCGAAGGAGACCAAGTCTTATTACGACTTGGCCAAGTGACAAAAAGATGTCTGCGCCAGACAGATTCAGCCTATCGTTATGGTGGCGAAGAATTTACGATCCTCTTGCCCGTGACGACAAGCCAGGAAGGCGCCGTTACAGCGGAAAGAATTCGGACAGAATTCAATAAAGAGAGATTTTCACCGGAATCGGGTAAAGAAATTCATGTGACGGTGAGCATTGGGTTTGCACAGTACAAGCCACAAGAAGACATGAAAGCTTTCGTGCACCGTGTTGATCAGCTTATGTACCTGGCGAAGAAAAACGGAAAAGACAGGGCTTGTTCCGAGCAATAGCCTCAAGAACAGTTCAATTGGTAATCCTCCTATGTAAAAAAGCAAGTCTCTTATTTTTCATAGGCGAATGAAGCTTCTGTTCTTTTAAAGTTTATGTGTATAGCTCAATCTTTAAAATCAATCTCCTATCAGCAGACAGATCGAT
>JBEKOL010000057.1:0-18288 GCA_049521775.1 Syntrophales bacterium
TACAGATTCGGGGCTTTGTTTGGCTTTAGGTTCCATTACTCCTCTCCTTTCTCAGAGTCATTATAACCTAAAACCGTCTCTTATTTTATCCCCTCATCTGTCCACTTTCCTTTGAAACGCTACACCGGGCTATTAGAGTCTTCGGGAATCAAAACGTAAAAACGATCGGTTATCCAGAGTTGGAAGATCTTCGGGATGCTCAAAATGATCTTTCTGGAAAAACTGTAAGAAACATGTTTTCAGCCCTTCATTCCTTCTATCAGTGGCTGCGAAAAAGGAAAATAATATCTCTGCAGGAAATGCCAGAATTCCCGGATACAAGTCAGTACGTGATGGGATACAGAAATCTTATAAGCAAAGATCAGCAACTGGCTGTACTCGATGAAGTGTATCGCTTGTCCTACAAAATCAATCCGAAGATATGGCTCGGCATCAAGTTCCTTTCGACTTATTTTTCGATCCGTCCTGGTGAAATGATAAGACTCAAAGAAAAACAAATCAATCTCATGGTGGGGCGTTTTATTATTCCTGATCCAAAGGAAAAGAAATATAAATCTGTTCCGATTCTTGCTGAAGACATAGAATTGTTGAAGCAGTTTCCGCGAGGTCTTCCCGATCTTCCATTTTTCCGTCATGTGAAAGGTATTTCTGGAACACGCGAGGGTAAACCTTTTGGAGAAAAGTATTTTTATAAGTGGTGGAAGAGAGCCTGCAGCAATCTCGGCATCCAAGAGGTTGATTTGTACGGCGGAACGAAACATTCAACTGTAACGGCTCTGGAGAACAATGGATGGCTTTATGATGAAATTAAGACTGCATCGGGAATATCAACAAACGAAGCATTTGACAGATATTTTCGCACTAGCGGAAAGAAGACAAGGGACATTTACCATGACGCAGTTCCGGGCAGAAAAATTGGGAAACAATTGGGAAACAATTTTGAGGGTCCCAAATGAGACAACATATTGATATTTAATAACTAATTGGTGGGGCGGCGGGAATCACATTCTATGCGTACCTTAGGATATTTATTACACTTTTAATCATTACATTTTTCATGTTACCCCCAAAACTACCCCATGTTAAACTGTTCTATTGACGGAGCCGACAGACTCGGTACCGTCTGCCATCATAATAGCATTGGACGATCCAGCTTTTGCCTCGCTGATATACGCCCATTCAATAACCCCATTACTTCTTAGTGGCGTTCTTCTTCGCCTGGCGGTCCCGATATTTGTGTACCTCTACTTCCGCCCAGTCTTCTAATTCCCGAGGCGACATTTGACGCTTCTCACCGAAGCCGAAACACGCGAGAAGCAAATCCTGTTTCCGGTTGACTCCAATATTCATGAAACCGGATCTGTTATGTTTTCCAAGTCCGTCTTTGCCGTCTGTTCCGTCGCCGGCGCCGTCATGACTCACAGTGCCGCCCCCTACTACGGCTCCGGCAGACAGATGGGTCGGCTTCTGTCTTCCTCTGGAGGCTCGATATAGGCGCCTACGCAACGCTCTCTGTCATGGACGAGCGGTCCATGCGTGTATTGTAAGCCTATAATGCCAATATCCTCATTGATGAACTCGAATATCTCAGCGAACTGTAGCCGCGCATCTCTTATGAGCGCGTTGTAGAGCGTCGTAAATTCGTGTTCGGGGTGGCCATCGTTGTACTTACTCGTTAGCAATTCCAAGCGGCTTAAAACAGAGTCTACGGCAATCTCAAGATCCTCAGTGACGGTGTTAATTTCTTTCGTGTTCATCATTCCCCGTCCGTCCTTTCCCAAGACTATTTGACAAGTCACGGTTCCGTCTTCTGTCGTCTTTCTGATAATCTCGCCCTCGCCAGGGAACAATCCCTTCAATACTTCGACCTTAACCTTCTTGTTTTCCTCCTGATCTTTAGAATCCTTCATTTCCGACCTCCTTATCACCAATATTTTCTGATCCCTCATCAATTCGACCCATGCCCGCTGCATTGCGGCCTTGCCTAATCCTGGTACTTGCACCAGGATCCTTTGTCCGACAGCTCCCATATTTGATTTTGTATAGGACCCGCGCCGATCGAATAAACTCTCCGCTGCCTGAATATCCTGAAGCCTGCGTGCCTGACCTTATTCCTGTCTGTTGTGTTCGTAGATTTCCATTCTAAATCGTGTTACGAATTAAAATGCCGGCAGTTGGGGATCCTCGCCATGGCGGATCCGCCGGCAATGAACAAAAGCCCATTTTATGCGGGTCTTCGGATTTCCGTCTTTTTGGTCGGTAGCACGAATATTCATTTCTAATAGCGATCGCTGTTGTGCTCTGCGGGTTTCCTCTTCTTCGCCTGGCGGTCCCGATATTTGTGTACCTCTACTTCCGCCCAGTCTTCTAATTCCCGAGGCGACATTTGACACTTCTCACCGAGGCCGAAACACGCAAGAAGCAAATCCTGTTTCCGGTTGATCTCCTCGAGGAGCTCGCGATCCGCTTTCTCTTCCGGTTTGTTTTTCTGTTCTTTTGCCATACGTCGGATCCTCTCTCAATGCTATGACCCGTCGCGAGTGCCGGGGCCATATCTCTTCTTACCGTCCATCATTCTATCAGATGTCTCACAAACGACGGGGTGCCAGTTAAAGTTACCGCCCTTCCTCACATGCTCGGCAATAAACAGAAATGGGCCCAACTTGTCGGGGGGAATCGCTTTCAGGGTGTTGACCAGGTGGGGATCGAGATCATATTTCGGACCCTCATTCTTTCCAAAAATCTTAAATGTCTTATCGCTTATTTCATCAATTACACCCTCAACCCTGTTTCTCGCCTCCATGATTACGAGACGGATATTGTCGCCCAGATCATTTGGGCCCTCTCCGCTCATCCAAAAAAGCATGTCCAGAACACCGGCAGCAACCTTCAGTTCTAAATGCACATGGTTCATCTGATCGAGACTAAGGCAACATGATACCTTCTCCGCGTCTTGACTTTTATCTTTTTTATCCATCATCCCACCTCCTCAAATAGAAAATGAACGACATTTTTTCCAGATGATTATAATCATCCACTAACCCCACCCGCCGCTGCCGCGCCCTGTCACTATTCCCTGCCAAAGGGAAAGGTCGAAACAGGGAGGAGATGACTCGTCACTGCCTGCGTGACTAATTCTTAGACCGTTCTCCTTTTCGCCGCCGCCTGAATCAACCCGTCAATTGATTCCCTCAACTTTATTATTCCATTATAAGGTTTTCCGTGACTGTTGATTTCGCCCATTTCGTGAGTCGCCCTTCTCATGAATCGCCGGACCTCCTCTGCGTCGCCGGTATTATAAAGTGAGTCCACCATACCCAGGAACATGACTCTGAAATGTCGAGGGTTAAGACCCTCTATGATGTATGTCATTTCAGATCTGACGGTGAGTTGATCGCCGTTTTTTATGAGCCAGTCCGCCATACTTTTGATAAACCTTTTCTCTTGGCGAGGCTTCGCAACGTCGGCATGTGAGGCCGGCAAACTCTTGCTTACTTCTTTGCTGATCCGATCCGTACCACGTACCACTACAACTTGTGTCTTCTTTTTCATTTCCGACCTCCTTGAATGTGAAGCCCCTGAAGATCTCTCACAGGCACAGGTCCCGCCCGTAGCCTCGCGACTAAGGGAATCTTCAAGGGCTCTTTTTATTGATGTTGTTTTCATTGTCCTGTGCTTGAGAGGTGAGTATATATACCCCATATACCCATCATACCCCATTGTCAAGGGGTTTTTTATTGCATATTAGCCTCGTTTCGCCTATTATTTGCCATGCCGACCGAAAAGCCTAAAATCATTCTCGTTATGGAAAATGATCTCTTATCCCGGATCGACGATTTCCGGTTTGAAAATCGCATCAATTCCCGCTCCGAGGCCGTCCGGAAACTCATCGAAGAGGGCTTGAAAAAGAGCGAGAAGAAGCCGAAGAAGTAACCATTTCGGTCGGGTTGTCGTCGCGCACCATGGAGACCGTCAAGGATCCATTAATCTCTATACTGCATTTTTGGGAAGCCCAGTGCCGCCAAAATCTCACAAAAACCCTCGCTACATGCAATGCGCATATTGCAAGCGCGATAGAGAACTATCGAAGTATTCAGGACTTCCTCCACATGATTGCGATCCTTCGCGTATCCACCATACACAAGACTCCTCAGTGCGTCTTCGCGGTATTGCTTGCACTTGTGGCCACTATACGAGTTATGGGAACGATGTCTTAATGAGTTTGGGATTAGATCGTATCGGCAGTTGATGCCCAGGGGCTCGGGAGGCAACGCCGCTATGACCTTCCTGTCCTGCTGCCGACGCGTCGGAAGCGATGTGACGCATCCGGATTTTCCGGACCGGCAACGGCGAGTCCCAGGACGTCGGGATCTGCAGGCAACTTCATCTGTTGCAATAACAAGGTTTTGATCTGCCTCCATCCGTGGAATGCGGGGAAACGAGCCTAAACCATTAACAGTGAAGGGAGAAGGGCGATGGAGTTCGTGGCGCTGGACTTCGAAACGGCAAATGCGGACATGTCCTCTATCTGCCAAGTTGGACTCGTTCACTTCAAGGATCGTTCGCTTCAGGAAGAATGGAAGACGTATGTTGATCCAGAGGACTTCTTCGATGAAATCAACGTTTCAATTCACGGCATTGACAAGACCACAATAAAGGGAGCCCCGACACTTCCAGATATCGCGGGTCGCATATACAACTATTTAGATGGACGAATTGCCGTGTGCCATACCCACTTTGACCGAGTGGCGATTTACCAAGCCTGTATCAAGTATGGCCTACGTATGCCAGCATGCACTTGGCTTGATTCCGCGCGCGTGTCCCGTCGGACATGGGAGCAATGCGCATGGAGTGGATACGGCCTAAAGAGTGTTTGCGAAACACTGGGATACGAGTTCTTACATCACGATGCCCTTGAGGATGCAAAGGCGGCGGCGCAAATTCTTCTCGCTGCAATTGAAAAAACAGGCTTGGATTTGAATGGTTGGCTAAGGCGCGTTGAACAACCAATTGATCCTTCAAATTCCTCCGCTAATATCTATAGAGATGGTAACCCAGAGGGTGCTCTTCATGGTGAAACTGTTGTTTTCACAGGGGCTCTTGATTTGCCGCGACGAGAGGCTGCAGATATGGCCGCAAAGATTGGTTGCACCGTGATGAATGGAGTTAACAAACAGACCACAATTCTTGTTGTAGGCGATCAAGATGTTAAGAAACTCATGGGCCATGAGAAAAGCTCAAAACACAGAAAGGCCGAAGAACTAATCCGAAAAGGTCAAACGTTGCGTATATTAAGAGAGAGTGACTTTAAAGAATTAGTTAAGCCCACTACGCAGGGAACCACATAATTTAAAATAGGTGTAACCAACTTTTTAATGTGCCATTTCCGGTTGGCTTCCTACGATTCTATTTCAACAGCCTCTACCAGGATCTCTCTCATCTTCTCGAAAAAGTTATTTATCCATGTTCCCAAATCGCTTTTTTTTAGACTAATCAAGGAGACCCTCCCTAAGTCGGTAAGTTCTCGTCGGCTACTACCCGGGTCGAGCTGGCGCATGACGGCGTTGTGAGGAAGCAAGCATGCAGCGTTGTTGAAATTACAGGTGTCCTTAAAAAGGGCGGGTTTGATTTTCCATGGAAAGCTGATGATTGCCTTCGAAGTGTAGCCATTTCTTTATCAAAAAATTCTCAGATATTTCATAGGTTGCCTAACAACACTTTTGGATTGCTGGCGTGGTATCCCGGCAAAAAGAAGCCGACGAAGGCAGGAGAACTGATAAAGAAAATAGGCAGCATTACGGAAGGTAGTGAGAGCGAAATGACTGATACCGCAAGTAATCTTGAAGAAGACAATCCTTCTGGTAAAGAGGGAAAATAGAAGAGGAGAAGGGAGGATCGACCATGAAACCACCAGAATTAAGCGCCATGGCGGAAAGCGGCTGGTGGGATGGCGCGTACATAAGTGAAAAAAAATAAAAGGAAGTGCTAAACCCTGGCAGGTACCCACTTCCCCCGGATCAATGAGCACACCAGCAACTAATAATTATGATCTCCGCGTGGAGATCCGGATCCTTGAATATCAATGGACCTCAATAGGGATGAATAGGGTGGGTTTCTTCTAAAACGATCCCTTTTGCGTTCTTTATGAAATCGGATATTTAACTCACCTTTAGGGAGAATTACCGGGTTAGGGAGGGTTTTCACGACATAAATCTCCTCTTAGCATTTATATGCATCTTTTATAAATCATGTTTATCATCTATATATTCCTCCCTTACTCTCCCTAAAGAGAAAAATAAGAGTAATAAGAATATAATAGAGAAGGGAGGGTTTTAAAAAAACCCACCCTAAAGCATCCCTTAATCTCCCTGAAAAGGCAAAAGCGCAATGCCCTGATAAACGACGCAGCCGTCAGACTTTATTTTGTCAAACTTCTGGGTCATGTGTTTTCCAAACCATGTCCCAGAAGGTTCAGACTTGCCGATGTTGTCATGGTACCATTCGATGAAGCGGGCATAGAGGATGGCCGATTTCTCTTTAGCGCAAGGCTCCTTGCGACAGCATTCATCTATGAAGTCGGCCAGGATGTCCTCGTTACGACGGTACTGTTCTGTCGCCTCTGTCACTTCGCGTGGTGGTCGAAGGCCTTCCCTCTGCCATTCCAGACAGCCGCGGACCAGCCAGCTTAAAATGCCCGGCACTTCTTTGAGGAGTTGCTTGTTCAGGTCCAGGATGGCACGGTGCTCATGCGTCTCCCTGATCTCCCGTTTGACAAAGCTGACGAAAAAGGGGATCAAATGAAGCCGCTCCCAGAATGCCCTGTCGTTCGGCGGGGCTTGGGGCTGGTTATTTGTCATGAGTATCAGCTTGTGCGTGGGGATGAATCTTGTGGAGTACTTATCGTAAGGCGTGCGGCCGACGAGTTCATCATTGCCAGTAAGCCACTTAATTTTCGCGGCAGAGAACCGCTGGAATTCATCGACCTCCGAGGCGAAGGCCATCCGGATCCCTTTGAGACTCATCAAATCAGATGACGGACTCGAAGAGCTTTTCGCAAACTTCGGCGAAAGCAGCATCTCAGAAGGAATCGAACCAGCCAGGTCTCCCATGACGTTACTGATCGTCTCCACAATGAGCGAGCGCCCATTCCAGCCAGTGCGGCCGTAGAGGACGGGAAAAACCTTCTCGTTCGTCAAGCCAGTGATGGCATAACCAAAAAGCCGCCGGATGTATGAGACCATATCCCCATTGCCATTAAAGATCTCCAGAAGCGACTTCTCCCAGAGAGGCGCGGGCTCATCGATGCCGGCAAAGGAGACCGGACTTGACTTTGTCAGATAATCCCGCGGCCGCCCGGGCTTCAGTTTCCCGGTCTCCAGATCAATAACGCCGTTCGCACAAGGGAAGAGCATGGGTTTGCTGTCGAACTCTTCGCCCTCGATGGCCAGGGGATTGCTGATCGTGTGTGCAAATTCAAGGCAGGCGCGCCGGCGCTTGCTGCCGCGGAGTTGGCTCACCCTCTTGAGAAGATCATGTTGCTGGCGCTTTATTTTGCTGACGGCGTCATCACCTGCGGCCAGTTCGGAGATCCTGGCAGCCAGTCCCCTGTGTTCCGCCAGGTAATGCTCCACGATCTTCTCGACGTCGGCGAGCGACCGATTCATCCGGTCAAGTTTCCATGAGTGGCCACTCCAATCATACCACTCCTGAGTGTTCTTACAATAGAGATATCGGTCCCGGAAGAGAGTCGCGTAAAGGACGCCATCGCCCATCTCATTAGCGAAGAGGCATTCCTGGATCAGCTTGCTCGTAATCTTGGGCTCGTCAGCTGCAGGCGAGGCCTGCAAGGCCTCCCGATCGATCCTGTCCTGGACCTGCTTCCGGATATCAGAGTTATCGGTCATGTACTCGCTTCTTTTTTTGCCGAAGCTTATAAATGTGTCGTAACGAGATATCATCACCGACGATTTTCTTTATCTGTGAGGGCTTCACGCCGGCAGAAAGCATATTTAAAATGATATCTTTAACTTTTGGGTCAATGCGCTGATCAGCGAAGACTCTGCATTGGTCACTCATCTCCTGTTTCATTTTTCTCCTGAGCTCATAAATCCAGCGTATTGAGATTTGAGATCTGCCATCTTTCCCCCCATAGCTCAGGTATTGAACAATTTTTATTGGCGCCATCCCCCTGGCGAGTTGTTCAATGATGAGGGTCTTGATCTTGGGATCTATTAGGTGGTTAGACCCCGCCGTGAACTGACGCCGGCAGCCGGGATTGAGGCAAAGATATTTCTGCCGGCAGGTTCCTGGGCTCTTTCCATTTTTTACGAGATTGATTCCATGACACGAAGGACATTCCACCTGGGCCGGCATTGAATCTCGGGCAGAATATCCAATTAATTGATCGTCTGAGGATTGAATGTCTGTCATGTCTCTTGCCTTAATGAAGTCTTCACAGCGTTCATACATTCCCAAAGTCCCGAGGGAATGAGAATTTTTCCGGAGTCGAAATGTGAGCTCCAATGAGCCTTGCATTTCCGGAGGCGCCGGAAGGACCCGCGACGTTTTTTGTCGTCTGTGGATGGCGTCATTGCATGGTCGTCTAGCATGCCGTCCAGTGGATGCCTGGAAAGATTCATAAAAGAAATGCGAAAACGAACGCCGTAGCCGAAGGACGACTGGCGGTATGCCCGGGGAGTATGACATGGGCTCACGGAGTGGACGGTCGCGCCGCCAAACAGTGAACGCTTCGGTGTAATAAATTTCAGCATCTTAATGGCCCTCTTTATCTCTATTCCTCTTGAGTGTCCGTGATCGTTCCAACGCCTCACGGATTCGTTTCCTCAGTGCGTCCGGCCGGTAACCAAGTTCATCAGCCACAAAGTCAAATAGGAAATTGTCACGATCTTCAATCCATGCCCGCGCCGAGTCCTGTTTGCCGCAGTTCTGCAGGGCAAATAAAACCTCGACAGTAACGCGAAGCCAGAGATAAAATTCCGGCATCCGACGACCTTCTTGAGTGATAGAATCGGCGTGGACATCGAACTCTGCCATGAACGCCTCAAAAATTGGTGTCCGGCAATGCCTGGGACCGGCGCGGATCTCCTGGTGCAGCCTTCCACTGCGTAAGCTCTGCCGCGCCGTCCCAGGGCTGCCCTATTTAGTCGCGATTGTAATCGATATCGATCTCTGCACCAAGGTTAAGGCGTCGCATAAAGTCTTCATGCCCATCCGGATCATCTCTTCTAGCGACCTCAAATGCCTCTGGTTTACCCATCCCTCCCTTGTAGTTTTGACTAACAAGCTCAGCGAAACATTTTCCTTTACTGCCTTGAATATCTATTGCATCGTCAGCCAAGGTGCCGATCTCCCCTATGAGTTGCTCTATCTCCTGGATGGTTTGTTGAGCGATATAGATGGGAGAACGAATACAGCCCAGGGTTTCACCTGTAACTTTGCCGAGATGTCCCTTAACACCAGCCAGTTTTGCGTTGATGTCTGCAACATGGGCGAGTATTTGTACCAAGAAAACGCTCCTATCCATTTTTCTTGCTCCTTAATCGGATGACATATGCGATGCCAGGGTCAGCACAGTGAAGGCAAAGAGCAACTCATAGGGGAGATCGGCACCTTGGCTACGGTGAAAAGCCGCGTCGGTGGCCGATGTCGCCCCAGGCCGGCATGTGCCGAAAGCGGGTCAAGGGAGAGAAACGGCCGCCGGACAGCCTTTTTAGCGCACGAGGTTAAACTCGATTTTTTCACCGGCTCTTTCACGGCGCAGGTAATCATTGAATGCATCCGGGTATTCCTCCATCACGACTTGAAATGCTCTGGTTTTTCCCATTCCTTTTTTGCAATATTCACTTACCAGTTCCTCGTAGGTCTTCGCTTTCGTGACTGGAACGTCCATTTTCCCCTCCCACATTATTGGATTTCTGATCAAATCCCTGATGAATTATTCCCTTTTCATGCTCTGTAAATTGGCCTCTTCCGCCCGCTTCCGGGCATCCTGGATGACAGGAGGCACTTCGCCAGTGCTGAGCGCGCTCACCGTGCTGCGGATATGGGTTTTCCGGGCCTCATCTGCCAGTGACTCAACCACTTTCCGGCGGACATCCTCCACGTTCAGGGTGATGTCCCTCACATAACCGAGAGCGGCCGCGTCCATTTTCGCCAACGCACAGATCTCCATGATCTGCACGACTCTCATATGCGCCTCGATCTTGCCGGCTTCTTTCCCGGGTTGGGTGGCTTCCGCCAGGCCCGCTACGAAACCTTCCTGTTTCGCCCTTTCTTTAGCGACAGCGACGAGCTTTTCCGCGCCTGCCTTCAGGATGACTTCATTCTCTGCCGTACAGGAATTGGAACCTGTCAAGACCGTAGACCTGGTTGTAATCTCGTTCCACAAATTTTCAAGTCCTGCTTTCATGATCCCGCCGTATTTTCTGTTACTGAGTTTATTCACGAACTGGTTCCAAGACATGACACTGTCCGCAAAACCTGCCTTCACTGCTTTTTTGCCCTGGTAAATCGCCGCTTCCGTGGCACGGACGGCCGCCGGTGTGACGTTCAGGTTGCGGGCGATGGTGGCTACAAATATATCGTAAACGTCATTCACGTCTTCCTGCGCTGAAGCCATGGCACCCGGTGAAAGAGGGGCATGCGAGGAAAAGTCTGCCTTCCTTGCGCCTGCATAAATGGTAGTAAACACCAGACCGCGTTGTGCATCCATGCCGCTCTGGTCAATGTGCATGGCGACGACGCCGACGGATCCTGCCGAGCCAGTCCGGGCAATGTAGCGTTTGTCAGCCGCCGAGGCGATGGCATAGGCAGCGGAAAGGGCGTCTTCATTGAGCACGGCATAGATCGGCTTCTGCCCTCGGGCCTGGTAAATCTCGTCGACCAGGTCGAAGCAACCTGCGCACTCGCCTCCGGGTGAATTAATGTCGAATACAATATTCTTCACTGTGGGATCGGCAAGGGCACTTTGGAACTGGGCGCGTATGTCCTCGTATGACGTATTGCCGAAAAAGAGAGACATGAGAGGGTCAGCACGATAAGACAGGTAATCATAAACCTCGATGATTCCGGTTCCCTCTGGATTGGTTGCTCTCGATGGAGCCCGGGCAACGCCAGATATTTTCATTTTCTCCGGCATGTGGGTTTCAATCGCGTGGAAAAGAACGGTCATGAATGCCGGCGATATCAAGACAGGCTTACCAAAGTAAGGCGTCCATATTTTTCCGTTTTGATCATTCATCGCACACCTCCATTTATCTACGCTTGCCGGCGAGTTACTGACGCGTCCTTGCGAGAGCTCCTGTATCAGACTGTACTTCAAAGTAATCCCGTGGAGCACAAACTGAAAGTTCTTTCAGTATCAAAATTCTATCCATGAGGTTTCCCCCATTTTCCGGGGCATGGATCACCTTCAGCGCAACATTGCCCCAGCCTTCGTAAAGGTCTTTGATCTGAGAAACGAGATCATCCATTTTTCCTTGAAAAAAATCTTTTCTCTTCATCATCACCGTAGCCGCCTGGTTGGCGATGGTCACTTCCAGCTTCCGCAACTCCACGTCGACGGCAGGGAGCGCCTTTGTCTCTATCTGCTTGATCATTTCCTCAAAGCACTCAATATCAAATTTTATCCCTTTCTTTTTGCCCAGAAGTGACGGCACCATAGCAGACGTGATTTCATCGAAAATCGATGAATCCTGCCCTTTGAGTTCGATAAGCTTTTCCTGATATTCAGCCCGCAGTGTCTTCAACGACGAAGCCTGTTCTTTCAGTGTGTCTAACCTGCCATATTCATCTTTCGCTTTTTCGCGAATCTCAGCCGTGATCTCCGCGGCCACCCCTGCAACGTCAAAAGCGGGTTGCAAATTATCTGTTGCTTTTTCCGATTTCATATTAATTCTCCTTTTGTTCTTTATTTTTTAAGCCTGGCGCGAGATGGAAAAAGATGCGCTATGGAGGAACGCTAAAAACCACCTTGCGCCAGACCCGTTGTTTATTGATACATCTCGAAATCGGCCACCCTGCTCCCACACAGTGTCGAAGGCCACGCATCCATATTATTTTACCCCCTGCACCACATCGCGTAAGCCATATGCGTTGCGAGTCAAGGCATCGATCACTACGGACACCACCGTCTTCTGTCCGTCGAAGGTCGCTTTACTTTCTGTCCCTTTTACGGAATTTCCTGACTGGTTTATGATCTGAACCTGGATATTTTGCGGCGATGCGCCAGAAGTTGACACGCCCAGTCTTCCTTTTGAGTCTCTCGTAAGAGGCATCACCGCTTCCGGACCCGCTTCACCCATCAGACCCGCTCCAGAGGCCATCTTGAAAAGAGTAGGCCGATTTACAATTCCGCCCAAGGCCAACCTGATAACATTACCGTTTCGGAAGGCGTTCCCCTTCGCCGACGTCAGAAAATCAGCCTCGGTAAACGCCGGCGCAACTGAGAAGAGACCACTGATCCATGACGACAGAGGGCCCGTTACATTTGCCCGAAGTTGTATGCGGATCAGGTCGCTTATGATGGAATCTGCCAGGTTCGTAAAATTCAGCTTTCCGGTCTTACAAAGATCGACAAAGACATCTTCGATGCCTTTCAAGGCGCTCGTCGTGGCGTCGGCGTATTGTTTCCAGACATCTGCAGCTTCATCGGTATATTTTTTAAGAGCCACTACTAAGGTTTGCGGTGTTGAAGTCTTTGCAAGTTGGTTATTGTAGTCCTTGAGTTTCTCCGTTAGTGCATCGATCTTCTTGGCTTGTGCATCCAGTCCCGCCCAATCCTCCGGCACCGACGACGCTCTCATGGCATTCCATCGGTCAGTTTCGGCCTGAATCTGCCTCTCGGTTGCTGAGATATTAGCCTCAATCATTTGTCTCTCAGTTATTTCATAGTTCGACCTTGCCCGGGTAGCGTCACTGAGGTCATGGGTAATGCTGAGTTCTTCATTAAGAACCTTATTCATGGCGATGAACGTTTGCACCGCCTGGGACTTTTCAAACCACTCCCAACTGGTCTTTATCATTTCCACCGATTCTTTGATGTCTTCCGCATGCAGATCCCCGAAGAGCATCGCGTCAATGATGCCATCTGCGCCTCCGACCAGCTTGAACTCGTCCTTAAGTTTCTTCGCCTTGGCAACAAGAGGTGACATTATGTCCTCATCAAATATCATCGCTCCGGAGTCGGTACGTTTAAAGGATGTCTCAGGCATCGTGAGGTAGGACTCTTGAAAGGTCCGTGCCTCTAGTCCTGGTTGCGTCTCCCGCCACTTTTTCATCAGGGAATCGAGGAGATGCTTAGGTGGCTTGGTGAATCTCGCGTCAGCAGCCCGGAGTGAGGCATTTATTTCTCCCTGATTCCATAAATCTACGAGGCCTCCCTGATCTGCACCTGTTTCTTCGTCCCCGGTTTGGGCCAGTTCTCCCGGCAATAATTTTGCCATAGCGTATAACTTCGGAGTCTGTTTAATCATACCAGTGAGTATTTCGAGAGCCTTGCTCAGGACAGGAACCAATTTCTCACCGATGGTCTCCTTGAAGTCTTTCCACGCAGAATGGAATTTCTCCACCTTTGTGACATATGCTTCGCTGATCTGTTCATTCACATCGCCAAGAGAATCCTTGAGGATCTTCAAAACATCGGATGCCGACAATGATCCTGTTTCAGCACCTTTCAATGCCGGGATTATTCTTTGCAGTCGCTGGAAGTTTCCTTCGAGAGCTTGTCCCACCAGTTCCGCTGATTGCGTCAGATCCTTGCCGAAAACATTATGAAGGGCCACTGCGGCATCGACGGCAGGCTTCATCTGCGAAGGAATAACGCCCATTGCCGTCAATATGGACTGGAGGTTTTCTATCTCGGTGTGATGTATGCCGGTGAGATTTTCAACTTCTTTCGCATACGATTTATATTCCTCCGTGAGATCGCCTACATTGTGAGCGGAAAGAACGGCATTAAGTTTCAGTCCCGACAATTCAGCCTGCCCGTATGCGTCAGACAGACCCGCGATCGCTGTCACAAATTGTTGAATCTTTTGAATGGCCTCTTGGGCGATATAGATTGCGGAAGCTATCCCGGCCGCAAACATTTCCCACGAGGATTTTCCCTCCGACGCCATCTTATTGGTTTCATCGGTGACCTTGCCGATATATCCCTTGACATCCGCAAGTTTCGCGTTTATATCGGCGACGTCCGCACGGATTTGAATTAAAACATCATTATCAGACATTTTCCCCTCCCTTGATAACAATCAATTTTGGAATAAGTGATCGTCCTATGTTAGACTGTATTGCAACTTTGAATGGCCTGAGCGTGAGGAGGAATATTTCAGTATAGAGGCCACAGATATCCGCAAATTTCATTATTTCGAGCTCTTCTTCCCTCAAAGATGTATACTCGACGATAATTTTTTCGAGCATTGATACCTGGGCGGAAGTCATCATCAACGGGTTCACGTCGCATATGTCAAATCCCCTCTCCTGAAACGTCTTAACCTCGACCAAACTCATACCTTCGACCCCGACCTCTTTCACAGCATTAATGATATCAGTGGCATGGAATATGGCATCTCTGGCCCCCTGAAGTGTGATGCGGACTATTTCAGTATAGAGGCTGCAAATATCCACAAATTTCATTCTCTCGAGATCTTCCTCCCTCAAAGATGTATGATCGAGGATAATTTTCTTAAAGATATTCGGTCCGTCATCGGCCAGCAGAAGCGCACCCAATTCGAAAATATTACATTCGCATTTGTGAACGCTCTTGACCGAAGCCCAGGTCATAGCCTCGACGTTGATCTTTTCGCCGGTGGCAGTCAACTTTTGGTCTTCCATAGACACTCTACTATCTTTTCTTGCCTAAGCCTTGCACGGCATCGTCCACCAGTTGATCGATTAAATTCCGATCTTTTCTCTTTTCTTTGCTCATCGTTTGGAGAGAGGTAGCCAAGCCGTCTTTCCGTCGATCAGTAATCGAATATCCTCAACTTTCCAAGCGGTCGTGCGCGGTCCAAGCTTTATCGGTTGGGGGAACCGGCCCCTCCGGACGCCCTGCCACCATCC
This sequence comes from Syntrophales bacterium, assembly GCA_049521775.1. Classification (GTDB taxonomy): domain Bacteria; phylum Desulfobacterota; class Syntrophia; order Syntrophales; family UBA2185; genus Fen-1135. The sequence continues at coordinate 15,082 of JBEKOL010000057.1, forward strand.
CGAGCGTGAAATAGGTATGATTTGGAGAATTTGCTTGACCCTTAGTAGCCCTTCTTGCGGAATGTCATTATGCATAATACCTCCTCATCTTATGAGGCAATAGTGACTTTTGTTGGTTGAAGCAGACCACAGAAGGGCAAGGACTGTCAAGCTATATCTTATTGATATTATTAAATAATTGACAATATAGGGGGGTATGTTGTCAGACAGGAGTTAATGAATGTGGTAGGTAAGTATTGAGTTTTTCTAAATTATTTTTTGATCTTTTTTTCTGGTCTTCTTACAGATATTTTGACGAATGGTGTTAACCGGTATTTTCATTCCTGTTTTCTTTTCTATTCTTTTTGAAATTTTGATGGCCACAGTCATTATAGGCAAATCGGTTTTCTCCCATATTTCATCTGCCATTTTCTGCCAAGACTTGTGCTTATGATGGGCTTCCTCGTGCTGTTTTCCAATGCCCTTAGAGTAACCATCTTTGCCGTACACTTTCGCCATTCTTTTCTTCATTGTTTCTTTGTCTTCCTGTTCTGCTACACGAATTTGGAGACCTTCTTTCTCTTCCAGCTGTGCCATGTGATCCGCCGCAGCCAGCAATCCCTCTGCATATGGGATTTTCCGCATGATATGGATAAGCAGGTCACCGTTCATCTTGAAGCGAAGCCATTTCAATATATGCCAGGCCTCATGAATTGCGAAAAGCGAATAGACCAGACGCAGAGAAGAAGGGTTATTGGGATCCAGGTCATCAGGAAAATGGCGACACCACACCTTATTTACTTCGCTCATCAAATGCATGTGTACAGATCGGCGGACGTCACAAGTATAAAGTTCCAACCCGGCTCTTAAGTCGCGGCCGTCAATCTTGTTGCGTCCCGCCGGGCCCGTCTTCCATGCGATTTCGTCAAGGCACGAAAATAGCTCCCGGGCGGCGGCGCATGACGCGCGACCATCTTCACGATACATGGATATCGGTAGATCCGCAAGATCTGGCCATGGATCGTCGACCATGTCATTATCAAAAATGCCCCAGCTGGTGCGTGCACGCTCGATTATGCCATTGCACCTGTCCGCGATTTCGCGGTTCTCATTTGCCACTGGAAAGCTCGGCAGCACGCCGAAAAGGGGGCACCAATCACTCTCGAGTAATTCTTTATAGGAAAGTTTTTTGCGTCTTGTCATTGCCCGTCCCTTGGCAACTTGTCCCCTGGGTTCAACGAAGGGGCAACCGGCGGGACATGCCGGTCTTCGGCTCCGGTAGCCTATCCCCCTCATTTTCTTATCTCGCTATTTCTGTGCCGCCTTAAACGGAATCACGACCGCCCCAGCCTTCAGTCCGTCCAGGTAATCGGCCCATGTCTGCATCATCTTCCGACGTTCTACAAGATGCGTCGTTCTGTTATATGCCCTTCCATTGGGGTCTATGACAGCATGAGCAAGTTGATGTTCAATGAAGTCGGGCCTTACATGCAAGACTTCATCGAGAATTGTCCTGGCCATTGCCCGGAAACCGTGCGGCGTCATAGTGTTCTTATCAAACCCCATACGCCTTAACGCTGCCAATAGCGCGTTGTTGCTCATGGGCCGCGCAAATGATCTACCGGATGGGAAGACATATTTGCTGGCCCCGGTAAGTTGCTTAAGTTCTATCAAAATCTCTATGGCCTGCCGTGATAACGGGACAATATGCGCTTGCTTCATCTTCATTTTGTGTGCCGGTATATTCCAAGCAGCCTCATCAATATCCATTTCCACCCATTCTGCATGTTGCAGTTCCCCAGGGCGCACAAAAAACATGGGAGCAAGTCTCAAGGCGCACTTGACAACAAAATGTCCGGAATAACCGTCTAGGGCCCTCAACAACGGTGCAACTTCTTTCGGGTCTGTGATCGCTGCATGATGTTTTTCCCCAGGTTGCGGCAATGCCCCCTTAAGATCAGCCGACGGATCACGCTCCGCTCTACCTGTTGCGACGGCATACCGGAAGACCTGGCCGGCAACAGTCCTGATCCGGTGTGCCGATTCCAAAGCTCCTCGACTCTCCACCCGGCGTAACACCGACAGAAGTTCAGGGGCCTTTATTTCATTGATCGGCCGTGATCCTATCCAGGGAAACAAGTCACGCTCCATGCGGTCCATAATCGTTTTAGCGTGTCCCTCTGTCCACGTGGGTTTGAATTTGTCATGCCACTCGCGGGCAATCACCTCAAAGGTTTCCGTTGCCGTAGTGTCCGCCTGTTTCTGTGCCCTGCGAAGAGCGCCAGGGTCAATGCCATGCGCTATCTGCCGCCGCGCCTCATCCCGTCTTTGTCTGGCATCGGCAAGTGTTATTTCTGGATAGATCCCAAGCGAAAGTAGTTTTTCCTTGCCGTCAAAGCGGTAGCGGAAACGCCACCACTTGTGGCCCTGTTCCGTGACAAGCAAAAAAAGGCCGTCAATATCGAACATCTTATATGCCTTATCTTTCGGTTTTGCAGCGCGGATCTTCAAATCATTTAATGGCATAAATCACCTCCATATAGGGGTAACTGTTTTTTACCGCAGGGGTAACAATGGAAAAGTTACCCCCAAAACGCATGGACATTGATAGCCCTTATTACACGTCCATGGACTAAATGTCAAGAAAAAACCCGTTATTTCTAACGGGTTCTGTACTTCTCTGGATTGTATCGGATTGTCAACTGGTGGAGGCGGCGGGAATCGAACCCGCGTCCGAAAATATTCCACTGTAGCTTCTACATACTTGTCCTCTGTTTTAATCTCACTCTCAACAACTCCCGGAGGCAGGATTTATCGAGAGCCATCCCTTTTGGTTTTCGCCCCTTTCACGTCGGGAAAGCGAAATCAGCTATCCTGCCTTTATGACGCCCTGATCTGATCCGACAGGCGAGATCAGTAGGACGTAGCCGTCTATGCGGCTAAAGCGTAATCGAAGTTCTTTGCGCTTAAATGTTTCCTACCTGTTTAACGAGGCCTGGTAGGAACCTCGGTATGCCACTACAGCTTCCATATCCCCGTCGAAACCTTTGCGCCCCCATGATGGAGTGGATATAGACTATGTGCTAATATAGGTCTTGAGAGAGTTTTAGTCAAGTCAATTGAGACGGGCGAATTGCCTCACATTAAATGTTACCCAAGGAGGTGAATAAAAGAGATCGTTGACTCATAAATCGATGTTACCGAGCATCGACTTCCAAAAGGGAGGGA
>JBEKOL010000058.1:0-17508 GCA_049521775.1 Syntrophales bacterium
CTACGTGGCAGACTACCAATTGAAGGACATAGACAATGACGGGCAGAAGGAGATCGTGCTTGCCCTCGTACTGTCTGTGGGCGCATCTATGTCCGATCAAAGCGTGATCGTGTCCTATAAGATGAGCGCACAGCAGAATCCATAAGAGGGATTGACAATATTCTCAGTTTTCTATACTAACTTTAATTATTAATGTTGCTTCTTGACAAGAATGAATTTGCCGTAAGAAACTTTTCGCACTTTCTTATCAAGCACGACGCTGCATCAATTTAGTCAGATCCTGGCGGTGTAGCTCAGACGGTTAGAGCATACGGCTCATATCCGTAGTGTCCGGGGTTCGATTCCCTGCACCGCCACCAGTTGAATTATTTGAGAGCCTGGTACCGAACCAGGCTTTTCTTTATCCGCATTGAAAGCGCCTTTAAGAGCCGCAAGTTTCGTATGTGGATATCCTGGTAGATTAGGCGAATTTCCCATGAAGGAGAAATTTACACCCAAGCTCTGGACCAGAGACCCGCATGTGCAGACAATTTTGGGCTGCCTAAAAATGAGAAGCTATGGTCGGCACCCGATGATCGAATGCGCCAGGGAAATGATTATTGAGGGGGGAAATGGCGTACGGCTGCTCGGCTATCACTCGCTGCAGTCTTTTAGAAGAAACAGGGGGCTAATCACATTGATCCACGGATGGGAAGGGAGTTCGGAGTCGACATACGTCCTTTCCACGGGAAAATATCTTTACGACAGAGGTTATAATATATTCCGGCTTAATCTGCGAGACCACGGAAATAGCCACCGCCTTAATGAAGGTCTTTTTCATGGAGCTCTTATAGAGGAAACATTTCAAGCCGTTTATAATATCTCTCGTTTATCCGAAAACACACCATATTACGTCGTTGGCTTTTCCCTGGGTGGAAATTTTGCACTGCGCATAGCAGCGAAGCACTCGTTGTTCGAAATCCCAAATCTTAGGCAGGTCATCTCCGTAAGTCCTGCCCTTGATCCTCACAAGGCCACGCTATCCATCGATGAAAGTCTCTTCATCTACCGATATTACTTCCTCAACAAATGGAAAAGTTCGCTTAGAAAAAAGCAGCTACTTTTCCCCGATAAATATGATTTTCAGGACATCTTGAGGATACGGACATGTATGGGACTTACTGAGGCCATCATGCCCTACTATCCGGATTTTAAGAGTTACAGTGAATACTTTGATCAATACACACTACGGACCGATTTCTTCAGCAACCTTGCCGTTCCTGTTACAATCATTGCCTCTGAAGATGACCCTATAGTGTCTATTGGAGACATCTGTGCTCTGGAAGAAAGCAGACATCTCCGTATTTCTCTTCAGGCTTACGGAGGACACTGCGGCTTTATTGATTTCTTCCCCTTCGAGTGCTGGTACGAGGGGCAAATTGAACGAATCTTAAGCCAGTCGGAAGAAACGCCATGAACGCTTTACATGCCGAATGCCTTTCGAACAAGGATCAATTTCTCTCGTTAGTCGTGGATAAGCTCGGCAGGTGTTCCATTGATTTTACAGAAAAGATGGATTTTATTAGAAGGACCAGGCATGATCTAGAGGTTCATTCGGCTGCGGGCGTATTGCTGCTCTTGCAATACAGGGGCGATGACCATGGGCCAATAGGCACTAAAGGCGAGTTCATATTCCAGCTGATTAAACGCTCCGCAAAGGTTGCACAACCAGGTGACCTCAGTTGCCCCGGTGGCCTGTTACACGCTTTCATAGACCCAGTTTTGACGCCCTTAATCTCAACGGGAATAATCCCCGTTTTCACGGGTGACCCCCTGAAATACGCCAGAATGAGGGACAGAGAGACTTTCAGGAGTATCAGACTGTTTCTTGCCAATGCCATAAGAGAAGCATGGGAAGAGACCGGACTCAGTCCTTGGAACATCTTTTTTTTGGGACCCCTTCCATCTTATTCTCTGCTCCTATTCAGGCGGACAATTTTCCCCCTCGTCGGTTTTGCGAGAAGGGAATGGTCTTCTTGTCCTAATTCGGAGGTGGAACGCATTATTGAAATCCCTCTGCAGGCTTTTCTCGATGAAGGCAATTACGCGCTTTACAATGTAGAAACTGTGAGTGGACTAAAGACAGTTAGAGAAAGACCAAGGGAATTCCCCTGTCTCATCACCCGGGACGACCGGGGCAATGAAGAGATTCTCTGGGGAGCCACCTTCTACATCATCATGAGTTTTTTAAAGGTTGTCTTCAATTTTGAAATCCCGAAGATTGATTCAAAGAGAATACTAAATAGAATCCTTGGACCTGAATACTTAACGGGTCAGCAAGAAAAGTCCTGAGCCTAAAGCACTCTTTTCTATTGACAAGATACATTCAAGTAGTTACTTACGGCCATAGCCGAACGGAAATATGCCCGTACTTATGGCTGTGTTCCTCGGCAGTCCCATAACTGAAGCCACATCCTTGGTTCTATGATAACAACAAGAGCATCAGAAATCCTCCCCTTTATCGTCATGGACGTCCTTGAAAAAGCCCAGGAGATGCAGAGGAGAGGAGAAGACATCATTCATCTGGAAGTTGGTGAGCCCGACTTTGACACACCGGAATGCATCAGAGAGGCAGGCTGCAGGGCTATCAGATGCGGGAAAACGCATTACACCCATAGTCTCGGGTTACTGGAGCTACGAGAGGCAATCTGCGAGCACTACTTAGACAAATATAAAGTGGTAATCTCGCCTGATCAGGTTGTGGTAACTTCCGGGACGTCCCCCGCTATGCTCGTCCTCTTCGCTACAATATTGAACGCCGGTGACGAGATCATCATTTCAGACCCCCATTATGCCTGTTATCCAAACTTCATCAGGTTCTTCGAGGGTCTCCCCGTAGCCGTCAATGTTTATGAAGATGAAGGTTTTCAATATACCTCCGAGGCAATAAGAGAAAAAATAAGCCGCTCTACCAAAGGAATCATGATAAACTCACCCTCCAACCCCACGGGAAACCTCCTCGACGCCGCAAAAATGGCGGAAATTGCATCATTGGGTGTCCCCGTTATCTCCGATGAAATTTACCACGGCCTTGTCTACGATGAAAAAGAGCACAGCATCCTTGAATTCACCGACAATGCCTTTGTACTAAACGGCTTTTCCAAGGCTTATGCAATGACCGGATGGCGCCTTGGCTATTTGATCGCCCCCAAGTCCTATATCAGACCCATGCAGAAGCTGCTGCAGAACCTTTTCATATCCGCCAACTCCTTCGTCCAATGGGCTGGCGTAACTGCCCTGCGAGAGGCAGGAGGAGAAGTTGACCGCATGAGAAAGATTTACAATGAAAGAAGAAAGTTCATAATCAAGCGGTTGCGGGAAATGGGGCTCGGGGTCAAGGTAGAACCCACGGGTGCCTTCTACGTCCTCGGAAACATAAAGTCTTTATCAATTGACTCATACAAGATGGCCTTCGAGATTCTCGAAAAGGCTCGCGTCGGTGTTACCCCGGGCATTGATTTTGGCAATAACTGCGAGGGTTATTTACGCTTTTCTTACGCGAACTCTCTTGAAAACATAGCAGAAGGCATGAAGCGTCTTGAAAAATATCTGAAGGAGACGTATGGCCGTTGAAGGCGACAAGTTCGATTCATGCTGTCATATTTGACTTCGATGGCACCCTGGCAAAACTGAATATCGATTTTCCTCTTATGAGACAGGCTGTTCTTAACCTTGCAGGGGCATACGGCGTACCTTTGAATGGAATGAGTAACCTCTACGTCCTGGAAATGATCAAGGCTGCGCAGGAATTGATGTCTGAGATACTTCTCAAGAAGGAAGATTCCTTTCTGGACCAGGCAATCGCTCTCATTACGAAAATCGAAATCGAAGCAGCAAGTAAAGGAGAACTCATAGGCGGAACGAGAGAGATGCTCGCCGAGTTGAAAAGACGCAATATCAAGGCCGGGGTTGTAACCAGAAACTGTCGAGCAGCCGTTACCACGGTGTTTCCTGATATCTTCAAATATTGCGACACAGTTATTACCAGAGAAATGACGCGTAATGTCAAGCCTCATCCCGAACACCTTTCGGTCGCCCTCCAATCGCTTGGCGTTGCGCCGGAATCATCATCCATGGTGGGTGATCATCCCATGGATATCAAAATCGGTAAGGATGCAGGCACCTTAACAATAGGCGTCCTCACCGGATATTCAACATCAGATGAACTCCTAAGAGCGGGGGCTGATTTCATTATCAGCAAAGCCGCAGATATCATCGGTCTATTGCCTTAAGTGTTTTTTCGCCCGTCAGAACGGCTCTTCAAGTTCGCCCTGCAATTAAGCGTTGCATCAAAAATTCATGTACTTGATGTTTTCCGTCATTCTTTTCTTGACATAATCATGACTTATCGATTACTTATAACCATTCAAAGAAAGATTTTTTTATGGAATCGGTCTTTAGCTTAACTATAAGGTTTGGCCTATATGACTGTGGCAAATAATCTAAAATCTCTTGAGACATGGAAAAAGGCATATCCGGAAAAGTTTGCCAGTGAGGATGAGATATTCAGCCGTATCCGACGTGGTCAACATATCTTCGTCACATCGGGCTGCGGTGAACCGCAGTATCTCATAGCCGCAATGACTAAGTATGTGGAATCCCACCCCAAGGCGTTTTTTGATGCAGAGATCATACAAATCTACTCTCTTGGTATAGCTCCCTACACTGATGAAAAATTCAAGAGCAATTTTCGCCACAATTCCTTTTTTATAGGCAACAATACAAGGGATCCTGTAAACAAGGGGGCAGCAGACTATACCCCTATATCTCTTTCAGATATCCCGGCGTTGATATCGGCCGGCATGGTGCAAATAGACATAGCCCTTATACAGACGTCATTGCCCGACGAGCATGGTTTTCTCAGCCTCGGAGTAAGTGTGGATGTGGTCAAGACGGCCGCAGAAAAAGCCTCTCTAGTGATTGCCCAGATTAATTCCTGCATGCCTCGCGCCCATGGTGACGGTTTTATTAATATCAAAGATGTGAACTTTATTATACCTCATGATGCGCCGATCCTCGAAATCCAGAGGTCATTTTCCGAAGAGAAGACGATGTCGCTAGACCGGATAGGATTTTATGTTTCGCGCCTTGTCCAGGATGGTGACACGCTGCAGGTGGGATATGGCAGCATTCCCAACGCGATCATGGCACATCTTTACAGTAAAAAAAATTTAGGCATTCATACAGAGCTCCTGACGGAAGGTATCATAAGCCTAATCCAGGCTGGCGTCATCGACAACTCAAAAAAGACTTTGAACCGGGGAAAGACAGTAGCCACATTCTGCATGGCAAAGAAGGAAACCTATGATTATATTCATGACAACCCCTCTATTGTCTTCAGAACTGTTGATTACACGAACAATCCCATGGTTATCGCCCGAAATGACAATATGGTCGCAATCAACAGCGCCCTTGAAATCGACCTTACAGGACAGGCCACGTCAGAATCCATAGGCAGTATGTTCTACAGCGGCATAGGCGGTTTTCATGACTTCATGAGAGGAGCCCTGCTCGCTAAGAACGGAAAAACGATCCTGGCGATGAAATCAACGGCGGCCGGTGAATCCATATCCAGAATAGTGCCGACGCTCAGTCCTCAGGCAGGCGTTACTCTCAATCGCGCTGATGTCCGCTACGTTGTAACTGAGCACGGCATTGCCTACCTCCATGGAAAAAATATCCGAGAACGAGCCATGTCGCTGATTTCAATTGCCCATCCGAAATTCCGACCCTGGCTCATTGAAGAGGCGAAAAAGCATGGATTGATTTATCCGGATCAGGCGTACATACCCGGCGAAAGAGGCAGATACCCGGAAGGCCTGGAAACATTCAGAACCACAAAGTCAGGTCTGCAGCTCTTTTTAAGACCTATGAAAATAACCGACGAACCCCTTCTCAAAGACTTTTTTTATTCCCTTTCCGACAGAAGTCTTCACCGCAGATTTATGTCATGGCGTACAGATATACCGCATGAGCGGTTACAGGATTTCGTCATCATCGACTACACAAAAGAAATTTCCATCCTGGCGATCATCGGATCGCAGGAAAATGAAATAATCGTGGGATTGGGCCAGTACGGGATCGACGAAGCTACGCACACGGCTGAAGTTGCCGTTGCCGTGAGGGATGACTATCAGAAAAGGGGTACTGGCACCGAATTATTATCCTACCTGACGTATCTTGCTAAGAGGGAAGGCTTGCTCGGCTTTACGGCGGAAGTGCTTGTTGAAAATAATGCTATGCTGCAGGTCTTCGAAAAGGGCGGATTTGACATCACAAAGCAAGTTGAAGCCGGCGTGTATCATTTGAAAATGGCATTCAGGATTCCTGAGACTGTGCGTGATTTATGATAAAGATGCTTGATGAACTCGTAGATAGCGGCAAATGCGCGTCCAACTGCGAAGCGCAAGTTACAGTACGCGCTTAGGCAGGGCCAGGATAATCTCTATTATGAGGAATGGGGCATGCGACGGATGTACAGCACATGGCTTCTCCTTAGCTTGCGAAGGGAAAAATGATGCGGACGCGGAATTACCGCAATGGGATTAGTTTAAATCTTCCATACTTAGAATCTTAAGAGGTGTGACAAATGTACAAACTGGTAGTGACATCCATGCATCCCAATGCAGGTAAGACGAGTATTATAATCGGTTTGGCAAAGTCGTTGCATAAGAAAATCAGCTATATTAAACCATTCGGAGACCGGCTGCTCTATCGTAAGAAGAGACTTTGGGATTACGATTCTGTACTCATCAACGGAATCTTCTCTCTGGGAGAAGACCCTGCGGAAATGAGTATCGGGTTTGATCATTCCAGGCTATTATATATATTCGATAAGGATACGATCACTAAAAAAATCCGCGATCTGCAGGGAAGCACCGTCAAAGATAGTGATATCCTGTTTGTCGAAGGCGGGAAAGAACTCTCATACGGGGTCTCTGTTTACCTCGATGCCCTATTTATTGCGAATGCATTGGACGCTGACCTCTTAATCGTGATCAGCGGAAAGGAAGATACTATTATCGACGATATCGTGTTCTTAAAAAACCATGTTAATCTTGGCGCAGTCAATTTTAAAGGAGTCATCATTAACAAGGTGCCCAACGTCGATGATTTCATAAATATCCACCTTCCCAAGATAAAATTGTTAAATGTCAACGTACTCGGGATAATTCCTTATAATGAGGAATTGCCCCGCTTTACGGTAAATTTTCTGGCCGATCGTCTGTTCGCAAAAGTTATTACAGGCGAATCATTTCTGAATCGTCCGGTGAATAACATCATCATAGGCTCCATGTCGGCCAGTGCCGCAAAAAGTATTCCAGCATTTCATGAAGACAACAAGATCGTCATAACGAGCGGTGACCGCCATGACATGATTGCCGCTGCCCTGGAAGGCAATACCGCGGCTCTTATACTCACAGGCAATATCGAGCCATCCCCGGAGCTGATCTCAAAGGCGTCGGAACTTAAAATTCCTCTGCTTCTTGTATCGCCGGATACATATCAGATTGCCAAGCAGATAGATTTCATGGAGCCGTTGCTTCAAAAGGATGACGCAGACAAGATACTTCTCCTCGAACAAATGATCAAGAAACATGTCAACCTGCAGGAGTTCCAAGGGTCGTAGAGAAAACCACTATGATCAATCCTGAGGTTTTCAGAGAGTATGATGTCCGGGGCGTTGTTGACAAGGACTTGGACTTTGACTTCGTCTATGACCTCGGAAGATCTATCGGAACGTACTCAATTCCCCGCAGAGTCAGGACCATGACTCTGGGCATGGACTGCCGTCTCAGCTCTCCCGCTTACCATGAAGCTATAAGAAAAGGGATCAATTCCACGGGAATTGACATCATCGATGTCGGGCTGTGCGCTACCCCGGTGCTTTACTTTGCCATACGTCATCTTGATGCCGATGGAGGCGTCATGATTACCGGAAGCCATAATCCACCCGATTTTAACGGCTTCAAGATATGCGTGGGACCCGACACCATTTACGGCCAAGATATCCGGGAGCTAAGAAAGATCATGGAGAGCGGTAAATACATATCAGGGCACGGAACCTATCGCTCTACAAATATTTCAAGACACTATGAAGATTACCTATTCGCCAATGTCACGATAAAGGAAGGTCTAAATATTGTCGTAGACGGTGGAAATGGCGTGGGCGGGCTATTTGCCCTCCCCCTTCTTAAACGCTTCGGCTGTAATGTAACAGATATCTACTGCGATCCCGACGGTCGTTTCCCCAACCACTTTCCCGATCCAACGGTTCTTGAAAATCTAACGGAATTGATCTTGCTGGTTAAGGAGAAAGGGGCAGATATTGGCATAGCTTACGACGGCGACGCCGATAGGATAGGCGTAGTGACAGACAAAGGTGATATCCTCTGGGGGGATGAGCTTCTCTTGCTTTTTTCCAGATTTATCCTCGAGAAATCACCCGGCGCAGCCATCATAGGTGAGGTTAAGTGTTCGCAAAAACTTTATGACGACATTAAGAAGCATGGCGGCAGACCGATAATGTGGAAGGCGGGTCACTCCTTGATCAAGAGCAAAATGAAGGAAGAAAATGCCCCCCTCGCCGGTGAAATGAGCGGCCACCTGTTTTTTGCCGATAGATATTTCGGATACGACGATGCCATCTATGCCTCTATCAGGCTGCTCGAGATCATATCGACGTCAGGAAAAAGAATCAGCGAAATCCTTGCTGACGTTCCCCGGACTTTCACTACCCCCGAGATCAGGGTAGACTGCCCCGACAGCGTCAAATTTAAAGTGGTTCATGAGGTAAAAGAACACTTCAGGAAAACCCACACGATCATAGATGTTGATGGCGTGCGCATTCCTTTCGGGGATGGATGGGGACTTTTACGCTCATCCAATACCCAGCCTGTATTAGTCCTCCGGTTCGAGGCCCTAACTGAGGAAGGCCTGCACCTGATAAGGGAAACCGTGGAGAACGTCCTTTACGCTATAATGAAGAAGCACCAACAGTAATCACCTGCCCTGCACTTCACCGTCGTCTTCTCCGATAACGCGGCCACAAAGAAAACAGAAAAAAGACGCTACAATGAATGCCACGGGGGTTGTAAGAAGGGCATTTCTGAGCCCCCAGAGGTCTGACAGCCACCCCAGCATGGCAGGAGAAATAGCATCGCCCAAGGCATGTATAATAAAGATGTTGACTGCAAAAGCCCGTGCGCGTACAGCAGGAGCCGTCACATTTATAATTACAGTATTGAGGGGACCCGTATTTAGGAACAAGAAGAATTCCGCGAAAAACATCGCCGCGAGACACGTAATAATTGAAGAAGTGACCAGGGCATAGACTGCCAATGGCGCTCCGATCACAAATCCCCAACCGGATACCAGAAGGTACCCCCTGCGCATCTGCCCCTGCAGAAAGTCTCCAAGCCAACCACCAACAAGCGTGCCTGCAACGCCTGCAAGAACAGTAATGCCACCAAAATATGTGTTTGCTGCGGCCAAATCGAGATCGTGAAGACGGTAAAGAAAAGTGGGAACCCATTGCGCCAAACCTCCAATCGCAAAGGTCATGGCAGTCATAGCCACGGTATTGATGATATAAGGACGATTGGAAAATAGAGACGCGTAGTCCGTCCGTCTCGAGTTTGCGACTGCAGGGACTTTCTCATCACTAGCGCCCCGTTCGGGTTCGTGAAGTATCCACAAGGGAAACGCCAGGAGCACACCGGGCAGCCCGACAATAAAGAAAGCCGCCTGCCAACCAAACTTCTTTCCGAGAATTCCGCCTAAGAGATAGCCAAAGGCGCTGCCGACCGGGATGGCAAGATAAAAATATGAAAGTATGCGCCCTCGCCTTTCTCTAGGAAAATAGTCGGAAAGGAGTCCTGGAGATACAGTACCAAAGCTCGCTTCTCCAATCCCCACTGATACTCTGGCCAAAAGAAGGGAATGGTAACGGCCAGCAAAACCCGAAAGTGATGTAGCGATGCTCCAGATGGCCAAACCTGCAGAAGCAAGCTTCACGCGGCTCGTGCGATCACCCAGCCAGCCGAGCGCCGGAGCCGATAACATGTAACAAATCATGAAGGCGCTACCCAGAAGGCCGAGCGACGTATCAGTCAGTGTGAAGGCATCTTTGATAAGTGGAAATACGGCATATATGATCTGCCTGTCGACATAATTCAATAGGTTGACCGCCAGGAGCAATGACAGGGCATAGTAGCCGTATTTGGAGGGAGACGGAGAGTTCATCAAGGCATAAAATAGTTTGCTATCTTATCATTTAAAAATCTATCACGCGGAAGACACATATCACTTATGTCTCAGATTTCTAACATGTGGATCGAGGAAATGCAAATCGTGATAATACGCAGCGGCATTCGTCAGCCCTGTAAACCGGAGAAAAACCCTTACGTAATCAGGAATTGATTCTCCTGCGTTTGTAGTTGCCACCCATCTTACATAGATATCAGATATGGGACTTTGCCATCAGCATCGCGGCTTCGTCCCGGACAAAGACATCAAACAACCCGTTCGAACTCTGCAGTAGACAGAAATAGCAATGTATGTTTTTACCTACAGATATACGTACGAAAAATTATAAAGCAAGAACTTTGACTTGTTCATATGGGAGCTGATACGAAGTCAAGTAATTCCATTTCAGTTCATAAAGAATATTGCATTGAAAAGAGCAGTCTAAAATTTACATCCTTTGATACACTGTAAAGCATCATGACCGCAAACGCTGCATTACGTGAGAAAGGAATAGCGGGAAATGGGTACAAGCAGAAAGAATAACAACTGGATACCGAATAAACAAAAATCAACGCTTTGTGTGTGCCCCAGGTGCACTGCCAAACATAAGAAGATGATCTTCTGGACCGGAAATATTCCGGCGAGAAAGTTTTGTCCATCTTGCGAGCAGATTGCAGAACGCGACTACACTCTGGAACCTTATTCGCTGGGGTATATGGACAAAGACGAATTATTCTCGTATTGAGTTATTCCGATCAGACCGAGGTCAGCAGACCTTCCACCGGAACCGTTCGACAATTCGTCGTTATTGAACGGACTCCTTCGTTCGCGGCAGCTTTCCGCCCCTCCAATAGCCGCTAATAGAAAATCACTCAATCACTTATTGCCAAAAAACATCTTCGCAAGATCTGAGAGAGCATCAAAGCAGTCACCGCCCCGTGGTGTCATGCGCAGGCAAAAAAGGAAAAAGGGTTATGGCTCTATCATAACCCCTTGCATTTGCTGGTCGTGGGCGGTACACGACGATGTTGAGTGCTCTGTTCATAGCTGTAGGCAATTTCAATGATGGTTCCCTCACTCCATGGTCTCCCAAGGAATTCGATGCCGACAGGGATGCCGATCTTTGCCGTCGCAGTTGGTTTTGAGAATCCACCAGGTATCACGATGGATGGAAAGCCGGTCACTGAACCCAGGCTGCCGTTTCGATCCACCTGAGTCTCACCCAAAGGAACGACCAGTCTTTTTTGGTGTGGGAATACGAGGGCTTCAAGTTTATCCACGGCCATGAGCTGCATTACCCGCTGCTGTAGATCCAAACGTTTCATCAGTCGCCGGCAGTATTCTGGGTCGTTGGTGCTCAAAGCCTCTGCCTCTTTGATGTTTTTTTCAATGCTGGGGGAAAACTTCCCTGAGTGAATGATCTCTGCAAGCGAGTTCACCGGTGCATTGTTTTTGGGATCTGAAAGGTAGCTGTTCAGATCATGTTTCAGATCATAGAGATGAACACTGATTTCAGAGGTTATTTTTTCGGAATCAAGGTCAGGCGTTTGGAGTTCGATGAGTATAGCACCCATGGATTTCATATCGTTGATTGCCTTGTCAGCAATCTCATTCACTTCCTGGTGAATCGGCTCTTTTCCGAAGAAGCTTCTTAAGACACCAATCCTCCTCCCTCTCAGACCCCTTTTCTTCAGGTGCTTCGTATAGTCTTTCTCCACTCTGCCAATGTTCCATGCTGTTGAAGGATCGTCCGGATCATAGCCGGCAATGACATTCAGCATCTTGACTGTATCCGTCAATGTGCGTGCCATCGGACCGGCAGTATCCTGGGTAAATGAGTAAGGGATGATACCGGCACGACTGATGAGACCCAGAGTTGGCCTGACAGCAACAATACTGTTTGCCGAAGCAGGCGAGCGGATGGAGTTTACTGTATCCGTTCCAACGCCAAGGATTCCGAAATCAGCCGCCAAACCAGCGCCCGTCCCGCCGCTGGAACCCCCGGGGGTGCGTGTCAGATCGTAAGGGTTCAATGTCTGCCCCAGAATAGAACTGATTGTTTCACCCCAGACTGCAAATTCATGCAGGTTCGCCTTGGCAGTGATAATGGCCCCGGCATTCCTCAGCCTTTTCGTAATGAAAGCATCATATGGTGGTACATATTCTTTAAAAAGGAGAGAACCCGCAGTTGTGGGCATATCCATGGTATTTACATTGTCCTTCAAAATTACGGGAATTCCATGCAGCGGTCCCACGAGACCTGATTTCTTTAATTTAGCATCAAGTGCAGCAGCTATCTTCATGGTTTTAGGATTTACGTGAATGATGGCATTAATCCTAGGTCCTTTCTGGTTGTATGTATCAATCCGCTTTTGACAATAATTTACAAGCTGTTTGGCTGTTAAATGACCTGAAAGGAAAGCTTTATGAACATCAGCGATCGTGATTTCCTCGAGGTGAAATCGATCTATCCCCATTACTATTACCTGAATGATGATTTTAGTTATGTAGCTGCCTTTTTTGCAGGGAGCTGTCTCTATTTATTACCGGCTGTAATATAGCATAAATGGTTGGCACGGAGAAATCACAATTTCAAGAAGCAACATAGCAATCTATGCAGGTGATTTCTCTTATTCTATTTAGATGTTGTTTGTCATCTGGCAGTGATTTCTGATCTCAGTAATGGTACGCTCATGCTGACTGGTGTAATATGCAGAAATAAGCCTTGGGATATCAGCAACGATTAATCTCGGAGCCGACTTACCGGCAAGCTCGTGGACGCTTCATAATTTTCCCTCCCGATTATTTTTTCACCCTCGCCTGTGCTGCCACTGCCTCAATCGCCTCCTTTACCTTTTCAGGATCGCCGAGATAGTAATGTCGTATCGGTTTCAAAGCATCGTCGAACTCATAGACAAGAGGCATCCCTGTGGGAATATTCACTCCGGGAATGACGTCATCGGGGATGTCGTCCAAGTGTTTTACCAGGGCGCGAAGGCTGTTGCCATGGGCGCTTACGAGAACTCTCTTCCCTGACAGGACCGCGGGCACAATAAGATTATGCCAGCAGGGCAGAAAGCGCTCTACGGTATCTTTCAGGCATTCCGTTAAAGGTAGCTGCACCTTCGTGAGTCCCTTGTATCGGGGGTCGTGGCCTGGATAACGTGGATCGCTTTCTTCCAGCGCCGGGGGCCGGACATCATAACTTCGCCGCCAGAGCTTCACATGATCTTCCCCATATTTCTCTGTCGTCTGAGCCTTGTTGAGTCCCTGCAACGCCCCATAGTGGCGTTCGTTCAACCTCCAGTCATTA
Source organism: Syntrophales bacterium (assembly GCA_049521775.1). Taxonomy (GTDB): domain Bacteria; phylum Desulfobacterota; class Syntrophia; order Syntrophales; family UBA2185; genus Fen-1135. The sequence goes on from JBEKOL010000058.1 coordinate 13,601, forward strand.
TGGACGGGGAGCCACATAATGTCCATCTTATCAAGAACGAGCCAGAGCGTCCGGACGGCGCGTTTCAAAACGGACGTGAAGGCAATATCAAATATAAACCTTTGTTCTTTAAGGATACGACCGGCCTCTTCTGCTTCTCCGAAGCCCTTTTCCGAGAGATCTACGTCGGTCCATCCGGTAAAGAGGTTTTCCTTATTCCAGGCGCTTTCGCCATGACGGAGCAGTACGATCTTTTTCATTTTGCATCTTCCTTTGTTTCACCTCTAAGTTCAATGATCTCTATGCGGTTGTTTGCCTCCGAGTGTCTCGATGACGGTCCTTCGGTTAGGATCACGAGATTTCCCTTTTTAAGAGATACGGGGTTGTTATAACCATTCCATATGTCCACCAAAAATGATTATACGGGATGGAACTTATTCAAATGTCTTTTTCACTTTCTGATTATCACGATTTGCATTTGAAATCTGCTTCCCAAGGCCGGTTTTAGACGTAAAGCTTCTTCGCCATCCAGGCGATCTTTTGCCCCAGGCTCTGCGCGGTCTGGACGCCTTCCTCATCCTTTTCCACCTCTCCCTTGTCTCTGGCAACGCTCATCGCCCGACCGGCGATGATAAGCTCGTTGCTAAGGAAGAAATGGTTCATGGTTTCGATTGTATGCATCCCTCCGCTGCGACGAAAGCAGGATAGGGCAGCCCCAACTTTGTTCTTGTACATCCTCCCATTTGCCAATCCGACGAAGCCCGCCCGGTCGATCAAGGCCTTCATTTCCGCTGTTACATCCTGAAAATATGAAGGAGATCCCAAAACGATACCCTGAGCCGTTGTCATCTTTTCGATATACTCGTTCGCCGCATCGTTCTTAATAGCGCACCGCTGGTCCTGATTCTCGAAACACTTGTAGCAGGCAATGCACCCGTGAATCGCCTTTGCCGAGAGCTGAACGAGTTCCGTTTCAATATCCTCTTTTTCGATCTCCCGTAAGAGATAGCCTATCAACGTGGTGGTGTTGCCATCTTTCCTTGGACTGCCGTTGAAGCCGATAACTTTCATATCCGTTCTCCTTTCCGTTATGAAAAATTGTTAGAAAATCCGCTAACCGCCCTCGTCTTTATTAGCCTCCTTGTTGTTATCTTTTCTTAAGCGCCGCCACTACAAGGTTGGGGTGGTATGACGTCCTAATATCGTGACCAGCCATAAAGCGACGGCTGCTCCTATGACTTATATATATCCATATTAAGATAAAAAAATCCCCCAGCCGCTACTGCAACCGGGGGACTCGTTTTTAATATTAACAACCTAGCTGTTTATAGAAATCATTTCCCTTGTCATCCACCAGGATAAATGCCGGGAAGTCTACAACCTCAATCTTCCAGACCGCCTCCATACCAAGTTCGGGGAAGTCGATACATTCGACCTTCTTGATGTTCTCATCAGCGAGAAGTGCGGCCGGGCCGCCGATGGAACCGAGGTAAAAGCCGCCGTACTTTTTGCACGCGTCCGTTACCTGCTGGCTCCGGTTTCCCTTGGCAATCATGATCAGTGAAGCTCCCTTGGACTGGAGCAGATCGACGTACGAGTCCATACGGCCGGCTGTGGTCGGACCGAAGGATCCGGAAGGTTTATTCGCTGGCTGCTTGGCCGGACCAGCATAGTAGATCGGGTGTTTGAGGAGATATTCGGGGACCGGCTTGCCGGCGTCGACGATCTCCTTGAACTTGGCGTGGGCAATGTCCCGGCCAACGACGATGGTGCCGGTGAGCATCAATGATGTTGAGACCGGGTACTTGGTCAGCTCGGCCAGTATCTCCTTCATTGGCCTGTCGAGGTTGATCTTCACGCCATGATCGTGCTTGCGGCGGTATGCATCCGGGATGAGACGACCAGGCTCGCGATCAAGTTCCTCGAGCCAGATGCCATCTTTGTTGATCTTTGCCTTGACGTTGCGGTCAGCAGCGCAGGAAACTCCCATCCCAACCGGTAATGAAGCGCCATGGCGTTGCAGACGAATCACACGCACATCATGTGCGAAATACTTGCCGCCGAACTGGGCGCCGATTCCAAGTTTCTGGGCTGCTTCGACGAGTTGCTTCTCCAGTTCCACGTCACGGAAGGCCTGACCGAGTTCGTTCCCTCTAGTGGGGAGATTGTCATAGTATTTGGTTGAAGCAAGCTTCACGGTCTTCAGGCATGTTTCGGCACTCGTGCCGCCGACAACAAAGGCGATGTGGTACGGCGGGCATGCTGCGGTGCCTAGAGACTTCATTTTTTCTACAAGATACTTGAGGAGATTCGTAGGGGTGAGGAGGGCCTTGGTCTCCTGATAGAGCATGGCTTTATTCGCGGAACCGCCGCCTTTGGCGACGAAGAGGAACTTGTACTCCATTCCTTCGGTTGCATAAATGTCGATCTGGGCAGGCAGGTTGGTGCCGGTGTTGATCTCCTTGTACATGTCCAGCGCCACGGTCTGGGAATAGCGAAGGTTCTCCTCGGTGTAGGTCTTGTAGACCCCTTTGGTGAGGTACTCTTCGTCCTTCACACCTGTCCATACCTGCTGTCCTTTCTTGCCGACGATGGTGGCGGTACCGGTGTCCTGGCAGAAGGGAAGCTCGAACTTGGCGGAAACTTCGGCGTTACGCAGCATGGCGATGGCAACCCCCTTTTCGTTTATGGATGCCTCCTTGTCGGTAAGGATCTTCGCAACCATCTCGTTATGTTCAGGGCGCAGGAGGAAAGAAACATCCCGCATGGCCTGGTTGGCGAGGTTGGTGAGAGCGTCCGGATTGACTTTTAATATTTCCTTCCCCTCGAAGGTAGCGACCGATATGCCTTCCTTGGTCAGGAGGCGGTACTTGGTGCTGTCCGGGCCGAGTGGGAATGGGTCCTGGTACTTGAATTCTGGTGTAGCCATAACATTATTCTCCTTTCATTGCCGATCTCAGGAAAAGTCTATCTGCGGGATTGTGCCGTAAGCAGTCATACTCAAAGAATTACTCCGTATGCCCTATACAACGGCCCTTGTACGCCTGTCATTCGGAAACTTTCCCTCATTTGCCATGTGCCTTCATAGTTATTAAGCCTCCTCCTTTCTCTTTGATAACACGGGGTAAAGATCAGGTAGAAACAAACGAGCCACTCCTCGACATTACGGAGAGTATGAACGACTAAGCAGTCGTCGGTTCAATGAACTCATAACATGTTTTTGATACCAGACAAACTCCTGAATTAATTTGCCGGATAGCATTGTAGTGATCTGATTTTTTCTTTCCATCCTTTTTCCCCAAGGTTTGGGTAATTGCCCTCTCCAAGAGGGCCAATCTTATTACCTTTAAAATTCACATCTTGATAAAATTCGCATTTTAGCCCTGCCCCTATGCGAATCGAGGAAATCGTGTCAGTAAAGCCTCGACCTTTTACTTCTTTGGGGTCTCCAAAATACCATTCTTCTGGATGCAGAATGTCAGGTTCATGACTTCCTGCAGAAAGAGGGAATGACTGGCCCCCATAATTAATCTGCTCATAGGCTATCCCCCTTCCGAAATCTATTGGCTTCTGCGCCGATTGATTGCAGCTCGTTAGACTTATAAAAACCACCAACAGAAAAAAAATTAATTTATAAATATTCATATTAGCACCTCCTCAAGGGCGTATTTAATATAAGGTAAATCGCTATACTTCAAGCTGTTTCCGAGTGTTCTGCCCGACATTCCAACGGAATCTCGAGTGCGTGGACAACATTTCCCAGTTTGTATTCTATATTTTGCACGTCATCTAGAAATATTTACCTGATCGTGGTATCGGTGTTAGGAACCTGTTTGATGCATGCAATAATATTCACGTCTTCCTTCCCGGTTACTTGATAACCTTGAATCCTACCTCCGTCATCAGTTCATCGACCGTCATCAAATACT
>JBEKOL010000059.1:0-17150 GCA_049521775.1 Syntrophales bacterium
TGCTGCGACAGTCGGGATGGTACCGTAAAGAACCTGCGAGCGGAGACGCGAAAGCGTTTCCCCCGGTACATCCGGCAGAGCGGGTCGGCTGTCGAAGAAGTCCTGCCAGCGGTCACAGCCCGGATGCTGTAGCGGCAACGCGAGAGCCGGGAGACCCCGCTGGATTAGACTTTAGAACCCCCTGTCTTTAGGCATGGGGAGGTTCAGCAGCGTCTTATTTGTGAACATTTCTATCGTGGATAAGCATCTAAAGAATATGACTGATAAAGGCAAACACTTATCAATGGAAGAAAAGATCCTTTTATCTGTGGCCATCATCACGAGGAATGAGGAGGAAAATCTGTCCGCCTGTCTGAAAAGTGTTTCCTTTGCCGGGCAGATCGTTGTGGTGGATTCGGGGAGCACGGATGCGACAGTTAAGATTGCATCCGACTTCGGTTGTGATGTGCTTGTTGAGCCATGGAGAGGTTTCGGTCCCCAGAAACAATTTGCCATTAATCAATGCACAAACCCTTGGATTCTTGTCCTCGATGCGGATGAACGTATCCCCGGAGATACTGCGGAAGCTATAAGAGAAATAATTTCAAATCCGTCGATAACCGCCGCGGGATTCAGCTTTCCACGCAAAAACTTTTTTCAGGACCGGTGGATCAGGCATGCAGGCTGGTGGCCGGACCGCATTGTGAGGCTTTTTCGCAAGGGCAGGGGCCGCATGACGCCGGCAAAGGTCCATGAATCGGTGAAAGTCGACGGACTCGTGGAGTCCCTCGATTGCCCCATCGAGCATTATACGGAAAGCCGTCTCAGCCACATCCTCATCAAAATTGATCAGTACTCCACAATTGGCGCCGAAGAGGCATTCAAAGAGGGCAAGACAGCCTCGATCTGGTCAGCACTTCTCAGGGCAAAGCTTGCCTTTTTTCATAACTATGTATTGAGGTGTGGCTTTCTCGACGGCGCTCCGGGCCTCACCCTGGCATTCACTGATGCCATAAACAAATTTTTCAAGTATGCCAAGTTGAGTGAGCTAAGCAAACAGGTGTCCAAGAGGTGATAGCCTGTGCACCTCTATCGCACCATTTATGTCATAAATATTAGTGCAGATAGATGCACTTCATTATGAGTACATAGTTTCATAAAACGTATGCATCATTGTAATTTCGAGCGGAGTTTGCCCTGAGTAAAACGAAGGGGTCGAAATGACAGTGTGTAAAATGTTCGAAGCTCTGATCTTTCTGGTGCTTGAGTCTGATTGTTAATTAGGTGCTTTTATGAGAGCCAATGTGACGATAGAGAAAGATATCCTGGATGAACTTGTGAAAGAAACAAAAGAAAGGAGCAAGTCGTCTGCAGTGAAGATTGCGATTCGCGGATACTTGAAACGAAAAAAAATAGAAAAGATCAGGTCTATGAAGGGCAAATTTGATTTTGATCTGACGGCTGATGAAATAAGACATGTTAGAAGCAAGTAATCTGTCCGGTATTGTGGCACGCAATCTGTCCGGTTTAATATGGTCACCGATGGAGGTGTCAGATGAGACGGACAGAGATGTTACAGGAGATCCGGAAGATGAGACTTGAAGAGGTGTATTTTGGATAGGTATCAGTCTAAATGGACATATCAATCATAATCGTCAACTGGAATACCAGGGAACTTCTTCAAAGCTGCCTAGACTCGGCCTTTAAGACTATCCATGACACAAGTTACGAGATCATTGTTGTAGATAATGGCTCCAGGGACGGCAGCGTTGCCATGCTGCAGGATAAGTATCCGCAAGTCAAATTAATACAAAATAAAGAAAACCGTGGCTTCGGGGCGGCTAACAACCAGGCGATGCGTATCATGACCGGCCGATATGCCCTGCTGTTGAACTCAGATACCGTGTTGACAGAAAATGCCGTTCGTGAATTGTACGCCTTCATGGAAACTCATCCGGAGGCAGTCATGGCCTGTGGTCAGCTCCTCGATGCTGACGGGAGCAAGCAGAACTCTGTAGCGAACTTCCCCAATCTCCTCACGTTGCTGACAAACACATCCCTCCTTGAATATTTGTTACCGAATCGTTATCCAAGCAAGCGTTACAATCATGACAAACCGATCGAGGTTGATTCGTGCATCGGCGCCTGCCTCCTGGTGCGCAAAAAGGCCATCGAGGATGTAGGCATGCTTGACGAGCGCTACTTTTTCTTCTTTGAAGAAACAGACTGGGCATATCAGATGAAAGAAGCCGGCTGGAAGGTCTTTCAGGTGCCTACTGCCTTCATTTATCATTTTCAGGGCCAGAGCATCGGCAGGGATATTCAGTCGAGAATCGAATTCTATCGGTCCCGCTACCAGTTTTTCCGCAAGTGGAAAAATCGTCCATATTTCACTGTTGTACGTATTGTGATCTTTCTTAGATTGTGCATCAACTGGCTGCTCACGTCGGTTGCGAACATCTTCTCTCTGGGTATGAATCGTGAACTCCGAGATAAATTCTTCGTCTATTCCAGGCTCATTCTGTGGCATCTGAATTTCACCTCGCATCCTGAATGATGGCTATTGATTTTTTTGACTCGTATATCTCATAAGTCCCACATATTTACCCCCATATTTTCTCTTGACAATCCATTTTTAGTGAATTAACCTCAAACCTTCGTTCACGGAATGAACATATCTGATATTAATATGACTTTATCAAATAAGCACGACCTTGAAAGCGAAGAGATTCTTAAAGTCCTCAGGGAAATAACCCAAAGCCCTAAGATGACGCAACGCGAATTATCATCCAGATTGGGCATCAGTCTCGGCAAAGTCAACTTCCTGGTGAATGCACTTATCCAAAAGGGCTTTATCATGGCGCAGAATTTCAAGAACTCCAACAACAAGAAAGCCTATCTTTACTATTTAACCCCGACGGGCCTGGAAGAAAAGGCGAGGATTACCTATAGCTTCCTTAGAAGAACGATGAAGGAATACGAACGGTTGAAAGAAGAAATCGGCCAGTTGCAAAAAGAAGTCAGCGAAGTCGCAACGCATTCTGGAACCGAAGCAAGCAGTGGCCAAAAGCAGTAAATTTTTACTCTAAAACAAAATTGAAAATCCAAGTCCCTCAGGTGTGGATTGACTCCTGGATGTAATCCAGAGAGCGGAGCTGTATCTATTTTGATGGAAAACTCTTACATGAAGAACAAAAAATGAGGAGAGGTTGTACAAAACTCTCGCGAAAACTAAAGTTTACGGCTATAATTTTTTTCACAAGTCTTAACATATTGAGAGTAAGGTCTCATACTTTTGTGAGGATGGGTGATGTTTAAGAAAGGAAAGAAAAAACGTCGGCAGGGTGGATTTACCCTGATAGAAATTCTTATTGTCGTATTAATCATCGGTCTGCTGGCGTCTTTTGTTGCGCCAAACCTGATTGGGCGATACGAAAGGTCAAAGGAAGAGATTGCCAAGGCCCAGGTCGAGATGCTTTCTTCGGGTGTGCTGTCATTTAAGCTTGATCTCGGCAGATATCCGACCACCCTGGATGAGTTGCTGAAATCCGCGGATCCGAAGTGGAGAGGACCATACCTTTCCAAGCAGACTCTGCCGCAGGATCCTTGGGGAAAGGACTACTTGTACAAGACCCCCGGTGATCATGGGCCTTTCGATCTTTACGCGCTTGGGCCCGATGGCGTATTAAATGAAAAATCCGCAAAGAACTGGTAGACATGTCTTTAGGTCAGATTCTCAAGGATAATTACGGTCTGAAAGAAGAGGATCTCAGCAAGGCCCTTAATCTGCAAAAGGACCTTGGGGGGGATATAGGCCATATCCTTGTTCAAACTGGTACAATTACAGACAGTCAGCTTGCTGAGGCCCTTTCCCGATACCTGAATATTCCCCTGTTTGACGGTGAGTGGACAGAAGATGAAACGCTCGTTGCCTACCTTAATGAAAAGCTGAACTACGACTTTCTGATCAGAAACAATTTTCTTCCTGTAAAAATTGACCACGACAACAAAACGCTCCACGCAATAACGGATGATCCCTTCAACTATACCGTATTTGATTATGTGCTGCGGTCACTCGGGTATACCGTTCAACTGTCGCTGGCCACAGAACAGACCGTAAAGGAACTTTCGACGGATTATCTACATGAAGGCGGCAAAAACTTCGTTTCTCTAACCGTCGAGGAGGATACAGAAAAACTCAAGGAGATGGCCTTTGAGGCGCCGGTCATCAAGTTTCTCAACGGCCTTCTGAGCAAAGCAGTAGAACTCAGGGCTTCAGACATCCACATCGAATCCTCGGAAAAAAAATACAAGGTCAGGTTCAGGATCGATGGCATTCTCAACGATATGGGTACCCTCGAAGAACCGTTTTATCTTGCAACGGTATCGAGAATAAAACTTCTTGCCGGTCTCGACATAGCAGAAAAAAGGTTACCCCAGGACGGCAAGTTAACGACAAAGATCGCATCCCTTTTCCTCGACATCAGAGTATCCACAATACCAACCGTAAGCGGCGAGGGCGTCGTCATGAGGCTTCTCTACAGGGAGAAACTCTCTTTCGATTTGGAATATCTGGGTCTTGAGGCGGATCACAGGGACATCGTGCTGAAGCTCATCTCCCGGCCGTATGGCATGCTGCTGGTTACAGGGCCGACAGGGTCAGGCAAGACGACCACACTCTACACCGTGCTGACGCGCCTGAACAGTCAGGAGCGGAAAATCATCACGACAGAGGATCCGGTTGAGTATCAGTTAGAGGGGATAAATCAGATCCAGGTGAAAAGTGAGATAGGTCTCACCTTTTCAAATGCCCTCCGGTCAATCTTGCGACATGACCCGGACATCGTCATGGTAGGCGAAATCAGAGACAGGGAAACGGCCGCCATATCAATCCAGTCTGCTCTCACGGGCCATCTAGTCTTGTCCACACTCCATACGAATGACGCACCGAGCAGTCTGTTCCGGCTCGTTGAGATGGGTGTGGAGGATTATCTCATCAATGCCGCTGTGATAGGATTAATAGCCCAGCGTATCGTGAGAAAAAACTGTACTTTTTGCAGCCTTCCCGACAGTCCTTCCGAATATCTTTTAAAAGAGTATGGAGTGCGGGAGATCGCGGACAAATATAAGAACCTGGTCAATGGAGATGCCCGTTTTGTGCGGGGCGGCGGATGCCCCAAGTGCGCGGGAACCGGTTACAGGGGGAGAATGGCCATCTTCGAACTGTTTGACTATACGGAAGAACTCAAAGAAGTTTTCCTGAAAAAAATGTCCCTCGATTCAGTGAAAGCCCTTTTGCGGGAAAATGCCAGCTTCCGTTTCCTCAGGGAAGACGGTATGCTCAAAGTGGCGAAAGGGTTGACCACCATCGAAGAGGTTCTCAGGGTGTGTTGAACGAATTTGCTTACAGTTGTATAGATGCTGCCGGGCAGGACGGCAAAGGCGTCATATCCGCAACGGACAGGATAGATGCCATGGCAAAGTTACGGGCCCGGGGACTCACGGTTACTTATCTCGCTGAAAAACAAAAAAAACAAAAAGTAAAGATGTCGTTCCGGAAGGGTTTCAACGATCAGGACTTATACAACATGGCCAGGGAGTTGAGCACGCTCCAGAGGTCGGGCATACGGATAGACAAGGCATTTGAACTTTTGATACAGTCGACGGCAAAACAAGATTTAAAAGATATCATTTCCCTGGTCCTGGCGGATGTCAAGGCCGGCAGAGGCATCGCCCAGTCCTTTGAGAACACGGGCCGTTTCAACCCGTTTGTGATCAGCATGATCAATGTCGGCGAGGCCGTTGGAGACCTGCATAGCGCCTTCGAAAATGTTGCCCAGTACCTCCGTTTCCAGATACAGTTCAAGTCCGAAATCAGGAACGCCCTGACGTATCCCGTATTTCTCATTTTTGCGAGTATTGTGACGTTCATTTTCATTTTCAACTTCATCGTGCCCAGATTTTTCAGTATCTTCGGTACCAAAACGGAAGCACTGCCGCTGCCGGCGAAGATTCTCTTTACAATGAGCGGGTGGTTCACATTCACAAATCTTGGCATTATGTTGGGTCTGGCCATCGCCGTTTTCGTTTTGAAAAAGCTTTATCCCACGAAGGTCAGGCTTCCCAATCTATATGCCTACCTCGTTCGTGCGCCCGTCGTGGGAACTCTCATCATTCAACTTGAGCTATCGAGGTTTTCATACTCGATGTACTCCATGCTGAAGAGCGGCGTGGAATTCATCAAGGCTTTGACAATGTCCGCGACCGTCATCCAGAACGAGCGCATCAGGGGGCCCGTGACGTCTCTTGTCGGCCAGATCAAGGAAGGCAAAAAGATAGCGGATGTCTTTTCCCAGGTGCACTTTCTGCCCGACATAGTTCCCAACATGCTGAGGGTAGGTGAGGAAAGCGGGAGTCTTAAAGAGATATTTTTTGAACTCTATCAGATATTTGATGAGCGTTTCAAAAACAGCATCAAAAGGGTGCTCACTTTGCTGGAGCCGCTTATCATTATTGTAATGGGGCTCATCGTCGGATTCATTGTCATCACTCTCATCCTTACCGTCATGAGCGTAAGTTCAATCAAGCTTTGATGTCATCCGGTAAACAAAAGGAGAGATCTTTGAAGTCCGCCGTAAATGATCCGAGTTGTCATTACTGGGCAAATGGGAATCCGGTGTTTTCAGGGAATTCCGGATTCCAACTTTCGTGGAAATAACAAAGTGGGGGCATTTTTTAAAGGTCGCAAGGAGTCATTTTTTAAAGGGGGAATTCTACCAAGTTGAAGAGTGAAAGAGGGTTTACACTCATTGAACTTCTCGTCGTGCTTTGCATCGTCGGCCTCTTCTTTTCCGTAAGTCTTCCCATCTCATTCAGCATGTACGAAAACTACAAGGCATCCTTAAAGGCACAGGAAGTAATGCTCTTCATTTCCGGTCTGCGGCGAGACTCATTCCTCTATAGTGAAGGAAAGGTTTTGTTCTCTAAAAACGATGTGATCACAGTAGACGGGAAGGAAAACGTCTTTGAGGATACGCGCATCCGGATTGATTCACCCATAGCATTCTATAGAAACGGGACAACCTCAGGCGGTACGATTAATATTTATGTCGGCGATCAGGCTTACTCATTGAATGTGGGGGCGCCCTTGGGAGATTTGCTTCTCACGAGAACCGGTTCAGTATGAAAATTTCGCGCCAACGGGGATTCCTTGTTCTTGAGATCCTCATTGCCGGGCTTATCCTTACGGCAAGCATTGCGGCAACCATGTATCTGTTTAGGATGGGGTATGAATATCTTGAGAGAGCCAATCAGTCCAATGTTCTGTCATCCAAGCTCATAGAAACGGTCGGTCTTCTAAAAACGCTGGAGCTGGAAAAGCAATCCGGAGTGGAAGACATGGGTGACGGGGTGAATCTCAAATGGGGAGCACAGTTGCTGGGGTTATCCAGGCCGATGATAGGTGATCCGGAATTCCGTCAACCATCTCTCCATGAGCTTCGCCTCTACAGGGTAGATTTCGTTCTTGACTATCAAGGAGTAACCAGGTCTTACCAGGTCAGTGTGTTCAGATATAAACCATTGTCGGCGGCGGATGAAATCTTCGGCTGAAGGGTACACTCTTGTAGAGGTACTCGTGGCCATCGCTATTTTCACGGCCATGCTGCTGCTTGCCGGTATGGCCCTGAATCAGGGACTCATGCAATACCAGGGCCTCGTCGAGAAAGGCCTGAATTTCTGGGATTATGCAAAAAAGATCTGGATTGATAAGAGCTTCAACTCGACTATAGATTACTATGTTTATACCAGAAGTGATAGATGGTTTCCTTATTTCAAAGGAAATCAGGAGGGAATGTCTTATGTTTCTTTATCGCCTTTCACGGGCGAGCTGCCTGTTGTTGTCTGGATTAAAAATATCACCGATGATAAGGGGAAGCGAGCCCTGGTGTATTATGAACTCCCGGTATATACAAAGTCGTACGATGACATGGACCGGGATGAGGTTTTTGGTGATTACAAAAAGGGGCAATCGTTCAGGTTTCTGGATTCAGTAGACGGCATGGAAATCAGTTTCTATGGTTATGATCGTCGCAACCGCAAGTATGGCTGGTATGACAGTTTTGACGGAAACAGGATGAAAGCGCTTCCTTCGGTTATTAAAGTTTCTTATAGCCAGAACGGTGCAAAGGGTAGCATGCTATTTACAATAAATGTAAATTCCTCGATGAAAACGGGTTATGAGACGCTGTATCCGAGATGATCGTGGTTCTGCCACTATTCTGATGATGCTGATAGCTGCTGTGATTATGACAGTGGGGATCGGGTTCAACTGGCTGGTTAAAGAGCACATCAGGGCTTCCGAAGGTTTAAAGAACAAGGCAGATGCCATTTTAAAGGCCAGGTCGGCGTATGATACCGTTATCTATCTCATTTTGAATGGCAGCGTATTGCCCAGGGAGATTGTCGTTTCGGGAGGGGAGGACATTGCACAGATAAATACGCTTCCCTTAAACGGACAGGAGGTGTCCTTGTCGGACGATGTTCGCGTCCGGATACAAGAAAGTAACGGTTTATTGTCTCTCAATGCCATCAACAGATATGCTTTCGAGAAATTAATCAAGAGAGTGAGTTCCCAGGACACTGCCGCCATAGCCATAGACAGCCTTTTAGATTGGGTGGATGTTAACAGTCTTTCTCGTGTGAACGGCGCCAAAGAGTTCTATTATAGAAGTTCTGGACTGCCTTACGGACCCAGGACCTATGCCATACAATACATAGAAGAGATCGGGTTTATCAGGGGGTTCGGTGAGGAGCTGTATGGCAAATTGCAGCCCTATGTGACCATGCTTCCCTCCACCGGTTTTAACCCGAATACGGCAAGCGATGAAGTGCTTAAGGCCTATCTTGATATAGATGAGGATTATCTTAAAACGCTGAAAGATTATATAGCAAAAAAGCCCGTTCAATCGGATGGGGAACTTTTCGCCCTGACCGGGAAGAGAATAGCGGTAGATGAGGACAGTATCTACTTCACCCCATCCTCCTTCATGGATGTTACTGTAAGCGTCGGCCAGCCAAAGAGTATCTACACCATTAAAGCCGGTCTCCGCATTATCCAGGGTAAGGACTCTCCTTACAGCATCCTTTACTGGCGGGAGGCGTAAGTCGATGAAGGGAAGGGGAACGTTTGTGGCGTACTGGCATAGGGATGGTCTGGAGGTCTATCGACTCGTGGATAACAAACCGGTAAAATATGCTTCCGGCAGCCTTGACAAACTGGAGCCGTTCAGGGTGGGTCTGTCGAAAAAGATATTGATTGTGGGCCGGGAACTCCTTCTTCATGCCAGAAAAAAGTATCCGCCTGCCACGGAAGAGAAGCTTCTCAAAGCAGTGGCCTTGGAGATCGGCGATATTTTCCCTATCTCCAAACCGGCCTTTTACTGCCGGACCTTTCAGTCATTCAGCACGTATACCGTCGTTGATATATGGGCATGGGACAGTGAGAAGTACAGCCGGATTAAAGAGGTTTTCCCGTTCAACTATGCTGTGCCGGAAGATCTTGCCTTTGATTTGGCGGATTCTCATCTTGAGATATTCCAATACAGAGGCATGACGAATCTTCTGGCTCATGCTGAAGGGAAGTTTCTTGCCAGTGCGTCATACCCTGTTTCCGGTTTTCATGAGGAAGACGTGAAAAGATTCCTTCAGAGTCTTGGTCAGTTTGAAACAGAGATTAAAAGAATAAATATATATGGTATTTTGCCGTTTCAAATAGACAAAAGCATCATTGACCGGCAGGAAAGTACCCCATCGCCGATGATCATTAACGTGGGTGAAAGAGATTATCCGGTATGCCTGGATGATGTGGCAGGACTCGATCTCAAAAAATTTAGGGTAAAAAGGCATTATCTCCTGTGGAAAAGGAAAGACCTTATTTTCAGGGTAGCCGTGTATTGTGTTCTCGGGTATGCATTCATGCTTTACCTGACATTGAGGAATTACGATCAGGGATTGAACGAAACACAAGCAAGATTGAGTAGCCTAAACAATGAAATGTCCGGTATGGTGGGCAGCAGCGGTGGAGAGGACTATTCCCCTCTGGTCCAGGAGGTTAATGAAAAGCTGAGCGCTTCACGCTCGCCACTGGGGGCAATGGACATACTGGCTCGCAGGCTCCCCCAGGGCAGCTTTATCAACAGAATGGTATTGAGCGAAAACAATGTGGAAATCTCCGTTTCCTCGAAGGAGCCCCTTGCCGTACTCAGGACGCTCGGTGACGCTGAGGAGATAAAAAAGGTTGCCTTCAAGGGTCCGCCGGTCAGAAACCGCAATACTTCTTTATATGAATTCAACATGACCGTGGAACTCTCAAGGTAAATACTTATGGATAAAGAAAACATACAAAAAGAATTAAGGACCATAGGGATTTATATTATTGTCATTCTCGCCCTGGCAAGGCTGTTGGTTTACCCGCTCCATCAGGCCGTGGCTGAAAAGAAAATCCTCCTCGATGAGCGTTACAATGGTTATAAAATGCAGTATCAGTTGCTGGAAAGGCAGCGTGGGGAGCAGGGAGGAAAAATGGTAGTGGACAAGGAGGTTATTTCTCATTACCTGTATGATAAAGGGGAACGTGTGTCGCACATTCAGGCGGATGTCCTGGAAAATTTCATAAAACTCGCAGACAAGAAGGGTCTGAACATCCTCGATTTTGAGGTGCTGGAACCGGTAGCCGGGAAAAATGTCAGCGAGGTGCCCGTTCTGGTAAGGTTAGAGGGCAAACCACTGGCATGCATGGATATTCTCAAAGAGGTAGAACAGGGGGATAAGGCGTTGAAGATGAAATCTGTGGAGATTAACAGGACGGCGGGTCAGGACTTGCGGCTTTTCGTAACCATGAATGCATTCCGTGCGGAGAAATGATCAGGCAATACACACAGGATATCGCATCCATCGCACTCGTTCTAATCCTCGCCTTTTTGCTATCCGGGAGACCGAGCATAGATCTGTCTGTACATCCATCCGTTTCGCATGAGGAGGCGAGTGAGAAATCTTCTTCGGCAGAACAACAGAAAAAGGAAGTCATCAAGAGAAGAACCGTGTCGGATGATATCCTGAAAAACAGAAACATATTTGCAGAAAGTGGAAGCTATGCCGCACCCGGGGTTATCGCGGGGCAGGCATTGCCACCGAATCCATATAAATTAATAAGTGTTCTTCAAGGAAAAGAAAAGAAGGCGGTGTTCAGAGAGTACACGGGCGCAGTTGTCACCTTGCCTGTGGGGAAGAAAATGATTGATGATTTTATCATTACGAAAATAGAAAGTGTATCGGTAAAACTGAAGAAGGATAAGGAGGAAAAGGAATTAAGACTGTTTAGCGCAGGTGGCGGCCAAATCATGACTGCCGATGATAAAGAGAAGAACTTGCCCGCTAATCCCTACACCCTGATCGGCATTCTCGGGGGTAAGGAGAAGAAGGCGGTCATAAAAGATTACAAAGGCTCCGTATCGATCCTGACGGTCGGGGCGAAACTGATCGATGGATCGGTCATTAAAGGTATTGACCCGGTTTCCGTCAAACTTAAGAAGGGAAAAGAGCAGATTGAATTAAGAATATTCGGTGGCCATTCTTCTCTCGCAAAATAATAGAACATGGAACGTGAAAATTATAAAAGTCTTCTGATAAAAGTTTCTTTTTTGATGTGTATTATCCTGTTTGCCGCCATATCGGCACAGGCCGACGTTTACATGTTCCGGGATGAAGGAGGTAAAACATATTTCACGAATCTTCCGGGGCAGGGCCGTGTCAAAGTCCATCTACCTCTAAAAAAGGAAATGAAGAATATCAAGGGGGCAAAATGGATGGCGAAAGATTCCTCTGCCGATAGGCATACCGTAGCCTTCGAGCCCGTTATAGCCTCTGCCGGTGAGCTCTTTTCAGTTGATCCTGATCTTATCCGTGCTGTCATAAAGGCAGAGTCGAATTTCAATCCCCGGGCCGTTTCGCCTAAAGGGGCTCTCGGACTGATGCAGCTCATGCCGGGTACGGCGCGGGAAATGAATGTCATGGATCCATTCGATCCTGTGGAGAATATTCATGGGGGCGCCAGATATTTGCGTCAGCTTCTGGAATCCTTAAACGGAGACCTGCCCCTTGCCCTGGCTGCGTACAATGCCGGTCCGGCGCGGGTCGCCTGGCAGAACAAGATTCCGCCTATCAGAGAGACCCGTGATTACGTGCAAAGAGTGTTGAATTATTACAAAAGCCTTAAAGAAAGAAATACGCTGTGAGTGATAGCAGGAGTGCCACTAAGGGGTGACGGCAACAACTGGCAGTTAAGACCTTTGAAAAATTTATCCGAGGGGTTTGAACAACGGTAGATTTTCAAGATGATCAAAAATGAATTTTGCAGGAAATATGGCATAATAATGGATAAATATTAATTAATATCAGTATGTTATCTTTGATTAACTACAAGGCTTCATGGAATTTGGGAAACTCTGAGATAGGCACGGCGAGGTTGTGCAAAGCTCTCGTAATAAAATTAACTGAAGGAATTCGCATGGAGAATGAAATGAAAAGACGGCTAATTTGTCGTGTATTGACTGGAGCGTTTTTTATTATTTGCAGTTGTGCCACCCCGCAAATGGAAATCAAACCGGTTACCCTGGAAAGGGCGCCTCAACAGCCTCAGCAGACAACGGCAGAAACTCAAGCAGTAAAGGCAAGTGAGACAGGGGCAGGTGATGGACTTTTGAAACCTCCGGTATTCACCAAAGCCGTACCGGAAAAGAAACTTCCTCCGAAAGAACCGATAGATCCGAAGCGTTTTACAGTCACCAATGTGCCGGTGATGATAAATGCGGAGAAGATGCCCCTTTCCGATTTTATTATCTATGCCTTGGGCGAAACCCTCAAGATTGCCTTTGTCATGGATGAGGCGACCATGAACAACAAGCTGCCGGTGACCATACGCATGCCGGAGGCAGCGCCTCCGGATAAAGCGCTGGGAATGGTGCTCGGTTTACTGGAGAAAAACGGTCTCTATATAGAGGAAAGCGCCGGCGCCCTGTATATACTTCAAAAAGCTCCTGAGCCCAAGGGGCCGTTTGATATAAAAGTAGGCCGGAATATTGCGGACAGTCCTGCTGATATCCTTCAGGTAGTGCCTCTTAGACACATCCTGACAGGTGAAATTGAGTGGCTCATAAAGGATCTGGTCAAATCAGGGGTTCAGGTGAAGGCCTATCCCAAGGAAAACCTGTTTCTCCTCTACGGCCGCTCCTATCAGATGAAGCAGATTGTCGAACTTATTGAAACTTTTGACGTTCCGAGCCTCCATAACAAGCAGATCTTCCTGATGAGGCTGACTTACTGGCAGATAGATGATTTCATAAAGGACATATCAAAGATTCTCAAGGGTCTCGGGTTTAATATCGCCCTGTCGCCAAGGGATCCCGGGCCTCTTTTTATGCCGATCAAGTCGCTCAACAGCATTCTTGTTATCTCCCCTGATGAGACTACAACAAAATATATCCTTGAGTGGAAATCCAGACTCGATACGGTTGAAGCTGCCGGTACTGAGGAAAAAAGCTACACATTTGTTCCTCAGTACTCAAAGGCCTCAGACCTCGTTTCATCCATACAGAAGCTCTATGGCGTCGTCTCGCCGGCAGCTAAAGCGCCAACTGCAGGAGCTACGCCAACTGCAGGAGCTGCGCCAACTGCAGCAACTGCGCCAGCTGCAGCAGCAGCGCCAGCTGCAGCGGCTCTTGTTATGCCTAACCTGAAAATGGCAGCAGATGACAACAAGAACATAATAGTGATCATGGCATTGCCGGAGACCTATAAGAATATTCTTGTCTTATTGAAGGAGCTTGATACACCGACCAAACAGGTTCTCATCGAGACAACGATTGCAGAGCTGACGCTTACGGATGAATTGAAATACGGGGTTGAGTGGTATATAACGAACACACTGCAGGGAGGAGCATATTCCTTGGGCACCCTGGGAAGTTTAGGTGTAACGCCATCGGGTCTTGCCTATCAATTTGCCAGCGCAACTTCAAATTTTAAGGGGATTATGAGCGCCCTTGCGAGTCAGAATAAGGTCAATATCCTCTCGACGCCGCGACTGACCGTTCTTGACAACAGAGAAGCAACAATTCAGGTTGGGCAGGATGTGCCGACGGTGACATCGGAGATCGCGACTGCCGCCAGCACGTCGACCACGTCAACCAGTGTTGTACAGAGTATAACGTACCGCAGCACGGGTGTCATGTTAAGGGTTAAACCCACGATCAATACCGAGGGTTTGCTTACGATGGATATAGCTGCGGAAGTTTCGGATACCGGGGCGGCAGGGGTCAGCAATTCTCCCATAATTCTTACGAGGAGGATAAATACATCCGTTGTAGTTGCCCATGGGCAGACCATCGCCTTAGGGGGATTGATAAAAGTGACTGACAGCCTGGCAGAAACAAAAGTACCCGTGCTGGGAGACATCCCTCTGCTGGGAAACCTGTTCAAGTACACAGATAAACAAAAGGATAAAACGGAACTCCTGATTCTCGTTACACCCACAATTCTAACAAGTACCGATGACGCGTCTAAGATTACCGACGAACTCAAGAAACAGTTGAAGTGGATCAAGTGAACATGTATAAAAAGTGGCATCCAAAAATTTTTCAAATATCTTCATAATAAATAGCTTGACATCTGTTCTTGTATTTAATATAAGAGAGAGGCTGCTATAAGTGAAATACTGCTATCAGCGGTAGAAGCATAATGTCCCCGATTTGTAACGCAGTAAGTTGATGCGGAAAAACGTATCAGCGGTAATGATATTAATAATTCATAGCTGTGTTCAAAATCTTGCACGGTCCATCCGATGCTATTAAGATTTATCAGCAATTTTTTTAAAAAATTGTCAAAAAAAAAGTTGACTCGTCAGTAGAGGGTGTGGTACTGAATAAGCAGAAGTTTATAAAACCATATTTCGTGTGTGGTTTTTAACGGACGCTGGTGAAGATAAAAAGGGCATTGTCGTTCGTGTCCAGTAAAGCACTATTTTGAAGGTGAAGGCGAATTTAATGGAAAGGAGGGGGGGATAGGATAGCTTATAGTGGGTAAAAACAATTCTTTAATTCCGCTGATTCTGAAACGGGAAAGGTATTTTGCTTGCTTTCGAGTTCACAGAGAAAATTTATACGCAAACTTAAGACAGGAGGAATGATAATGAGGAAGAAATTTTTTGTTGTATTACTAATGGCCGTCTTTGTCCTGGCGATAGGTATAAGCGCGGCTGATGCGGCATGGACAAGCAGTTTTACATCGGCAAAGAAGATTTTACTGAATTCTAGTGCGACATTATTAGCGTCGCAAAGCGCGGGGAATGCTATCGCCTATACACTGGGTACAGGTGAATCACTGAACACTAATGACACTATTGCGGTCACCCTGTCAGGCGGCGCGAAATTTTCAAGCACGTCGCCCGGCTTATCGACAACTGGCGCTACAGTATTTGCTTCGCTTGTCGGCAACCCAACGGGTGCAGCAACCGCCAATTTCAGGGTCACGGCCTCTGCTCTAATCCCCTCAGACGTGATCCAACTCAATGTGCAAAGCCCAATTTTTGACGTCTCCGCCGTAACAGGTCCCGTTGATATCACATTTAACGCCGTGACGTCGACTGGCGGTCTGACCATATTTAACTCGGCCCAGTCGAGCAAAACTAGTGCAACGTATGCCTTCACCGCTCCTTCCGCCATGGAATCAGTTAACATTCTTTCGCAATCGAATGTCGCTGACGTGTCGGCGACTACGGGCGCCTTTACGAAATTCACAGGTGCATCGGTTACGGGAACGGCCACTACTTATAGTTATACAAACCTTTCCGATGAAACTGCTACTGGTACAGTTCCGTCCGGTCAGATGGTCAGCGCCGGTAAAGTGGTCTTTAATATAGCAGGTTCCTTGACGGGTATCACCACGATCAGCGGGACGGGCTGCACGGGTTCCAATGCTGCGGGCTTGACAACAGGCGGTACAGCTAATTTCTTCCTGTTCGACAGCACCAAGGCGAATGCCTACTGCGTCAATACTGCCGCAGTACAGCCGGCTGCTGCTGGTGTTCTTAGCCTAGCGCCTGTTTTCACCATTGACGGCACGACGGCACAGGTGGCGCGTGGATTCACCGCGTCTGTAGCGGCCCTTGCTGATGGAACAAAGTGGGCGGCCCATACCGCCTTGAGTCCGACGACTCTCTACTCCATCACGAGAAACGGTTCTTCGTTTGTCACGAACTCCGTCGGAACGCGCAACACGATCAAGATTACCGATCGCTCCGGTGGAGTAGCTACAGCGGGCGGCGCCATCACCATAACGGCATGGGATGCCAATGGTGTCTCGCTTCCCCTGTCCTCTGGTGCAGTGGCTTACAAGATTTTAAATAATGCAACAACCAGCTTAACAGGTGCGCAACTTATCGCACAGTTCACCGGCACTGCCATGAAGTATGAGTTTGCCGTTGAGAGTTCAAGCATCGTTGTATCGAACGTGAAGGTCTCGACAGATGGAGTAAACAGCTCGACGACGATCTTTACATCGGCGCCTGCGACCGCTACAGGTTACGGTCAGGGTATCTAAGAGCTGTTAGATGTTTGTTTTCAAAGTTAATTGAGTGAAGCACAATGGGGGGAGTCGGGTTTTTGGCTCCCCCCATCTCTTAATAGTTGACCTGAACCAATTGCCGTAAATTAAGCGCCCCTGGAGATCTGCACGGCACATCTGAATCCCTCTTCGCCCCCACCTCGTCGTACAGGGCAGCGCATTGGCTTCACCATTCTGGATAACCTCCCTGCATACACCTTTTTGGACAATCGCGACAGCATGAACAAACAATCGAAAAGGAAGAAAACCGCCAGGCGGGAAGAACCTATTCGTGCGCCAGTCAAGACCAACCCGGAGCCCTTCTCCATACGTAATACATCCATATCGTGCCTTCTGGTCATTTTTCTTGGCGTTCTCCTTTACGCCAACACTTTCCATGTTCCCTTTTTATTTGATGATGAGAGCAGCGTCTATAAGAGTGTGGCGGTAAGGGATGCGGGGTATTTCACGAAGGCGTCTTTGGCGGGAATTCTTTCCGCACCCCGGACCATCGGTCA
>JBEKOL010000060.1:0-16772 GCA_049521775.1 Syntrophales bacterium
CTCTCCCCGACAGCAGGGGGTGAATTATCGTGATACCGGGGGGGTGAAATCAGATGATACTGACCCCTCTAAAGGGGTGAATTATCATGATACTCGACATTTATGGAAAGACAGGTCTTTGATCGATGGAGTTGCTTACCAGATTCTGTCAATAGAAATATGTTGAAACTATTCAGAATTGTGAATAGTATCTGTTAATTAATATGATCGTGGCCCCGGCACTTAAGGATTTCGACTCACAACCCGAGGATTCCAATGAATCAAACGCCAGAAGAAATTGCCAGGGACAAAATCGACAAACTCCTTGAGACATCAGGCTGGAACATCCAAAACAAGAAACACATCGCTCTCAGCGCCGGACCCGGCGTTGCTGTTCGGGAATATTATACCGACATCGGACCTGCCGATTATATCCTTTTTGTTGACCGAAAACCCGTTGGCGTTATTGAAGCAAAGAAAGAGGAAGAAGGAGTACGCTTGACGACTGTGGAAGAGCAGTCCACCGAATATGCCAAAAGCAAACTGAAGCACCTCAATAATGACCCTTTGCCTTTTGTTTATGAGAGCACAGGGACTTTGACTCGCTTCACCGATTATAGCGATCCAAAACCAAGATCACGCCCCGTCTTCACATTTCACCGGCCAGAGACTTTCCGAGAATGGCTGAAGAAGCCAAAATCTTTAAGAGGTAGACTACTTGATCTGCCTGATCTCCCCATACAGGGGCTACGTGATTGTCAGATAAATGCGACAAACAATCTTGAAGGCTCTTTTAAAGACAACAGACCGCGCGCCCTTATCCAAATGGCTACAGGTTCGGGAAAAACTTTTGCGGCTATCACTTTCATTTACCGTCTCCTGAAGTTTGCCGACGCCAAGCGGATTCTTTTTCTGGTAGACACACGCAACTTGGGCGAACAGGCTGAACAGGAGTTCATGGGCTATCTGCCCAATGACGATAACCGCAAATTTACAGAGCTCTACAATGTCCAACGCCTGAAATCGAGCTATGTCGCCACTGACAGCCAGGTCTGCATAAGCACGATCCAGCGCCTTTATTCAATTCTGAAGGGGGAAGATCTCGACGACAAGGCAGAAGAGACCAACCCTGGCGAAATTCAGTGGGGCAAGCGTGACCCACTGCCTGTTATTTATAACGAGAAGATACCCATCGAATTTTTTGATTTCATCGTGATAGATGAGTGCCACCGCAGCATTTACAATCTGTGGAAACAGGTATTGGAATATTTCGACGCTTTTCTAATAGGCTTGACAGCTACTCCGGATAAGCGCACCTTCGGCTTTTTCAATCAGAATATCGTAAGCGAATATACCCATGAGGAGGCCGTAGCCGACGGGGTTAACGTTGGCTATAATGTGTATCTGATCGAAACGGAAATCACGAAAAAGGGCTCCGTCGTCTGGAAGGGAGAATACGTCGATGTTCGTGAAAAGCTCTCCCGGAGAAAACGATGGCAGCAATTAGATGAAGATGTTGCCTACTCTGCCAAAAGTCTTGACGATGAGGTGGTGAATCCCAATCAGATCCGCGCCATTGTTAAAACTTACAAAGAGAAATGGCCAGAGATTTTCCCCCATAGAAAAGAAGTGCCGAAAACACTCATATTTGCTAAGACCGACAGCCATGCCGACGACATCATCCAGATCGTCCGTGAGGAATTCGCTGAAGGTAACTCCTTCTGTAAAAAGGTGACCTATCTTGCGGATGAAGATCCAAAGTCGGTCCTTGCCCAGTTCCGCAATGATTACAATCCGCGGGTTGCTGTTACCGTAGATATGATTGCCACGGGAACAGATGTAAAACCACTGGAATGCCTCATCTTCATGCGGGATGTGAAAAGCCGCAACTACTTTGAACAGATGAAGGGCCGGGGAACCAGGACCGTTAACCTTGATGACCTGCGAAAGGTCACGCCATCGGCTCAATATACAAAGGATCATTATGTTATTGTAGATGCTGTTGGTGTCACAAAATCTTTGAAGACCGATAGCCGACCACTTGAGCGTAAACCGACCGTTGCCCTCAAGGATTTGCTGGCCGCAGTGGCTGTGGGCGCCCATGATGAGGACCTATTTACCACTCTTGCAGGACGTCTTGGCCGTCTATCAAAGATCATGACGGAGAAGGAAGCTGGACAATTCAAGCAAAAATCAAAAGGCAAACCCATTGGCGAAGTTGTTAAGGACCTCCTACATGCATACGATCCCGACATGATAGAATCAGTAGCCAGAAGGGAATTCAACCTGACGGCCGAGGATATACCGACCCAGCAACAACTGGGTGATGCCCAGGATAAGCTGATTACGAAGGCAGCGAGTACCTTTACGGGTGAACTGAATACGTTCATCGAAAATGTCCGCAAGGTCCACGAGCAGATCATTGACATAATCAATCCCGATACCGTCGAGTTTGCCGGGTGGGATGGACAGGCTAAGGATCAGGCGGCTCAACTCGTGCAAGATTTCAGGACATACATTGAAACCTACAAGGACGAAATTACATCTCTCCAGATCTTCTATAATCAGCCCTACCGGCGCAAGGAACTTACCTATAGCATGATTAAGGAACTCCTTGAGCGTATAAAAGCCGATAAACCGATCCTGGCGCCATTGCGTATCTGGAAAGCCTATGAACAGATAGAGGCGGTCGGTGGCGGTAACCTAATCAATGAACTGGTGGCCCTTGTTTCACTCATCCGCAGAATCACGGGCATTGACGGGGTACTGACCCCTTACAACAAGACTGTGGACAAGAATTTTCAAGCCTGGGTCTTTAAGAAACAGGCTGGCCCATTAAAATTTACCAGTGAGCAAATGGAATGGTTACGGATGATGAAAGAGCACATTGCCGCTTCCATTCACATCGGCAAAGACGATCTGGACTATGCACCTTTTGATGCTCAAGGCGGTATAGGCAAGATGTGGCAATTATTCGGTGATCAGACCGATACGATCATTGATGAAATCAACGAGGCATTGGCGGCGTAGGATGAACGAAAACAGGGGAATACCGAAGGGCTGGACAACGGCTGTTTTTGAAAACTTACTGAATTTCATTCAACCAACTAAATTCATTGTAGCGTCAACTGAATATGACGACAAAAATCAAATACCCGTATTAACAGCAGGAAAGTCATTCATCCTTGGAAAGACAAATGAATCTGATAATATTTTTAATGAGATTCCAGTAATAATATTTGATGATTTTACTACGGCAACCAAATTTGTCAATTTCCCTTTCAAGGTTAAATCTTCCGCAATGAAGATATTGTCTCCTGCAAGTAAATTAGTAAATATTAAGTATTTATTTTATTATATGCAAACACTACACATTAATGCTCATACACATAAAAGATATTGGATTTCTCATTATTCTAAACTATCAGTCCCTTTCCCACCTCTCTTAGAACAACACCGCATTGTCGCCAAGATTGAAGAACTGTTCAGCGAGTTGGACAAAGGCGTAGATTCCCTTAAGACCGCCCAACAACAACTCACAGTTTACCGTCAGGCCGTCCTCAAATGGGCTTTTGAAGGCAAGCTGACGAACAAAAATATGGTGGAAGGGCAATTGCCTCATGGGTGGAAATGGGTGAAGATAAGCGACATCAGCAATGTAGTAAGAGGTGGTTCACCCAGACCAGCTGGTGATCCTAAATATTACGATGGCAATATCCCTTTTCTTAAAGTTGCTGATATCACGAGAGACAATAGTGTTTTTTTGAATACTTTTAATTACACAATCAAAGAGGCTGGTTTACATAAGACGAGGAAGATTTCACCCAACACTTTGCTTCTTTCAAATAGCGGGGCAACTTTGGGTGTTCCTAAAATTTGCATGATAGATGCGACAATGAATGACGGAATTGCTGCTTTTTTAAATCTTGATGAAAGGAGCAATCTGTATCTATATTATTTCTGGCTAGGCAAAACTCGTGAGTTACGCAATATAAATATGGGTGCAGCTCAGCCAAATTTGAATACTGATATACTTAAAAATTATATGGTTCCATACTGTTCTTTTGCGCAGCAAAAAGCTGTTGTTACCAAAATCGAAACCCGTCTTTCCGTTGCTGACAAAATAGAAGAAACGATCTCCCAAAGCCTCCAGCAGGCAGAAGCCCTACGACAGAGTATTCTGAAAAGAGCATTTGAAGGTAAGCTAGTCCCGCAAGACCCTAATGACGAACCAGCCCAAAAGCTATTGGAGCGCATTAGGGCGGAGAAGGCCACACAAACACCGGAAAAGAAAACCCTTAAAAAGAAAGCAACCCTATGAACGACAATGCATCGAGCATCATTTCTAAGGTTTGGAGTTTCTGCAATACCCTGCGCGATGATGGCGTAGGATATGGCGACTATTTGGAACAGCTCACATACCTCCTCTTTTTGAAGCTGGCCGATGAGTTTTCCCGACCGCCCTACAACCGACCTTTGCTGATGCCGAAGGCCTACGATTGGGAAAGTCTCACATCAAGAAGGGGCGCAGAGCTGGAACTGCATTACAGCACCCTGCTTCGAGAATTAGGGAAACAGAAAGGTATCCTCGGGCAGATCTTCACCAAATCACAGAACAAGATTCAGGATCCGGCCAAGCTCTTTCGGCTCATCGACATGATTGACAAAGAACAGTGGAGCACTATGGGGACGGATGTCAAAGGGAAGATTTACGAGGGTCTCCTGGAGAAAAACGCCGAAGACACCAAAAGCGGCGCGGGACAGTACTTCACGCCGAGACCCCTGATCAAGGCCATGGTGGAATGTCTACGGCCCGAGCCTACGAAAACCATCGCCGATCCGGCATGCGGGACGGGTGGATTTTTTCTCGCTGCTTATGACTATATCGTGGAACACTACGGGATCGACAAAGAAGAGAAGGAGTTTCTGAAATACAAGACCTTTTACGGTAACGAGATTGTAGCGGGTGCCCGCAGGCTGGCCCTTATGAATATGTTTCTCCATAACATCGGTGATATTGACTCAGAAACCTTCATATCACCGACTGATTCCCTTGTAGCCGATTCCGGTCTTCGTGTAGATTACGTCCTTACAAATCCGCCTTTTGGCAAGAAAAGCAGCATGACCTTCACCAATGAAGAAGGAGAGCAGGAGAAAGAAGACCTCACCTACAACCGGCAGGACTTCTGGGCAACAACGAGCAACAAGCAACTCAACTTTGTCCAGCACATCCGGACAATGCTCAAAACGACGGGTAAGGCTGCGGTGGTTGTCCCTGATAATGTCCTGTTTGAAGGTGGGGCTGGTGAAACGGTCAGGAAAAGACTGCTGGAAACAACGGACCTACATACAATCCTGCGCTTGCCTACGGGGATTTTCTATGCCCAAGGTGTCAAGGCGAACGTACTTTTCTTTGATGCCAAGCCAGCTGCTAAAGACCATTGGACAAGTGAAATCTGGTACTACGATTACCGAACCAACATCCACCACACCTTGAAAAAGAATCCTCTGGTACTTGATGATTTAAGAGATTTTATCCAAAGCTACCAACCCGAAAACCGACATACTCGAAAAGAGACTTGGTATCCCGATACAAACCCTGAAGGCCGCTGGCGTAAGTACACCTACCATGAGATTGTTAACCGAGATAAAACCAGCCTTGATATTTTCTGGCTAAGAGATAAAAGTTTGGCTGACATGGATAACCTACCAGATCCTGATGAATTGGTAAATGATATTATCGAAAACCTTGAAGCAGCGTTAGAGAGCTTTAAGGAGATTGGGCAACGGATTTAGATCCAGCCGCGTCAATTGAAATAATTTTTTTAAGATAATGCATATTATCTTAAATATTAGTTCGACCACATGGAGTGATTGAATGAAAACGGAGAAGAAAGTCAATCACCTTAACGTCTTTCTCGTGAAGGAAACATTTAATCAAAGCAATCAGATAATAAATCAAGAGGGCTGCGAAGAACCTGTTGAAATACAGATTCCTGGTTGTGGCAAAGGACATTTGTATATCAAACCTAAAATGGGTCATCCCCCCAAGTGGTCATCGCTTTTTGCGGCGTATCTGGACATAAGGAAGATCGGTAATGTCTCGAATGTGTCTGCCGCATTACTTATAAAAGTTGAAGACAGATACTTCGTTCTATCATTCGGGCCAGGTGGCCGATTTCTCATTAGGGACGGCATTTGTGAAGAGCGCTTTGGCCTTCTCGTTGCTCTTAATTCTGTAGATAAGGAAAGCTTTAGATGCATAGATAAGCAATCGCTTGACACCATACAGAGTCACACGCGAATTCAATCTGGATATGAAACAACGTCAGATCAATTTGGGCTTGATGTTGAACAAGACATGTTAAAAGCGATAGTTGGTACACCAAGCGACTCGCGTATTGGAAACCGCATGACCGGAACCGACTCATTATCGGTATCCGTACGGATGGATCTATCTGATCTGGATTTTCTATTGCGGTCGTATAAGGAGAAATTTGATTGCGATTTGAGTGCAACAGACTATCAATGGGTCAATAATATTTCGATTGTCAAAAATTCTGCTCCTATCGTTGCGACCCTTGAAAGCAAGCTGCTGGAGAAGTTTGCACAAAAGGATTATACGAACCTTTGGCTATCTATCCCAGAGATCATTCAGTGGGATTTAGTTAAAGGATTTCTTTTCACAGATGGAGGGAAAACAATCCATCCAGATATCAACTTGTTGGGATTCCTGAGTACACTGAAAGATGATCAGCCTATAACATTAGATTTACTAAAGCAGCATCAAGTTTCTTGTGCTGATGAAGATCACAACAAGGTTTTTAAAACGTGGCCAATTTATAAATGCCTATATTCGGAAATAGATTGTGAAGGAAATAAGTATGTACTCAATGACGGTAAGTGGTTCAGCGTAAATACTGATTTTGTTCAAAAAACAAATGCTGATTTCGCAAAAATAAATCTCTCATCTTTAGTGCTTCCCGAATACTGTGGTGGCGGTGAAGGCTCCTACAATACCGCTATAGCTGAAGCTTATCCCAATCGATTTGCTTTATTAGATGATAAAAATAAAATATTTCATGGAGGTGGGCACGGGCAGGTAGAGGTCTGTGATCTACTTTCTTTAGACAAACAGTTAATACACATAAAGATCTACGGAAAATCAACCGTTTTTAGCCATCTATTTTCACAGGGATTTGTCTCTGCCCAATTGTTGCAACTAGATTCTGAATTTCGCAAGAAAGTAAAAGAAAGACTGAATCCCCCATTCATCGATCTCCTTAAAATAGAGTCTAGACCGGCAGAAAATGAGTTCACAGTGATTTTTGCGGTTATTAGCGACTCGAAGGGAGATGAGCTTTATCTACCATTTTTTTCGAGAGTTAATCTTAATAACACCGCAAAGATGCTGAAAGGATTTGGATACAATGTGGAGTTGTTAAAGATCCATGTGAATGGTAGATATGCCAAGACAACAATATTAATACCCAAAAAGCAAAGGAAGTCATGATTTCGCAGCCGACAATGTGCCGAGCATACTGCTTTGACACCTATATTCAGTTGTGATCCGGTTCTCTATACACACAAACATCTCTCTATTTCAGACTCATGGAATCGTGGCAACTAATTCTCTCACAAGGGCGGTGCTGATTTCACCAAAACGGCCAGGACCTGCGCCTTTGTTGCAGGCTGCACCACGGACACAGATCACATCAACACCGACTCGCCATAATCCCGGCAATTCTTCTAAACCAATGCTACCAGCAAGCCAGGCTTCTAGTTTTCTATCGTGGCACTTTTTAACAAAACGTCTTACGTCCGCGAGTGTATAATAATCCATAAGTCCCATACCAAAACCTTTGTCAAATGTATCAATCAACAGACCGTCCGCTTTCATGTGTTTGGCAAGTTCAGGGCCGTCCTCAATAGGGTCTATATACCACTTTGCTAATCTTTCATCAGCGAAAAGAGCAGGTACGCTTTGCTTCTTGGGAAACCATTTCTTGACCGTTCGTACAAGCGCAGGCCCAAACTCTTTGGCTTCGTCTAAAGGCATCCTTGCAAGCCCCAATTTGATTATATCGGCACCGGCCAACGCAACGCCAAGCGCCGCCTGACAGGCATTTGCCCGACCTAGTTGTTCCTCACCGACATTCGTTGAAACCGCTATTCTCTTTGGTAAGGCATTACGAACCATGTGAATATTTAATGGATAAGGTGTTCCCAAAGCCGAAGCAGGATATTCAACATCTGCTATATGAGCACCCCCTTTAACGGCAGATAATGCTTCTTTCTTACCACGGACACTCACCAACAGCCTCTGGTTAGGGATCTTCATATAAAAACCTCCTATAAATATTTTGCTCGCAACCGAGATAATCTCTTGAAAATCATAACTTTTTGGTCTAAGTATAACAAGCGATAATTTATAAAATACTTTTTACATGGATAATTATTATGTACATAAAGAGAATATTTCTCAAAAACATTCGCTGCTTTGACGAACTCGAAATTAACTTCGATAAAAATGGATATTCGGCGCTCATTTTAGGTGATAATGGAGATGGGAAATCAACGCTTCTAAAAAGTTTAGCAATAGGTTTATGTGATGAATCGAGCGCTGCTGGTCTTCATAGAGAACTTCCCGGGGAATTAGTCCGAAAGCATTCTAAGCATCCAGGAATTATAACAATTGAATTAGAAAATATAAAAAGAAAATATAAAATTGAAACATCTATAGAATCGCTTCCGGCATTTGAACGCATTAAACAAAAGGTTTATTTAGATGGTGAAAAATCTAGCCAAGAAGATTTTCCTTGGTCAGATATTTTTGTTTGTGGATATGGTCCAGGACGACAGACACAAGGCACCGCTGATCTTGAGGAGTATGCAGCTGTTGATGCGGTATATACTCTTTTTCGTTATTATGATCCAATGCAGAATTCTGAGTTAGCTATACGTCGACTTGTTGAGAAAGCTAGAAGCAGAGTGGGCAAAAATAATCCAAGGGAAAAAGAAAGACGCGCCGAGCTAATGAGTGAGCGCATTCGTGACTTGCTCAAGAAGGTACTTAATCTGAATGCAAAAGATAAAATATTTATCACGCCGACAGGTATCGATATAAAATCGCATTGGGGGCGGAACAGATTGAGCTCTCTCGGTGATGGGTATAAAGCCACTGTGACATGGATTATGGATTTCTTAAGTTGGCGAATGCTTTCTGGCAAATCTTTAGATCCCAAAACAATGGCTGGGATAGTGATTATTGATGAAATTGAGCAGCACTTGCATCCGCGCTGGCAAATTAACATCATGAGACTGTTGCAGGAATCGTTTCCGAAAATTCAGTTTATTGCTTCTACTCATTCTCCACTCGTGGCCTCAGGTTCTGAGCATTGCAAAATAGTTTCTCTGAGACGTGGACGTGCAGAAGAAGACAGAAATGTATATGGGTGGTTACCCGAAGATGTGTACCGCGAAATAATGGGTTTATCTGAGCAACGACCTTCTAAGTTCAGCAATAGGATTAGTAGATACGGAAAACTGTATGAAAAATATTTCACGAATAAGCAATTATCTCCTTCTGAAAGAAGAGAATTTCGCAGGATAGGTTCAAGTCTTGTCAAACAGCTACCCGAAAGTGATCCCGTTACCGTAACTACGAAGATTCGCTCCATTTCTGATTTTCTTACGAAGGCAAAGAAGACAAAATAATGCGAAAAGTAAGAAGGCCACCTCGAATACCAAAATCTCTTGCGAAAAACAGTGATAGATGGACTAAAGAATTAATGGATGCTATTGCAGAAGGTAAAAGGAATGGCACTAAAGTACCAGAAAGGCTCTATGATAGATATAAGAAGGATGATGTACTTAATGCACTTAAATTAATGTACGGTGATAAAATATTTACGTATTGTTGCTACTGTGAATCTATCATTAGTGATGTCAGCTACGAGCAGATTGAACACAGAATGCCGAAAAGAAAAACTTTAGATAAATATCCAGAAAAAACTTTTGAATGGGGAAATCTCCATTTAGCATGCGCTAAATGTAATGGACATAAAGGAAACAAATATGACGAAAAATATCCAATCCTGGATGCAGTTATAGATGATATTGAGCAGCATCTGAGTTTCAAAGTTAATCCATCCTGTGGTGTATTAAGAGAAACACTTTCGAAACATGGCATAACGACCGTGGAGCATGCTGATCTAAATAGAGATGCCCTGTGTATAGCACGTCAAAAAGTATTCCTTGAATCAATGGACGCCATTATGAAGATTCGCGAATTAAAAAAAGATCCCAAGGTTCATACTGCTAAGAAAGCACTTCGTGATAGGTGCAACGGTGAGCACGGATCGTTAATCAAATTTTCTATGACCAAATTTGGCATATGGTAAGGACAGTTAAGAACAAGAAATCTCAGGTATATGGAGTCGAACTGATTATTGACCTGCATGGCTGTAATATATCTGCGTTCAATCGAAAGACCCTTCGAGGATATTTTAAGGAAATTTGTGAAGCTATTGATATGAAAAGATGCGAGCTTTATTTCTGGGATGATTATAAAGTTCCAGCAAAAGAAAAGCAGAATTTGCCCCATACAAAAGGAACTTCTGCCGTACAATTCATATTAACCAGCAATATAACCATCCATACTTTGGACTTACTGAAAGCTGCTTATATAAATATATTTTCCTGCAAACAATTCGACAGGAAAGTAGCAATTAGAATTACAAAAGAATGGTTTGGCGCAAGGAAGTGCAAGACCCATTTTATAGAGAGAATTTAACATGCTGCTGATTGAAAGAGAAATACGCATTCCATTCGCCAAAGAGGAAGTATCCCTGCTCAAGCATTTTGAGAGCGAAATCAAAGCACAGCTGTCTGTTGATGAAGTACCGGTGCGATTTGCAGTTACAAAGAGTGATGCAGATGGACACCATTGCGAAATTGGTATTCTAACAGAGTCAGATGCTTTACCAGTTGGACGGCAGATTTCCATATTTGATTTTGAACAAAGAACATTTGAAAACACAGATAAATTTAATGCCGTAATGATCGTGCCTACCGGAATCGGCGCGGAGCTAGGCGGCCACGCTGGTGATGCTACTCCCGCAGCAAGGTTATTGGCTGGGGCTTGTAACAAATTAATTACTCACCCCAATGTGGTAAATGCCTCGGACATCAATGAGATGCCGGAGAACGGGCTCTATGTTGAAGGCAGCGTTATCTCAAAATTGTTAATGGGAACCATCGGCTTGCAGGATGTTCGTTCAAATCGCATCCTCCTAATAATAGATGAACATGAGGACAAGGATGTAGCAGAACTGGCGATTAATGCAGCTTCCGCGGCGAGAATTACATTAGGTTTGGACTGTACCGGCGTTGTGAAAATGAATCCACCAGCATATCTGCGGGCCGATTATTCATCATCAGGCAGCGCAGTTGGTCGCGTTGAGGGGTTGGAGAGACTTCTCGAAGTGATATACCGTCGCCGGTCAGAATTCGATGCTGTCGCACTCGCTTCAAAGGTTGATATATCAGAAGGGCTTTATGCGAGATATTTTCTGTCAGGAGGTGAAATAATCAATCCATGGGGTGGCGTAGAGGCAATGTTGACGCACACTGTATCGCTGCTATTTGATATTCCTTCGGCACATGCTCCCATGGCGGAAAACATGGATGAGGCAAATGCTCTTTTTGGCATAGTTGACCCACGAATGTCACCTGAGGCTGTATCAAGCTGTTTCCTGCACTGTGTGTTGAAGGGACTTTATAAGAGTCCTAGAATCATCACCGACAGGATGCTATTCACACATCCAAGCATATTAACTGCTGCTGATATTTCATGTTTGGTCATACCTGATGGTTGTGTTGGACTGCCCACTCTTGCAGCATTGGAGCAAGGAATACCAGTAATAGCTGTTCGTGAGAATCGTAACCGAATGAAAAATGACCTCGAAAAACTCCCATTTGTGCCCGGGAAACTTTTTATCGTTGACAATTATCTCGAAGCGGTAGGTGTCATGACAGCTCTTAAAGGTGGGATTTCTGTCTCAGCCGTTAGGCGACCACTTGCAGAGACCCATGTCACGAGTGAGCATCTGTGTGAACAGCTAAAAGGGTACAATGAGGGAAAGGAAGTATCGAGACGGCCTAAGAGTACAGCTGCGGAGAAGGGATAAGTATGACCGGCACACGCTGTAAAAGCGGGTTTCTCGAAAACGCGCGAGTCTATCTGTCAGGTCCAATGGATTTTGTGGCTTCCCGTACAGAAGAGAAGAAATTCGGTTGGCGTGTGCGCGTGGGAGAGTTTCTTAGCTCATTTGGAGCCGTAGTTTTTGATCCATGGAATAAGCCCAAAGTGAGAGGACTACACGAATATGGCAAAGAAGATGTGGCCACAATAAAGCTTCGCGAAAAGTGGACATTTGAGGCTACTGAGGAAGGTGCACAAGATCGAGCTGAGTGTGCCCAAACATTTTGGGAAACCATGCATATTGACTTGCGGATGGTAGATATAAGTGACTTCGTAATTGCTTATTGTCCTACGAATATTTATAGCGTCGGCACACCGCATGAAATAATCACAGCAAGACAACAGCGCAAACCAGTGTTATTTGTCAGCACGCCAGTTACATTCCCAGCTTTAGATGAACTCGAAGAACATCTACAAAAACAAAATGACAAGGAAGGCAGAAGGCTTCTCAATTCTCTCGTTAAACAAGTTCCTATCAAGACAAACCCATGTGGAATACCTAGCCTCTGGTATATGCCCCTTATAGGGGGAGATAATTTTTTTGACGGTTTCGGATATGCAAATCATCAAAGAAAGTTCCACTGGTCTAAGGGTCCTTCTGACAAACACGAAAAAGAGTACCCGCCCAAACGTCCCCTCTTGAAATTCTTGGAAAACCTTAATCACACCTTGCCTAAAAAGTGGAGTGCATACGAAAGAAAGTTTGTGCAAGACGACAATTGGCTGTTGCTAGAAGCTAATCGGTAGGGCAATCATTTTACATTTATGAAGTACACCACACGTTTCAATCAGTAATATTCAGACTTTTCTGTCCATGCTGTAATTGACCCGTAGGTGTATCAAACGATAGGATGATCGATTTTCGGTATTTTTAAGATATCGTCAATTATCTTAAAAATAATCGGTGTTCGTGAAAGAATTCTTGCAACACTTGTTAACACCAAAGCATTAGGAAAAGTTATTATTAAAGGTAAGGATTACAATTAATAATAAAGGAAGCAACCCCTTAGAAAGCTGAAATTGTTTGGCAATGCCATCAGCTTATCGTTTTTGGTTCTTATGGCAATTTATAGAAATACTTACTGTGATGAAAACACTTGGATGCGAGCGTTTTCAGTATCCGCTACATAGACGTTCCCGGTGACATCCACGGCTACACCACAGGGATCAAAAAACTGCCCATTCCCTATCCCATAAAACCCCCACATGGTGATGAATGCTCCTGACGAGGAAAACTTCTGGATGCGATCGTTACCTTGATCCGCCACATAGACGTTCCCGGAGGCATCCACGGCTACACCATAGGGATCAAAAAACTGCCCAACCCCTGATCCCGAAGACCCCCACATGGTGATGAATGCCCCCGATGAGGAAAACTTCTGGATGCGCTGGTTAAACGAATCCACCACATAGACGTTCCCGGAGGCATCCACGACTACACCAGAGGGACTCCAGAACTGCCCATTCCCTGTTCCTGAAGACCCCCACGTGGTGACGAAGTTACCGGATGAGTCAAACTTCTGGATACGATTGTTACCATAATCTGCCACATATACGTTCCCGGAGGCATTCACGGCTATACCTATGGGAGATTCAAACTGCCCATTCCCTGTCCCTGAAGACCCCCACGTGGTGATGAAATTACCCGATGAGTCAAACTTCTGGATGCGATTGTTACCATTATCCAATACATAGACATTCCCGGAGGCATACACGGCTACAGCACGGGGCCCTTCAAACTGGCCATTCCCTGCTCCCGAAGACCCCCACGTGGTGATGAAGTTACCGGATGAGTCAAACTTCTGGATGCGATTGTTACTGGTATCCGCCACATAGACGTTCTTGGAGGCATCCACGGCTATACCAAAGGGAGAATTAAACTGACCACTCCCTGTCCCATAAGACCCCCATTGGGTGACAAACTGATATCCGGTTACAGTATATACAACATTCGGAATGTTTATCGAACCGTCCGTACTGCCTGTGACGTTGGTGATTATATATTGTGACGATCCGACAGTAAATTGGTATGCCGCCGGTGTACCGCCGGGAAACCGGGCCGCAAGGGCGCTACCTGTAATGGTCGTTGTACCATGATTGTAAAGTGTAAGAGGAGCGGCACTCCCGGATTGAGCAAGCGCATTTCCATTGGCATCCCACGCACTCACGGTAATGGCCCCTGTAGAAGAAAGAGAACCGGACATATCCGTGATTTTGAGCGTACTGAGAGATCCTACAGAATTAGTGCAATAGTTTGTTGTCCCGCTCGTAAACACTATGGGAATACTGATCGTACCATCCATACTCTTCTTGACATTGGTGAAGATATACTGTGATGATGCCACAGTAAATTGGTATGTCATGGGTGTGACGCCGGGAAACCGGGCCGCAAGGTCGGTGCCTGCGATGGTTGTCGTCCCATGGTTGGATAGCGTTAGAGGCGCGGCACTTGCGGATTGAGTGAGTGGATCTCCGCTGGCATCCCAGGCAGTCACGGTAATGGCACTCCCCGAGGAAGGAAGGGAGCCGGACATGTCCGTGATCTTGACCGTACTGAGGGGGCCAACAGAATCTGTTGAAAAAGTATATGCATCTGACCAGCCTTGCATGAGAAAAAGAAAGATTATTCCTGTAATACATAAAAAAAGTGCTTTTCCCCTAACCATAATATACCTCTCATAAATAAACCGAATTGGCAAAAGTATCTTGCCCATAAAGCCATCGTATTTATTTTACCAATCAAAAACAAGTAAGGACATCCTCAGAATACCCAAAATGACAGGTTCCCGTGACAGCAGTAGTCCTGGTTTATATTCCCCCTGCCACACCACTTGAGTATACGCTTGGAATAGTTACGGTGCTTTCTGTGTTGCTGGTTACATTCGTGACTAGATACATCGATGATCCGATAGTAAACTCGTAGAGCACAGGTGTGCCGCCGGTAAACCAGGCCGTAAGGTCAGAGCCCTTTATGGTTGCCGTACCATAGTTTAATAGCAGTGGAGGCGTGGCGCTTGCGGATAGAGTAAGTGCTTTTCCACTGGCATCCCAGGCGGCAACGGTAATGGATGCCCCGGAGGAAGACAGAGAACCGGATGCGTCTGTAATCTTGATGGTACTGTGGGAATTTATATCATTTGACTCATACGTGGTCGTTCCACTGGTATACACATACGGAATATTTATAGTGCCATCTGTACTGCTCTTGACATTCGTGATGATATATTGTGGTGAGGCAACGGCAAAGGAGTACGACATGGGTGTACCAGAGAAACGGGCCGTAAGGTCAGTGCCTGCTATCGGCGTTGTCCCATGATTGTAAAGTGTAAGGGGAACGGCAGTCCCGGATTGAGTGAGCGCATTTCCATTCGCATCCCAGGCGGCAATAGTAATGGCCGCACCGGACGTAGACAGAGAGCCGGATACATCGCTAATCATGATGGTATTGCGGGGGCCAATAGAGTTTGCCACAAAATTGGTCGTACCGCTGGTGTATGAATAGGGAATGTTTATTGAGCCGTCTGTACTGCTCTTGACATTCGTGATGACATATTGTGATGAGGCAACGGTAAAGGAGTACGACATGGGTGTATCCGTGGGGAAACGGGCAGCAAGGTCAGTGCCTGCTATCGTAATCGTCCCATGACTGGCCAGCGTCAGTGCCGGAGCGCTCGTTGAAACAGGAATAGAACTCCCGTTGACATCCCAGGCGGCAACGGTAATGGCTACGCCGGATGTGGAAAGAGAACCGGACATATCTGTGATCTTGATCGAATTCCGGGGACCAACGGAATTTGCCATAAAGTTCGTTGTTCCGCTGGTGTATCCATTGGGGACGTTCA
Source organism: Syntrophales bacterium (assembly GCA_049521775.1). Classification (GTDB taxonomy): domain Bacteria; phylum Desulfobacterota; class Syntrophia; order Syntrophales; family UBA2185; genus Fen-1135. The sequence goes on from JBEKOL010000060.1 coordinate 16,087, forward strand.
AGGTGCCGTCCGCACTGCTCTTGACATTTGTGATGATATACTCGGAAGAGCCAGCGCTCAACGCATACAGGATGGCGGTACCGGTGGGAAAGCGGGCAGCAAGGACAGAGCCCGTGATAGTCGTTGTCCCGTTATTGTACAGTGTCAGTGGGGCAGCGCTGCTGGATTCCGGGATCACGTTGCCGTTTGCATCCCATGCCTTAACGTTAATGGTGCCTCCAGAAGATGAAAGAGAACCGGACATATCCGTAAACTTGATTGAATTTTGAGCGCCGATGGAATTTTAATAGGTCCATCCAGACTGAGTAACTGTAAATGTTTGCCCGCCAATGGTCATGGTTCCGGTTCTGGCTGCACCACTATTGGCTGCAACGCTATATGCAACTGTACCAGTACCCGTCCCACTGCTGCCGGATGTGATTGTAACCCATGAAACGTTGCCCGTGGCTGTCCAGGTACAGGAACTTGAAGATGGTGTTACAGTTATTGTACCGCTATTGCTCGCTGCGCTATATTCATAGTTTGTGGGCGCAAGACTGTAGGTGCAGGGGGGATTGCTTTTTATCAATACAAGAAGGTCATATTCACCAGCGTTTGTACTATCAACAAGCGATATGACATCTTTTGAAGAGTTTATTTTTCCAGAAGTGGAACTTATTGTGATTCCGATATTTGTGTAAGCCGCA
>JBEKOL010000061.1:0-16349 GCA_049521775.1 Syntrophales bacterium
CGCTACCCTTATGATCTTGAGTCGTGGATGAGAAAGGGCGGAAATCTGTCCGGCTTCAGGACCGGAAAGAAACTGGAGTACGCCCTCGAGCTGGACGAAGGGCGGTTATCGGTCTTCAGGGGCCTTTACGAGGAGTCGGGGGATGCCGGGCTCAGCCTCTACCGGGCCCGTATGACGTTCCGCGTGTCGGAACCCTCGGGCGTCTATACATACAGGCGTACCCCGGTAGGCTGAGCCGCGGAAGAAAATAATTTCAAAAAAACCGTGGAACTTTTTTCACCTTACCGGCCACGAAGTAACGTAGAGGAGGTGTGACCTGCCCCCCAAAAACTGTACAACCCGAGAATAGAGGTCGTGTATAATGACACGTACAGTTCGAGGAGGACAGCCGGATGAAAGGGAAGCGGTTCACGGAAGAACAGATCATAGGGGTACTGAAGGAAGCTGATGGCGGCGCCAAGGTCATCGACATCTGCAGGAAGTATGGCATCAGCGATGCCACGTACTACAACTGGAAGGCCAGGTATCACGGTATGGAGATCAACGAGCTAAAGAGGCTCAAGCAGCTTGAGGGTGAGAACCGTAAGCTGAAACAGCTCGTTGCCGATCAGGCCCTCGATATCCAGGCCCTGAAGTACGTGATCTCAAAAAAGTATTAACGCCCGGGGTACGGCGCAGCATGGTAAGCGACATCAGAGAGTGCTTCGGGCGAAGCGAAAAAAGGGCATGCATGCTTCTTGACATGAGTTGTTGCTGCTACCGGTATAGAGCTGTAGAGAAGGACACGGAACTGAAAGGAAGGCTTAGGCAGTTGGCCCAAAAGAAGCCGAGGTACGGCTGCAGGCGATTGCATCTTCTTTTAAGGAAAGAAGGACTGGTCAAGAATCACAAGAGAACCGAGCGTCTCTACGGGCAGGAGCATCTGGGACTGAGGATCAAGAGACGTAAGAAGCTGCCGTCGGGTATACGGGCTCCCCTGGCAATACCGGGTGCCATCAACCAGCAATGGGCCATGGACCTCGTCCATGATAGCATGGTGACAGGAAGACAGTTCAAATGTCTGAGCGTTCTCGATGTCTTCTCCAGAGAAAGCCTTCATATCTATGCCGGCACCTCTATTCCCTCCCTGGTGGTCGTCGATGTGTTAGATCGCCTCTGTGAGGCCAGAGGGGTCCCGGAAAGCATCATTACCGACAATGGTCCCGAGTTTACGAGTAAAGCCTTCCACGCCTGGGCAGAGGAAAGAAAAGTAGAAATCTTTCACATCAATCCTGGCAGGCCGATGGAGAACGCCTTCATAGAAAGCTTCCAGGGGCGTCTGCGGGATGAATGCCTGAATGTCCAGTGGTTCCGGACAATCGTGGATGCGAGAGACAAGATCGAACGATGGAGAGTCGAATACAATACCGAGCGGCCTCATAGCGGGCTCAACAACATGACTCCTTATGAATTTGCTGAAAGAAAGGCGATAACAGGATAAATATGGAACCTCTATTCTCGGCCCGTACTAAAAAGGGGGTACGGTCAGCCCCCTTTTTTGTTCATTCCGGCCCCTTTTTTCGTCATTCTGGCGAAAGCCGGAACGTCTAGGATTTGAGCGTTCTTAAGAAACCCTATGATCCTTCACTGCCCGGTGTTCACTAACTCTCATTTTTAGACTGAGCCACTCTGATGTCGTATCTATGCATTTTGTTATACAAAACCGATCTTGCCATGCCCAAAATCCTAGCTGCTTCTCGCTTATTTCCGTTTGTTCGCGTCAGGGTCGATTCTATGACGGCCTTTTCGTTGGCGGCCGCCTCTTCTTTGAAAGTTCTGACAAATTGGGGTTTGTCACTGTCAGGAAGCTTATTAGAGGAAACGATATACCCTGGTACGTGGTGCTGCTCGATTGTGCTTTCCGTCCATGCTTTAAGGATCGTCTGTTCGAGGACGTTTATTAGTTCCCTGACGTTTCCAGGCCAATCATACTGTAAGAAAGAAGTCAGAACAGTGTTTGTCCAAGTCTTTGGTGGAATGCGAAACGATGAACATATGGTTCGCGTAAAATGGTCGATACAAAGTCTTATATCTTCTTCTCTCTCTCTCAGCGGCGGTATGAATATCGAAGCCTTTGCAACTCTGTAATAGAGGTCATCTCGAAACTTACCTTCTCTTACTAAGGACTTCAAGTCTTTATTGGTGACAGAAATTAACCTAAAGTTAATTCGCCTTGTTCTTGTACTGCCAAGTCTCTGCACTTCTCTTTCCTGCAGGACTCTCAAGAATTTTGCCTGAATAGATAAAGGCAATGACGAAATTTCATCCATAAAGATAGTGCCATCATTTGCAGCCTCAAACTTCCCGGGTCTGCCTGATGATAGTGCCCCCGAAAAAGCACCTTTTTCATATCCAAATAGTTCCGATTCGGCTAGTTCAAATGGTATGGCGGGACAATTGATCTTAACGAACGATTGGCCCTTTAGCGAAAAATCGTGAATGCTGTGAGCAAATAACTCCTTTCCTGTCCCACTTTCTCCAACTATGAGAACGTCTGAGTTCAAGACAGATATTCTCTTGGCAATTTCTATAGTGTCTCTCATCAATGAACTTGTGCCGAGAATGTTGCCAAAGCTGTATATGGCTGCATGTTCGCTTCGCTGTTTCTCTTCAAAATATCTGACTTTTCTTCTTAATCTCCCCAGTTCGCTATTGATTCGGTCCACTTCTTCAAGTGAATAGAACGTCAATGTCGCCACGGCCCCAAGAATTTTATCATTCTCTAAAAGTGGATATACCGATCCAACTCCCTTCTTGTCCTCAATCTCAAATATCCGTCCCACGATTGGTATTCTCGTTTCTAAGGTCGCCGGGATGCTTGATTCGGGAAATAGTTCCCGGATGTGAAGGTCTTTTGCCTCGCCCTGTGCCAGCCCGAAAAATTTCTCTGAACCTCTGTCTAGAAACTCTATTCGACCATCCGCGTTCGTTACAATAAGCGTCTCGTATGGATTTCGCAGAAAAAACTTTAGGGCTGCGATTATATGCCTGCTGAATCCATATTTTCCCAATGTTGCGCCTATTACCTCTAAACCTTTCATAATTACCTCATGTTAAGATTGATGTCCGGATCTAGAACCGGACATGTCCATCTTAGCAGACATGAATCTTGCCGGTCAACTTACTTTTCGTTACATCTATTACCCGATCCAACTTGACTGAAAATGGCCTATTATGGAATCAATCGACCATTACTCCGCTGGGTCTATCGTTTTTGTGAGAAGCTGGCACACAATTTGCTATATAGTAGCATGTTTGAACGAATAAAAACAGAATTCATGGAGGGGATATGGGTTACAAAAACCTTAGGAAGTGGATTGAAACGCTCGAAGGCGCAAATGAGCTGACGCGCGTTAAAGCTGAAGTGGATTGGAATGGTGAGATCGGAGCGATAACGAGGAAGGTTTTTTCTAACAGAGGCCCGGCTCTGCTATTTGAGAATATCAAAGACTATAAGAATGGCACCTGTACAAGGTTATTCACGGGCGGACTAGCGACGAAGAACAGAATTGCGATGATGCTAGATCTTCCAACGAGTACACGAATGAAGGACTTGGTGGAAGTCGTAAGGAACCGGTTCAAAAACCCCATTGAACCGAGAATTGTCGAGGATGGGCCTGTCAAAGAGAACGTACACACGTCAGGAATTGATCTGCTTAAGTTTCCTGTTCCAAAGTGGCACGATCTAGATGGCGGAAGGTACATCAACACTTTTTGCGGTGTTGTCACAAAAGATCCGCAAACAGGTATAACAAATGTTGGGCTTTATAGGGGAATGATTCTAAACAAAAATAAGATTGGAGTCTTGTTGGTACCCGCGCAGGGTTGGGGCATTCACTATCTAAAATATCAGGCACTGAAAAAACCCATGCCTGTGGCCGTCGTCTATGGATGTGATGAATCCATAGTATTCTCCGCTGCCACACCTTTACCAAGAGACGTCGATGAATATAAGGTATCGGGCGGGTTAATTAATGAGTCTATTGAGCTTGTGAAATGTCAGACAGTTGATCTGGAGGTGCCGGCAGACGCGGAGATGGTAATCGAGGGCTATATCTCGCCAAACGCAGCCGACTATGAAATGGAGGGCCCTTTTGGAGAATACACTGGGTATTATGGGGAGTCTGCCATAAGGCCAAACATCGTAGTTTCGTGCATAATGCATAGGAACGAGCCAATACTTAGAGGAACGCTCGAAGGCATGAATTACTTGAATCCTAACGAGGATAGTTCCGTCCTCGTAGTCAGCCTCGCCGCCGTGGCGAAAAACATACTTGAATCACAGGGTGTTCCTGGAGTACTCGAAGTAAGCGCAGTGCCGATCACGCTCGTAAAAATTAAAAAAATGTTTAGGGGGCATGCAAAACAGGTGGCAGCCGCCTTGTGGGGGTCTGCGGCAGCACAATACCTCTTCAAATTCGTAATTGTAGTTGAAGAGGATACGGACATATGGAACAAGCGGTCTGTGGAGGAAGCCATGTCATACAGAGTTAACGCCGTTGAAAACGATATAGTGGTGTTTCCTGGTAGCTTTGGAGCAGTACTTGATCCGAGTACAAGGATACACGATCGGAATGAAATGAGGTTCGGCAGCGGTAAATGGGCCAGAGTCCTAATTGATGCGACCAGAAATTTCGATTATGAAAAGGTACCCGAGTGGGGAGACCGAGTCTATCCCCCTTCTTCGGTAACTATATCAGACGAGCTGGATAAACTGACGCAACGGAGATGGAACGAATATGGCCTCCGCTAAGAGTAGGAATGATCCACGGAGCAAGAAAGAACGGCATACGGTATTGGAAGGAATAAGAGTACTTGATCTTTCCCGTTTTCTCGCCGGTCCACTGTGTGGAATGATTTTGGCGGATATGGGTGCCGAAGTCATAAAGGTTGAACCGCCAGGAGGGGCTGTGGACAGGCGTTGGGGAATTTTAGGGCCTGACCAAGAAACCCTGACCTACAAGATTCTCGGCAGGAACAAGAAATCCATCACATTGAACCTATTGTCGAAGCGCGGACTGGAAATTCTCAGAGAGTTGATTAAGAAGAGTGATGTCATTATTCACAATTTTCCGAAAGGCACAAGATTAGAATCAGAGCTCTCCTACGAGAAACTTACTTCCCTTTCACCCTCGATAATTATGAGTGTTGTTTCTGGCTATGGTTTAGATGGACCAGAGGCTAGTAATATTTGCTTTGATTTTGTCGCACAAGCGAGGGCAGGAGCGATGGTATTAAATGGATTTGCTGATGATCCTCCCCTCAAAACTACTGTTCCCTACGTAGATTGTTGCTCGGGAATCATGACGACCCTGGGGGTCGTATTGGCCCTCCTTCATAGGGCCAATACAGGGAAGGGACAAGTTGTCGATGCCGCTCTGTTTGATGTGGCTTCGTTCATTACACAGAATGCGGGCGTTCTCCTTTACTATAAGGTGTACGGTGAGCTCCGAAAACAGTTTGGAAATTTTGGTTTTGCGAGCTTTATGAGCTGCCTCAATGCCAAGGATGGATTCGCGATGGTGGTGGCGAGCAGCGATGATGTCTGGCAAAGGTTTATCCGAGCTATCGGTAAAGAAGAAGTATTAGGAAAGGACCCGATGTTCGGAAATGATATGCGGAGGTCCCTGAACGCGGCAGTCATCGATAAGATCGTGCAGGAATGGGCCAAAACCAAGACAGTTGAAGAGATCCTACTTATCCTTCAGGCCGCCCGCGTCGCATGTGCAAAGGTTAATTCGGCTGACGAGCTGCTGAAAGACCCTCAATCCCTGGCCAGACAAATGGTTGTCAATGTGGAGTATCCAGGTTTAGGCACACTGCCTATACCCGGTATTCCATTGAAGCTTTCACTGACCCCTGGCGAAATTAGATCTTTAGCGCCTGCAGTAGGTCAGCACAATGAAGAAATATATTGTGGACTCTTACAGCTCAGCCGGAATGAGTTTCAAAAATGCCAGGAAAGAGGAATAATTTAACGTATGAGTTCGTACAAGGTTGCCAGTTCCTGTACCGGCTAATACCCCTGTTTTCCAGTCAGCCGATTGAGAACGATATTCTCAAATACCGGTGTGAATTGAGACGATGAGTCTATGGTCTGAAATAGTCCAATATACAATTTCGGGAATAACTAGTGGAAGCATCTTCGCGATAATTGGTATCTGCTGGAGCTTTGTTTACCTCATAGCGAAAGTAATGAATTTCGCTACCGGCGAATTCGTTATGCTTGGCGGAATGATTACTTGGTCCTTGTCCCTCAAGGGATTTGGTCTCCTTCAATCCGCCGTTATCGCGATTCTATCGACCACAGTAATTGCAGCTATAGTAGAGAGAACCGTCATACGCCCGATAAAACATGGAACCGAATTGACCTACATAATCGCAACCATTGCTTGCGCATCTGTGATTAAGGGTATTGCTCTTCTTATGTGGGGATCAGAGACTCGTTTGGTGAAGCCATTCTTCAAGAGTGAACCATTTCAGGTTCTGGGGGCAACCCTCAATCCTCAAGTACTCTGCGTAATCGGTTACCTTGTAATAGTCACAGGAAGCTTGGCTCTGCTTCTCAACTATACCCTTTTTGGAAAAGGATTAAGGACCTGTGCTCTTAATCAAATAAATGCTGAACTGATCGGTGTTGACACTAAAAAGATGCGCCTTTTTTGTTTTATGCTAGCTGGGGGTCTGGCGTCTGCCACTGGTATTGTGACTGCGCCCATCACTTTTACAGGTTATGAAGTAGGACTGCTTACCGGTTTGAAAGGACTTATTGCAGCTATCGTCGGTAACTGGACCATGATCGGTACAGTATCAGTGGCAATGGGCTTGGGTCTGGTTGAGGCGTTTTCCGCAGGTTTTATTTCCTCGGGTCTCAAGGATCTCTTCACGCTTCTCATCGTGATCATATTCTTGGTACTACGAACCTTGACTTTCCTCCCCGGCAGAAGATGGATAAAATGAGGCCACGAAAAGGAAACTTGTCGTTCTTAGTTCTTATAGCCGCAATTGCGATGCTTCCGGTTCTAACGTCGAACAGTTATGTTATTTCAATAATGTGTTTCGTTGCGATTTACGGCACCCTTGCATTGGGGATGGGCGTGCTCTTAGAACATGCCGGTATATTTTCTCTTGCTCACCCCACGTGGTTTGGCCTCGGCGCATACTTCGCCGGTATAGTAGCGATTAGGGGAATCGCGCCCGCGTGGGCGGGAATACTCATCGGGGCCGTTTGCGTGGGTCTTATCGCCTATCTGATAGGTGCTCCTTTGCTCCGCCTCAAAGGATATTATTTAACGTGTGCAAGCTTCGCGGTTCTTCTCATTTTTGAGATCACATTTGCTCAGTTCAGCTCGATAACAGGTGGACACGAAGGCCTGATGGGGATTCCAAGGCTAACTATCGGAACTATAGTTTTCCGTAAGGATATACACTACTATTACCTATCTTGGGGACTATGCTTAGCATGTTTCTGCTTCTTATACAATCTTATGAACTCAAGGATCGGGCGGGCAATAGAATCGCTTCACGATAGTGAAGTAGCCAGTAGTTGCATGGGCATCAATGTTGCTAGATTTCGGCTCCTCACCTTCATCTTAACCGCTGTTATGGCAAGCCTTGCTGGGAGCGTTTTTTGTTTCTACATACGCTTCACAATGCCCACGATCTACGGCTTTGCACTGTTGCTTGAGGTGCTAACGATGATAGTAATTGGTGGTGGCAAGAAGCTATATGGTCCTCTGGTCGGAGCTTTCATTATGATATGGCTCCGCGAATTGTTGCATGGTTTGATGCGGAGAATTCTTCCTGTCATGACTTCCGAGGTCGACGCGATTTTTTTTGGAATTGCTGTCATCGTGATTCTTATTTTTGCCCCACATGGTTTATCCGGCTCTCTAGCTGCTTTTGTCAATAAGTACAGGAGAAGCGCTTGACATCAGTGAATTGTAACGGTCAGGAACCCTTGCTTGCGATAGAGAATGTTGGCAAGAATTTTGGGGGTATTAATGCCATTATGTCACTGAATTTTTGTCTTCAGGTAGGAGGTACTGTTTCGCTGATCGGTCCCAACGGTGCTGGTAAGACAACACTAATTAATGTGGTGACAGGAGTGTATGCCCCTGACAGGGGTACGGTGCATTTTTTTGGGGAACAAATATCGGGGAAACCAGCTCATATAGTCGCTTCCAAAGGCATCGGTAGAACATTTCAGCTCGGGGAGTTCTTTGACAGTCTTACCGTGTTGGGTAATGCAATGGTTGGATGCCACACCCAGGGTCGCTCAGGCCTTATACCCTGCGGCTTGCGACTGAGGTCTGCCAAGAGGGAAGAAGAAAACGTGCGAGAGACGGCTCTTGAAAACCTAAGGCTGGTTGGTCTAGAAAAAAGGGCCATCGAGTCAATATCCCAGCTGCCACTTGGTGAGCGTAAGCTGGTAGGGATTGCCCGCGCCCTAGGTATGAAACCTCGATTACTCCTGCTTGATGAACCGGCCGGAGGCCTCGCGCATCATGAGGTTGAAAAGCTGGTTTATGTAATTCGTACCTTAGTGAATCGCGGTATCACGATTCTATTGGTTGAGCATAATATGCCATTCGTCATGGCGGTTTCGGAGCGCATCATCGTGCTTGATCGCGGGCTGAAGATCGCTGAAGGCCCGCCAACAGAGATAAGGTGCAATCCTGACGTAGTAAGAGCATATCTCGGAGAAGAGTACTGACCGTGACAAACGATAGCCGCAACCTACGGAAAGATGACAATCAAACAGCCAGGCTAAGGGTCCAACAAATATCGACTTTTTTTGGACAAGCCCAAGCCCTGGAAAACGTATCTCTAAGCGTGCATGAAGGTGAATGCGTAGCAATATTGGGCAGCAATGGCGCCGGCAAGTCAACTCTTATCAGGACAATTACTGGGCTATTGGCACCAAAGGAGGGGGAAATTCTCTTTGAAGGTAAACAAATAACGAGTAAGCGGCCGCACGAAGTTGTGGCTATGGGCATTGCTACGGTTTTGGAGGGAAGGGATTTGTTCGGTATCCTGACTGTCAAAGATAACTTAACTCTTGGCGTATATCCTCTTCCGAGGGAAGAGAAGAAGAGAATGCTAAAGGAGCGTATAGAAATGGTTTTCTCGCTCTTTCCTATCCTTAAACAGCGCCTCAAGCAGAAAGCCGGGATGTTGTCGGGCGGTGAGCAGCGTATGCTCGCAGTTGGTCGGGCATTAATGGCAAATCCAAGACTCTTGGTCCTTGATGAACCTTCATTAGGTCTGTCTCCGCTACTCACAACCGAATTAATGCGATTACTGAAGTTCGTGTGCAACGAGTGGAGAATCTCAATATTACTTGTTGAGCAAAATGCGCGGGCGGCTCTTAAGGTTGCAGATTACGTTTACCTGCTAGAAAGAGGAAGGGTGGTGTTCGAAGGTGCGTGCGAAGATGTAGTATCCAACCCGGCTATACATAAGGCTTACCTGGGTGGATAGAAAACAAAAAGGAGGGGGACATGAGGAGAGCAGTTTTCGCTGTGTGCATGGTATTAGTATTCATTTCACAGTTCAATTCGGATACTTCTGCGCAGTCCAGCCCTTATTACATCGGATTTGCCTCCGATCTTACCGGGCAGTTTGCAACTCTTGGTATTGCGAACAAGCGAGGTTTTGACATAGCCGTCAACGAAGTCAACGCGGCAGGCGGAGTAAACGGAAGAAAATTCGTGCCAATTGTCTACGACAACGAAAGTAATACCGCGAAGGCCGTAATCAATACCAAGAAGCTGATAGATGTTGACAAAGTGATCGCCTTGACTGGATATGGTTCTTCTGGTACCGCGCTCTCTTCAATGCCAGTATCTGAGGACAATGAGATCATTTTGTTTAGTGCCGCGGCGAGCGAGAAGATTTGGATTCCGACTAGGAAATGGGCGTTCAATGTGGTTCCTCGTCAGAGAGAAGCATCTATCCCCTTGCTGATAGATAACTTGGTAAAGAGAGGCTGCAAGAGAATAGCTTACGTCTATATAGACACTGTGTACGGACAGACGGGGGAGGAGGCGTTTGCCTGGGCCATTAAGCAAAAGAACATTAAACCTGCAATCGTCGAGAAGTATCCGCCGGGAAGCACGGATTATAGTCCTCAGGTCACGCACATTAAGGCGGCGAGGGCGGATGGCATTCTAATTACCGGGTATGTCCCAGATACTGTCATGCTAATTAAGTCAACAAGGGAAAATGGATTCACCAATCCAATTGTCAGCGACTATGCAATAGTAGGCCCGGAATTTTTTGAACTCGCTGGAAAATATGCAGAAGGAATTGTGACAACCATATCGAAGACTGTAGTTGCCCCCGATCTTCCAGACACCGATCCTCAGAAAAAAGTATGCCTAAGTTTTTATACGAAGTATACAAAACTGCACGGCGAGTATAGCCATTACGCCGGCAACCTTTGGGATCAGGTCCACATGATAGCTGGTGCTTTGAGACGAATAGACCCAAAATTAGATCCGACAAAAGACAACGATCTTAAAAAGATAAGAACTCAGGTCAGGGATAAAATTGAAAAGACAAAAGGTTTTATTGGGCAGAACGGTATTTTCAACTTCTCCGCTGACAATCATAACGGTCTGGGGCCTAATAGTTTCGTCCCTGTTGTAGTTACAGAGGGGAAGTGGAGACTGTATAGGTGAGCAAATCGAAGACGAGGGGGGTATTATCATGGCAGGCCGAGAAAAATATACGATAGGAATCGATACGGGAGGTACATTCACAGATGCCACAGTGTTTGACAAAAATGGAAATCTCTGGTCAGACAAAGCACCCACCACGCCTGGGAATTTTTCAGAAGGCGTTCTTAATTCGCTAAGCGAGGTGTGCAAATTAGTAGGGGTTAGCCTAGAGGAACTGTTATCGAGCTGCAGAATGTTTAAACACGGAACAACGGTGGCTACGAATGCAGTGATAACGAAGGACGGCAGTAAGGTCGGGCTGGTTACGACAAAAGGGTTCGAAGACACGACGTTAATAATGCGTGCCGTAGGAAGGGTAGCGGGTCTCAGTGATGACGAAATCAAACACCAAGCAGTGGTTGCGAAGCCGCTCCCCATTGTGCCTCGCGATCGCATCTTTGGAGTCCGAGAGCGTATCGATTACAAAGGACAGGTCGTGGCACCTCTTAATGAAACCGAGGTTCGGGATGTGATTAAGGTACTGATAGAAGAGAAGGGAGTTGAAGCAATTGCAATCAGCTTTCTATGGTCATTTATGAATCCGGCACACGAGATCCGAGTAAAGCAAATTATTCACGAGCTTTATCCTGATAAGGCTGTTTATGTCCGGACATCTTCGGAACTGGTACCAATTATAAGAGAATATGCGCGTACAAACACTGTAATAATTGATTGCTTCCTTGGTAAGACGATGAACGACTACATCCAGGCTCTGAGCCAAAGACTGCGAGAAAAAGGCTACAAGAGATCGCTATCTATCATGCAGGCTAACGGGGGAATTGTCGATGAGACAACAACAGTTCCTATTGGATCCCTCAGTTCAGGACCGAGTGGCGGGATGGTCGCTACAAAGTTTATGGCCGAGCTGATGAGCCATCAGAATGTCATCGCTACGGATATGGGGGGGACTAGCTTCGATGTCGGGTTATTGTGTGACGGCTTTTGGCGTTATAACATGAACCCTATTGTTGAACGTTTTCACATTGCCCTTCCCAAAATAGACGTGGAATCCATAGGTGCTGGAGGAGGCACTATCGCAAGAGTGGAACCAAGCACGAAGCACCTAATACTTGGTCCCCAGAGTGCAGGCGCATACCCCGGGCCAGCTTGTTATGCGGCCGGCGGCGAGTTGCCCACGATCACTGACGCAGATTTGATCTTGGGCATCCTCAACCCGAATAACTTCTGGGGCGGCAGAATGAGATTGAAACAAAAGCTTGCCGAAAGGGCAATGAAGACAAGCGTGGCCGAACCCTTAGGAATGAACATCTATCAGGCCGCGGCCGCGATCTACGACATTATTAACCAACAGATGGCGGACCTGATAAAAAGGCAAATTGTGAGGACGGGACGTGTCCCTGAAGATTTTGCAATATACGCGTATGGTGGGATGGGCCCCGCGCATGCAGCAGGCTACGGCGCAAATCTTGGCGTGAAGAACATATATGTGACCACGACGTCACCCGTGTTCTCCTCGTTCGGCGTTTGCGCGGCCGATATCATCCACAGTATTTCGTCGTCCTTCAGATACATGATGCCCGTCGCAGCCGATACGCTTAATGACTTCTTCAATAGTATCGAGAACAAGCTAGCAGTTGTTATGAAAAAGGAGGGCTATAAGAAGGACCAAGTAATATTCAGAAGACTACTCTTCCTCAGGTATCGAAGACAGTTAAATGAACTTGCTATCGTTGTACCAACGAAAACATACACCGAGGCAGATATCAAATCAATGTGTGACGAGTTTGAGCGTGTTTATGAGAGTGTATATGGAGTGGGGTCGGCTTACAAAGAAGCGGGTATCGAATTAATCAGCGTGAACGTAGACGCCGTAGGTGGTGCTCCTAAGCCGGCCATAAAGTCGTATTCACTAGGGACGAAAAATCCAGATAAAGCTTTATCTGGGAAGAGGAGAGTTTTCTTCACGGGCGACATAATGGACTTTGTTGAGACAAAGATCTATGACTTGAACCGACTGATGCCTGGAAATTCATTTAAGGGACCAGCAGTGATTGAAGCAAAGAATACTACGATCTTGATTCCGGACCAGGTCAAGTGCGCCGTCGATAAATATCTCAATGTTGTGTTGGAACTTTAGGATGGGGGTGATTTATGAAAAGAGACCTAGACACCGTAAAGTACGAGATTTTTAGAAGGAGACTCTTTAATATCCTGGAAGAAGGCCGCGTGGCGATGAGTATGGTGTCAGGATCACCTGTTGTCGTTGAGGGCGGAGAAACAATGTGTTCTCTTCATACTGATACGGGGGACACCGTATTAGTGGCAGCGGGCATTTTATTGCATGCCATAGGAGCGCGCGACTTCATCCGCAAAGCCATTGAGTTGTATGACAAAGACCCTGGATTTTTCGATGGAGATCAGCTCTTTTTTAATGATCCTTATATAGGCGGACAACACTTGTGCGATATGGTAGTCATAAAACCGATATTTTACAGAGGGAAGAGAATAGCATGGGTGGGCAGCATAATGCATACAGCCGAAACCGGAGCAATAGAGCCGGGAGGCATGCCCACTACTTCAACAGAGATTTTTCATGAAGGTATCAGGATACTCGGCCTGAAGGTAGTTGATAAAGGTGAGTTCAGAAAAGACGTTTTTACCACCATCACATCACAGGTCAGGGATCCCGTACTTATTGGTCTCGACCTTAAAGCCAAAGTCGCCGCCAACAATGTTTGTGCACGTAATTATTTAAAACTAGTCGAGCAATATGGCCTCGATTTGATAACGCTGGCATGCGATAAGATGATTAAAGACGTCGAATCTCAAGCTCGTACTAAACTTAAATCATTACCAAATGGGACTTGGCGGTCCAGGCTTCATGGGGACAACAATGGAACCGCAGGAGAGCCCTACCAAGTCGTATGTACGATGACTAAGAAGGACGACAAAGTCGTTTTTGATTACACCGGTTCGAGCGGTCAGAACAAGAACTCGTGCAACAGCACTTATCAGGCAACATGGGGCAGTTTATTTGTAGCGTTATGCAGCCAGCTTTTCTGGGACGTGTCATGGAATGAAGGGATAACGAGGGTGGTTAAAGTTGTGGCTCCCGAAGGAACAGTAGTTAATTGTAAATTCCCTGCTGCCGTTGCCTGCGGCGTAACTATGGTTGGCACGATGGTTAGCGAGACTGCCCATGAATGCATCGCGAAGGCGTTATATGCGGGGGGCTTTAATGAGGATGTGACAGCGGGATGGTATGGAGGTGGTGGTGCACCGTACTTTGGTGGAATAAACCAGTATGGCAATATTTGCAGTGGCATGATTCTTGATCCTTTCGCCTCAGGCTTGGGGGCAACACCATTCAGAGACGGTGTAGATACAGGGGCTGAGATGATGAATCCCCAATCGACGATTTCAGATGTAGAGATTATTGAGCTTAGTCTCCCGTTCTTGTATCTGTATAGAAAGCAGATGGAAGATTCGGGTGGGCCAGGCAAATACCGTGGTGGTCTCGGTCTGGACGTAGCTTACATGGTCTATGGCACAAATAACCTGCAACTTGGTTGCACCGGGGTAGGGAAGTATATACCGAGTGGTTTCGGGGTCTTCGGAGGATACCCATGTGGGCTACAGGAGAGAGTGCTAGTCAAGAATTCGAACATATTTGACGCCTTGAAGAGGTCAGAAGTCCCTAATTCAGTGCCGGAAATACTCGCTCTGAAGGGACAGAAAGTGTTTATGCCACCTGCTTTTAAGGTGACTCCGCTTAAAGAAGGAGATATTTTCAGTAGGAGTTACCCTGGCGGAGGCGGCTACGGAGATCCCTTAAAAAGAGATCCGCACAAAGTACTCGACGATGTCGTAAGAGAAGCGGTCTCAAAGCAAATGGCCGAGAAATGCTATGGGGTCATATTGAAGGGAGGTAATTCAGCGCTGAAGATCGATGACAAAGGGACAAACGCTCTGAGAAGAGAGATGATGTTAAAACGTCGCAAGAAAGGAGTGAAGGCGTGAAAATTCATGAGTATCTCGAAACCGTTGTCGTTAAGGGAAAAGGAGAACAAATCCGCTGTACGGAATGCGGATTTGTCTTTTGTAAGAAACAGGATAACTACAAGAAATATGCATTGCTTTTGAAGGAGAAGCTTCAACATATTAATTGCCGCTTTTTGTACTCCCAGGAACCTACAAATGTTGTCTACTACCAGTTCTGTTGTCCTGGCTGCGGTACGATGCTTGAAGTTGATGCAGTGTGTCCCGATCTCAATTCCTCAGATCCTGTGTTGTGGGATTTGCAAATATTTTGACATCGATATCGGTGGTTTTGCAAGGAGGGCTATTGTGAGAAAAGTGATCGTTACAGTCGCATTAACGGGAGGTCAGCATGGTAAGGAAGTAAATCCTAACCTTCCGGAGCAACCAGATGAAATAGCCGAAGACGCTTACAGGTGCTGGCAGGGGGGTGCGGCGATTGCACACATCCACGCGAGGGATAAGAGCGGAAAAGCAGCGTCAGATGCCGACATATACCGCGAGATAAAGAAACAGGTTAGGAAAAAGGGATGTGAAATAATCGTAGCATTCACTACCGGCGGAGGACCACATCTGCGAAATGAAGAGAGGATGCAGTCGATATATGCAGAACCGGAAATATGTTCGTTGAATATGGGCACGTTAGTGAGGCCAGGCTGGAAGGAGAATAATGTGTTCTTGAATCCCCCAGAGCTGCTTGAAGAATGGTCTGGTTTGGCCAAACAGATGGGAATCAAGCCGGAGCTGGAGATTTACAATCATAGCATGTTTGTTGATGTGCAAAATCTTATAGAGAAGGGACTTATTGAAAAACCGTACTTTATTAACTTGGTTCTGGGCATGAAGCGCCAGGGGTCGTTGCCGGCGGACATAAAGCCTCTTGTGTCTATGATTGACTTCGTCCCGAAGGACAGTATCTTTAATGTCACCATAGTCGGAAGAATGCAATTTGCTCTGACGACAGCGGGGATAGCGATGGGCGGTAATATTCGAATAGGTCTGGAGGACAATGTCTTTTATTCCAAAGGGGTATTAGCTACTAATGAACAGCTGGTCGCGCGAGCTGTAAGGCTGATAAAGGAAATGGGTTTCGAAGTGGCTTCTGCAGATGAGGCAAGGAAAATGCTGGGATTACCACCGCCTAAGATGAATTGAAGGCAAAACGGCCGGGTGGTTTATCAAGAAAAAGGGGGTTTCGGCAAGCAAGGTACGCGTTGAAGATGTTTCAGCGGCGTTACCTTTGGACGCAGATGGTGGCCCGGCAGGCGGGGCATTTCGTCTGGAAGAAATCGCTTGACAGCCGGCTTCCGACTAAGGCAATCTGTACCGGCATAGCATTAAACCATTAAACAAGGAGGTGCGCAGTGATTACATCCAAAAGTCTTGCAAGAGTTAAACCAGGTCTTGATGACAGGGACATCGCCCTCAACGAATTCCTGAAACGCTCCTACAACTACAGGACCCAGATGAGGAACGTCGCCCCCAACGGCGAGGAGAGCGAGCTTTATCCCACTTCGACCCGTTTCGACGGCGACAGGACGTAGGGCGGCAAGAGCGTTCGCTAGCCGACACTAGAAGGCCGGGGGG
>JBEKOL010000062.1:0-16290 GCA_049521775.1 Syntrophales bacterium
GGAAATGTTTTATAATCGTCAGAGGCGGCATTCTTCATTGGGATACAGGAGCCCGCAGCAGTACGAAAAGCTCCTTAATGAAATTTAATTGTGTGTCCACTTTTGCGGGGAAAGGTCAGGTTGAAATCTTCACTGCAATTTATATAGCGGGCTGTCTTTTCCAAAATTGATTATCAACGGTGTCTGGCTATGTCCGATTTCTTTGGATATCTTTGTTGTCATCTTCTTTGAATATTCGCCAAGGCCGACAATACTGACCTTGCCGTCTTTGTTCTTGTCAGCTTCTTTGTTATTGTTCAACCCATCCAGCAAAGTACTGGTAAATAGACCGTTACCTTTATACCCGTCCATCGCCGCTTGCTTGTCGCTGGCTGAGGCATAAATATGAAGACCCATCTTCTTGGCAAGTACCGACATTCGGGCATCGTATAGGCCACTCACAATGGTATCGACACCACCGGCATGGCAGGTGTCGAAGATGAGTAACTGGCTTAGAGATTTTATCTTCTTGGACATCTCGACAATTTCGTTGGAGCTGATCATGCTGGCGTTGCTCACCTGACCGTTGAAATCGTGAGTCAGCATATAATACTGGTTCTGTAAGAGAACGCCGTGACCGGCCACGAAAAGGATAAAGCTGTCTTGGGGTTTGATAGTTGCCATCAGCGCATCAATCTTCTTTGTAATGTTCACCTTAGTGGCTTCCCTGTCTGTCAGAAGCTCATAGTGGATGTTCCACGGGGTGTATAACGTAGCAGCCTGAACTTTTATTTTCTCTTCTATATCTCTGGCATCCTTTGCCGCATACTTCAGGTTGACACCGGTATCCTTATACTGGTCTATCCCGACAGCAAGGATATAAAGATGGGGATCTTCCTGCTTGATCTTTGAATTGAAACTGACTGTCTTCATATAGCTCTGGACAGTGTTGCTGCCGTTAAAGGCGGAGACACTGACCTCGTTCTCACCGGCAATGGCATCTATTTCCTTACAGTCTTCAAAGAGATCGCCCTTAGATTTACTGGTAATAAGTGCAGCGTCTGTTTTGGCCTTGATGTTGAGGCTCCTCATATCGGCATAGATTGACCAGCTGTTTAACGAAGCGAGTTGGGTGGTTCCGGTTGAAGTTTTTGCCACCTCCCTGTAATAGCCATCCGACTGGACGAGTTTTCCGTTGTGGAAAAGGCGCACTTCTCCGATGCCGCCCCCGGTGCTTTTTATCCGATAGCAGACGTTGACCTTGGACTGAGCGGTATCCCTTAATTTGGAGGTGAACTCCACAGCAGGCGGTGGATTTTTGATGGCGTCTTTCATCGTGATGCTAACAAGCCCGCTAATATCTTCTCCTCTGAGTTTTGCCGAGACGATATCGGGACGGTAGAAAACGTCGTAAAACTGGTCAACAGAGTATTCATTATCAGCTACTTTAATACTCAGGTATTGTTCAGCACCTCTTGCAGATGCGTTGTAATAACCTTCCCTTGTAATAACAATCCATTCTCCATCCTTAAAAGCAATCATTGAAGCAACTTCTTCCCCGGTAGAGACATCCCATATTCGTGTAGAAGCATCTCCTGCAGATATAACATATTTGCTATTGGGGAAAAATTTTGCAGCCGAGTAGTTTTTTATACTCGAATGCCCCGTAAGAGTTTTCCATTCAGTGCCTGATTCTATATCCCATATTTTTATACTATCTTTCCATGTCGCCGACAGGGCATATTTCCCATCCGGAGAAAAAGCTACGGACCAAATTCCGGCCAATCCTTTGTGACCGACAAATCTCTTTAGCTCAGTTAAGCTTTTTGCATCCCACAATATTAGCTCATTTTTACCTCCACCCGACAAGGCATATTGACCATTTGCAGAGAAGGAAACAGCCAATACCATAGCATCTGAGATACTTTGTTCCTCTGTTTTTATAGGCTTCCCCCTTGATACATCCCATAAATCTATTCTGCCACCGTATATATAAAATCCGCCTGACAAAGCATATTTCCCATCTGGCGAATATGCAACAGACCAAATTTGTGCGACTGGATCAAAATCTTTTATTTCTTTTCCTGTTGATACATCAAAGATTTGCATATTAGGAGGAATATAACGGCCCCAAAAACCAGCCCGAGGACCTCCACTTAAAAGATTTTTCCCGTCTGGAGAAAAAGCTATTGAGGTCGTTCTGATGTTGTCATCAAATATAATTTTTTCTTTTCTAGTGGATAAATCCCACAATTTTATTCCTTTGCCACCGGAAGCGAAATATTTCCCATCAGGCGAAAAAGCAACTACAATTGTATCAGTAACCCAAGCGCTGGGATGATCAAATGTTTGTATTTTCTTGCCTTGAAGAATATCCCAGAGGATAAAAGAATCAAAGCCTCCAGATAAGGCATATCGTCCATCCGGAGAAATATCGACTTTAGCTACAAGAGGAGCTTCGTGCCTAATTTCCCTGGATATATCACCACCTACAGTAAGAACGGGCGTTGCTGCGCAGGAAGAAAGAAAAAGTGCAAAACACACAACCAAGATTGTTCGATAAACAGACATATCCTCTCCTCTTTCATCATCAAAAAATAACAAAGAATGGTCAACTACAAGTGTTTTGTAATTGCATTATTGAGAAGAGCTTACTTTTTGTGGGGGAAAGTATAAGAAGCGCTATCTAGTATGTCAATGGAATAATGGTTGTAAAATATGGAGCATAGAATTGATGTTTGTAGGACGTGAAAGGTGTTTATTACGGATTGAAATCTAGTATCTTTGTTGATGTTGACGTTTTGTTGACTACTAGGAAGGAAGTGGTCAAATAGGGGAACATTGAGTTCACCTTCAAACAAGCATTCTTATATAATTAGAGTAACTGAAGATTATCGATAGAAATGAAGCATAAGGGATCTCCAGTATTACTTCGGAGTTTTCTCATTCCCGTTAGCCTTAAAAGATTTTATTTTGGCTTCTATTTTACTGAAGCCAGATAGAAATTCTCCAAGAATATATCCACCGACCTTACCTTTCTTTTCATTGGCTTTTTTCGAGATAATCGAATTAAGGTTTGTGACAAAATCAATTTCTTCGTATAACTTAGAAGCTGTTTCAGGGAATTCATATCTCTTCTCCAGCCTGCATTAGAGCCGGCCTGTTTATAAATAACTTCAAATGCCGCAGCATAATTCGCCGCAGTGCTCATTACGCTCCGGTTCGTTCCACAATTTTCCATGCTTGAATGGCCTGATAGGCCTCGTCAGGGGTTCTCGCCGACCGCAAGGTCTCCATAAGCTGCCTGTCCAGGGCTGCTTTGCTGGCAAGCCCCAGTATCTGTATCTGTTCATCGGGAATGTCAGCCGGTGAGAAAATCAAAAAGACGCATTCGATGGGCTTCTCGGTGCTTACGTCGGAAACACCTCCGCGTGTGAGGCCAATGGCCACGCATGAGCGTTTAAGTCCCCCAATCCTTGCATGAGGAAAGGCCACGCCTTCGTTGAAGAATGTCGACCCTTGCTTTTCTCTTTCCATAATTGCATTAATGCCCTTCAATTTCTCTTCGCTTCCATTTTCACAGGCGGCCTCTGAGAGGCTTTTTAGTAAATCATCTTTTGTGATGGGCGATTCCCAGATGATAATCCTGTCCTGTGATATGAATTCAGTTAAACGTGTGCGAGCGTCCTCTGCTACATGTGTTGCAGGGGCATTCTCCTCCTGTATGATCTCTTCCTCAACCGTAAGAGGAGAAGCCGCATCGGGTTTCTGCGTGTCAAGGACAACGACCGTCACACCCCTGGCATCGCGGATCAGGCGTTCGGCGACACTGCGCTCGCCGAGCATTTGCTTCCAGAAAGGAATTTTTCTCGGGCTTCCGATGACAATGTGACCGACCCTGTATTCCCTGGCAAACTGCAAAATGGTCTTGACTATATCTTCTCCCTTGAAGGTAAAGACGATGGCTCCAAGCTGCTTTGCCAGAGTTAAACTGCCTGACAGAAACCGCTGCGTCTGCGCATCGATGGCAGTCGGCGCCTCCGACGGCGTCTGAACATAGACGGCGTACCAGTTTCTATTAAGCCGTCCCGCCAGCCGCGAGGCGTAACGGAGCAGTTTTTCGCTGTTCTGACCTTTTGAGCTGAGACACACCATTACCTGATCGGGAGTGGCGGGAACCTCCTCTTCCAGTTCATCACGAGATCGCAGGTCAATCTGTGAAGCCAGTTCACGCAGGGTAAGCTCCCGGAGCTGCTCCAGGTTCGGTTTCCTAAAGAAATTTGCCAAGGCCGTCTCAATGCGTCCGAGAGGATATATTTTTCCTTCTTTGAGACGTTCACTTAAGTCCTCTGTGGTCAAATCAACATTCACGATCTGATCCGCTTCGGCGAGAATGGCATCAGGAAGCCGTTCATGGACCCTGACACCGGACGCCTTCTCTACCACATCGTAGAGGCTTTCCAGATGCTGGATGTTTAGGGTGCTGATAACGTGAATCCCCTTCGCGAGTATATCCTGGACATCCTGGTACCTTTTTTCGTTTCGGCTGCCCGGCACATTGGTATGCGCTAGTTCGTCGACGAGCGCAATCTGGGGCCTCCGGGCAAGAATGGCATCAACGTCCATCTCCTCAACGATAATCCCGCGGTATTCCTGACTCCGCCTGGGGATAATTTCCAACCCTTCGACAAGTTTGGCGACATCGACCCTGCCATGGGTCTCGACGAGTCCCACAACCACGTCGATCCCCTCGTCCTTGAGCTGGTGCGCTTCCTGCAGCATCCGGTAGGTTTTACCCACGCCGGCGGCATAACCTAGGTATATCTTTAGGTGGCCACGCTGGGACCTGCGGATCATCCTCAAAAAAGCATCTGCTCTATTTTCAACAGGCATATTTTACTTGTCCCCATCGAGTTCCAGATTCAAGAGCTATACATTCCACCAGGCGCTCGCCTGTGAATCCGTTCTGTCTGTATGTTTAAGGTGCTCCGTATCGTTTGCGCAGTGCGAGGTTGACTTCAAGAACATTCATGAACTTTTCACCAGCGAGTCCGCCCCACGGGGCCGAGGCGTTATCCCGTAAAATCTGCTCAATCTCCTTTCGCACATCGGCGGGATTGCGTTTCAAATTGGTCGCCCATTTGGAGGCAATCCTGTCGAGCTGATACTCGGCATTCTGAAACGTGATGTGAGGATCGAGCCCGGAAGCAGATGTCATCACCATATCTCCGGGGACATCTTCGAGATCAACGTCGGGATGCTCCTCGCGCCACATTAGACAGAAGGTCGACTGAACGTCTGAGCCCTCATTGACAGGTTTCATTTCAATTTTGTCCTTCCCATCAGCTCCCTTGTTAGTGACAGCAGAGAGAAATTTACCGGGGTTTTCCTCGGAGAAATGTTTAAAAAACACCACAGCAAGATCCGTTGCTTTTGGCTGAGGGGTGCCTGGATTTTCCTCGACCCATTTTTTTACGAGATCCGGATGTGCCTTCGCCCAATCGTTCACGTACGCTTCATGGTTTGGGTCTGACGTAATCCAAGCTTGAGCAAGAGAGTTATGTTGATCCGCCCACAGTGCCACAATATGCGGGCTGCCCTGGTACATATCTTTCTTAAACCAACTCTCGATATCCGGCGCCACTGGTTGACCGGCTTTGGGACCACTCCGGTATTTTATGATAGGCCCAAGCGAACGGGCGACCCGGTCCCGCAACGCATAATTGGATGGAGCCAGGCTCGATGAGGCCGAGGCGGATGCATCATATGACGCTGCGGAGGGACGGGGCTGGAAGTATTCGTCCTTGGTGAACGGCTGGGCAATAAGTCGTGATCCCACGGGCCTTCCGTCGGGACCAAGCAGTATGCTGCCGTTAGCCTGAAAGTTGAAGAGTGACTGTCCCATTACCCATAGCGCCAGCGGGTAAAGAACGCAACATATGACTACAGAGAATAAAAGCAGCAACAGGCTCTTAGAAAGATATCGCGACATATTTATATCTCCTTGATCTCTAAAATCTCAGTTAACTAAATGCAAACTAACCAGGATAAGGTCGATCAGTTTGATGCCAATAAACGGCAGAATCACACCTCCGAGTCCCCAAATCAGCAGATTCCTCCGCAACAAGGCATCGGCGCCAAGGGGCCGGTATTTTACTCCCTTCAGCGCCACCGGTATCAGCGCCGGAATGATGAGGGCGTTGAAGATGACAGCCGACAGAATGGCCGAGGTAGGTGAATGCAAATGCATAATGTCCATCACCCCCAACCACGGCAGAGTCCCCGCGAAAAGCGCGGGGATGATCGCAAAGTATTTCGCCACGTCGTTGGCGATGGAGAAGGTCGTCAATGAACCTCGTGTTATGAGGAGCTGCTTTCCGATTTCCACAACTTCGATCAACTTGGTGGGGTCACTATCCAGGTCGACCATGTTAGCAGCTTCCTTGGCTGCCTGTGTGCCGGCATTCATGGCAAGGGCTACATCTGCCTGGGCCAGGGCTGGCGCATCGTTTGTTCCGTCGCCCATCATGGCCACCAGCTTTCCACCCGCCTGCTCCTTCCGGATGTAAGCAAGCTTGGTCTCTGGCGTTGCTTGGGCGAGGAAGTCGTCGACCCCCGCCTGTTTGGCAATGTAAGCAGCCGTCAGGGGGTTATCCCCTGTGATCATGACTGTCCGAAGCCCCATCCTTCTCAGCCGCTCGAAGCGTTCTTGCATATGGGGCTTCAAAATGTCCTCAAGGACGACCAGCCCCGCAATCTGGTTGCCATCAGCAACGACGAGAGGAGTTGCGCCCTTAGCTGCAACGCTGTTCACTAATGAATTGAGATCAGAGGGAATGCTGCCATGATTATCCTCGACAAATTTGATGACGGCGTCGGAGGCTCCTTTTCGTATCCGCCGCCCATCAGGAAGATCAATGCCACTCATGCGTGTGTGTGCCGTGAATGGCACGAACTGACTGCCCTGCGGCGCACTTGCCGTTTGGTTTTGCTTTTCAAATAATCTTACGATGCTTTTCCCCTCCGGCGTTTCATCGGCGGCAGAAGCCAGGGCAGCAATCTGCCCGACATCGGCGGCCGAATTCTTTCCTATGGGCAAGAACGTTGTCGCATTCCGGTTTCCGATGGTAATCGTGCCGGTCTTGTCCAGCAGCACGACGTCAATATCACCGGCCAACTCCACCGCCTTGCCGCTTTTCGCAATAATGTTGGCCTGCAGAGCGCGGTCCATGCCCGCGATTCCGATGGCGGCAAGCAGAGCGCCGATGGTGGTAGGAATCAAACAGACCAGGAGCGCGATGAGGGTGGGAATATCAGTGCCGAGACTTTTCAGGGGCTGTTGAATGCCCAGGTACCCCATCATGTACTGCTCGGCATTCCAGGCCATCGGCCAAAGGGGGATTACCACGATAAGGAAGACCAAAGTAAAGGCGGATAGCAGCAGCGTTAGAGCAATCTCATTCGGGCTTCGCTGACGGATGGCGCCCTCGACGAGCGCTATCATCCGGTCGAGAAATGAATCACCGGTGCCGCTGGTAATCATAACGACGATCCGGTCGGACAACACGACGGTGCCTCCGGTCACGCCCGACCGGTCACCGCCTGCAGCGCGAATGACGGGCGCCGATTCACCGGTAATCGCCGACTCATCCACAGACGCAATCCCTTCAATTATCTCGCCGTCGCCAGGTATTGTCTGGCCTGCCTTCACCACGACACGATCACCTGCTTTCAAAACCGCGGAGGAAACCTCTTCGATGGCGCCGGCTGCGTTCAAGCGATAGGCTGCAGTATCGTGCCGCGCCTTCCTGAGTGAATCGGCCTGGGCTCTGCCGCGTGCCTCAGCCAGAGCGGTGGCAAAGTTCGCGAACAGCACGGTCAGAAAAAGCCATGCGTCAAGGGCAATAAAATATGTAATCGGTACCTGGCTTGCTGTCCATCCCCACGCTGTCTGCAGGATATATAACAGAGTCAGGAATGCGCCTACCTCAACCACAAACATTACCGGGTTCTTCCATTGTATGTCCGGCCTCAGCATGACAAACGACTGCCTCAACGCGGCCTTCGCTGTTTCCTTTTCCAAGAGCCCCCGCGGTTTTATCCGGCGATGCGGCCGCTGCAACGGCGAGAGCGCGGGTTGCAAAGTTTCTTTAATATCGGGCATGTTATTCATGTCTAACTCCTCAATCGTTGTGCAATCCTTGGTAAAGAGTCTATATAGCATCCATTGTTGGTCAGCCGCCAAAAGGAATGGGACCCAGGTGTTCCGCCACCGGTCCCAGTGTGGCGACTGGGAGAAAGAGCAAAGCGCCTATGATGATAATAGTACCAAACAGGAGAAACCCAAAGGTGATGCTGTCATCGCGCAAGGTGCCCAGACCGAACGGGCTCGACTTCTTTGCTCCGAGATATGCCGCCATGGCGATGGGCGCGATGATCGGAAGAAAGCGACTGAAGAGCATTACCAGTCCCGTTGCAATATCCCAGGCGATAGCCTCGGGCGCCGGGTTTACAGCATTCCAGAAACCGTAGGTCACTCCCAATCCATCAAAGGCCGAGCCGTTATTGGCAGAGGCCGAAGAAAATTGGTACAGCATCTGTGAAAAACCGTGGGCGCCGGGATTACTCACGGCTTTGAGTCCCCAGTCCGTTGCGGCGAAGAGTCCCGTGGGCATAAGGATCATGAACGGATGGACGAGCAGGGCGATGATCGCGAGCTTCACCTCACGGGCCTCGATTTTCCTTCCCAGATACTCGGGCGTCCGGCCCACCATCATGCCGGCCACGAATATCCCGATGATTAAGTAGAGCAGCATGTTGATCATGCCCACACCTTTGCCGCCGAAGACGCAATTCAGCCACATACCAACCATGGGCGAAAGGGCGGCAATCGGGTTGAGGCTGTCGGACTCGGCGTTCACAGCACCGCATGTCACATCTGTCGTCAGCGCTGCAAAAGTGGCGCCTGCGGATACACCGAAGCGCATCTCCTTGCCTTCGAGGTTGCCCAGATGCTGGTCTACCGGTAAGCCCGTAACCGCCGGCATGGACACAACCGTTTTCCCGCCCGGCGCCCTTGCGCTCGCAATTTCGTATGTTTTTGCCACAGGACGGCTGGTCAATGCCGGGTTCGGTTTCAGCGTGTCAAAGTAGACCGACCAAATGACCGTGCCCGCCATTAATACCAGCATGACCGAAAAAATGACAAGGCTGTGCCGGAACTTGCGAAGCATCCGGCCGTACATGAGCACAAGGGCAAACGGGAACATCATCATGGACAGTGCGTTAAAGAAGTTCGACAACCCGGTGGGATTCTCGAAAGGGTGGGCGGAGTTCATGCCGTAAAACCCGCCGCCGTTGGTGCCGAGCATCTTGATGGACTCGAGGGCCGCCACCGGCCCGACAACAATGGTTTGCTGCTTCGCTTCGCCCGTGTCCGTTGTCCCCATTGCCGCAGGCTCGAGCGTCGAAAGGCTGTGGGAAGTTTGAAAAGTCATCGGACTGCCCTGCGTTATAAAAATGAGACCTATGATAAAGGCGGCCGGTACGAACATGTAAACAAGCACCCGCCACATGTCAACGAAGAAGTTGCCTAACGATGAGTTGCTCCGAAAAGCACGGATGATCGCAGTCAACGCACAGAGACCGATGGCAGCGGATAGAAACATGTTGGCGATGCAAAAGAAAATCTGGCTGAAGTTCGACAGGTGCTGGTCTCCGGCATAGTGCTGAAGGTTCGTGTTCGTCATGAATGACACCACGCTGTTAAAGATGGTGCTTGGGGCCAGCAGCGTCTTACTATCCGGATTGAGAGGCATCCACGGCTGGAGCGCCAGGACAAGGAACCCGAAAATGAACAGTATAGTGTTGAAAATGAGCAGAGAACCTGTATACTGCTTCCAGTTTTGTGGGCCGCTATCCAAACGTTTCTCGAACCAGCCCAAAACCGGCAACGGTCGGTATTTTCCATCCATGATCCACGCCATGTAGCGACTTAAGGGAAATGCAATCACAGTCGCTGTTGCAAGAAGCAAAAAGGGAAGAAACCAGGTTTGAATAAACATTGTCTTAACTCCTTTTTTATTTCAGTGTCAAAGCCCGCCGCTCAGAACCACTCTGGCCGCACGAGGGCCACAACCAGGTAAACAAATAAGAAAACTGCTACAATTGCTGTCAGATAAATCATCGCTCACCTCACTCCATTATTTAAATTTTCTCGCAGAATTTCATAAACAGGTAGCATAGCCCCATTGATATAAGGCCCAAGAAAAACATTGCCGGTAGCCAGATTACAAGATTCATATAGTGTTCCCTCCCTATAGTTTTTTTTCGTCATTTTTATGCGAATTGGCTTCTCCCGTGTACTTCGGAAGGGTGAAAGAGATGGTGGTTCCCTCACCCACGATGCTTTTTACACTAACGGATCCTCCGTGTGCTTCGACAATTTCTTTAACTATGGAAAGCCCCAAGCCGGTACCCGTATCAGTTTCCTGCCCCGGAACACGAAAGAATGGATCGAAGATCCTGGAGAGATACTGCTCGGGTATTCCCCTACCGGTATCCGAAACGGAGAACTCAACCTGTTCTTCACCAACCTGTGCGGTTACGGTCACTGTGTCACCGGATGCGGTGTACCTCAGGGCGTTAGACAATAGGTTGGCGAAAACATGCCCGATCCGCATCTTATCAGCCCGGACCTCGGGCAGGTCACCGGGCAGCAGTGTGTGAATCTTCACACCGTGGCCGAGGGCCGCTCCCCGGAAAGATTCAACAGTCTCCGAGATGATTTGATGGGGCGGGACCGCGTGTAACTCCATAGCCATTTTACCGGATACTATACGGCTGATATCAAGCAGATTAACAAGGATCTTGTGCAGGCGCTCGCTGTCTTCCTGGGCCGCAATCAAGAGTTCCTGCTGCTTGAGAGTGAGGGGCCCGACCTTCTCATCGAGGAGAAGGTGAATGGCCATGCGAATGGACGTAAGAGGCGTTTTCAACTGATGCGAGACCGTGGAAATAACGCCTTTTTTTAGTTCGTCTTGTTCCAGTTGGTCCGTGACGTCCTTGAGGATAAGGATTATGCCAATAAGTTCCCTCCTATTATTCAGGATAGGGGCGGTCATCGGCCGGAAGAAATGCTCCTCCGCGTCGACGAAGTGCTGTACAACAGCTGTCGCGGTTTCTTTCGATGAGGTGTGATCGCCTTTTAGGGCATCTCTGTAAAGATCGGTTATCCATTTAAGAGGTACGCTTTCAATCCGGATGTTGCGCTTCAGTCCGAAGATGTTTCTGGCAGTTTCCGTTGCCATCTCCACCTTTCCCTCCAGATCGAGAATTGCCACGGCATCTGGAAGATTATCGAATGTCTGCTGCGTCGAGTGCTGAATCCTGACAAGCTTTGCTTCATCGCTCCGGCGGACTTCCCGAAGGCTTGCAGCCATCGCGTTAAATGCCTCTGAAAGACGCCCTATTTCATCACGGGTATCGGTCTTAACTATGAGATCCAGATTACCCTGTTTGATCTCCTCAGCAGACTGCGTCAAACGTTCAATCGGCCTGAGGATCCATTTGCCGACTAAGAATATGTAGGCGACGGCCAGGACGGCGCCGAGAATTAGTAGAAAATACATCTGTTCACGGGCCTTGGCCGCCTTGTGACGCGCCGATTGGTTGGCATCGTACATGTTCTTCTGGTTCATGTTGAGGATGTCATCAGCCGTCCCTTTTATCTCCCGGAACAATGGAAAGAGTTGATTGAAATACATATCGCGCTGCCTTTCACGCGCCATGGCCTTGCCTTCCATGTGCTGAATCATTGTCTTATATCTGGCAAAGAGTTCTTGAAGGTGCGCCGCCTTTTCTCCTTCTCCGGGTACAGTAATGTTATTCAGCTCGATGACGAGGGCTTTCTCAAACTCCGGAAGGTTGTTTCTAATGGCTTTCCTCCCTTCACCTCCATAGCCTGTAAGGATAAACTGAGCCCCGCTATCCATTCTTTCGAGGGATTCTTTCATGTTCTGACAGGCGAGTACGCTTTGATAATTCTCTCTGAGAATGACGTCGATTGCATCGCCCAGTTCTGTGACTTTACTGATGCTTTGAATACCGGTCAATGCGATGATCAGCAATAGGCCGCCAAATCCAAGAAATAACTTCTGTCTTAAACTAAACATAGTTTCTCTCCTCGTGTCCTTGTGTTAGAGCAAATGGTGTGCCAGAGAGAAATGTAATAAAATCGAGGCTTATAGATCTGCATAATCCGCTTTGCCTTGCACTCAGCAAGAATGCAACCTCAAACGCCTTGCAAAACGCAATCCTTCACAGATGGTGTAATTTATGTGAGGTGCCTGTTCAGATTCCGTAGCGTTTCCGGCGACGCCAGAGAGTTGCCTGATCGACTCCGAGAATATCGGCGGCTTCTTGCAATGATTTCGCAGACGCAAGGACGCGACGGATATGCACCTCTTCTAGCTTATCGAGAGAAACAAGATCGCCAGGCTTGGGACAGTCTTCGGCGGTGAGCAGCTTTTCGGGCAGATATTCGATTCCTACTGACTCTGTCTTACAGAGTATTGACGCTCGTTCGATTACATTTCGCAGCTCACGCACATTTCCCGGCCAGGAATAGCGGCGGAGCACCTGCAGTGCCTCGTCACTGAAGCGCTGATGAGCACAGTGATGGCTTCTCCCAAAGAAGATGAGCAATCGTCGGGCCAGGTCGGCAATATCATCAGACCGTTCCCGTAGAGGTGGAATCTCTATCTGGATAACATTCAGCCGATAGAAGAGGTCTTCGCGGAAACGATTATTCCTGAAGGCTTCCTCGAGATCCATATTGGTAGCTGCAATCAGGCGCACATCCGCCTTCCGGGTAACATGATCGCCGAGACGCTCGTATTCCCTTTCCTGGATAAATCGCAAAAGTTTCGGTTGAACGGAGAGCGGAAGATCACCTATTTCATCCAGGAACAGAGTTCCTCCTTCACAAAAGGGGATCCGGCCTAAATGGTCTCGCACGGCGCCTGTAAATACCCCTTTCACGTGTCCGAAAAGCTCGCTTTCCAGAAGCTCTGCGGAAAGTGCAGGGCATGAGATCTCCGCGAAAGGCTTATTTGCCCGCTTGCTCCATCCATGGATGGCCCGGGCAAGAACGCTTTTTCCGGTTCCGTTCTCTCCTGTGAGAAGGACGATGGCGTCCGTCGGGGCCACCTGCTTTGCCTGTTCGATAGCGCGCTGCATGATGGGACTTGTCGTGCTGAGATCCACTTCGGGATTGATGCGGTTCAAGTCCGCCTGGAGGGCATCTACACGCTGCTCCAGCAAACGGACCTCTGCAACTTTATCTACGCAGCGTTTTACCTGGGAAGGTGTGAAGGGTTTCGGAATATAATCGGCAGCACCCCGCTTCATGGCATCTACCGCTGTATCGATCGATGCATAGGCCGTGATAACGATGACCTTCAGCCAAGGAGAGCTAGAAAAAAGCGCTGGCATAAGGTCGAGGCCGCTTTTTGTCCCGAGACGCAGGTCCACAAAAGCCACGTCAAAGGAACGGCGGGCATTTTCAGAAAGGGCGTCCTCGTAATTGCTAACCGCGACAACCTTGTGTCCTTCCGTCTCCAGGCAGACTGAGAGAGTCTTGCGAATGTTCAGCTCGTCATCGACAATCAGAATGTTCAAAGGTGAGGCGGACTCTTCCATTATTCACCTGATTTCTTTTTTGAGTTCTTGGCCTTTAAGGCACACGAAAAAGATACTATCCGACTCATGTTTCAAACAGTAGTCAGTAATTTTCTATCATTCATCAAAGATAACTTTTTCAACATAGCCGTTTTCGAAGAGAACGACAGGAAAGTGAAAAATGATGAGGGCTCTCCAAAAACTGTAACAGTTAAGCGTTTAGTTTTCCAGCCTCTGGTGGTCCTATGGGAACCGTTTCTATTTATTTCCAATCGTAATGTAGCATAAAATGGTAAAATAGAAAAATCAAGATTACAGGAAGCTATACGTAAGCTGCATGTGATGGGAATAAGCTGCCAACGAATAGGATGTTTCATCCCGTAATGTGCAATGACGACCAAAGAAAAAATGAAATGTTCAGATTATTGACACCTACAAGTCAACAGTTGTCGATTTGGAGTTGTGGTGAGGATTCCCAGTTATACTCATTAATTTTTGCTGGATCATAAGTCATGCCTGACGAAGATCCGGATGAATCTCTTTCATGCTGCATTTGGCATGCTTCTCGGATTTTAGGAACCTCCCTTTTGTCCTTATTACAAAAATATGGTTCATTAATTGGGCTCCTCAGTTCCCACTCATTTCCTCATATTTCCCAATTTTCTTCCCCGTTCCGGCGCACTGTGCGCCTATTTTCCGGGCTGTCTGATGAAGATGAAATCCCCGCCCTCGTGGCCGGCAAACTTGATGTCGGAGTATTGCGGCGTCTGGTTAGAGTTGACCATGATAGGCCTGCGAATCTGGTTGAAGAGCTCGGTGGCGTCCAGCATGCCCGGATTGTCCTCTAGGGCCTGCAAGAGCACCTTAGAGAACACTGAATGACCACCCCCGCCCGTATCGAGGACCGGCTCGATGCCCCCGGAGGTCAGCACGGTACGGGCCCGTTTCGTAGCAATGCGCTGGTAATAGTCGGGCTCACGGAGCTGGATGCTCACGCTTCGGGTCATGGCACCGGAATAACAGCTGTCGGCCACGACCATGACATGTTTGGCATGGATGGCCTTGAGCTTGTCGGTGATGTCCGAGTTGGAGATCCAGTCCGCCGTGGTGTCCTTGGCTGCGTCAACAGGCAGCCAGTAGCCGCGGTCCGCGCCCTCGTCGTAGTATCCATGCCCAGCGAAGTACACGAGGAGGTTGTCGTTCTCAGTAAGTTGTGACCGAAGTTTGTCCAAAACTATTAGGATGTCCCTGCGGGTCGCGTTGATAAGGAGCGTGACCTTGAAGCCGTATCGGCTTTCCAGGATTTTCCCCATGCCTTTCGCGTCATTCACGGCCGTACTGAGCTTGGGCAACTCGATATAGTCGTTGTTGCCGATGACCAGCGCATGGTATACACCGAAGCCCTTGGCCGGGACAGGGTTTTGCAATGCAACCACGACAGGCCGGGTTTCGGCGGAGAGCGGCGCGTAGTCATGCTCCACCGGCTCTGCGTACGTCTTGCCCTGCAGGGCCGCGATGGTCCGGCGCATCTTGTCGTCGGAGAGCATGTCCGCCACGCTTTCCTGCATTATCTCATTTAGGCCGTCCGCCACGCTCTGTCCCACCTGGGCCAGCCCAGACCCGCTTTTACCGACGTCGGGAAAGCCGTGCTCTTTGCTGCTGTATGCCTTTTCGAAGAGGCGCTGCCCCTTGTGCGAGAACGTGACCTTCACGGACAGTGAAGTGTAATGGCCGCGCGGCCAGACGAACCTGTAATTCATGTTCATGAATTCCGGCTTGACCACGATGTCGTAGCCTTCGGCCTGACTGCGGTTCTGAACAAGTTCCGCAGTCTCAAAGACCTGTGAGAAGGCTTGCAGGGTCGCGTCGGCCAGAGCTTGACCCACAGGAAACTCGGCCGTGTAGTCGGACCTCCCCTGCGGTGTGGCGAAGTGAACATAGTTCTGTTCCGAAGCCGGAAACAGCACCGCCGAGCGGAGTGGGATTCTCTGCCTGACGCCTATGTCGCCTATCTTGGCATTGATCGGTATCTTGTATGTGCACCCGAAGAGGAACAGCAAAAGGATGATGCCGGTGCAAGCCGTCGAAATGAACTTCGTTAATCTGTTGTTGTTTGAAGCAGCAGGCATTTTTACCTCCTTCACATGGGGGAAATTGTAGGAATATTTGACAAGAACTTTCTTTCCCGTGGAGGAAGTATAAGAAAAACGGCCTTGTGCGTCAAGTAAGTCTTGGTCACAAAATATGGGGTGCGGTGCCGATGACAGAAAAAGGTATGCATCGAGGGTGACCGTTCTTTTGAGAAATCGAATCATTGTTTGGTCGAGTCACCCGTCAAAAAGTCATTTTTGTGCACAATTTAGACAGAGTTCTCCCGCACGCCTCGAATTCTCAAAGCCTTATGCCTGAATTTATTCATCTAAATGATAGATGGGGTAACTATGGAATTGAGCATAACGCATTGAAGTCATGTATCTCTGCAATAAAATCGACTCTGACACTTTCAGGAAGCTATACGTACTATAATCTGATTTTCTTATTGATGTTAATGTGTTGGACGTTGTTTAAGTTTTCATGTTTTTGTTCTTTCGTCAAGGATTATCTGGGTTGCAAGCCGTTCTTTGCATGATC
>JBEKOL010000063.1:0-15091 GCA_049521775.1 Syntrophales bacterium
AGGAATCATCAGCCTTGTTGAATGCGGTGTCTGTGCACCAAGTTATTCCTCGACTTAAACCTGGCGGAAGGAAGATACTTTCAAACGGTCTCGAAGACCGAGGAAGCTGCCTTCTCTTCCGACAAGATACAACAGGATTTACTAAAAGAAAAAGACCTTTAATAATCTCATCCCTTATCTTTCAATATACAAGGAAGTATGCCCCCCGAAATTGCTGGATGCTTTATCAGGAAGGTAGCCGTAAGCTGCATGTGCTGCCTCATAAAATTGTAATGTTATCCCGGCTACTGCTGTCTAATATTTTACATATCAATCAAATTCCGTCAATTAGCAATTATCAGTGAGCGTAGTTCTTTGTATGTCAATAAATCCCTTGACAACGCGTCTAAGAATCTTTTATTATTCAGCTACTTGGGAAAACTCGAACTCAAAATGACTTTCCGGCATCGGAGCCAGCCTGTAAATGAATAGGTGCTCTATGAATCCCCTTCCCATAATGGAGGTGGATAGTGAAGTGCTCAAAATGCGAATTTGAGAATTCTACTTCAGCCAAATTCTGCGTTGAATGTGGCGGCAAGCTTGAAATCGTCTGCCAGAATTGTAGCACCCGCAATTATCCAAGCCACAAGTTTTGTAGCGATTGTGGCATCGCGTTAATTATCCCTTCTGAGTCATCACCTCAAGATCTTTCGTTCGATGAGAAGCTTGTAAAGATTCAGAAGTACCTTCCCAAGGGTATCGCAGAAAAAATCCTTTCTCAAAAAGATAAGATTGAAGGTGAACGGAAGCAGGTTACGGTACTCTTCTGTGATATGAAAGGGTTTACCAGCCTTTCAGAGAAACTCGGCCCCGAAGAGGTCTATGCCATGATGGATCAGGTCTATGAGATTCTCATTAAGAAAGTGCATGATTACGAAGGAACAGTCAACGAGATGACCGGTGACGGGATCATGGCCTTATTCGGCGCTCCCATCGCCCTGGAAGATGCCCCCCAGAGAGCCATACGATCTGCAATGTCTATTCATAGGGAGATAACCCGCTTCAATGACAGGATAAAACTGGAAAAGGGGGATTTCTTTCCCATAAAGATGCGTGTCGGTATTCATACCGGCCCGGTCGTGGTGGGAACATTGGGCAATGATTTGCGTGTTGAATTCAAAGCCGTGGGCAATACGGTCAATCTTGCTGCCAGAATGGAAAGTCTAGCAGAGCCGGGAACCACCTATGTCTCCGATGACACCTTCAAACTCACGGAAGGGCTTTTCCGCTTTGAGAGTTTGGGGGAAAAAGGGATTAAAGGAAAAGAGAAGCCGATCCGCGTTTATCAGGTCATCGCCCCCAGTACTAGACGAACAAGATTTGATGTCAGCGCTGAGAGCGGATTAACTCCCTTCGCGGGAAGAGAGCGTGAACTGGAACTCCTTTTGGATGGATTTGAAAGAGTCAAAGAAGGAAGAGGTCAGGCCATCTCCATAATTGGTGAAGCAGGCAACGGCAAATCGCGTCTCCTTTACGAGTTTAGGAAAGCTGTCACCAATGAAGGCGTCACCTTTATTGAGGGACGATGCCTTTCTTACAGCAGGAATGTCGCTTATCATCCCATAGTGGATATCCTGAAGTCCAACTTTGATATCCGGGATACTGACATCGAAGAGGAGATTAGAGAAAAGGTTGTTAATGGCCTCAAAATACTAAAAATCGATGAAGCATCTATCCTTCCCTACCTCCTGGAGCTTCTTTCCGTCAAAGAGAGCGGTATCGATAAGATCTCTCTGAGTCCGGAAGCCAAGAAAGATAGAACACTGGAAGCAGTGAAGAGAATCGTCCTGAGAGGTTCAGAAATCAGACCCCTGATCATGGCTATAGAAGACCTCTACTGGATGGACAAAAGTTCCGAGGATGTCATGAAGGAATTGCTCGAGATTATTCCAGGGGCAAGGGTACTCTTGATCTTTACCTATAGACCGGAGTTTGTCCATACCTGGGGGAGCAGGTCCTACCACAGTCAGGTGACTTTAAACAGGCTTTCGAACCGAGAGAGCCTGAGTATGTTGACCCACATTCTTGGAACCCCAAATATCGATAGACACCTTGAGGAATTGATTCTGCAAAAGACTGAGGGGATTCCTTTCTTTATTGAAGAGTTCATTAAATCGCTCAAGGATCTGAAGATCATCGAGATGCAAAACAATACATGCCAGTTATCAAAAAACATAAAGAAGCTCACCATCCCTTCCACGATACAGGATGTAATTATGACAAGGGTGGATAATCTTTCTGAGGGAGCAAAGGAGGTAATTCGAGCAGGCTCCATCATCGAAAGGGAGTTCAGTTATGACCTGATCAAGAAGATAACAGAGTTTTCTGAACATGATATTCTGTCTTATCTGTCTGCATTAAAAGATGCAGAGCTTCTGTATGAGAGGGGTATTTATCCGCAATCTACCTATATCTTCAAACATTCTCTCACGAGAGAGGTGGTTTATGACTCTATCCTGACAAAAAAGAAAAAACAGCTCCATCAAAAAATAGCCAATACCATAGAGGACATCTATAAGCATGACCTCTGTTACCATTATGGCATTCTGGCAAATCACTGCATTGCCAGTGAGGATTATGAAAAGGGATCGGAGTATGCAAAACTCGAAGCAAAGAGATACCAGAAGGCCGCCCTTTTCAAGGATGCTATCGAGTATGCCAAAATGAGCATAAGCAGCCTGGAAAAGCTCCCGCAAACAGAAGCCAATCAGAGAAAACGCATCGATGCCAGAACAACACTTGCGATTTATAATTTGAGCCTGAATTATCTTATTGAAGCAAAAGATGCAGTTCACCCCATTATAGATTTAGTAATGAAGATGAACTATAAGAAGAGTCTTGCTGGAATCTATATCACAATGGGAACGTATTCCTTTGGGGTGGAAGAGGATTTCTCAAAAGGAATTCTATATATGAACAAAGCAATCCACTTTTCAGAGGCAGTCAACGACTTTCTTTCATTATGGATGGCATGTTCTCAATTGGGCATCTTCCTGCCTCATATCTGCGAATTTGAAAAGGCATTAACGTATTCCGAGAAATGCATGGAGTTGAGTGAGCTTGCAAATAACCCTATGGGGAAAGCACTTTCAAAAGCTTATATGACTTATATGTGTACACTTCGGGGAAATATTGATCTCGCATGTAAGCATTGCGAAGAAACTTTAAATGTAGTTGAAGAGTATGGTGATATATATATCAAAGGGACGGTCTACTCACATTATGGGGCAGCCCAGTATTACAAGGGCGCATTCGAAGAGGCAGAGAAGTACTTTTTAGAAGGATTAACATTCTGCAAAAAAACTGCTCAAGTTGGCTGGGAGTCTATTGCAAATGCCCGACTCGGCTTTATGTATTTTGATAAGGGATTGTACGGGAAGGCTGAAGACTATCATAATCAGGCAATAAAAATCCTGGAAGGAGCCAGACTGCACCCCTCATGGGCAAACGTCCAAAAAAACTGCTTAGCAAGAGCACGCGTGCGATTAAATGACAGAGACATCAACTTTGCTGAATTATTCGAGCACTATAAGAATAATAAAGTAACTGTCTATGAAGGCTTCATGGCAAGGACTATCGGAGATATCATGTTAAATATTGATGATGATCACTTTTCGGATGCGGAAGACTGGATTAAAAAAGCCTTCGATGCCGACACAAGAAACGGTACCCGCTGGGAATTGGCAAATGACCATGCCATCTATGCCGAATGGTTCAAGAAGAAAGGCGATGTATTTAAGGCAAAGGAAAACCTCCATAATGCGATTGACATCTTCAAGGAATGCGGCGCCGATGGTTGGGTTGTACGAACTCAAAGGTCCCTGGCGGAACTTGCCTGACAAAGCTACTTGATTCGATCATTTGTCCCCTCCCGTGCAGTTACCCGTTCCTCGTAGCGTTTCAGCAAGAGATCTTCCCGTAATTGTTCCTTGCCGTCGCGTTCAACGTAGAATTCTCCTTCCACATCCTCTATCATCGCGAGATATTTAGAAGCGACGACCTCCTTTACAATAATTCTTTGGACGATATTATTACCAAGTCGCTGAAACATAGGCATGAGTTTTCTGCGTTTACCCACAATCTTGACAATATCCGTTAAAGAGGTGGCCGAGAGATTAAACTCCATGATCTTCTTTTGCAGGGTGGATGGCTTCATGTGTTTCGGGTAGAAAATGACAAATTCGCCATTACAGTAATCGACGACTGCCCGACCAAAATGGGAGAATTCATCCCAGAGAAAATAGCGGTGCGCAGGCATGAACTGTTCCGCTGATTCGGGCATCTGGCTTAAGGGAGATACCCTCCATTTTTCGATCCCAGTCTCGTTAATAAAGTTATGGATTCTACCGAAAGTGTCCGGATCGTCCGTATCATACCCTACGATGAAGAGACCCGTTATGCCAAATCCATGTTCATGAAATATATCCATGGCCTTTCTGATAGCATCATAAGACGTTTTCTTTTTGAAATCACTCAGAGTCTGTTCAGTCAGGGATTCTATCCCGATACTCACGTTGATCACCCCCGCCGCCCTCATGACTTTGAGCAGCTCTCGATCTTCGGAGAGATCAGCGCGCACCAGCAGTGTAGCCTTCATCCGGGCTCCGTTTCCAGCGATGGCTTTAAAAAAAACATGTGCTCTCTTATCGAAAGGAAGGGCTGCCGTGGGATCCTCGAACATCACCCTGTGCATACCTGACCGTGCGAGGTGTTCCTTGAGATATTCCATGGAACTTTCGATGCTCCGGCGCCGATAGCCATTGCCTTGCGAAAGACGCGCTGTGGGGCAAAAGGAGCAGTTGTAAGGACATCCCCTGCTCCCTTGAAACGTAAGGATGGGAAACATCCTTTTTTTCAACATCCACATAAGTGGAAAATACTTGAAAATGAATCCCCGTGCGGTCTCGTCATAGCCGACAACGAGAGAAAGATCAGGCATATTATCGAAACATTCACAGATATGATTCTTGTTGAGAGAGGTATTGAAGGTGTCTGCTGCCTCACGCCCTCCCGCCTCCAAGTATTTCAAGAGCTGCAGGAAGGCTTCCTCTGATTCACCCCGTAGTGTGTAGTCAAAGAACGGGGAAAAGCGTGATTCACCGCCCAACGAGATATGCTCACCTCCCAGCACTGTCACCACTTGGCGACCCAGCTTCTCAGCTTCCTTCTTAACGGCACCTGCAATCTCTTCGGCTCTGGTAATTGCCGCAGATTTAGAGGAAAAGCCGACCACATCGAACTCTTGCGCCAACTCAGGTGGTGATACTCGAAGTCCCAATTCTTCATTAAATAGCCTGACAAAATATCCCGCCTGCCGCGTTACGGATGCCACCTGCAACGGTCCATACCGCTGTGTCCAGAGCACACCTGCAAGGCAACGAAACTTCTTGGCGGGCACAACAATAGCAACACGAAGCTGCGGAGATAAATCCTCGTTCATTATAATTCGCTCCGTTCCGGACAATAACTGTGGCCTGAATATTCGCTTACACTTTCCTTGCTGAAAAATTAGTGGTACAAAATGCTCGTTGCTTTAGGGGAAAAAGCTTATCTCTTAACGAATGACATGATCCGCCCTCGTTCCCTGTGCAGTTTGATGCTCATGCTTATGGGCACACTTTTAAAAATTCGGAAATATATTGGGCGACGGGCTCAGTAAAATTATTATCCGTCCAGTATTTGCTATGACACAGGGGGTTCCAAAAAGTCATTATGCTGCCAACATTGATTGGCGTATCCTCGATTGGGCAGGCTTTATAAATATCGCTTAAATTTTTTAATGGCCATCCAAAAACATCATCAGGATTATAGAAGTTCAACCACTTTGCCTTTTCCCTCAAATTTGCTGGTAATTGCCCTGGAGGAAATGTGATGCTTTCGACCGGATCACAGGCGAGTGTAAAAAGGGGAATGGGGCTGCCAAAGGTTATAAAGCCTGCCAGTGTTTCCATACGTTCAAATGGATTCTCCCCATATGGGTCTGGGACCTGTTTTTTTTCTCGGCCCTGCTTTTGTTTTCTTTGGTTGCCCCAGTGTTGTCTGTCCCAGATGTAGTCGGACATTATGACAGAACCCAATGAATGGGCAATCACTATGACGGGTTTGTCTGCATCACCTAATTCCGCTCTTAGGTTGGCGATGGCATCATGTACTTTTGCGTGAATTTGATTATAAGTTTCATTTGTTTTTATTATTTCATTTGTTTGACTGTCGCTATTTGGCACATACCGATACGCTGTAGCGTCTCCAACGTAATTAACCACAAATTTTCTTAATTCGAAAATCCAATATCTCAATCTTAACCCGCAGTGAGGGCGCTTCTCCTCCGGAAAGAGCGTATCCAATAAGTCAGATTCTCTCTTTAAGAGTACGGGAGCCCACCATACCGACTTCCAACATACTCCATCGTTATCAGATATTTTTGCTTTTAATATCTTTTTCATTGGCTCTGCAAATTGGTCGTCTTGCGATCCCACCCCATGTATTATTAATACCCCAAGTTTAGCTTTCATGGCAAACTCCTTGTTGTCAATAATTTATTTAAAAACTGAAAATTAAGTTCCACACGTCAGAAGTGTTCACGATCCATTCACACTGATATTCACACATTAAGAGCCTCTGATTGAATTACTTTTGACATGAGTAGTTTCTTCAGGTCAACGGTCTGCTTTTTATCAAGCTGCTTGGCCATATTTCACTCCAATACTATCCAGAGAGAAAGGCTAGTACGGTACTGTTAAATTCTTCCGGTTTCTCAAAATTCGGCATATGTCCGCATTGATCAAATACATAAAGCTGAGAATTGGGTATCCTTTCCCTGGCAAAGTAGGCCTGCTCTAACGGCAAGACAGCGTCCTGCTTACCCCAGACGATCAATGTTGACGCAGTAATTTTATGAAGGTTGGACATGGTATTGTGCAGGGCGTCTTCTCTTGGCCCGAAGATAGTGCATAATGAACGCAATACCTTAAGCATTGCCTTTTGGGCTCCCGGGAGAGAAAAGAGCTTGTAATAGGTTTCCGTGAATTCTCCATTCAATATCTTTGAGTTCAGTACAGCAGGTTTAAAAAACAGGTAAGCCATCTTCCTGCTCGGTTTTGTCATGAGCTCACCAATAATCGGAAGTGACATGAGTCGCAATGATAATATCAATTCTTTGCCGAGACCCGCACTGTCAACCAGAACTAACTTTTCTACCCTTTGGGGATACTTTAGTGCATACTGTAAACATATACCGCCCCCGAAAGACAAGCCAACAAAGCTTGCCTTGTCAATTCCGGCGGCCTTCATGAAGGCATCGACAAACTCCGTCATTATGGAAACAGTGTAAGGACCTTCAGGTTTGTCCGAGCGTCCAAAGCCGACAATATCAATGGCGTATACTCTATAAAATTTTGCAAGAGATTCGATGTTATGCTGCCATATCTCTACGGAGGCCCCGAAACCGTGTATCAGGAGAATTACCAGTCCCTTATCACCAGCGGTCCAGTAACGGGTTTTAACCCCTTTTACATTAATGTATTGATCTGTCGGAAACATAATTGTGCCTCCTTGATTATCCTGAAAAGTTAATGAGCTATTCCCATTACCCTCCAGGATTCACAGCATCCCTCAACACGTCAGATGGTTTAAACGTAACGACCTTTCTTGCATCGATGATCATCTTCTCTCCTGTCTGCGGGTTCCTGCCTGTCCTGGATCTCTTCTGTTTCACTGACCACTTGCCGAATCCTGAGATCATGAAGTCGTTACCCTTGGCAAGTTCATCCTTAATAATATCAAAGAAGCTTTCCACCAGATTGATGCATTCTTTCCTAGGAATATCCAATTCACTATAGATCATGTCAACAAGGTCGATTTTTGTCAGAGCCATGATGGTTCTCCTTATTGTATATTTAGAAATGACATTCTACTTAACGGTTTCTAAGTGGGTTTGCTTCTTTAAATCACTTATCTCTTTTCATTGTCATTCTTACTTTATCCCACGATTTGGTAATGAAGAAGCTCTCTTTCATGTTATTCACCATATAGAACCGTCCCCTGTACTCCTTCCGATGTATTATCTGGATAAACGGGCTCGTTCATAAATAAAAGATAATAAAACGGCTATTAATCCGTCACCAACGCCCGCCAGATAAATAATTGTTGGAAAAGTGGCGAGGTGTGCATTGGACATAAGAAACAAAGTTGCAAACATCTTTGTGACGATTATAACTTTCACAAAGTAATGGTATCTCCGCATTTCCTTCAGTATAGCAAGATTAAAGAGACCGAGACAAAAGAGAAACAGACCCGCCTGTCGAACAAAAAAGAAGTTCTGGATTTCTGCATGGAAAAACAACCTGTAAAATAATTCCGTAAAAAAGAAGATGAAAATCCCCAGGAACATACTATGCAGCCCTACAAGTAAAATAAACACAAAGAGATGCTGAACATTCCGCGGGAAAGAACGTATTTCCTGCAAAAAACTTTTTGTCGATTCGGATACCACTATATAATACCTCCTTAAGTAAATTATTGCCATGATGAATCGTTAAAGAATGAATAGATAAAGCAATGATGTCATCAGAATAATAGCCTTTTGCATTCTTCTGACAGATAAGGGGACTGAATATTTTTCACCTAAACGCGTTATGATGAAAAGGGCAGTGATAGAGCCGATCAGTGTTGTCAGGGGGATAAGAATCTTCATCATGCCAAGGTTTGGTGTAATCCAATCGACGGGAATTACGGCACTGAGGCCGATTAGTTCAACCGTCCAGGGGAGAAGATTATACCCACTATAGACAAGTTCATGGAAATAGATGTTAAAAAAACCTGCAAACGCCAGAAACAGGTAAGCGTAACCGGAAACGGAAAAATTATTTTTCCACGATGGACTGGCAGGGAACCCTGAAGACAGGAAAGCGAGAACAGTAAAGAGGAAAGTGATCAATACAGGCACTACGACATTTATTATGATTGGATTGCCTGGCAGGTGTTCCGACAGGAACGGTTTTAGGGGGCTCCATGACGGAAGGCTTACCGCCAGGACTAAGGCAGTAAGAAGGACTGCGAAAACAGCTCCGGCAAAGTCCCATTTTCGGGGGATGCGTAAACCTTGCCAGGGAGTCCGTAGATCGATACGTACCGATTGGTGTATGCACTTCTTGGCGCACGAAAGACATAAAATACAATCTTTGCTTGCCGCGGCGACGGCGGGATGAAGTCCCATAGGACAGTATCTTCCCTTAATACAGTCATGGGTATCACATTGGCTAGAACAGACGTTCGTGTTGCTCCCCATTTCAACCAACGAGAGGGCCGAGCAGTGGGCAATCATCTTCCCCAGTGGGCAGATATGCTTACACCAGGAACGCTTACCGAGAAAAAAATTGGTGATCGTCGCACCGGAAAGAATTGTGAGAAGTAGTAGGCCGGTAGCGTGCGCCATAGAAAACATGTGAGTTGCATGCTCTGTCAGGAAGATCAACACAAATCCAACAATGCCAATCCATACTCCGTTCTTCTGGAGAAAATTTGGCGCAGTAAAGAATTTTTGCCGGTTGAAATTAATTCCATCGCTTATTGCGGGCAGCGGGCAGTATCCGCACCAACTCCTTGCACCGACGATGATAGACAGTATCAGGACCGGCCACCAGACAGTCCAGACCAGTAAGTTTGCCGGGTTTTTTTCATTGGGGCCGATGAGGGTGAAGACTATCATCGCCAGAATAAAGGGAACGGCAAGCATCTGGAGCCCCTTGGGGAAGAGTGGATGCAGAACCAGATTCCGCAGGAGGGGTATTCTCAGCAGATTGAATCTCCCCTTGGTGGAAAAGGCATAGGGGTTCAGAAAAACGTGATTGCTTGTGATCGTAACAGCATCGGCGATGGCAACCGCCCGTTCGATCACCTGACGCAACTCACTGACATTTAACGGCCAGTCATGCTCCATCAGGTCATTGATTGCTTCCCCCGAAAATCCCTTGATGTTCTTTGCAAATTTTTTATTGTATTCCCCAAGAACATGGTCTGCAATGGCAGGTATATCTTCCTTTATTTCTCGCAACGGTTTCATATGGAGGATTTCCTGGCCGATGAGCTCCAGCAGGTCGGGATTGATCTTCTTCTGCTCTTTCAATTCCTGGATTGATTCTGAAGAAGTTGATATCAGACGAACCCTGCTGGAAATAGACTGACTTTCTCCCTTTCGTGTAAACGTGCCCTCCCGAAGGAACTCTACAAGGAGGCGCTGCACGAGCGGTGAAAGAACCTCGATATTCTCCAGAACGATGGTTCCGCCATCTGCAAGTTCTATATAACCCCGACGAATGCTTTTGGCATAGATAGCCGCATCGACACCGTGACCGAAGAGCGCTGATTCTTGCGCCACTTCCAAATGCAGGGCATCCTTTTCCTCCTCATTTTTCGGTCTTAATTCACGCTCGATGGGAGGAGGATCTGCACAGTTGAGATGGAGGAGCATCGCCCGTGCGGTATTGCGCAAATGGATCAATCGTGCGGCAAGTCTCTTTCCCGTCCCTCTCTCCCCAAGGACAAGGATATGCTTCTCTGAAAAGGCGAGTCTGTCGATCTCCGCGTTGATCTCCTTTACGAATTGTGACTTACCGAGAAAACGATCGATGTCGAGGTGCTGCCGCGCGAAAATGTTGGAGATAATCTCTTCCCGCTCAAGATTAATGAAGTGCCATCGGGCGGTGGCCTTTGCCCGCCGTTGGGCGATTAGGTGGAAAAGGTTCTCATTGAGTTTCGGATACTCTGTGATGATGTCAACAAATACATCCTGGCTTAGTTCAGCCAGGCGGACATCGGAAATTGCCTTTACATTTGCGGATCGCGGTTCTCCCGTCATTAACGCCATTTCGCCGAAGACTTCCCCTCGTCCCATAGTCGAGAGGGTGTACTCGACATTCTCGTCGTTCCTAAGGGTTATCGCTACAGACCCGTCCAGGATCATAAACATGCAATATCCTGGATCGCCTCTATAGATGATCGTCGCACCGGCTGTAAACACCTTCTCGTCGAGCTTGGAAATGATAGCGGCAAGTTTTCCAGGTGCAAAGCCACGGAAGATATTAATGGATAGAAGGTCATTTACGGTAATCATTCAATCTTCCTTAAATTCCAACAAAGAGCGGGTAGAGGTCAATAATTGTCAATTACAACCCTTCATTATTTCTTTATATATCTACTTCATTTGGGAGACTCTAAAACAAGATTTCAGGAAGATACAAATGCTGTCTCCACCTACTTATCCTCAAATCTCCGCATGGTTGAAATTTGAAGATTACGGAAAGGACGGTTCAACTT
Source organism: Syntrophales bacterium (assembly GCA_049521775.1). GTDB lineage: Bacteria > Desulfobacterota > Syntrophia > Syntrophales > UBA2185 > Fen-1135. Next base: position 11,353 of record JBEKOL010000063.1, read on the forward strand.
TTTATGCAATCTCAGCCAGAGTTCTTTCCGTTCTTGTCACCCAGCCGTCTGCACCGCATTCTTTGAAGATGTCGATGGCCTTGGTGAGTTGATCCTTCGCCCCTTGGATATCTCCCTTCTTCTTGAACCAGTTGGCATAAGCGGCATGATTCCTCGCTAACTGCCACCTCACCCCGTTTCTTGTGTCTGCTTCGACGCCCTTCTGAAACCAGACCGCGGCATCAGAAAGGTGATGATCGTCCATATTTAACAGCACAACTCCTATATTACGGGCCATCCAGCCTTCACAAAACTTGAATTTATTTTTTTGATAGAATGCAAATAATTCATTTAATTCGATATCACGATCATGTCTTAACACCTTAGCTCTCACCAGGCATAATTGATAATGTTTAATTATGGAAGGCATGAAACTGACGTCTTCCATGACTGAAGTTATCTTTTTATAACAGCTCACGGCATCGTCATATTCTTCTAAATCAATATGCAATAATCCCAGGCTTGCATAAGCCCATACAATCCAGGAAATGGGGGCCGACTTTTCATATGAAGAAGTGAATTCTGAAAAATGGATTTTTGCCTCATCAAATAATCCTTTTAAATAACAAGATGTACCATAATTAGCGTAAGCCATTCCTTTAATAAAGGCATCGCCTGTTTCTTTTGCCAGTTCCAATGTTTCCTGAGCAAATTGATGAGCAGGATTCGTCTTTCCCTCAACCTGATAGCACACAGAAATAGAAATTTTCGAAAATGCTATCCCCATTTTATGGTTTGCCGATAGGCTAAAATCGAGACATTGTTTAAGACGTCTATGGGCGTCCTTGAATTCCGAAATGAAGGGCAGGAAAGTACCTGATTGATAGAGTGCAGCCCACCATGAAAGATAGTCCGCAACCTCTTCTGCAATTGTCGTTGCCTTGTCAATAAATTGAAGTCCTTTGTGGCTGTCCTCTTCAACCCAGAGATAATAAAGCCCGATTGCTGTGTATATTGCGGGAAGTCTTTTTCGATAATTTAACGTCAAAGCCAGATCAAGAATAGGTTCCACAGCCTCTTTTGCATGAGAATGGAAATTCATATTCAAATAATAATTCGCAAGTGTTGTCCTGGCATCGATGATTTTTTTCTGGTTCTCTTCCGTCTGGGGCAGCTTTTCCCAGCTGTTCACGCTTTTTTTCGCATACTCAATGGCATCTCTCAATGAGGCCGCCTTCTGGAATCTCTTTGCCTCCAGCCTCGCAAACTCAGCCCCCTTCTCATAATTTTCACTGGCAATGCAATGATCGGAGAGAACTCCATAATGGTAGCAGATGTCGTCTTTATAAATGTCTTCCATGGTGCCGGCGATCTTTTCGTGGAGCTGTTTTTTCTTTTTCGTCAGGATGGAATCGTAGACCACCTCTCTTGTGAGGGCATGTTTGAAGATGTAGGCAGAATCGGGGTAGATGCCTCTTTCAAAGAGGAGTTCGGAATCTTTTAGTGTCGAGAGATGGGAAAGCAGCTCCGGTTCAGGAAGCCCCGTCACCCTCTTAATCAGATCATGGCTGAACTCCCTCTCGATTACAGAGCCTGTTCTTAATACTTCTCTTGCATCCTCGGGAAGGTTGTCCACCCTTGCCATGATCACATCCTGGATCGTGGAAGGTATAGTGAGCCTTTGGATGTCCTTTGATAGTTGGTAGCTGTGGTCTTTTTTCTCGATGACCTTGAGGTCTTTGAGAGACTTTATGAATTCCTCAAGGAAGAAGGGTATACCCTCTGTCTTTTGCAGGATCAGGTCTTCCAAGTCTCTCTCAATGTTCGGGGTGCCGAGCATGTGGGTTGCCATGGCGAGGGATTCACGGTTGGAGAGTTTGTTCAGTGTTACCTGGCTATGATAACTGCGGCTCCCCCAGGTATGGATGAACTCGGGCCTGTAGGTGAAGATGAGAAAGACCTTCGCTGCTGAGATGCTCTCCAGTAGATCCTGGAAGGCATCCTCGGAACTCCTATCCATCCAGTGAAGGTCTTCTACTGCCATGATGAGGGGTTGGATCTCTGATTCCTTGAGAACAATTCTCTTGAGGGCTTCTAATGTTCTGTCCTTTCTGGCCTCCGGACTGAGAGAGATCTCATCGATGCCGCTTTCTTTTACAGAAAGGAGTTCCAGGAGATAGGGAAGGGTGGTCGCTTCATCTACACGGATAGCTTTTAATGATCTCGTGACCTTTTCTCTTATGTCCTGATCAGTATCGTTATCCTGAATATCGAAGTTGGCCTTGAGGACATCGACTATAGGGTGGTAGGCCACATTGCGGCTGTACGATAGGCATCTACCTTCAAGGAAGGTTACATATTCATTGGTCACAGCCTTTCGGAACTCATAGAGAAGTCGGGATTTGCCGATACCTGCATCGGATATGATGGAGATTGCCTGGCCTCTGCCTTCCTTGGATCGTTCAAATCCATCTAACAGGAGTTCCAGTTCTCTTTCCCTTCCCACAAAGGGCGTCAGGCCTCTTTCCGCACTGACATCGAATCTGGTTCTTCTACTGCTGGGGGCTATGACCTGGTAGACTTTGAGCGGCTTCTCCTTTCCTTTGATCTCTTTTTCACCCAGGGACTCAAAGCGGAACAGGCCCTCGGTAAGCTTGAAGGTATCATCAGAGACATAGGTGGTTCCGGGTTCGGCAAGGGATTCCATGCGGGAGGCCAGATTGACTGTATCCCCGACTGCCTTAAACTCAACTCTCAGGTCGTTTCCAAGGGTGCCTACAACCACAGGGCCGGTATGGATACCTACTCTCAGCTTGAGGGGCGGAATATCTCCCTTCTCCTGCCTTACTTTCTCATTGAACCTTGTCATCTCCCGATGGATGGCCATGGCGGATCTTATTGCTCTCTGGGGAGCATCCTCCAGTGCGATAGGGGCTCCAAATAACGCCATGACCCCATCACCGCTCATCTCGTTGACAGTCCCTTCATAGTCATGGACCTTTTTGATGAGGATCTCGTAGACCTGGTCCATCATGCCATACACTTCTTCAGGGTCGAGCTCATCAGCAAGGGTGGTAAATCCTTGCATATCGCAAGACATAACTGTGATCTGCTTGTGTTCACCTTCAATCCTGTCCCGCTGGGAGAGAATCTTCTCTGTGACGCCGAAAGGAAGGTATTTTTGAATTTTTTCAATCTTCTCATCAAAGGAGAGTTCTTTGCGGGTGGGTTCGGAGAGAAGGGTTAGGTTTTGGCCGCAATCGCCACAAAATTTACTTCCTGGCTGGTTAACGACATTACAAGATGGGCAGACGATGGTAAGTTTATGACCACACTCAACGCAGAACTTAGCGCTTTTCGCATTATCAAATTGGCACTTCGGGCAATTCATGTTGATCCTCGTTCAAGAGGTATGGCCCGTTACATGTCTGAAAAAAGCCTGCTTATATGTGAAGCAATAAAGAAAATAATCTGCGAGATAGTTAGAGACTACTATCGTTTGATGTTTATAGATGCCCCGGGAAATTTAAAGAATACTTTAGCAGGGAGAAACATCCTATCGCAAAAAACGATAGAGGACAATTTAATGAAAATCAAGGAGAAAATGATGGACATTTAGCACGTCACGCAGTCGAGACCTTATGATAAAAAAGTAAAAGGCAAGTCTCAACCTTAGATGGTATATTTTGTTTGTCCCGAACAAAAACATACCCAAAGGAGGCTTGCCATGGCTAAAGGTACCAAACTTGATTTCACGGGT
>JBEKOL010000064.1:0-15063 GCA_049521775.1 Syntrophales bacterium
CCCCTTTTTGTCTTATCGGAATAATCAACCTTGCGTCAGGAGAATATATCTTTAAACTGATTCAATCATGAACTACAATATAGCAAGCTGTAATAAAGCATACGGCAATTATGATGGAGATTCACCCTTTCTTCCTGTAATGCTGCACCCTTTTTTATCTCTCCTCTCCTATAATGTTTTTTCTAATTCAATTCGTCCTCACAATATTGCAGCCAATATAACCCTGTCTTTTGTTTTGAAAATTTAATGTGATCTGATTTCTTCTTCATGGTAAAGTGAAGTACACCATAAATGGCAGTTAATAAAAGTAAGGAGAAGAAGTTTTGCTGTTTGATTATATTTTAGGAAAATTTTCCAATGACCTTGCCATAGACCTGGGGACAGCCAACACACTGGTCTATATGAAGGGTAAAGGGATTGTACTAAATGAACCTTCCGTGGTCGCCGTTTTGAAGGATTCGCGGGGAACGAAGAGGGTCCTTGCTGTCGGCCTGGAAGCAAAAAAAATGTTGGGACGAACCCCTGGCAATATCGTGGCTATCAGACCCCTGAGAGAAGGAGTCATCGCTGATTTCGATATTACTGAAGCCATGTTGAAGCATTTCATTCATCGTGTTCACAATCGCAGGGCATTGGTCCGACCGCGGATTATCGTCTCCATACCGTCCGGCATTACGCAGGTGGAAAGACGCGCTGTCAGAGAAACTGTAGAATCGGCAGGAGCCAGAGAGATGTATTTCATTGAGGAGCCAATGGCTGCAGCCATTGGAGCCGGATTGCCTGTAATGGAACCGACAAGCTCCATGGTTGTAGACATCGGCGGTGGAACCACTGAGGTTGCCATAATATCCCTGGGGAACATTGTATACTCAAAGTCTGTGAGGATTGCCGGTGACAGAATGGACGACGAAATCGTCCAGTACATGAAGAGAAAATACAACCTTCTTATAGGGGAACGATCGGCAGAAATCATAAAAATGACCATCGGGTGCGCTTATCCGGATCGAGATTTGCGGATACTCGACGTCAAAGGAAGGAGCCTTATACGGGGTATTCCGACGATAGTCGAGATTAATTCCGAAGAGGTAAGGGAATCCATCATGGAACCAGTAAATATCATTATAGCTACAATAAAAAATGTTCTGGAAAATGCACCTCCGGAATTAGCCGGAGATATTGTTGAAAGAGGCATTGTCTTGACCGGAGGTGGAGCTCTCTTGAAGAATCTCGACCTTCTTATAAAAGAAGAGACCGGGCTTCCCATTGCAATCGCGGACGATCCCCTCTCTGTAGTGGCAAGAGGTGCAGGTATGGCACTCGATCATATAGATGTCTTAAAAGAAGTCTCATTTCAAAGGTGAAGAATACCTTCAGTTCTAAGCTTTATAACAGTATTAGACCGTATCTTTGTAACTTTTCCCACTTTCAACAGAAACATTCGATGCATCAAAAGATTATCTCTTGTGTCTGTAAAACTCTTATCGAGGGTCTGTAAAACGGGTGATTGCCTGAAACCAGTAGAAGCATACCGGAAACAGATGTTTTGAATCAGATATATGATGTATTAAGATATATAATGATATCTTAATCCCCAAAACCCCTCTATCCCCTGCGGGGTCGGGTTTTTGTGGGGACCATTTTTTTTAGATTTAAAAAATAGTTTAGTACAGATGAATATCTTTCCTGGAAAATCAGGTTTATCTTGTAGTAGTGGATTCATCCAGCAGGCAAAAACAGTTAAAACTAAAATGGTCAGTGCAAGGATGGTTCTGGTCCTACTACTTCTGCTTCTTCATTTCTTCAGAATAATAAGACAGGAATATCAACAGAGTCTCTATTTATGGTGATCATGGATTTATTAAGAAACGCAGACGCCTGCGTATTTCGTAATGACAAAATTCCCGGAACAACAAGATTAGGTTTTTAACCATTACAGATCATTCTGGTATTGTGACTGATTTTACCGGTTATTGGTAATACCAATGATGCCGGCGTATTACTGATAAATGGTTGTAATCCTTATAGGAACAATTTCAGTTATGGTAGATGGGGATGGGTGAGTGGAACTTCCTGTTATCAATACCCACCCGTGTTAGGAAAATTAGGAGATAAGTATGGATGAAATATTTACAAAGAAAGTGCGGGCTGCTGCAGTGGCTGGATGGTGGACGTTGTTAATCGTCTATTGTATCTTACTAATTCAGTGGCTTGCTTATTTGCTGATCATGACCAGGAAGCCGGCAGGAGTACTTTGCATTTGGGGTGAAGGGGTTACATGGCCGGAAATTCGTACTATCTGGCTGTGGGCAATGGTGATATATAAGCTCGGCGTCGCACTGATGCTATTTGTCGTCATCTGGCTGACACTTTGGGCAAGACAACTGGCAAAAAATAGATTTGACAGCATATGAAACATCTGCATCGCTCCCTGAAGAACCGCCACCTTCAGATGATCGCCATCGGTGGTGCCGTAGGTACGGGCCTGTTCTATGGCTCTGCGCACGTCCTCCAGATTGCAGGTCCTGCGATCGTGGTCTCCTACGCCATCGTCGGTGTCGTCATTTACCTGATAATGCGCGGCCTGGGAGAGATGTGCGTCCATGAACCGGTGACTGGCTCTTTCAGCTATTACGCCTATCGATACTGGGGCGACTTTGCCGGATTCTTCTCCGGATGGAATTACTGGTTCTGCTATATTAGCGTCAGCATGGCCGAGCTTGCAGTGGTGGGCATCTACATCTCTTTCTGGTGGCCCGCCGTTCCTTCGTGGACGAGCGCATTGCTATGTTGGGCGATGATCACCTTCGTCAATCTGTTCCGCGTCAGGGTCTTCGGGGAGTTTGAATTCTGGGCCTCTCTCATCAAGGGTAACGGCCATCTGCCTCATGATCATCATGGGAACGTTTCTCATCGTATCCGGATATATCCATGATCGTCCCGCGGCGGGATTGGCAAGCCTCAATACCATAGGTGACTGGTTCCCATTCGGCATCAAGGGACTGTTTCTCTCCTTCGCCCTCGTGATTTTTTCCTTCGGCGGCGTGGAGCTGATAGGAATGGCGGCAGGAGAAGTGGAAAAGCCGAAGCAGGTGATCCCCCTTGCGATCCGGCAGTTGGTCTGGCGCATCCTCCTGTTTTACGTCGGCTCCTTTGCCGTGATGCTCATTTTCTTCCCGTGGCGCGCGATCGGCCTGGAGGCAAGTCCCTTCGTCCAGATATTTGCCAAGTCGGGTATCCCTGAAGCGGCGTCAGTCATAAACCTCGTCGTCATAACCGCGGCTCTATCCGTCTACAACAGTATGCTCTTCAGCAACGGCCGGATGTTGTATAACCTCGCCTGCCAGGGAGACGCCCCGGAGCTGTTTGCACGCCTGAGCGTTTCGGGCATTCCCAGAAACGGCCTCATCTTCTCGTCCCTCATAACCCTGATCATCGTGGCCCTGAATTTTCTGATTCCCGAGAAGGTCTTCTTCATCATGATGTCTATTGCTTCCATCTCTGTATTGATAAGCTGGGTCATGATCCTCTTCACACTGATTTTTTTCCGGCGCACTATGTACCGTGGGGAAATAACGCCTTCTTTTCCGACGCCATTCTATCCATACAGCATCTATTTCGCAATAGTCTTTCTCATCATGACAATGGTTCTCATGGCCTTTATCCCGGACATGCGCCCGTCGCTCCTTATCGCCCCCGCATGGGTCTTGCTCCTGTGGCTTATATTCGTTCTTCGTCGAAAGAGCTCCCGAAAATCGGAGAAAACCGTTTCCGAAGAATGTTCTTTCACTGATTGATGCGTTAATGACAATTTCCGCGCTCTACACCTGACCAAGAAAATAGCGCCGTCATGGATTGAGCGTTATGTTTCTGGGTCCGATTTAGATGAGCGTGTCTTCCTCATAGTTGTATTTGATAGCTTCCTTCCTTGTTGTTTTTCTAATTCAACCCGTTCACACAACATTTCATATGGATATCTTGCATTTTCGTACAGGTTCAAATGTGAGTAAATTTATGAGATAAGAAGCACTGCGAAAATCTTTCCGCTCTTGTCAAAAAGCGAAACCTTACTGCGGAACAAAGTTGCTAACCCAATTCTCACCTCTCTGGATATTTATTAGTCAGCTTTATACAAGAAAATGGATATATTTTATCCACTTGTCTCTCATAAAAATCAAATCGTGCCATGTTAGTCAAGATATGGTCACGATATTAGTGGCTTAGCGTGTCGGCGACTTTTGGTCTATTTCTTGCTGGATATATATTGCGACTACAAATAGTAATCCGTAATAACCTGTAAGAAATTAAAGCGTGAATATGTATCTCCTTGACTGTCTCGCAAAAAAGTCACCGCAACTCATTTGGACTATTGCTCTTCTGCTCAATTTGATCATCGGTGTCATTGATTATTTAACGGGTTACGAAATAGGAATGGAAGTATTTTATTTAATGCCTATCGGTCTTTTATCCTGGCTTGTCAATAGAAGCGCAGGAATTATTATGTTGGTTATCAGCACTGTAACGTTCATGACTGCACATATTCTTGCCGGACAAGTTATTGTGAATTATTTTATTTATTCTTGGAATATTCTTGTCCATGTCGGTTTTTTCATAGTCGTTGTTTACTTGATATCAGAGGAGAAAACTGTTTCAGATAATAACAAAGTACTCATAGGCAGACTTCAGCAGTCACTTGATGAGATAAAAACACTGAGCGGATTGTTGCCCATGTGTTCTGCCTGTAAGAAAATTCGTGACGATGATGGTTACTGGAAGCAGATAGAGCATTACATCAGTGAATATACGGATGCAAGATTTAGCCACAGCATTTGTCCTGACTGCAAGAAGAAACTATATCCTGGACTCGGAAAGAATAAGTAAGCAAGTTTACGGTTGATTATATTGTTTCAGCCAATTATCTTCAGTGCTCATCGACTAACGACCTTCAACATTAGTAGGTGGCACCAATAACCGGCATATTTCATTTTTTCATTGATCGCGCTTGCGCACTACCGAAAGAAACATTCTATTCCTTGGCAGCTTATTGCCATCACATGCAGCTTACGGCTGCCTTTCAGTTATATTGCATGGGCTGATTTTGACAGGCATAGTTTGTTTCAAACCATAATCAATGATGTTATTATTTCGATAAGTATGATATGAACCATCAATATATGAGAGGTTGGGATCAACGGATACATGGCGGAAATGATGTGGTTCCACCGGGCGACCTGGCGGCCAACGGAGAAAATAAATATCAACCTATTGAGAGAAACCGGGCTATTCGAATATAAAATATGTCTAAAAAAGTAACATCTATTACCTTAACACTCAAACACCCTTTTTCGAGATTTAAACAACTTTAAATTAAATATGCAGAGAGCCAATAGACTAAAGACGCTGGAGAAGATATGAAATCATTTAAGATGCTGATTCCCCTTTTCTTCATTTCTTTCTTATTTGCCTGTGCCACTGTTCCGGATAAGGGGAAAGAACAACCGATACAGTTGTTTGCTGTCGAGGGAACTGTTCTGGAGTGCTCAGGAGCAAAACTGGTACTATCGATAAAGATTCCAGATTTCTCTAAGACTTCCAACTCTGTCGTTGAAGATATTGCCAATCAGGTTGTTCGAAAAAGTTATCTCCTGGAAGGGACAAAGATATCCATCGATGAGCAGGAAGGCGTAGTTACAGAGGTGCGAGGTAACCAGGTAAAAATGACCTTTGATCAGGCCCTGCCGTATACTCCCGGCCGTAAGGTCTCTGTTCAGGTGCCTAAGAAGACCATTGCCGTTGTCGATTTTGAAGTCATAGGCGGGAATCGTAAGGAGAAAGGACGGGTGGTTCTTGAGGGACTCACATCCGCTCTCATCGACACAGGTCAGTTCATCGTAGTTGAGAGAACAAAACTTCAACCCATCATGAACGAAATCCAACTCAGTCTCAGTGGCATGACAAAGCGTGACGCAGATGGCATGGCTGGCAAGCTTCTGAGTGCGGATCTGATTTTGACAGGCACCCTCACTGATCTTCAAGAGGAATGGGAGATCAACCTGAGAATATTAAACGTCCGCACAGGCCAGGCCCTGTCGTCTGTAGCCATGAAGACAAGGCTCTTCAAACAGATGGAAATGCGAGATTCAGGATCATGGGGGGAAGATTTTGAAGGATCCACTCTTGATCCGTCCTGGATTGTCAGATCCGAGGCCACAGGTGCGAAAAAACATAAAAAGGCGATTTATAGCGTTCACCTCGATTCTACCCAAGGGGCAGAGGACTCTCATAAATCACTTCGCATTGACTTTGATTTCTCAGGTGAGCAAGATTTTTATGCGATGGCAAGCAATCGAAAGAAAAGGGACCTAACTTTATATAATGGAGCCGAGTTTTTCGTAAAAGGCACGGAAACGCTTAACGGGCAATTTTACATCCTGACCTCTCATCCAGATAATCCTAACAAGATAGATCAGTGGACAGGTATAATTACCATTGACAAGAACTGGAAGAAGATTCGCATACCCTTTGACCAGCTGATCATATCCCGGGGTTGGATAAAAGGGGGAGCGCAAAAGCTGGGTGCCATCCCCGGAGATCAGGTTATGCGCCTCAACCGTCTGGAAGGTATCCAATTTGGCATTGGCAGTGACAAAAATGAAGGATTATCTGGATCAATGTGGATTGACAAGATCCGCTTATACAGTGACTGATCTATGACGGTGCATTTTGGGGAAGGTCATTCCAAGCATTTGGACGGATGAACCATATCGAAGCTATTTGAAGATTATATAGATATATTTTCATGATGCATTATCAATATGCTTTCAACTGTAATCATCTCAATTCCCCAAGAGACGGAAATGAATACTCATAGGTGGCGTTATGATTTGTCTCTTCCCACAAATCGTCAACGTCGACGAATATACAGTATTTCAATCCGTTATCATTGATGTTATTTCCTCAAAGTTAGGATATAAGTATGCTTTTTTATTTGGAGAAACTAGCCTTACTAGACCCCCAAATTTCGCTTTTAATTTGACCCGCAACCTGTTAAGAGGGAAAGAATGGTCCAAGAAACAAAGATTAGTCGCAGAATCATTTCTTTAATATCTAATCATCGTCTTTTAGTCATCCTCGTCTCGTTTTTATTCGTCGCACTCATATCGATCACAATCGCCTATCATTTCAAGGCTCCTGACAATTTAATTATGACCACCGGATATGAAGGCGGATCTTATGCAAATTTTGGTGAGCGCTACCGGCAGATTTTGGCGCGAGAGAAGATTCATCTTAAGTTGCTTCCCTCTTCAGGTTCTGTGGAAAATCTCAAGCGTCTTAACGATAAATCATACCGGGTCGATGCCGGTTTTGTACAAGATGGGACAACTTCGCCCTCAGCAGCGAGTGCTCTCGTTTCCCTCGGAGCCATAGGCTACGATCCTTTTTGGGTCTTCTATCGAAGCCAAGAGACTTTTAACTACTTATCCGAACTCAAGGGGAAGAGAATTGCGGTCGGACCGGAGGGGAGCGGTGTGCGCAAATTTGCCATTGATTTGCTTAAACTAAATAATATTGCAGTTGCACCAACCGTGCTACTCGACCTATCCAGCGCTGCTGCCAATAAAGCTTTATTAGAAGGGACGATAGATGCGGTAATGATAATCGGTGCAGAGGATAATGCCCTCGTTAAGGAACTCTTGTATAACCCAAAGGCGAAGTTGATGAGCTTCAGGCAAGCTGAGGCTTACGCCCGGCTTATCCCTGCTTTATCGCATGTTGTGTTACCCCAAGGCATACTGGATGTTTCAAAGAGAGTGCCCTCACAAGATGTTCATCTCTTGGCAGTGACAACAAGTCTCATTGTACGTAAAGATTTGCACCCTGCTTTAGTATATTTGCTTCTGGACGCTGCCGTAGAGATTCATAGCAGCGCAGGTTGGGTGAATAAGAAAGGGGAATTCCCCTCGCCAAGGGAGATGAGCTTCCCTTCCTCCAATTATGCGGAGAGATTTTATAAATCGGGACGGCCTTTTTTGCTCGACTATCTTCCATTCGGAATAGCTGCGTTTGTTGACCGCACGATTTTAATTATGATCCCAGTAGCCATAATCTTGATACCTTTAATCCGAAGCATACCCTGGCTGTACTCTTGGCGGCACCGTCGGAAATTCTATCACTGGTATAGAGAACTTAAGAATCTGGAATTAGAAATGATGGAAAGTCGCGAACCAAAAGATATATCGGGTTATCATGAAAGGATTGACCGGATCGAGGCATCGATCAATGGAATCCCAGTGCCTTTAGCTTTTTTTGGAGAAGTCTATAGGCTTAAAGAACATGTTGATTTGGTTCGGGGGAAACTTATTAGACCAAGCAATCAGTCTAAGGAGGTCAATCCATAGAATTAATAGCCTGCGGTAACGGGGCACGGCGATGCAAAGTCGTCCTTGCTCTCGAATGGCTGGCTAACCTGAGTCCCCACATCCCGAAAATAGGGGTGTATATGGTTATATACTACTGACACAGCAACACGGTCAGATACTACAGTCCAAGTGGAAATCATCACTACAGCGCTGATATGAAGTCTGATGACTTGTAGATACGCCAATATTTCATTTTTTCATTGATCGATCTTGCACAGTACGGGTTGAAACATGCTAAGGCTCGACAGCTTATTCTTTATTCGTATAGAATCCGGCTGCCTTCCTTGTTATCGATATTCAGCCAAAAGCAAGAAATATTGATGATTACGTGTGGTAATGAACGACCGCTTTCAAAAAAACAATGTCTCGGCATTTTTTCCGAAAGAAATTTCTAGAACTCAGGAAATATCTTATATTAATCTATTGATGATATCCCATTATATCTGATCATGAATCTCTACATGCTTGCCGATGGTGACCTGCCCCCCCCCTAAAACTGGTCCAGTTTTTGGGGGATCTTCAAAATGGCAGAATCCTAGCTTAACATGCGGCACATGTTCTGGGGGCAGGTCACTGGCATACTTTCTTTCAAACGATAATTCTTATTGACTGTTATTATCAAAGCCCTCACTAAAAATTCGAGACAAGATAGCCATCGGAAATCTTTAACCGTTTACTCATATAAACTCAAACCCAGACAGAAACTCTAAAAGTCACCACATTTCCCTTGATTTCGATGAGGTTGTCATTTAATATCGTACGATCTAATAAACATGCGGAACACATCTCGCTCTTGAACGTTACGGAAATGTGCTCTCATTAAGTCATGGGGATGATTTTGATAATGAAACAGCACTTGTGCGTTATTATTGGTGGTTTGTGCCGGGCATCATTTTTCTCAAGAATGAAAATTTCATCGATTCTCGTCTGTCTTTTCACTGCAATCCTCACAGCAGGATGCGCTCCGGTTGTTTATCGTGTTAATCCCGACTCACCTCCCAAGTTGGGGGTAACCGAAGCAAGGGACGCCGTTGAGCTTGCCCTGAGCATCAGAATTCCACGTAAGTCAGTTGAAAGTATGCATTTAGATCGAGATGAAGTGGTAGCGATGTATTCAGAAGGAAACAGAAGCGGTTTTTTCACGGCTGGTTATGGCGATATATCTCAGGAGATAATGAAAACAGGAGACTTCTTTCAAGTCAGAGTTGACTTTCAAACAGGCGCATTGGGTAATACTGCTGCTATGTACGGTATGACGTCGATTTCCTGGAAATCGGAAGAGGACGCACGGTTGTTTATTGATGGAATATATGCGCTCCGGCAATGGAGGATCGCGAGAGAGAAGGGCACGACGACGGTTGCGCAATCGCCAGCCACATTATTGAAAAAGGATGTTCCTCCGGAACCGCCTGCACGAAAAGAAAAAGCTCCGCAAATTAAGAGTGCAGGTCCGGATCTCGCACAGTTGAAGCCTGCTCCGTCCACATCCCCTCCCCAGGCAGCACCTGAGACTCCGCAGCCGGCTGTATCGAAAAAGAGACCTCCCAAGATCACCATTACGGCCCCTGATGTAAGCCGCTCCGTTAAAGTTGTGGCCAGACAGTCAACGGTCACGGTCATCGGTATTGCAGAAAGTAAGAGCGGAATAGCTGAAGTTACGGTCAACGGGATACCCGCCGACCTGGATGAACACGGTAATTTTTCCAGAGATGCACTACTGAAAGTCGGGCAAAATTCGATCACGGTTGCGGCCATGGATATCTATGGTAACAGGGCGACACACGAGCTGACTATCTATCGTGAGGGCGGCAAAGTTGCACAGGCAAGGAAAGAAGAGCCAACCCCTGCACCCAAGCTCCCTTCCGCAAACTATTACGCCCTATTTATTGCCGTGCAGGACTACGACAGTGCGGACATCGGCAGACTGGACTATGCGATTTCCGACGCCCGGCGACTGAGGGATATTCTTGTGTCAAACTACACGTTCGAAAAAGAGAATACCATCATTCTTGAAAATCCCGACAGGAAAACGATCTATAAAACTCTACAGGTTATGAGAAAGAAGTTGGCCGATGATGATAGCCTGTTGATATTTTATGCGGGCCACGGATACTGGATGGACGATATGAGGCAGGGGTTCTGGCTTCCGAGAGACGCAGCGGGCCTCAATGACCCCTCGGACTGGATTCCGAACAGCAATATCCGGGACTACATCAAGGCGATCAAGGCGAGACATGTACTCCTTGTCGCCGATGCATGCTTCAGCGGCGGGATGTTCAAGGTACGTGAAGTCTTGCAAAAGCAACAGGTCTCCATTGAAAAGATTTATGAACTCCCCAGCAGAAAAGCTATAACCAGCGGTTCCATGAAGACCGTTCCGGATCGCAGTGTCTTTCTCGAATACCTTGTTAAGAGACTTAAGGATAACGATGATCTATACATGGACACGCAGAAGCTTTTTACAAGCCTCAGAGAGGCTGTGATAAACAACAGCCCCACTCATCAGACGCCACTCTACGGAGCAATCAGTGAAGCAGGTGACGAGGGCGGAGACTTTATATTTGTGAGAAGACAATAGTACCTTTTCTATGAATACATTTCCCTGTCAAACGATACTCCCTTGTCATGGACATTCGATCTTCAGCGTCACGAACAGTTATTGTCATTTATCGTTGCTAGCTTTCAATCCGTATTCATCAGATTTCTAAGATAGTGCAATGTAAAGACTCGTAGGTGTCAATAACCGGCGCATTTCATTCTTTCATCGCTCGCTCTTAAGCATAACGGGATGAAATGTGGCAACGCTTGACGGCTTATTTTCTGTTCAGGCGGAATCCGTCTATCATTTCTGTAAGGGAAACTTCTCAAGTCTTTCAGTAGATGCAATATTTCTTCAAGAAATCAACAGATGTCATCAGTTTTCAAATCGGATAATTGTTATATAAAAGATGCATACTTTTTCCATCGGCTTGTTCCGGACAATCAATAAAAACACATCTTATTTAGTGAGTTGTATATTTGCCACCCATCTTTTCATTTTCATAGTGGATTTCAATCGTAAGTAATGATATTCTCCTACAATAACATCAGATCAAGAAGCTCGACATCCATTTTATTGTTGGACTCTTAATATACAGGTAACGCCATACCCAATATTCGTAGCAACCAAGAGGTTTACAAGAAACAATGAAGGCAGGCAAGCGCAGACTCCTTATAAATTGGAGTGATACACACTATGATCTCAAGCGGTTGATTGAAAATAACGAGCCATATGATAAGGAAATAGAAAGCAACAAAGGCTGGTCGTATGTGACTTTCCTTTCCAAAGAAATCCAGGCAAATAAAATTCTCTTTGATATAGATCGACTCTTGGAGATGGCTAAGGATAACAATTACTACCTTCCCCGTGAGGTTGTCGTTCAGCACAACAAGGTAGTTGTAACTGCTTATCCGGATGGTGAGTCGCCCGCTTCTCCTCTTCTCGGTCTGTATCTTCTGGTGTCTTCCTATATGGACCGATACAATGATGTACGGAAATATCCTTCTCATGGGTTTTATGGGAAGTTCGGTGGAATCTATGAAAGACCGGAAAAAGGAAGGGTTCTTGCGATTTATACAGGAAACGATGATGCCCTGCTTTATATATATGAATCTATCGAGAAACTGATTCCCGAGGTACCGTTGGAAGGAGTCCGATTTGACCTCCATTTTTCCAATGGATTAAGTGCCATTCCTAGGATGCTGCATGGATTCGACGATCCAGACTACCGTCGTTCCGGAGTCAGACATTACAAGATAACCGACCCCAATCAATTTGCTGTTCTTCTAAACCAGGCCAGGCATGATTATGGCATGTATCCTTTTTATCAAGTGGATACTCGTGTTGAAAATCAATAAATTTGTGAAGGGTTTGCTCGTATTATCCGTGCCACAGCATCAGCCTCGGAGCCATACGGAAAAGAGCGCTTACAAGCGCTAATCCACACTTCAATTCTAAATCGGTGAGGATAAGTAGATAGATGAGAGTCCTTCTTTGCCCGAATTTGATCAAGATCAACCTTACCGATAACAAATACAAAGTCGCAACTCGCTTTGCGAGAACAGCTCGTTGAATGCGAGATGAAACATGCTACGCATTGACAGCTTATTCCACGTGCATGCAGCCTGCGGCTGCCTTCCTGAAGTCGTGATCTTCTGAATCAGCAAAGTCACACAATACTTCACATGGAAATCGATATCATATCTTTTATTATTTAATTGACATACGGGGCAGCTTTTTCTATGCTTTTACCTCCAAAAAGAAAGTTCTCGGCAAAAAATAATTCCGTATTTGATGTTTAAAGCCAACATACAATTATAAGATTTGAACAATGAAAAGCGCCTTTCTTGTCCGGAAGACTATCATAATAATAATGCTCCTCAGTGCGGGTGTATTTGTCATAATGCAGACGGTATACGCGGACAGTGATGAAATCCTTCAGAAACTCAAAGAAACAAAAAAATGCCAGGGTTGCGATCTCTCCGGATTAGATCTCTCCGGTGTAAGCTTGTTCGGTGTGGATCTGACCGGCGCCAACCTATCCGGTACAAACCTCTCGGGAGCAGACCTCACATATGTAACATTTCGTGATGCCGACATGTCTAAAGCAGATCTTTCCAGTGCCAATCTCAGGAATGCGGATCTCTCAGGTGCAAACCTGCGCGGCGCTAATCTGTCGCGCGCAAACCTCAAAAACGCAAACGTGTTGGGAGCATATTTGACCGATGCAGACCTGTCCGGCACTGTGTGGTCTGACGGAATTAAATGCCAAGATGGTTCCAGTGGCGACTGCCTAAAGTAAGGTTGAACTGTCTGCTCGCCGTGACTTGCCGACACCGTTCATAGGTTGGAGCGCGGAAGCACCGCCAAACAAGGCCATTCAGTGGAGGAAAATGATTTGATGAAAAGACGTGCCTTCCTTTTCACTGTCGTTCTATTTTTGGCTGCATGTGCTACAACTCAACAGTACGTGCCTCTCGCCAGCTCTGAAAATCTTTCTGCCGGCAACGCCCTGATAAAGGTGGAGCGAAGAAACGATTTTATCGGCTCTGGCCGATCCCTTCAGATCTCTGATAATGGGAAAGTGGTTGGAGCAATTTCTCCCGGTAAATACTTGATCTGGCAGCGCCCTGCCGGCGATTTCGTGTTACAGATCGTTCCGGCGTTCTTAGCGGCGTCCAATCCAACGCCTCTCAACATTCGTGCAGAAGCAGGAAAACAGTACAACTTCCTTGTGTACCGGGAAGGCGGAACATTTAAGTTGGAGCGGCAGCACTGACAAAGCGCTCAAGCCGCTACGCGCCTGCGGCTTAACTCAAACTTTACTCTCTTTCGATCCTTAATCCTCAGCTCTGATGAACAGCCATTACCGAAGAGTTGTACGTGACGTCAATAACCGACACATTTTTTCATTGATTGATCTTACGCTGCACGGGTTCAAACATGAGAAGGCTCGACAGCCTATTTTTTGCTCGTATAGAATCCGGCTGCCTTCCCGTAACAGAGCGTCTGCTAATTTTGATATATCGCCATCCTTCAATTGGTAATTGTCAGTAATTATTGCATTGACACGCAAGGTCTTCCTTCTTATACTGCAACATTAAAAAACAGTGTCTTATCGTCGGTCTGGTTCCAGGAGCGATTCAATATGACTATAGTGGAAAAAAGGAAATTCCCGCGCCTTCCGTTCAACGTAAAGGTCAAATATGAGGTATTAAAAGTTTCTCCTCTCAGGGTAGAAGAAAACCTATCTAAGAATGTAAGTGCCGGAGGGATATGTCTTGTGGTTTCTGAAAAAATTGACATTGGTGCCCTCCTGAGACTTAAATTGTCTCTTAAAGGTGAAGTTAATTTCAATATCGTTAAAGGTAAGGTAGTGTGGGTTGAGGAATTTTCTGTTAACGATTATAAAGCCTATGATTGTGGAATAGAATTTGTTGATGTCGGCCCTGAAGATCAAGAAAACATTAGCCGCTACTTAATAGCCCCCTTAAAACAATAAATCCTGCCAGTTGTTTCCTGATCCATATAAACATCTAGCTCTTCATAATTATGAAACCTCGATAAAAGGAAATCTTATTCAGTAAGCTGTAATCTGATATTGTGACTTAGCCCACCTCCAACAACGATACGGAGTGTTATCATCTACCCGACTTCCAAATTATACAAGTTCACATCCACAGCACCATCCCTAAATCTCAGTCAGTTTCAGTTCCACAATAACACCCTCTACATCGCCAGAGAACGAACCGCAGTGCGTTTTTTCCATAGACATCTTCTCTCAGTAACAATCTTTCCTTCGATCTGTGGTGCTTCCTTATGTAATAGAGACCATATGGTCGGGGGAACCGAGCTGATTGGAAGACTTTCTGACATGCCTTCCTGTAATCCTCAAAATCTCAGATCTGTTTTGAATTAAAGATTACGATTTGACCTTTCCCCGCAAAAGTGGACACACAGTTAAATTTCATTAAGGAGCCTTTCGTACTGCTGCGGGCTCCTGTATCCCAATGAAGAATGCCGCCTCTGACGATTATAAAACATTTCCACGTATTCAAAAACACTGAGCCTCGCTTCCAGCTTCGTACGGTACCGCTCGCCATGGAC
>JBEKOL010000065.1:0-14896 GCA_049521775.1 Syntrophales bacterium
CGCGTTATGGCCTGCATGCTCGCCAAGTCCCTTAAGGACCCTCTACATCAGAGGCTTCAGCCGCTTCGTTGCCTCCACGACTGCCCTGATTGCTACCGGCTGGAGCGAAAGTTGCCGGACGGGATTCGCTCCCGTTGAAAAACAGCGCCTTTTCACGGCGCACTATTGCTGCCACCTACGAGTCAGTAACTTTCAGTTTGGAATTGAAGTGAGGATTACCGCTTGGAGTCAGCTTTTTCGGGAGAGACTCAACTTATGATCTTATCATGATCAAAAGCATTTTAAATCTCTTAATGGCCTTCAGGGCATGAGGTTCATTTGCAGGCATAATGATCGTTTCACCTTCCTTCGGGTTGTATGTTTTTCCGGATATATGAATTTCTGCTTCTCCATCTAAAATATAAACGAGAGCGTCGAAAGGGGCTGTATGTTCGCTTAGCCCCTGCCCTTCATAAAAGGCAAAGACGGTCACAGTGCCTGTCTTTTTACCGACAATTTCCCGGCTGACAATTGAACCTTCTTGATAACTGACTGAATCCCGTAAATGAAATACCTGTGAAGCATGTGCTTCAGCCGCACCAGGTTTCTTTTCAGTTGTCATTTCCATTCTCCTTTCCATGTAATTGAATGGTTTGCATTCAATAGATCATATTGATGCTCTTTGACTTATGTCAGAGACATTGGTACTATTCAACACAATAATTGCTACCTGATTATAACTTTTGCCATAAATGTACCAATGAATAAATAAAACTAAAAGGAGGTATCTGTTATGTTTGTGGTTATCATAAACTTCCCGCCGATCAAAGAAGGCAAGGACGCTGAGTTTCGGGAGTGGTTTGCCTGGTCCAATGAAGTATTTGCTAAGCAGGAGGGCCTTATCAAAAGGCGGCTGTTGAAACCCTTAAAAGAAGGCAACTACGCCGCTGTTGTAGAACACGATAATTATGAATCATTTATGGCTTTGCACAACAGTGCTATTCATGAAGAAGCAGGCAAGCGGGTTAAACAGTTGTTTGAAGGTTTACCGACTCCTCATTTTTACGAAGTGATTCTTGGGTGACCTGGCAATTAAAACCCGCCAAAATCTTTTTTAAGGTTTCATATTGATATCCGTAGATAAGATCAGGAGAGGAGGAGGTTATGAATCCAATTGGTCCGATGATGTGGGAGCACAGATTGATTGAAAAGATATTACGGTTATTTGATGGTGAAATCAGGAAAATTAATGAAAGCAATAGAATCGATACGGTGTTTATAGATACAGCTGTCGACTTCATCCGCACCTATGCGGATCGGACCCATCATGGCAAGGAGGAAGAGATTCTTTTCCGCGATCTTGCCAAGAAGCAACTTTCGCCGGAGCATGCGCGAATTATGAGTGAACTGGTGGAAGAGCATAAACACTCAAGAAAAACGGTCGGCAAGTTGGTGAAAGCTAAAGAAAGATACATCAAGGGAGAAGACACGCTGCAGGAGGTCATTGCCTATCTGAAAGAACTGGCTCAATTCTATCCGCTGCATATCAAAAAGGAAGACAAAAACTTTTTCTATCCCTGCATGAATTATTTTACCAAAGAAGAACAGGATAAAATGCTCAGCGAATTCTATGAGTTTGACAGGAATATGATCCATGAAAAATATCGGCAGGTTGTTGAAAAATTGACAGGATAGTGTCAAGGATTAAATTCATCACACATAATGCGCCAACTCTGGTAAATATCTTCGCCTGGGGAAGTCAGAAAAAATCATGATATTCACTTGAAATTTTCCATGAACTGACCATAATTGAAAAGCAACATTTCAGGAAGAACGAACAATGAGTCTATTATCTCCTCCACAGATATGAAACCAACAGTCTGATAAAGCTCTTTGCCAATGGCGATGCGCGCACTGCCAGCTCAGTTTGTGGGTATCCATTTCGAAGCTTATCAAAGGCTTGCTTGAGATGCCTCCGATCATGGGTGCTTTTATAACCATAAACTCCTCGTAAATAGGTTGCTTCCGGCGCCGTGTAACTTTTAGGATGCTCAGAGATAATAACATCCAGTTCTTGGATGGCCTGATCAAGTTGAGAGAGGTCAAAATATGTTTTCCCAATACCAAATAGTAATAAAGGGATCATCTCTTCGGCAGGTATAAAGCCAACAGCCCGATAGTGCTCTTTACCGCTGGTGTCGAGCAATATAAAAGTAGGGGCTCCTTGCACATTGAAATCCGTGGATAACGGTATTGCGTCAGAGAGTACACGTAAGGAAATGAAATTTTGTGTAATGAACTCTGTTACATTTTTATCAGGATACGTATCCGCATCCATCTGTTCACAGTAGATTCAGCCGGGTCTGAAGAAATAGAGCAATATCAGTTTCTTTTCATTCTGTGCTTTTGATAACGCTGCATCTATATCAGTTTCCCACTTTATCGTGCTTTCCATAATGTACCACTCTCTGTTTAATATAACGAGCTGCCTTCTTAGTTTGTAACACATTTTGAGTTAGAGTTCTGCAATTTTCTGGTGATTACCAAGTGAAGTGTAGTACGGATTGTCTGAATCAGAAAATCAACAGCACAGGAAGGCAGCCGCAGGCTGCACGCACGGGGAATAAGCTGCCAAGCGTTTCCACATTCCATCCCGTCATGTTCAAGACCTTATCATTAAAAAAGTAAAAGGCAAGTCTCGAGCGAGCAATGAAAAAATGAAATGAGCCGGTTATTGTCTCCAAGTCCTCAACGCTGCAGCATGAATAGTATTGAGGATTATGGGTTGAAATATTCATTAAAGGCAGAGCCATTTGGCACTGCCTTTTTTACAACTATGTCAACTTCTTTATTACTTACACTTTTATACTTGCTCGATTCCGAAAATCCTCTCTGATGTTAATATTTGCTCAATATTTCATTGTTCCCGTAAACTTTAAATTAGGAATGAAAAACCCTGAGATGATAACACAGCTAATGATCACAGCCCAGATGATGTACTTGAGCATCTTGCCGGAATCCAACTTTGTCTCAATCTTCATGCCCGAAAATATAAAACCGAGCAGAAGAAATACAATGATGACAATGGCGCCATGAGTTGTCCAGTGATGCCCAAGAGCCGCCTTCATGGCACTCATGACGGAGTCATTTTTCTCCTTAACGATCAGGATGACGGCATTCAACAGACTTGTTACGACCAATGACAGACCAAAACCTGCGGTATACTTTTCCATTGGTATGTTCTTCATAGCTGCTACCTCCCGATAAGTCCCATGGTGACGCCTTTGCTGATGATCCCGCCGGCGCCTTCCATTAAAAGTCCAAATAAAACTATCAGCGCAGAAACGCCAAGGACCAGAGATCGTTTCGGCTTCTCCGTGAGCGGAACATTCCCGTAGACAACGATCGGTAAGTACATAGAGAGCAGCAACATCGCAAAAAAGATATGCTCCTTAACTTCCATGAAAAAGTTATGGGCCCACGGCCATTGACCTGCTTTTATGATATCCCTGTCATGGCCGTAATAAACAACGTACCAGTATCCCCCTATAAGATAAGCGAGGACAATCAGTACAGCAACGGCCAGGCTTAATTTCTTTAGTCTCTCAATATTCCCCTTATTGACATTCAAGACATCAACAAACAGCGCGACAGCAAACATGATGCCCAGGACACCCAATGCTACATGAGTCATCATTACTCCTTGGATAAACATAATCTCCCTCCTTCCGGAAAACTTAATGTTGAATACTTTTCTTTGTTAAGTATTAAACTTTGCGGATATGTTTCCATCATTGTTTGTCACCTTCCTTCGGGCCGAAGGTAAACTGATAGGCAATGTAAAAGTTGTAATAGTTTGGACCATAAATATCCTGACCTACGGAGAGCAGCAGGTGGTGATTGTCGGTGAAGTTTATGATGGCCCCTACCGTGTACCCCTTGCTTTCATCGATGTCGGCCTTGCTTGACGTCTTGTAGTAGAGTTCAGCTCCCAAGGCCAGCTTCTTGTTGATCTCCCGCTGCAAGAGCCATCCGAACTGCCAGTAGTCCCTGTTATCCAAGCCCGACGTGAACCAGTACCCTCCGCCCCCATAGGTGGTCCACGATCCCCAGCTCTTCTGCAGCCACAGCGGCAGGAAAACCTGGGTTTTCCCATTGCCCAACCCTCTTGAGACATCACCGGTTGGTATCTCGATGAGTGGGAATGTTGCCACCTGAGGAACATACTTCGATTCCTGGATGAAACGGCACTTCATGCCGAACTCCGTATCTCCGTAGCCATACTGCGAAGCCTCTCCTTCCGGCTTCACGTATTGAAGGGGAGCGATTAAATGGACCTGGAGATTCGGAACGAGCCCGTAGTTGACTTCAACATGGGGCAATGTGGCAGATACCTGGTCCCGATCTTTGCTGTATTGTGTAGCGAGATATAATTCCCAATGCCTGTATTCAACTGTTTCCGGATCATCTGTCTTGAACGGCGGACCGGCCAGAGCTGGCTTTGGCAAAGAGGCAAGAGCAAGAGAGAGCGCCGCGACAATGAATATATTGATTCTTCTCATTAGACCTCCTTTCCGATTTTAAAGGCCTCTCCCACACACTTTCCCACGCCATAATAGGATTGTATCTCAGGGCACAAAATTTGATGGATGATTAAAACACAAAACCCCGTCCTCTTTTAAGTAACGGGGTTTCAATAGTCAGTCCATGGCACCCTCACACAATGTTAGGGGGTTTATGAATTTTAATCTCTGACTTTATATATGTTTTTTGAATATCACGATCCCCATTTGAAATCTACAATGAAAATCAAAAATGGCAGTTCGTGGACTATATGAAGTATAATACTATACAGGAAAAGCCGCAAATAATTTTCCCGTGGTCCGTCGGTGGTCATTCTTGCGCTCTTTACCTACTTATCCACACGCTTCAGAACAATAGATATTGAAGAGTACGGGTATCAACGAATAAATAATGCAGGGTAATCTCTGGCTCTGCATTTTCTGGCCTTGACTGATTATCTCAACTCAGAAAATCATTGCACTCAATCGGAAAAATACCTTATATTAATCTCAAGAAAGCGTATAAGAGTTAACAGCTTGGGTGCCGAATAAATGATCGGGCAAGCTTTACAAATACTCTACGGCGTGTCCACGAAATGCAGCTACGTAATAGCCGCTCAACGAAAGCAACCATGAAACATATTTCTTCTGTCCTTGAAGTGGCCCGAGTATTTCTGAAGCTGGGCCTGACTTCTTTTGGCGGTCCGATTGCTCATCTTGGATATTTTCGCGAAGAGTTTGTCAACAGACGCAAATGGCTGGATGAGAAAGCTTTTGCAGATATTGTGGCATTATGTCAGTTCCTGCCGGGACCTGCAAGCAGTCAGGTGGGTATCGCCATAGGCAACTTGCGGGCGGGATTCTGGGGTGGCCTTTCATCATGGTTGGGTTTCACCATACCCTCTGCAGTAGCATTGATTCTATTCGGCTACGGCACCGGTATTATGGAGAGCGGTGCAAGTGCAGGCTGGCTTCATGGACTCAAAGTGGTTGCAGTTGCCGTTGTGGCCCAAGCAGTGTGGAACATGGCGATCAGCCTGTGTCCTGATAGACCCCGCCAGACCATTGCCCTCCTAGCAACGCTCATGGTCATTTTATGGCACTCCTCTCTCAGCCAAATAGCCGTTATCGTAATCGCCGGAATCGCAGGGTGGAAATTTCTGCATTCAGAGCGCAGTACCACCGTGTCACAAACACCTGCTCTGTCGGTAAGAAGCCATCCCGTAGCGGTGGGGTTACTTATCCTCTTTTTCGTTTTGATGGCTGTCCTGCCTCTTCTGGCAAGCCTCTTTCCGGGATCACCTCTGGCTGTGATTGCGAGTTTCTACCGGGTTGGCTCGCTGGTATTCGGTGGCGGCCATGTTGTCTTGCCCTTGCTTCAGGCCGAAGTAGTCCCACCAGGCTGGGTGACCAACGATGCCTTTCTTGCCGGCTATGGGGCCGCACAGGCAGTACCGGGCCCCCTGTTCACCTTTGCCGCCTATCTCGGGACAGTCATGTCCCCGCAGCCGCACGGCTGGATTGGGGGCATGCTTTGCCTAGCAGCAATATATCTGCCCTCGTTTCTCCTCTTAATGGGGGCGCTACCTTTCTGGGAGACACTGCGTGCCCAGGCCAGCGTGCAATCCGTCCTGAAGGGTGTCAATGCTTCGGTGGTTGGCCTGCTCCTTGCGGCACTCTATGATCCACTGTGGACGAGCGCCATCCTATCAGTAAAAGACTTTGCACTCGCACTGATATGCTTCGGGTTACTCGCAGTTTGGAAAGTTCCGCCGTGGGTGATTGTCATTTTCTCAGCCCTTGTGTCGTTCCTCATGAGCTAAAAAAAGGGGTCGGTATTTATCAGCTGCTCAAAGATTACCGATTGCAATGTTGCATTAAGAATGGAAATTCAGAAAACAACATTACAAGGAAGAAAGCCGGATTCTATATGAACAGAAGATGAACTGTCCCACCTTTGCATGTTTCTACCCGTTATCAATGAACTAATCCCGTTATTGGAACTTGCGACTTATTTGATATCTTGTTCGTAGCACCATATCATCTGCCCCCTTCCTTACGGTATATGAGAACGCATGGCGGTCAGCCATTGGAGAGCAGCGTAGATCTTGCTTGACTTGCCGTCTCGGGCTTAATTTATCCTGATTAACTTTTTCCTTTATTCTTGACATGCAAGTTACTTATCCATAATAATACGTCTGCAAACAGGGTCTTCTTTATCACAAACCGGATAAAATACTAATGGAGGTGCGGTATGGTTCAGAGTTCCCGGGAACAGAGGAAAAAGAAGGTGATAGAGGTGCTTAACAAGGCACGGTCAATGGAATTGCAGGCTATCCATCAATATATGAATCAGCACTATAACTTGGCTGACATGGACTACGGTGATCTGGCAGCTAAGCTAAAACTCATCGCCATCGATGAGATGCGCCATGCAGAGATGTTTGCCGAACGGATCAAAGAACTCACCGGAGAACCAACGGCCGATCTGGCTGGTAAGGTGGAGAAAGGCCAGAAGGTCGAGGTCATCTTTCCCTTTGATGCGCATCTGGAAGACGACACTATGGATATCTATAACCAGTTTCTGCTGGTATGCAGGGAAAATGGCGACAGCACCAGTATTAAGCTTTTTGAGACCATTGTCGACGAAGAGCAGATACATTTTAACTATTTTGACAACGTTAGCGATCATATCAAAAAGCTCGGCGCTTCATATCTCTCCCAGATCGCCGGAACCCCGGCCGATACCGGACCGCCTTCCAAAGGCTTTGTTACCGGCCAAGCCTAAAAATAGGGACAGACATTTTAATTTAATAATGAGAGTGCTGTCCTTATTTTTTAATAAAATTAAGTCAAGGTCAAAGTGTATGAACCTTTTTATGATTCATCAGGGAAAAAGCAAACACGACGGCAGGAGCGGACACGTTTTCTCTCCTTTGAGAAAATCAGACCACCCATAATAGAACGACATTCTATTTGTTAAGAAGAATCTGAAATGGCACAGCAAAAAAAGTTTGCGGAGCAACCTCTTCAAAGAATGAGGGGCTGACGGCTGGGTGACACGGACTGATAAGACTTTGGCTGGGCTTTCGTGACAATGCCCCCCTCTATTATCAGTCAAAACATCGGTTCTAATGGCTCAACATTACCGCCTGTAAGGTCGTATTGATAGGTTGATTTAGAAAAACGACAAGGAAGTACTGCCCAGGCATTGCTGTGACCCAAGAATATCGCCGGCATGGTTTTTCTCATATCTAATTCTCCGCATCGGCTTCCTCAATCCTTTTTATCCAAGCACCACTTGATCCCGCCACGACAGGCAATTACGAGAAAAACGAAGCAGTACAGAACGGCCAGCTCGCCTTGGTTTATTGCCGGAAAGAGCATCGGTCCCATCTGGAACTTCCAGTGGAACTGAAAATAAGCGACAGCCATCATGCCGCTGCAGAGAAAGGCCGCCAGGCGGGTTTGAAACCCCAGCAGCACCGCGAGCCCTCCGAACAGTTCGATGATCCCGCCGATCCATAGCTGGGACCCCACCGGCGGTTGCATCTCGGTAAGGACGCCCAGGATTTTCTGGGCGCCGTGGAAAGAAAGCATTAATCCTGTCACGATACGCAGCAACGCGTAAGCGCAGTCCGCGTACTTTGCAAGCCATTTCATATTCATAGGTGCACCCTCCTATCAATGAATTTCGATATTTCCGCCTGCTCTGCTCCTTTATCTAAAATATTTTGTAAGCCATATTACAAAATAGCCCAAGGCTGATCAAAATGACAATTACTCCAACAAGAAAAATAACAGCCCATTTTACCCCTTCTTTCATCTGTTGTTTTTACGATCTCCTTTTTCAGGTTTTTTTCAGGCACCATCCAGACCACCTTCTTCTTTTTCTCTAAACCAAGTCGCAGGATCAATCATATATTGCTCTGTGTCTCTGAGTGATACGTAGTGTTCGTGTTCAATATTGGCAAGAAGACCAAAAAATGCCTTTTCTTTCAAGTCGTCAACTTCATCACGAAGCTTTGCATAATACTCCGTGCCCTTAGCCTCAAATTCGATGGCCGTCTGAATGGCCTTCAGGTCATCGGCATCCCCCTTAGATTTCTTAGGATCATTTTTTGCTGCCTTCTTCAGAAGGTTTTTCACGACTGTATTTTTCACTTTGAGGGGGACGGTTTCAGGCCATTTCTTGGCTTTTTCCCAATTCTCGTGAAGCTGCTTCAATCTTTCGTAGTGCTCCAGTTCTTCACCGGCTATTTGCTTAAACATAACTTTACCAACTGGATTCTTGGTTCTCTGCGCATTCGTGAGATAAAACTTATGTTCCTTCATTTCATTATTGAGTGCAACCTGTAGCGCATTTAATCGTTCTTTCATAATTTTCCTCCTAAATGATATTTAATGTTTCTCAACTAGCATGACAGTATTAAAAGACCATAAAATGGGCTTCATATTTTAGGCGGATCGTTCTCTCGCTGGCCCGCGCAGGAACAGGAAGACGATTGAGAAGGGGAACCCATCCCTGAGGGAAAGACAAAGCGAACGGCCCGTTCGTAGAGCAAATAGTCCCATGCCCAGTTGATGAGGACCATTATCCGGTTACGGAAACCAATAAGATTGAAAAGATGAATGACGAGCCAGAGGACCCAGGCAAGGAAACCGGTGTAGGTCCTTGAGCCGATGGCCACTCCGGCAGTGTTGCGGCCGATGGTAATCATCGAGCCACGATCATGGTAATGAAAAGGCTTTGGCAATGTCTCATCCACTTGTCGCAAGATGTTTTGTGCCGCTGAAATGCCTGATTGAATAGCGACCTGGGCAACCATAGGTAACACACTGTCATTCTCGCTGATGTTAGCCAAATCTCCAACCACGTAAATGTTCGGATGACCAGGCAACTGCAATGTCGCGAGGACAGGAACACGTCCGTCCCGGTTTGTCGGCAGGCCCGACATGGCAGCAACCGGCTCCCCTTTTACACCTGCTGTCCATACAATAGTCCGTGTGGGAATTTTATCCTGGTCGCTTAAGCTCACCGCATCTGCGGTAACTTCCACAACTTTGGCTCCTAATCTTACGTCCACATCCATCTCCCTGAGCCTCTCTATCGTGTAGATCCGCACGGCCTCAGGCATATTGGCTACCAGCCTTTCCGACGCTTCTAAAAGAATTATACGGACGGCATGGAAATCAATCATCCGATAGTCTTGGACAAGAGAACCGTGGACAAGTTCGCTCAGTGCGCCGGCATACTCAACCCCCGTGGCGCCGCCGCCCACAATGACAAATGTCAGAAGGCCTTTACGTATATTCTCGTCTGTTTCCCGCACGGCCCTCTCAAAACAGCAGATGATGTGGTTTTTTAGGAACACGGCTTCTTCAAGAGTTTTCAAAAAATAAGCGTGGTTCTCTACACCCGGCATGCCGAATGAATGAGTAATGCTTCCAGTGGCCAGGATCAGGTAATCATAGGAAATCGATTCACCATCGGTTTCCAGAATTCGGTTCTGATAATCAATCCGCCGGACATGAGCCAAAGCAAAGTCAACGTTGGGAAAGCGCCAGAAGATGCTGCGTATGGGGTATGCGATGTCCTCCGCTTCCAATTCCGCTGCAGCCACTTGATAAAGGAGAGCCAGGAAGGTGTGATAGTTATTACGATCGACAACGAGAACATCGACAGGTTGCTTCGCCAGGCTCCGGGCGGCCCATAGTCCACCGAACCCTGCGCCGATAATTACCACTCTCGGGTTTCCGCTCTGCTTCATCTTTGCTCTTCGAAAGTTGATTTTATGACTGCTCGGTCAACTTAAAAAATCCCTCGTCTATTTTATTCCTATTGCATTCATACTACACTCAATTTGCCTTGATTTCCAATAGTAATGTTATACGGATGGGCTGCAGATTTGCAGTTGAAATGAATAAGTGAGGCAGGGCCCATCCCTGACCCTGCCTTATGTTTTTATCATCGGATCTCACTGTTAACTTCTAGGCCCCTTGCTTATCGCATTCAGTCAAACGAGACAAGCAATACTCGAGCGGATTAACTGAACTTCGCACCATCTTTTATTAGTATATCTCGGATATACTCGCCCTTTATCGACCGTGGACTAACTTTTTCTTTGACTGCCACCGCAGCAGCATGACCTACAGCATGTCCGGCAGCGAAGCATTGAGCTGTCACACGGGCCGACGCCATTGCCGCATGTTCAGCAGACAAACAACGACCAGCAACAAGCAAGGACTCTCCATGCTCCGGTACGTAAGCTGAATATGGAATTTCGTAATAGTCATTAATGAGCCATACCAGTTTTGGCTTATCGCCCTTATGGATTTCGATAGGCCAAGGCGATTGGACTACACCATCTTTGCGTTTCTTTCCCGTTTCAACATCTTGGTCACGCAGTTTTCCAAGGCCTTCAATCTGGCGAGTTTGTCTTACACCGACCTGTACACCGGTATCGACTAGATAGCTGTTTTGGCAGCCGGCGTAATAGTCTTTGAGGAATCGTGCGTATTCTCGTACTTGTATTCTACCTTGAATTTCCGCTTCCGTAATGTCTTCAACATAAATGGGATTCAGTTCTCGTCCATCGCGCCCGATTAGTCGTGTCGCATTACAGAGTATCTCTCCTGGGCGCGGCGTCGGGAATAAGAATATCTTGGATCTTGGCAGAAAATACTTCTTGCTCTGGTTGAGATTCGTGATGAGATTCTGTACCTCTTCACTCACGATCGTATCTTCCCCGAGTTTAGCGAGAAATTCTTTCATATTGACGTTGGTGATTCTAAAAAACATCGTCGGGTTTTGTACAACACCATTCATCCCCATAAAGGTTTTGAATCCAGACATCGCTGTAACGTCAGCATCCCCGCTGGCGTCAATTGTTACCTTGGCGCGTACACTCAGCTTACCCTGTTTTGTGTAAGCGATAACCCCAGCGACTCGGTCCTTACCCTCAATCAGTACATCTGTAACTGTCGAATGGTATAGTATTTTAACTCCCGATTTTTGGAGAAGATCATCGGCTGCATCTCGCCATACTGCGGGGTCATGCACTAGCACGAATGTTTTACCGTATCGGACAGGAGGTGTTAACCCACCTTTCGATTCCATCACCTTGATGAAATCATCTAGAAACCCATAAACCAGCTTTTCTGGTTTTGATTTAGAATCGTTAGAGGCTAAGTAAGCTCCACATATCGTTCCGGACATGCCGGCAACAGCTGCCCCACCGCAGAAACCATACTTTTCCAAGAGAATAACCTTTAATCCCTGGCGAGCTGCCGTTGAGGCGGCTGCTACGCCTGCTGGTCCTCCGCCGACGACCAAAACATCAGTTTGCATCTCAAGGGGTTTTCTTTTGTCTGTGACAAGCCCCGTCTTTTTTTTACCTGACGCCGCTAGAGCATCGGAGAATCCTGCAGGGACGAGCATTGCACCACCGGCGCCGATCACTGCCGTTTTAATCAGATCACGACGTGAAATTGCCATTTTTGTATACTCCTTTCTTTAATATGATTGAAAATCAAAAAAAGTGTCATTCATGGCTCAAATCGTTTTGCTTGGCTTGATCACCTCCTTCCAAATGACATGTAGCATTCGAAACAAAAAAAACCCCCTCTTTTTAGAAAGCAGGGTTTCCGTAGATGGTCCATGTTACCCTCGAATCGGGGTGAAGGGTCTGATACTCTTATGTCAACTGCAATTTAACAAATTTTCTATCACGATATACAATAGAAATCTACAGTGAAAACGAAAGACCGCGAATGAACACTTTCAGGAAGGATTCCGCGTAAAAAGGGTGCCAATAATTTTCCAATGATCAATCGATGGCAGAATGCTGACTAAAAATTTGGTGAAGTCTGCTGGGATGGGTCTCTTAAGAAAAGTTGTACAAATAAATCAGTCCAGGGAGTTAACGAAATCGATGATTTTCTTGAGGGAGGTCCCTGGGCCAAATACCTCCGAGATCCCGGCTGCCTTCAGCAGGGGAATATCCTCGGGTGGCACAGTTCCCCCGAAGATTACTTTTATATCATCCGCGCCCGCCCTTTTGAGAATCTGGACAACCTCAGGGGCTAGAATCATGTGGTTGCCAGAGAGGGAACTTAAGCCGATGATATCTACACTCTCCTGAATGGCGGCCTTTACGATTCCTTCAGGCATCTGATTGCCTATATAAATCACCTCCATTCCCGCGTCCCTCAAAGCCCTTGCCACCACGATGCTACCTCTCCAGTGGGCATCCATGCCGAGGCGGGCTACAAGAATCCTTTTTCTTTTACTCATCGTCTGTTCTCCTGGAAAGTTGCCTAACTACTTAGAAGAGGGGTGGGTGCCATATCCCATAAAATGTCTTCAGAGTCTTTGATATTTCTCCCTCCGTAATGTGCGTTTTCACGACGCCTACAATGACCTCCATAAGGTTTCCATCTCGCTCGCAACAACTGGTAATAGCATCTAGGGCCTTCGCAGCTTCCATGGAATTTCTGTTTTTCCTGTTTCTTTTCAGTTTCTCTTCCTGGATATGCAGCGTTTCCGGGCCCTTGAAGAGGTCTATGGGAAGGACTTCATCTTCGATCTTAAAACAATTTACCCCGACTATGGGCATCTCGCCGGATTCAATGTCAACCTGATACTGATAAGCAGCAGATGCTATTTCATTATGAATCCATCCCTTCTCGACTGCCTTGACAATACCGCCCATGCCGTCAATCTCCGAGATAATTCTTTCGACCTCGACCTCCATTTTATTGGTCAGAAATTCTACAAAATATGATCCGCCTAATGGATCAACCGTATTGGTGACACCTGTTTCCATCTGCAGGATTTGCTGCGTGCGCAGCGCCGTCAATGACGAAAGCTCCGTGGGTGTGCACAGCGCCTCGTCGTAAGCATCAACATGCACAGACTGGGCTCCACCCAGTACGGCAGACAGGGCGTGGTAGGCAGCCCTGGCAATGTTGTTCAAAGGTTGCTGGGCAGTAAGAGCTACACCGGCTGTTTGCACGTGAAACCGGAACATCAGGGAGCGAGGATCAGTTGCGCCGAAGCGCGCCTTCATGATTCGGTGATAGACTCTTCGCGCAGCCCTGTACTTTGCGATTTCCTCAAAGAGATCATTGTGCGCGGAGAGGAAATAGCTGAGCCTGGGAGCGAAGCTGTCAATATCGAGGCCACGCCGGATCAGTTCCTCGCAACAGGCGATGGCACAGGAGATGACAAATGCGACTTCCTGGGGCGCCGTGCATCCGGCTTCCCGGTAATTGTAGCCGGCAAAGCTGATAGGATTCCACCGCGGTACATGTTGTGTGCAGAATTCAATGGCATCACAGCTCAACTTGAAGGAAGCCTTTGGCGGCAGGACGCTCGGGGCGGTTGTAATAGCTGTCTCCATCAGGAAGTCGTTCTGGCTCGTCCCCGTCAATACGTTCAAGGACAATCCTCTTCGCTCGGCGTTGGCAAAATACATCGACTGAATCGAGATATTACAGATAGGTTGACATGTGACCAGTGACACGCTGACCTTGTCGATCGCAATCCCGTCAAATAAGACTCGCATGTCCTCGATTGTGTCAATGGCAACGCCACCGCGGCCTACGTCGGCGTATACCTCCGGATCATTGCTGTCGTAGCCCCGCAAGGTCGGATAATCAAAGACGCCGTTGATCCCCGTCGCCCCCTGTTGAAGAAGAAATTTATAGCGCTTGTTCGTCTCTTCAGGCGGACCAAACCCCGCAAGTTGTCGCTGCGTCCAGACGCGTCCCCGGTACATGGTTGGGTGAACGCCGCGGATATACGGTTCGCAACCGGGGAATCCGAGATCTTTGAGATAGTCAATATTTGCTATATCGAGAGGTGTGTAAAGCGGTTGTATGGCAATTCCGGAGAGGGTCTGAAAATAGGGCTTGCGCTCTTTCTGAGAGCCGTAGATATCAGTATGCCACTTCTTGAAATCCTTTTTAAGCCTTGCAGCAGTCTTTTGGTCATTAATTTTCTGTTTCATGCCGTGGCTCCCCCTTACAGCTTCAGACCCTTTTTTTATTTTGACATTCGATATTTGTTTGAATTCACTTTATTGTTTTTTTTAAGTTCTATTACATTATTATTTTAGCGTCAACAATTGATACTTAAAGGATTATGTATTAAATGAAAACAAAGAAGATATTGAATACCGGTTGAAAGAAAGTATGCCAGTCAAAATTACCACACGCTTGCCTTCAGGAAGATAGTCACATTCTTCATATACAGAGAATTGACCATCAAGACTTTGCACGTTTCATCCGGTATTCATGAAAAAGTTCAGAAGACCGTGCATACGCATTATTTGAAGTTGTGTTTCCAGTCG
>JBEKOL010000066.1:0-14843 GCA_049521775.1 Syntrophales bacterium
TCGTCTATCCGGAAATCATTGATTTTAACCTGATGATTGGAATGGTCCCGGACAAAGTCTTTTAGCGGATAGGAACTTTTCGAGATACTGGAAAGCTTATTCCAGGCCTTCTCGTAGTCCCCCGATTTGATTTCATTCAGAAAGGCGTTGGCAGTCTTTATGATTTGAGAGGTATCCCTGTCGGGCTGGGTGATGAAAAAGGAACCAGTTATAATAATCACGGCAATAAAGCTGTAGCTAGCTACCGCATACCATTTATTATTCCTGAATATCTTTTCGTAGAGCCATTTGCGCTCAATGAAAGCGATTGTTACGACGACAATCACGGCGAGGACGCAGGTTAACGCAGTCGCCTTCAGCAGAAACGATGCCAAGACCCCTAATAATACATTGACTAAAGTGACATAAATGCTCTGCTTGTTCAAATCGGCTCCCGTTCCATCGCTTTAACCCTAATTAAAGTCACTGTGCCATCAACGCCTGCTTGCCAGTTTCCCCTGGTGCAGAATTTCTGCAGCGCCTCGTCGTTAATGAAGACCAAGATGATGTAAGGTGGACCCATTTGTCAAGACAGTTTTTTGAATAATTTAACATAATGATGTTTCGAAACGGTAATCGTCACCTGTGGGCATATATCAATTTCAAGAACAAGCTGGCGACGAGAGCCGGCACATTTCATATTTCTATTGATCGATCTTACTCAGTATGGGTTGAAACATGCGAAGGCTCGACAGGTTATTTTTTGTTCCTATAGAATCCGGCTGCCTTCCTCTTGTTTTTGGTAACAAAGAAGAATGCCACATTTAAGATTGAAATCAGCAATATTGTTTAAATTACAGAAATGGCTTTTTTACTTGACTATCCACACATTTCTGATATTTTTTTATAACTTTTCAGCTTACCCCAATTAAATAAGCAGACATAACGTCACGTCTCCTAAACTTTGAGCAAAAAAATTGATAGTAAATATACAATGAGGAGGCCGTTTAGAATGAAACATCTGATAGTGTTGGTGGGGTTTTTTGTTCTTATTTTCAATGTTTGGACTTTAGCTGCTGACGAGACTTCTACAGCCCCCGCCAAGGTCGAGCATTCTAAAGCCGTTGTCCCGAAACCATCGAAAGAGACAAGGGTAAGTATTAGCGGAGTAGTTAAAGAGATTTCGGATACGATGGTGATGGTTGAGCGGACAGTAAAGGGAAACACAGAAACCATGCAATTTGTTCTGTATAAACCGGTTGAACAAATCAATGCTGGTGATAAAGTGAGGGTCAGTTATATTAAGAAAGATGACAAGTTTATTGCCATCAGGGTAAGTCGTGTCGTTGCCAAAAAAATTATAAAAAAGGCCTTCCCCTTAAAGGAAACAAGACCATTGCCTGCAGAAGCTCCACCTTCTCTAAAATAAAGTCTGAAGCAATACAAAAACAGATAAGTAAACATAACACACGTGGGCATTGGAACTCATGGATGTATTAAATGATCTCTGCTTAAACAATGGTACGTGAACAAGAAATGAGAACAATGATCTTATGCCGTTCGTCTGTTGTTTGAAAGACTGGCCTTATCCAGAAAAGCAAAAGGGGCTCATGATTTCTCATGAACCCCTTTTGAATAATTTTTGCGAAGACAAGATTGAAGACAGTTATTTCTTTGGTTCGTCCATCTTCTTCTCTTCCGCCTTCTTCTCTTCCTTCTTTTCCTTCTTGGCCTTCTTGGCCTTCTTTACCTTCTTCTTCTCTGCCTTCTTCTCTTTCTCTTCCATCTTCTTTTCTGGTGCCGGTGCCGGTGCGGTAGCCGGAGCCTGAGCGAAGCAGAGGCCGGTCATAGAAAGTGCAAACAGAATAGCGATAAATACTGTAGTGAGTTTCTTCATTCGATTCACCTCCTTTCATTCAGTTTTCCATTAATTCAGCAAGAACCATTCCACAATGAAAATAAATAAAAATGGCAAGTAATAATCATAAGTTGCCAAAATGACGCAATGGCATATATCTCCTTTATTGAGGAAGTATTCCCCTTCCTTTGGGGAATACTTCCCTAACTAGACAAATAAGTTATCGGAGCGGCGAACCCTATCTCATCCGCTACAACAACCGTTTGCCCATCGTGGTGTATGCACCGGAAGGCGTTGAAGTGTGTTACCGGGTTGTGGACCGCGGGGCGGAGACCCAAGTGGTTGAGAATGGTTGAGCCGACCCACCCGGATTGGTTGGCGAAATTTCTGAAGGTGTTGGGGACGAAGATCGAGCCTCGAAGTATATCCTATTAATTTTAAGAAAAAATTGTGCTTCAATGTAAGAGAAAAGGCAGGGTCGAGATAACCGCTGCCTTTTTTATTATTATGAGGCTGACTGTTGGCTTTTACCTAGGCTGTTGCATGGATCTTGTGCAGCGGTACAGGATGGAGAGAACCTCAAAGGGCTGTTCAATTTCAGGGAAAGTCGGAACCCCGCGGGGTTCGACATAATTCTTACATTCATCCATGTATTTCTTATCGGCGCTGAAGGTAACAAAAAGAGGCTTCCCCGGATACTTGTTTGCCAGCTCAACGATGAAATCGTAAGGTGGAACACCGGTGTCCTTCGTGAGCATCATAATAGGAACTACGGCATCGATGTTCGGATCTTTCAGGATCGCCTCCATGCCCTCCCTGTAACCGAACTCGACCCCATGTACAGATGCTGACGCCCATATGTCAACGGGATTTCGCATGTGGATAAAGGGTGGGCTGATCTCCTCCAGCCTCCGGATCGTCTCCGTATCCACATCAGGTACTTCAAGCCCTAGGCGAATACAGAGATCGGCAAGAACAACCAGCATAGCTCCGGATGGTGCGAGGAAGCTCACACGATTCCCTTTTGGCAGCGGCATCATAGAAAGGGCCTTTCCCGCGAGGATCAGATGCGTGTATTCCCAGATCCGGACGACACCGGCCTGGCGGAGTAGGGCATCGATGAGGCGGTCCTCGGCAGCCATGGCGGCGGTATGGGCAACCGCGGCGTGTTTCCCCGCTTCCGTGGAACCGCCTTTCAGTACGATAACTGGCTTAACACGTGTTACCTCTCTTGCAACTTCTAAAAAGCGTCTCGGCCGCTTGATGCTCTCGAGGTACATGATGATCGCGGTGGTTTCCGTATCATCGGCCAGGTATTCAAGGGCTTCCGTCTCATCCACATCTATTTTATTCCCCAGGCCGATAACTCGGGAAACACCGAAATGTTCTCCCGTAAGGATATATTTCATCGTATGAGTGGCGAAGTTACCGGTCTGCGCGATGTAAGAAACCCTGCCCCGGCGAATCTTTCCTAGGGGAAAGAACGTAGAGGTGAACTGATGAGGCGTTGAGGTGTGTCCCGAAGTATTGGGACCAAGGACGCGCATATTTTTCTCCCGGATAATGTCGATGATTTCCTGCTGGATATGCGCCCCGTAGTCATCAAATTCGGCAAAGCCGCCTGCCGAGAGCACTGCGTGTCTAATACCTTTGTCCGCACATTCCCGTAAGGCTTGCGGCGTATCTTTTGCAGGAAGGATGATAACCGCCAGATCAATCCCTTCCGGTAGTTTGGCAATGGATTGCTGGACAGGAATGCCCAACAGCTCACCACCCCGGGGGTTTACTAGGTAGAGTTTACCGTTATAGCTATTTGCCAGTATGTTTCGTATGACCTCGTGTCCCGGTCTCCCGGGTGTGGCAGAGGCGCCAATGATGACAACGCTTTCCGGTTCAAAAAAGGCGGCAAATTTTCTTTTCATTACTCAACTCCAAATGATATCCGGAAAACCATGAAATTAGTTGTAGATTTTCGAAGATCACAAGACATCAAAACGCTCTGATAAAGACATAAAACAAATATTGATCACTGGCTCAATCATTAGTCCTTTTTAAGGACAATGAGAACATCCACCGCTACCGGTTTGCCGTCAGACCGGATCTTCAGCGGATTGATGTCAATCTCGGATATTTCCACAAACTGAAGTCCTATTTCACCGAGTACAACAAGTGTTTTCGACAAGATATCGATGTCTACGGCCGCTTCTCCCCTGAAGGGTTCGATGATCTTCCTGCTTCGAATCTCCTGCATCATTTCCCGCACATCCCAGGATGTAAGGGGAGCAATACGGAAGGTAACATCATCGAGAATCTCAGTGAAAATTCCACCAAGTCCGAACATGACGCATGGACCGAGTTGTGGATCCCTCGTAAGGCCGCAAACCAATTCCCGAGCCCCCTTAACCATTTCCTGAACCAGCAGGGCGTCACACCCTTGAATTTTCAGAAGGCGTTCCCCTTCTTTTTTTACTTCCTCAATGCTGCCCAGGTTCAAGGCAATCCCCCCTATCTCGGTCTTGTGAAACAGTTGGGCGCCTGACGCCTTCAAGACGACAGGGAAACCGATTTTCACGGCCTCGGCTACCGCTGAATCAGCATTTCCTGCAATCATTTCGCGACTTACCGGAATACCATAACAAGAAAGAAATCGTTTCGAGTCATACTCGCTCAATACCGATTGTCCTCTCGCCAAAGCGCCTTGAATCATATCCATCGGTTCTTTCATCTGAAAGATTCCCACATAACTCGTTGCTTATATTTTGTTACCTCGTAACACCTTCAATCCTGCCTTAATCCTTCCTCATTTTCTTGGTTCCAAATGCCTTTTTTCAGGAAATATCCTAGAATAACTCAATAAAATAACTAGTACGGAGTGGCTGGCTACCTTGTCAATTGGATTACATCACGCTTGTGCCCGCAGCACAAAATATTCTATATATTACCGATAAGTATAGGAAGGAAGTGATTATGTGTCAATATCAAAACAACGTAAGAAATAGTCTATACAGCTAAACGGTCTCGGTTATGAGAAAGTGATTGACAAGTTCCGTTATTCTTCTTAAATAGTGGTCAGACCATTATACAGGAAGAATGATGGGAAAGAATAATTTCGAAAAGGATCGCATAATGGATTTTCAGCCTATAAAAGCAAAGAAGATTTATGAGGATATTGTGGAGCAGATAAAGGTTCTTATGGCGAGCGGGGATTTAAAGCCCGGTGACAAGTTACTTTCAGAGAGAGAACTGGCTGAAAAATTGCGGGTTAGCAGGGCTTCGGTGCGGGAGGCCTTGCGTGCACTGGAAATGATGGGATTCGTGCAGATCAAGGCCGGCGGAGGAACCTTCGTGAAGGAAACGGCAAAAGATTCGATCATCCAACCACTGGCAATGTTCGTTGCGGTAGAAAGGGGGACCTTCTTTGAAATATACGAGATCCGGAAGATTTTTGAATCAGCCTCAGCATACCTGGCAGCACAAAGGGCAACAGCTATCGATCTGGCAAAAATTGAGGATTATCTTAAAAAAATGAATGCCGCCATGGCCGTGGATGACTCTGAAAAGGGAGAAGACATGGATACTGCTTTTCATTACGCCATAGCTGAATCGACCCACAATAGCTGGCTCTTGCGACTTTTAAACACCATTTCCGACAGTTTCCACAAGACGGTGTCGGCGGCAAGGAAGCAATTATACCTGACTCGTGGATATCCTCAAAAATTGATCGAGCAGCACACCAATATCTATAAAGCCATCCGTAATAAAAACCCTGTTCTTGCGAGGAGGGCAATGATGGAGCACCTGAACTTCGCAGAATCCGCGATGGCAAAGACGCTGAAAATCAAATCGAAATTCTAAGTCCTCAGATTGG
The DNA here is from genome assembly GCA_049521775.1 of Syntrophales bacterium. Lineage (GTDB taxonomy): Bacteria > Desulfobacterota > Syntrophia > Syntrophales > UBA2185 > Fen-1135. Next base: position 5,706 of record JBEKOL010000066.1, read on the forward strand.
GCTTTGAACAAATATTTCATATAAAATTTGGTTCTTTCTTAAGAATATTGAATCATAACGTGCAAGAGCTGTTATGCAAAATTTACTAATAGTGTCATTCGCGCACCCCAGTTGTCATTCCCGCGTAAAGACTGTGTCATATACAAATTGAATCTCCTGCTGTAATTTCATTTAAATACCTTATATTATTTTTGTTATTTGCCAGGCAAAAAAGTTATAAAAAGAGTAAAAAAATCTTGACAATTGAACGTACCTGTCCTATGGTCTGACCACCAGACAGGTTAAGTATTTAAAGTCATATTTCCAAGCTGTATAAGCAATGCATCGAATTGAGGTGCGATAGCCTGTGCAGTTCATACACCATTATCGTACTATAACATTCCGCGCAGGCGCCAAAAGAACACTACGTTTAGCGATCTTTTAATGAATCATAACTAAGGAGGGATGAAGCCATGACGTGGACAATCGAAATGAATCCTTTAAACAACCTTGGCCTTTCAGCACTTGTTGCTGCCATACCGATTCTCTATCTATTCTGGGCATTGGCCTATAAGCGAATGAAGGGTCACTGGGCCGCACTCAGTGCCGTTGCCATAGCAGTCGTGATATCTATACTTGTCTATGGCATGCCCGTAAAGTATAGCTTGCTGTCAACTTTATACGGGATGTTATTTGGATTGTGGCCTGTCTGCTGGATCGTCATCACAGCGGTTTTTATCTACAATCTTTCTATTAAAACAGGCGAGTTTGAAATTATCAAGAATTCCCTGGCCACCATTTCTGATGACCGCCGTATGCAGGCGCTCCTCATCGCGTTTTCCTTCGGGGCATTTATTGAAGGAGCAGCGGGATTTGGGACTCCGGTGGCTATCACCGCTGCTATGCTGGCCGGTTTGGGATTCAATCCCCTCTATGCCGCAGGCATTTGTCTTCTGGCAAACACGGCGCCGGTTGCCTTTGGCGCTATCGGCATCCCCATAATAGTTGGCGCTCAGGTTGCCGGCATTGACCAAATGGCATTGAGCCAAATGGTAGGACGACAACTGCCTTTCATCAGCATACTTATTCCAATGTACATGGTAATCTTGATGAGCGGGTGGAAAAAGGGCACGGAGGTATGGCCTGCTGCATTCGTGAGTGGCGGATCATTTGCTTTCGTGCAATGGTTTACCTCAAATTATATCGGCCCTCTGCTTCCTGATATCATTGCTTCTATAGTTTCGATCGTCTGTCTCATCATTTTCCTCAGATTCTGGCATCCCAAGGAGAGCTGGCATTTTGCCGATGAACCAAAAAGCAACGGCAGAGCGGCACTTGAGTATACAGGCGGACAGGTGTTCAGGGCCTGGGCACCATTTATAATTCTTTCTATTTTCGTTGCGGCGTGGGGTGTGAAAGCAATAAAAGAAGTTCTCGATTATTATACCTTGGTGAAGATTCCCATCCCGGATCTTCATAATATGGTGATCCGTGGTGGAAAACCGATGGCCGCTGTCTATGCGTTCAACATACTCAGTGCTGCCGGCACTGCGATCCTCTTTGCAGGGATCTTCTCAATTCCGGTCATGGGGGCCTCGATGAAAACGGCGGCTGAGGTCTTTGGTCAGACGATGAAGACACTTCGCTGGCCGATTTTGACCATTTCGACAATTCTGGGTTTTGCCTATATTATGAACTTTTCCGGAATGGCTATTACCCTGGGCAATGCCTTTGCAACAACAGGGGCGATCTTTCCGTTCTTTGCGGCCTTCCTTGGATGGCTAGGAGTCTTCATGACAGGATCGGACACCTCGTCGAACGCCCTCTTTGGCAAACTCCAAGAAGTGACGGCGACTCAGATCGGAGTGGATCCTGTTGTGACCGTTGCAACAAACAGTTCCGGCGGTGTCTGCGGAAAGATGATTTCGCCACAGTCCCTCTCAGTGGCAACCGCCGCTACAGGTCTTGTGGGACAAGAAGGCGATATCTTCCGCTTTACTCTCAAGCATTCAATCATCTTGACCGCGGTCATCGGCGCCATGGCTTATCTGCAGGCCTATTACCTGACCTGGATGATACCGATCTACACGAGGGCAACTGCGGCAATGCCGGCTGTTGCTGCGGCCGCGAAAAAGGCATTTGATCCGACAGAAGGAGGAATTTATCTATTTATAGCGGCAGCCGCTGTTTTAATTCTCACAATTTCGGCTAAAGTGGCGGGTAAAGGAAAATTGTCTCACACACAGTAGGAAAATTGAAGCGGTATATGGCATAGATGGAAAAGCGTAAGAAAGTGACGTTGATAATCCTTGAATGATGTAATATGCAAAATATCTGCACAGGAGTATTTTTATGCGAATAGTTGTTCCGATAAAGCAGGTACCTGAAACCAGCGCTGTGAAGATGGACGAGGCTACAGGCACGATGATCCGTGAAGGGGTGGAGGCGATTATCAACCCGCTTGACCTCTATGCAATCGAGCTTGCAATACAGCTTCGTGAAACTTATGGCGGCGAAGTGGTAACCATCTCCATGGGTCCTCCCAAAGCGGCACTCGCCGTACGCGAAGCCATAGCCATGGGCTGCGACTCGGCGGTTCTTATCAGCGACAGGGCTTTTGCCGGCAGCGACACATGGGCAACCAGCTACGTACTGTCGGCAGCCATTCGACAGCTCGCCATCGAAAGCGGCAATGTGGACCTGATCATCTGTGGCGAGAGGGCCACTGACGGAGATACAGGACAAGTTGGACCAGGCATTGCATCCTTCCTGAACCTTCCTGTAGCAAGTTACATTAGCAAGGTGGATGAGATCGTCAATGGCTCCTGCCATGTCCACCGCCTGGTGGAGGACGGCTACGAAATTCTGCAGGTCCAGTTGCCTACTGTACTGACCGTGGTCAAGGAAGTAGCCGATCCCCGCCTGCCGACGCTGCGCGGCAAGCAGAAGGCCAAAAAGATGGATCTCAGCGTCTGGGGCGCTGCGCAACTGACCGTGGAAGCCGATAAGATTGGCCTCAACGGTTCGCCGACACGGGTGGTCAAGATCTTCCGCCCCACCGTAGCCCGTAACTGCGAGAAATTCTTTGCCCTCGATGAACAGGCCATTCACACTGCGGCGGACGGGGTAGTCGAATACCTCCGGGCAAAGGAATTAATATAACTAAAAATTCAAAATGGAGCACACCATGGAACACAAAGGTATATGGATACTGGCTGAGCAGTCTGCCGGAAGAGTACAGCGGATCAGCCACGAACTGCTTACCCGTGGAAGAGACTTGGCAGACAAGCGCCAAGCGGAACTGACGGCGATCACCTTCGGGCATAACATTAACAACGAGGATCTGCAGGAGCTCATCGAGCGCGGGGCCGACCGAGTGCTTGCAATGGAAGCACCGGCCTTGGAGCATTTCCTGGTGGAGCCCTATGCATCGTGCATGCTGTACATGATCACCCGGTATCACCCGGAAATTATCATCGCCGGTGCAACCTCTACCGGCAGGACGCTCATGCCCTACGTGGCAATCAAAGCCGACGCAGGCCTGACGGCCGACTGTACCGTACTGGAAATCGAGGAAGAGACCGGGAACCTGCTGCAGACCCGCCCGGCTATTGGCGGGAACATCTTGGCAACAATCAAGACGCCAAGGCATCGCCCACAGATGGCAACGGTTCGCCCGCGATCAACACGGCCCGCCCAGCGGCAGGCAGGCCGCACAGGCAGAGTTGAACACCTGGAGGCTCCTTCCGAGATGCTTTTCAGCCGCATCAAGCGCCTGGGTTTCGTGAAGAGTCAGGATGAGCATGGCCTGGCCGACGCGGATGTCGTCGTCTCTGTCGGGCGAGGTATCAAGAAAGGTGAGAACCTCAAGATTATAAAGCCTCTGCTGGAAGCGATGGAGTGCGCCCTGGGTGCCTCGCGCGAGGTGATCGACCGCGGCTGGCTAAGCTATCCCCACCAGGTCGGGCTTTCGGGTAAGACGGTAAACCCCAAGCTCTACGTTGCAATAGGCATCAGTGGTTCCATCCAGCATTTGGCCGGAATGCAGACAAGCGAAAATATCATAGCAATTAATAGCGACCCGGACGCTCAGATCTTCCGTGTGGCCAACATCGGCATCGTCGGCAATCTCTTTGACGTTGTTCCGGTGCTGGCAGAGAAAATCCGACAGGCTCGGTCGTGCTAATGAACAGAAATTTTTCCGTGAGGATGATTCTATGACAACCAAAGACTCTGCAAAAAAATCGGTTAAGAAGAATTCGCCTTACAACCTCGTTACACCGAAACTTGCCGCCGAACTGGCCAAGATCGTCGGCGCAAAATACGTTATCTACGGCGACGAGGAGAAACTCGAACCCTATTCACACGATGAGGTAGCCGAATCTCAGTACGCCCACATGCCCGAAGCGCTGGTGCGGCCGGAGTCAACAATGGAAGTTGCCTCCATCCTGAAGTGGGCCAATAAGAACAAGATCCCGGTTACACCGCGGGGAGCGGGCAGCGGGCTCTCAGGCGGCGCCGTACCACTTCACGGCGGCGTGGTCATGCTCATGGACCGCATGAACAAGGTCATTGAGTACGACCGCATGAATATGACCATCACCATCGAGCCTGGCATGGTCACCAATGAGATCAACGATCTGATCAAGGGCGACGGCTTGTTCTATGCAGGTTATCCCATGAGCCTCGAGACGTGCTACATCGGCGGCAACGTGGCGGAAAACGCCGGAGGCGGCAAGGCCGTTAAATATGGCGTCACTGCTCGTTACGTCATTGGCTTGGAGATCGTCACCCCTACCGGTGAGATTATTAACCTCGGCGGCAAGCTCGTCAAGGACGTCACCGGGTACAACATTATACAACTCATGGTGGGCTCGGAGGGCACGCTCGGGGTTTTCACCAAAATCACTCTCAGGCTTATGCCGCTTCCCAAGGCCAATGTCGACTTGCTGTGCCTGTTCAAGACGCCGGACGAAGCCATCGCGGTAGTGCCGAAAATCATGACCTCCGGAGGTATCATCCCCACCGCTATCGAGTTTATGGACAAGACTTCCGTGCAGGGCACCTGTCAGTACCTCAATGAGTCCATTCCCTACCAGAAAGCTGAGGCGATGCTGCTCATCACCGTGGATGGACCCAATGCCGAACAGGTGGAACGGGAATACGAGGCCATCGGTGAACTGTGCCTTGAAAGCGGGGCCATCGAAGTGTACGTGGCCGACAATTACACCACCAGCCAGAGGATATGGAAGGTGCGGAAGAACATTGCCGAAGCGTTCAAGGTGATCTCGCCACACCAGAGTCTGGAGGATGTCGTCGTTCCAATCGCAGCGATTCCCGAGATGGTCCGCGAGCTCCAGGAACTATCAAAGAAGTACGACGTTAGCATACCCTGCTACGGGCATGCCGGTGACGGAAACCTCCACGCCACGCCGGTCATGAACCCTGCATGGACGCTGAAAAGGTGGCATGATACAGTGCCCAAGATCCTCACTGACCTCTACAAGATTACCAACCGCCTAGGCGGTATGATCTCCGGAGAACATGGCATCGGACACAAGCGCAAGAAGTACATGCCCCTGGTGGTCTCTAAGGAATACCTTGATATGCTGAGGTCGATAAAGAAGGCGCTGGACCCTAACAGCATCCTCAATCCCGGCAAGATATTCGACGCTTGATTGTCAAGAATATTAGAGACGAGGTGAACTCATGAAAGTTACATTAAAATACGGCACAGAAGGCATTCCGTTAGAAATTGAAGAAACACCAGGTTTTGTCGGTGTTATGACGCCGTCTGATCCCGAACCAATCGAAGATCCCATGGCCAAAATTGAAGAAAGTCTCCGGAAGCCCATTGAATCAAAGCCGCTGGCAGATATAGCACGAGCAAGGAAGAACGCTTGCATCGTTGTCAGCGATATCACGCGCCCTGTTCCTAACACGTTGATCCTCCCACCGCTCCTTAAAATCATTGAAGCCGCGGGTGTGCCTCGTTCAGAAATCACTATCCTCATTTCTACAGGTATACACAGACCTACGACAAAAGAGGAATTTATTAGGCTTGTCGGACTGGATATAATTAAACTTTACAAAGTCGTCGACCACTTTTCAAAGAATCGGGAAGACATGATAGAGGTCGGTAAGATTGAAGGAAAGGTTCCCGCCCTGGTAAATCGCCTCTATGTCAAAGCCGACCTGAAAATTCTTACAGGTTTCATAGAGCCCCACATGTGGGCAGGCTATTCCGGGGGGAGGAAATCTATTTTGCCGGGTATCTCTTCCGTTGAGACCCTCGAATTCATGCATGGGCCGGAGATGATCGCGCATCAAAATACGGAATACGGTATGCTCGAGGGGAACCTTTTCCACGAGGCAGGCCTTGAAATCATGGAAAAAGCAGGCGCGGATTTCATTGTGAATGTAACGCTGAACACAAAAAAAGAGGTTACAGGAGTTTTTTCCGGCCACCCCGTTATGGCTCACCTGACGGGATGCGAATTTCTTGCTCGACACTGCGTGCGGGAAGTGGATGTCCCTCTGGACTTCATCGTCACGACGAATTCAGGGGCGCCGCTAGACCTCAACTTCTATCAGACGGTTAAGGGGATCACTGGGGCAGCTACAGCAGTGAAATCCAAGGGAGATATTATTATCGCCAGCCACTGCACAGAAGGTGCGGGAAGTCCCGAATATAAGAAAATCCTCGATATGGTGGATTCCCCCAGTTCCTTTGTGTGCCGAATCATGCAAAAGGAATTCTTTATCCCGGATCAGTGGTGCGCCCAGGAGACCTACCAGGTCTTGATGGACAAGGATGTATGGATTTATTCTGATGGATTATCCCTTCAGGAAATTAAGCGTTATCACATGCATCCGGTAAAGTCTATCCAGGAGACGATCCAAACTCTCCTCGCGAAGCACGGCCCAAATGCCCGCTGGGCGGTGGTTCCGGACGGTCCAATGGTGATTTTTAAAGTGACCGGAAAAAGTTGAATCACCACATGTTGACAACATGCTGCCCAACAAGGACAGGAAGACCTTCGAGGCCTTGGAGTGGCTGGCCGCCATATGTTCCCATATACTGGATAGGGGTGAGCAGATGCGGTACTATGGATTCTGGAGCACTATCAGAGACTACAGTTCAAATGGTAACTCTCAATCCAATTTCAAAATGAAAGTTACTGCTTTGTAGGGTATACCGTGCAAAACGTATGACTTGTCGGTTAAAATCCGACCATGGGAGTTCGGTAGTTCGCCCATGTAGCTTGAGGGAGGTGTAAAGGGTAACCTGAAGCATTAAGTTCCCTGACAAAGGCTCCTATAGGGAGTCGAGCAAATCTGCGGGTCGCAGCGCGAGAGAACTCGGATGTGGCCTCGAAAATTGCAATGGAGTTGTCGACCCCCTCCTACACAGGGTAAGACCGGCGCATCTATCCTGACGATAATTACCAGAACCGATAGATGGACTTCCGGGTTAACGGGGGTGACACGCAGGGGCAGCCATACGACAATGAACATGGGAGGCCCTTCCTGAAATGTTGGTTTTATAATTTCCCCAATTCTTACAACCTTTCAATCAGAAAAATCAGAAAACTGCGGAACTCTGACTCAACATGTGTTAGAAGTACCGACGGAAAGTTAAGAGGTCGGTGGTCGTTTGCTTCTATTCATAGTTCCTATATCGTCACATGCTGCAACTTCTTACGAAATTGAATCAGCGGTAAATGATGAAACATTCATAATAAATGGAGTTCTGGCAAAAAAATCTTTATAGTCTTTGGTTTGCACAGTTCATCGCAGCGCTTGGCCTGAATTTGGTAGGGCCCTTTCTACCTTTCTATCTGCGGGATCTGGGAATTGAAGATGATAAATCCCTAAAAATATGGAGCGGAGTTGCTTATGCAGCCCCATTTGTCGTCTCTGCTTTCATGCAGCCGCTGTGGGGAATATTAGGTGACAGGCTAGGCCGGAAGCCCATGATCGTCCGTGCGATGCTAGGCCTTTCGCTGGCTAATATTTTGATGGGATTTGCGCAAAGTGCCCCGCAGTTTGTTTTTTTCCGGCTGTTTCAGGGATTTCTTTCAGGCTTTATTGCTCCTTCTCTGGCACTAATGGCATCATCCACTCCGGCGGAAAAAATTGGCTACACCCTGGGCACTCTTCAGACGGCGCTGATTTCCAGCCTAATCATGGGACCCATGATTGGCGGCGTATTTATGCACCTTACCGGCCTCCGTCCCATTTTTTTCGCCACCGGGTTCCTTTGTCTGGCGGGAGCCATAATCGTCTCTCTTTATGTCCGGGAGGAATTCGCACCTGTCAACGGCTCCGGAAAAGTACAACTCAAAAATAACTTTTATCATATTTTTCGATCTTCTGAATTGCGCAGTATGTTCTTTTTATTAGTGCTGGTGCAATTCTCGATCTTTTTTCTGGCGCCCTTTATCAGTTTGTATGTTGAATATCTCCAGGTGCAAAAGCAGTATGTCGGCATTATTACCGGCATTATTTTTGGCATCACCGGGCTTGCTAGCACGCTTGCCGCGCCCTTCTGGGGAAAAAGATCGGACATGATGGGAAATAGAAAAATCTTGCGCATAGCCACTTGCGGCATGATCGCCTTTTTACTTCCGCAGGCATTTGTGACTAACGCTTATCAACTGATGTTCCTACGTGCCGGCCTCGGCCTTTTTGCTTCCGGAACAATTCCTGTTATCAATTCGATTGTTCGTCATGCAACTGGTGAAAAAGATCGCGGCGGGGTTTATGGCATTTTTCAAAGCGGCTATCTCGTTGGCAATCTTATCGGGCCACTTGCGGGTGGACTCCTTTCAGCCATATTTGGACTGCGGGCAATTTTCCTAATCACGACTGCCTGCGTCTGTTTAGCTCCACTATTGATCAGAGCCGTCAATGATAACCTCAGCATCGTTCATAAGTAAAAATTTACTCATCTTTAGATATAAACGCCGGACAAACTTTCTTAATTCAGACTAAATGAATCCCCACTACTAAACAGACGACATCTCTCGCTAACTTCCTCCTATGTAAAAAAGCAAGTCTCTTGTTTACTCATATGGTGATGGAAGTTTTTGTTCTTTATTTTATGTGTATCATCACAATCTTAAAAATCAATCTCCTATCAGCAGACAGATCAAG
>JBEKOL010000067.1:0-14555 GCA_049521775.1 Syntrophales bacterium
ATGCTACCGATGCCTGTAAGGTAATTCTGACTATGAAATATCGTTCTTAATTGCCTCGCAAATATCATAAATGCCGATTGAAATCTTCCAATTTCTTTAAAACGGAAATACTGAGGACTTCAATCAATAAGGATTACTGGTTGTAACAAACATAAAGGAAAGGCAAAGCCATTTCTGGCTCTGCCTTTCCTTTCAGGTCATAATCTATATATTTATCTTACTGCAGCGTATATGTAAACTTTCCTTTAGTATAACTTAGCCCGACTTCTTGCCAACTTAATCAATGCTTTTGTTTGCAAGTTTGTTTACTTCGACTTTTCAGGAAAAAGCTGCACCTCTCGGAAAAGTTGTAAGCGATTTTTTTCCAGTAGCACCGCGTGCGTTCTCTCCCCATTCATGACCATCCTCTTGACTGGAGCATTCTTAAGGTTGCCAAAGACTGTCTGAGCCATATATGGCGGTGTATCTGCTTCCCATTCCGCAAATTACCCCACTTTGCCGATTTTCGTTTGAAATGTTGCATTATGAAGGAAATTGCCAAAAACAAGACAAGGAAGAAAGGAATCATATTTTAAAGGCAAAAAGAAAAAGACTTGATGAAGATTTCTTAGGCTAAAGAAAGTTAAAGGCAGGTTAAAGAAATAGTCTCGATAAAAATCGAAATTTGCGAATAAAATGGCGGAAGTGCATTGGAATCGAACCCATCCCGTGATTGTAATTATTTAGTAATATAAATATGTTATATTAAGCAAGAAGGTTAAGGTTAACGGTTAGTTAAAGATCTTTCGATGAGGCCTCAGTAATTGTGTCACTTCAGGTTTCGGATAACTGTTACACCTACGAAACTGCACATCACTGCATCATTGAATTGCAATAATTATGGATTGGAAGAGTGAAATACTTATACTCAATTTCTTTTGCTAATAAGAAACTAGTAAGGCGTCCATAGATTTTTACTCTTTAGAAAACTGCCTTATGGATTCTGATGATATCGTCCTTGACTTGCATGATCAAATCCGGACGTTTTGCCATGATCATTTTTCTTAATTTATCTAAAATTGGATAATCATTATTTCCTGTAAATTCCCGGGCATCATCAATTAGAATCACATGATCAGAACAGGGATGGTCCAAAAGCGTACCTAATTCTTTGGCGATGGGAGTTTCAAGATCACTTTTTGCTGTAACACTTCCTGAATAATGGGCATCAAGCCAGAATAAACAAGGTTCATTTATAACAGCCATAACTTCCGGCAATACTTCCCCGCTGTCACCGTGAATAACATTAACATGGGAATGAAGAAAAAATTTGTTTTGCGCCTCCTGGGCAAGGACCGAGTCAAATTCGATGGATATGATTTTAGAAAAAGTATTTACCACAGCGTCAATCATCTCTCCCATGAATGTCCCAGTTTCTATAAATGCATTGACATTGAATCTCTTTGCGTAACTTTTGACAATTTCCTGCTTAACAATGTGAGGAGGAGGAACAGGCCTCCCTTTTAATTTCCAGAGAAACAACTTTTTACGTGCACTAATAGTTTCTTTTATTTTTTTGTGAGCTTGATAAATTTTATTTTTTTTACTAATCTTTATATGAGTCACTATTCAATTGAGTCGAGTAAACCAGTTTCTCCCCATACGACGGTTCAGGTTTGTCTTCTCCGTTTACCGGTTGGTTTTCCGGCTGCGCCACAATATCTCAACCATATATCCTTGGACCCGAGCTTCTTACAGAACCAGCCTCTTAATCATCCATATCATAGTTATCGAGGAAATAACATCAATGATAACGGAATGAAATACTGCATCTTCGTCGAGGTTAACGTTTTACTGATAACAAGGAAGAAAGATATGGTTTGTTCACTTGCATAAGTGGCAGGGCTTATATTTAAATCGGTATGTTGCTCAGGATATCTTTCATCTTTTCAATGTCATAAGGAACATCGATAGCCCGGCAGAAGCCATGCTTCTTGTATTCTAAAACAATGGGATCATCCGAATAGCCGCACGTAATGACAGCTTTAACGCTAGGATCTATTGCGAGCAACTCCTTTATGGCCTCTGTGCCTCCCATGCCGCCCGGCACAGTTAAATCCAGTATGACCGCGGTAAACGGCTGTTTCTTTTCTTTCGCTATCAGGTAAAGATCAACAGCTTCACTGCCGTCTTTTGCATATTCAACGTCGTATCCCAGATAGTTGAGAACTATGCCTGTCGCATTGCGCACCGTTTCCTCATCATCCATGACAAGAACCTTCCCCTTTTTGGTAACGGCCCCATCTGTCTCTTCCGTCTTAGAGAGAACCTCCTTAGGAGATGCAGGCAAATAAACGATAAAGGTGGACCCTATAGCTGGTTCAGATTCGACAGTGATAACGCCATCGTGTTTTTTTATGATGGAATAACATATGGCAAGACCCAGACCCATGCCCCTTGCGCTTCCTGTTGTTTTCGTCGTGAAATAAGGGTCAAATATCTTCGGCAAATTTTCCTTCGAAATACCGATACCATGATCCCTGATGGACCATTTCACATAATTGCCTTCTTTCAACGGCAGACCGTTGGCTGCTGATATATTCACATTTTCCGCATGGATTGTTATTATGCCTTCATCATGCATAGCTTCGCGCGCATTAATCAAGAGATTGTTGATGACCTGTCGGATCTGAACATCATCCATTTCTACAGGCCACAGATTATCAGGCAGGTAGAATTCAGATATTACATTAGAACCGCTCAGAGACAGATCAACAGAATTCATCAATAACTTCGAAATGGAACCGATTTTTCTTACGGGTTCACCTCCTTTGGCGAATGTTATCAAACGATGGGCCAATTCCTTCGCCTGATGACCGACCTTCTCGGCTATCTCGAGTCCTTCTCCCAAGACCTCCTGTTGTTCATCTGCGAGAGACAATTTGGCAGCAAATATGTTGCGAAGCATGACAGATACTAAATTATTGAAATCATGAGCGATTCCACTGGCAAAAATCCCGAGAGATTCAAGCTTCTTAACTCTTAACAACTCCTCTTCCGCCCTCCGGCGCTCCGTAACATCCTCCAGTGCCTCTATGGCTCCAACAAGATTCCCATGAGTATCCCGGATTACCGCTGCAGTAAAGCGAAGCCATTTCCCGCTCTCTCTCAGTTCCGGGAAAAAGTCTGTTGCCTCATAAGCTTCGTCTAACAACCGGGACTTCGTATACTTGTCAAGATACCACCGAGGAATCGCCTCCAGGGCTTGATCCACTAACAGATCGGCCAAACAGGGTCTCTCTTCGCCATAGAACGCCCGCCATTGCTCTTTCTTCCCGATGATCTCTTCAGCCTTGATGCCGCTGAGTTCCTCCAACGCCCTGTTCCAGTATATTACTTTGTGGTTTTTCCCAATAACAAAGGTAGGAATTGAGGAACTTTGGATGATGCTTTGTAACCTCAGTTCACTATCTCTTAGCGCCTCTTCTGCATTTTTACGTTCCGTAACATCCTCAAGTGTTTCTATGGCTCCAACAAGATTCCCATGGGAGTCCCTGATCGCCGCCGCCGTAAAGCGAAGCCATTTCCCGCTTTCTCCCAGTTCCGGGAAAAAGTCTGTTGCCTCATAAGCTTCGTCTAACAACCGGGACTTCGTATACTTGTCAAGATACCACTGAGGAATCGCCTCCAGGGCTTGATCCACTAATAGATCGGCCAAACAGGGCCTCTCTTCGCCATAGAATGCTCTCCATTGGCCTGTTGTGCCGACCACTTCTTCGGCTTTGACCCTTGAAAGTTCCTCCAGCGCTTTGTTCCAGTATAATACGCTGTGTTCTTTCCCGATCACAAATGCAGGGATAGGAGAACCCTGAATAATATTGTGCAACCTCTCCTCGCTCTCCCGCAGTGCCTCAAGTGACTTCTGAAGTTTGCCTATAAGTATTTTATTATTATCCGAAATAATTTTCTCCACGGATATCAAGTAAACAGCGACCATGAAAAAGCCGAAATGGGCAAGAATATTCCAAGATTCAATCAAATAATTTTGAATAATTTTTCCAGCAAGAAGATTTGTAGTCACTGTCGTCGCCGTGCTGATAACCGACATAATAATTCCTGCTCTTCTATTGACAAGCCAGGATAAAAGACCGATAGGCATTAAATAAAATAGTTCTATTCTTATTTCGTAACCTGTTAAATAATCGATGACACCGATGATCAAATTGAGCAGAAGAGCAATAGTCCAAATGAAAGGGGTGGGCTTTTTTGCAAGAAAGTCAATGAAAAGCATATTCACTACTTCATTTCTTGTAGGTTGTTACGAAGTGCTGATGATAATATCCCACATATTCCTAGATTCTTCAAATGAAGAGTTCAGTCAATAAGGATTATCGTTTGCAAGGGTGTATACCGGAAAAATTCTCCGGAGGCTTTGTTACAGGAAGAAAGAGTTCTTTCAAATCAGGATACGACTTCAAATCCGGTGTGGGACGATAAAGTCTGTAGGTTAAAGAAAGTTAAAGACAGGTTAAAAAAATAGTCTCGATAAAAATCGAAATTTACGAATAAAATTGCGGAAGTGCATGGGAATCGAACCCACCCGGGATGGTTCTAGTGCCCCGCACTGGATTTGAAGTGCATATCGGGAAACGCAGGGACAGCAATGGTCTGTGAAGGACTCAGGCTTTTCAAATACTTATGTAAAGGTGATGGTTTTAAGTCAATGTAGAGAAATTTCAGTTGATCAATTGCACAGTCTTTTTAATAACGGAAACATGGTAAATACCGCCCTCCCTTTTCCAATTCTTCCTGCATAGTCTGAGGTTTAGCTTACTAGTTATTGGATCTTCCTGATGGTACTGTTATTGGTATCCGCAACGTAAAGATTGTACCCGTTCGTGGTGATGCCCACATCCGTGGTGATGCCATAGGGATTTTTGAATCTCGCCGCTGCGCCGGTCCCATCGGTGGAACCGGGTGCCCCTGCCGTCCCTGCTAACGTCGTTACCGTTCCTGTGGATATTACGATTTTCCTGATGGTATGATTATAGGTATCCGCAACGTAAAGATTGGTCCCGTCCGTGGTGATGCCCTCAGGGAAGAAGAATCGTGCCGTTGATCCGGTCGCTGAGCTGGTCCCATCGGCAGAGCCGCGTGCCAAAGCCATCCCTGCTAACGTAGTTACCGCCCCTGTGGATATTACGATCGTCCGGATGGTATTGTTATAGGTATCCGCAACGTAAAGATTGGTCCTATCCGTGGTGATGCCATAGGGGTTTTTGAATCGCGCCGCTGCGCCGGTCCCATCGGTGGAGCCGGATGCCCCTGCCGTCCCTGCTAACGTCGTTACCGCTCCTGTGGATATTACGATCTTCCTGATGGTACTGTTATTGGTATCCGCAACGTAAAGGTTGGTCCCGTCCGTGGTGATGCCATAGGGGCCGTTGAATCGCGCCGCTGCGCCGGTCCCATCGGTGGAGCCGGGTGCCCCTGCCGTCCCTGCTAATGTCGTTACCGCTCCTGTGGATATTACGATCTTCCTGATGGTACTGTTATTGGTATCCGCAACGTAAAGATTGGCCCCGTCTGTGGTGATGCTATCGGGTAAGTTGAATCTCGCCGCTGCGCCAGTCCCATCGGCGGAGCCGGGTGCCCCTGCCGTCCCTGCTATGGTCGAAACAGCCTTTGGATCGCCAACGCTGCTTACCCCATATACAATATTCGGAATGTGTAATATGCCCCCTGCAGTGCTCTTAACGGTTGTTATGAGGTAGTTTGGAGATGCCACCGAAAACGCGTATGCCGCGGGTGCACCGTTGGGATAAGGCGCCGCAAGAGCGGAACCTGTAATGGTCGTTGTACCATAACTGTAAAGCACAAGGGGAGAGGCACTCCCGGAAAATACATTACCCTGATCATCCCAGGCGCTCACGGTAATGACCGCCCCTGAACTGCCGAGAAGTCCGTTCAAATCGGTAATCTTGATCGTATCTCCGGGATCTACAGAATTAGTGATGAAATTATTAGTGCCGTTCGTAAACACGGTGGGAATGTTTATCGAACCGTCCGTACTGCTCGTGACGTTGGTGATTATATATTGTGTTGATCCGACAGTGAACGCGTATGCCGCGGGTATGCCGCCGGTAAACCGGGCCGCAAGGTCGGTACCTTTAATGGTCGTTGTACCATAATTGTAAACTGCAATAAGGGGAGCGGCATTCGTGGATTCAACCAGCGCATTTCCACCGGCATCCCAGGCGCCTATGGTAATGACCGCCCCTGAGTCTGGAAGAGAACCGGACATGTCCGTGATCTTGAGCGTACTGAGAGGTCCTACAGAATTAGTGGAATAGTTTGTTATCCCACTCGTAAACACGATGGGAACACTGATCGTGCCATCCGCACTCCATTTGAAATTGGTGAATATACACTGTGATGATGCCACTTCAAATTGGTATGTCACGGGTGCGCCCTGGAACAGGGCCGCAAGGGCGGTACCTGTGATGGTAGTCGTCCCAAAGCTGTATAGCAATGGAGGCGTGGCGCCTGCGGATTGAGTAAGCTCATTTCCATAGCCATCCCAGGCACTCACGGTAATGATGCTCCCCTGGGAACCTAAGGAGCCGGACATGTCCGTGATCTTGACCGTACTGAGGGGGCCCACCGTGTTTACGGTAAAGTGGTGCAATCCATTCGTGAACGTGATAGGGAAGTTGAATGAACCGTTTTGACTCTGCTTGACATTCGTGATTACCGTCATGGGAGAGTTAATGATAAAGCTGTACAGCATGGGTGTGCCCGTGGGAAACCGGGCCGCAAGGTCGGTACCCGCGATGTATGTCGTCCCATAGTTGTAAAGCATTAGAGTAGGGGCGCTTGCGGATTGAGTAAGTGCATTTCCACTGGCATCCCAGGCACTCACAGTAATGGCCGCCCCTGAAACTGGAAGAGAACCGGACATTTCCGTGATCTTGATTGTACTGAGGGCGCCAACAGAATTTGTTGAGAAAGTATATGCATCTGACAAACCTTGCATGAGAAAAAGAAAGATTATTCCTGTGATACATAAAAAAAGTGTTTTTCCCCTAACCATAACATACCTCCCACATAAATAAACCGAATTGGCGAAAGTATCTTGCCCATGAAGTCATATTAGTATTTATTAATTAAAACCTTATATGAAACAAATCTGCCTCCCCCTTTTGAGTAATGCCACAATTTCAACTATATATCTTTTATCATGGATCCTGAGCAGAACAGGGCTTACGGGTGTGTTTTGCCCATACCGCTAACTGCCTGGTTTCCTGGCGGTGCCACAATATTTCAACCATGTATCCATTGGTCCCAGCCCCTCACAAAACTTGAGGAATGGTTAAAACACAAAACCCCGCTTTCTCTTGAGAAATGGGGTTTCAATAATCTCTTCATGGCACAACCATTACAAGGGGTTCAGATTAGGTGTTAACCTTTTGATGATGCCCTATTTAAATATGATTCTTTTTTGTGCTCCTAATTATTTGAAAAGTCAAGAGACAAATTTCATTGATAACCATTTGAAATGATGTATGTCTGTCAAAACTACAGGATACTCCGTTGCAGAAAGAAACAGTTCTTTCAAATCAGGATACGACTTCAAATCCGGTGTGGGGCGATAAAGTCTGTAGGTTAAAAAAAGTTAAAGACAGGTTAAAGAAATAGTCTCGATAAAAATCGAAATTTATGAATAAAATGGCGGAAGTGCATGGGAATCGAACCCACCTGGGACGGTTCTAGCGCCCCACACTGGATTTGAAGACAAAAACAACGTTATTTTAACCCCTTGATCTTAGGTATGATTTCCCGTAAATACCTATAACTAATAGAAAAGAAAATTCTATCTATTCCATCTATTCTAGCTGTTTCCCTTCTTTTTCCTGACTTCCATCACAATTTTATCACACCCCCCGCATTGGACTTTTAGTCCAATGGTGATTTCTCTTGCTCTATTTCGCTGTTGTTCGTCGTCCAGAATTGATTTTCGATCTCAGTATTGGCGCAGGCTTTTATATATCATCAGCTTCTGCGTTTCTCTTTCATTCTTCTCTACCAGAGATTCTCCCGTTCCTCACTAGCCAACACAGTCTTTCATCCTCTGCAATTCTTTCTCATAATCCCTGACAATATCGCTGTTCAACCTTCGCTGCAGAATTTTCAATACCTCTTCATAAAACCAGATCTTTCTGTCAGCAGGAGCATTGAATTTATCCCATATCGAATCACCCTGTTTTTTGTGGGACTCAATCATGGCCTGAAGGTTATGTATTTTATCTGCCGCACAGACCATCAATGCCTTCTCGCTGTGACGTTGTAAGCCCTCCAGATATTTTTCTTTCCTATACACCCATGTCGCCGCGTCATCATTTGTCACATTGGGATCTTTGTCTTCGCTCAACTCTCTGACAATATCCGCCACCTCATTTCCAAAATCTTTTCGAAGGTCACTGTAATAATAACCTGGAACATCTTCCAGTATGTCATGAAGCAATCCGGCTATAATTGTATCTTCATCATCAGTATAAGAACTCAGAATCCAGGCAACTGAAAAAGGATGACTTATGTAGGGTAGGCCTTCATCAGCTTTTCTGACCTGATTCAGATGAAGTCTACAGGCCGTATTTATGCCTTCCCCGAGTCTCTGTGTAAGTGGTGGGCGGTTGCCGGTTGTCATTTATTGATATACCCTATGGCATTACTCAGCTTGTTTTGCGGCCTCATATTCTTCAAAAAGATTCTGAAGAGGTATCTTCCTGTTTACTAGTTCTATAAAATCAGGGTTACTAAGTGTTTCATAAGTTATTCCTTTATATATCACTGTCACTTCAATCTTTTTCAGATTTAATTCAGCTGAACCAAATATCCTGGCCAATTCGTTATCTAATATTTCTCTGAGTTGTTTTTCGTTTGGTTGCTCAGGAAGAAACTTCTTCCACCTGTTTGGAGTGTTAGCTTTTATTGCAGGAGTTAATGCTTTTACCAAAACTTGTCTGTTCTTTTTGATGGCTGATTCAAGTTTTTCGTTTACGCTCTTTTGAAATACATCAATATCTTTCTTTAGAGCGTCTACAGCATTCTCAAATTCCTCCTTTTTATTCCGGAGAATGACATTACCGAAGTCTGGGAGATTGATGAGATAGTCCTTCATTATGGCATTCTTCTTTTTTGCAATTTTTTCTCCAGTAATTTCTCGGTCTTCATCGCCAATTAATTGAAAGGAACTGTGTAGAAGTTTCTGTGTCTCTTCATCCTTTGCCAATCCCAATAAATCGCTAGGAATGTTGACCTTTCGTTTTGAAATCATATGACCACGCAGCTCAAACTCTACGAATTCGATACGCGAATTAAAGACCCTGACCTTTCTGGCAATATCAAATTTTTGCGGAGGATTTCTTACAAGATCATTCGTTGTTTCCTGAATTTTCTGGGGGCTTATTGCTTTCAGTCCGCCGGCTGTATCAAGAGCCTCCAATCCCATGTCGGCAAATATCTGCAAAGGGACTAAATCGAGCTTTACGGCATTGGGTCTTGATTCTTTACCAGGTCCACTTTCGATGAGTAATGGTGTCGGGGAATAGATAATAGTTGCATCATCCAAAATCAAAACGGCTATTCTTATACCAGGCTGCTCGTGAACAACACCACCATTCTTACTGGCATAAAAGTACAACTTCTTGAGAGCGCCAATGGTTCCATACCCCATGCGGCAGACCTCTGGATCGACATCAACAATTATATCAACAGCGCTTAAACCCAATTCATCCCATTTACTGCATACTGCGGAAGCCACTTCATCAGACATTCCGGGAGTCATAAAGAGAAGCCTTCGTTTTGCGCTTCTGATTGTTTGACATAGGAATTTGTCGTCAACAGTAGTTATTGTAGTAGAAGAATTCATCGGTTTTTCCCTCAAAACTTTTGGTACTTCTCAGAATGTTCTCTGTGTTTATACCATTTCTTCACGTAAATCTCCGCCAGATTCTTATTCCTAATGATCAATAAATTCTCCGCATTCTTTTCTCAGAAGCTTTTGTAAAGTTGAAAGAACCGATAATCACAGTCTCCTTGTCAATGACAGTGATCTTGTTGTGAGCTGTGGCATGTTTCTCATCTCGCCATTAGCCGGAATTCTGCGAAGGTTGTGGTCAGCTTCCCTTCTTGTACATCTTCTGATATTCCTTGACGCCGTCCCATAGTAGTGTTCCAGTGCTGTCGTACACGAGTCCGGCATAACCCATTCCGTTCCACTTCTCGAACGACCCGACTTCTTCAATCGCCACCTCTGTGAGCTCGCGCGCAAAGGAAATTGCATCTTCAAGATTGTTAAACCCTGCCACGGCTGAGTATCCGTCTTCACAGTGCCCCCACAATTGATCTACGCCATCTACTCTGAAAGGTATTTTAGGATCGTGTTTCATTATTCACCTCCATGACTTTTTTTGGCTATCAGACGCCAATATGTGTTTAGCTTCTATTATCCTATGGAAGATATATTTGACAAATTAATTATTCTATGATTATCTATAAGTAATACTTATGGAGATGAAATGGAGATTCAACAGTTATTAGGATTCATAGCCGTGGCGCAGAGCGGCAGCTTTTCACAGGCAGCCCAGCGGACACTCCGGACACAGCCGGCAGTCAGTTTGCAGATACGTGCCCTGGAGGAGGAGTTCAAGACAAGGCTCTTCGACAGAGTGGGACCGCATAAAGTGACCTTGACTGACGACGGCAAACTATTTTATGACCTGGTGGAGCCAATCGTAAGTGACATCCGGCTTATAGACGAACGTTTCAAAGAGGCTCGCAACATGTTTGATAGTTTCGATGTAAGTGTGGCGAGCCATAATTCAGCCATCCTGTACCTCCTTCCCCAGGTGGTAAAAACCTTCAAGGAGAAATATCAGAAAGCAAAGTTGACGATTGTTAACCGGAGTCGTGAGGACATCTTTTCCATGGTCCGGAACGACGAGGTCCAGATCGGCATTACTTCGATCACAAAGCCTCCGGCATGGGCTAACTATACGATATTGGGAAAGTTCAGGAGGGTTCTGATCTGCAGGAAGGACCACCCGTTAAAGAATATCAAGACAATTACGCTGGAGGATATCTCTAAGTATCCTCTCATTTTACCCGAGATCGGGACCAATACCAGAATGGCCATAGATAGGGTATTCAGTGAAAAAGGGCTTCCCTACCAATTGGCGCTGGAGGTCAGGGGGCGTGAAGCTGTGAAGGAATTTGTTGAAATGGGCATGGGAGCGTCAATAATGAGCGAATATTACCTTTACAGAGAAAATCGGCGCGACCTGATTGTGAAGGATGTCAGTACACACTTCGGATTCAGTGAAACTGGTCTTCTTGTGCGCAAGGGAAGGTATCTCAACCATGCAGCCAGGAGCTTTATGGCGCTTGTGTTTAAGGAGATGAGAAAGAAGTCGTATTTTATAAATTCATCACTCCACAAACTTAAGCAGCCGACGATTGATCTTTAACGCCTGCCCTTAAACGATTCGCGCGACAACATATAGGCAATGACACCTGCCGCAACAGCCGCAATTGAACTCATCCACATGGGAATCTGAATTCCATTTAGAATGACCTCCCATCCATAGATCAGACGGAGAATATGAATAATAGACATTAAAGAAAAAATAGCGATTGCAATTACGGTGAATGGTTTCATATCCTTTTATCCCCCATCGCATAATTCGCCTTTGATGAACTGCGTAAAGATCCGAGGCAGATTGTGACCGATCCATGCAGCTATAATAAATTCAGTATTAAACGGTTCCTCTGCCTTCACAAAAAAAGCTGCAACCTCCCGAGCAATAACTTCCAAAATGTTTGTCTGGTAACTTCCTTTGAGCGCCTCCAAGACATAGACTAAAGGAAAAAGATCATTGCCAAGCATCTGCCATTGGATTACGTGCACCATTTCATGAAAGTGCAGTGACTCTTGGGTTGCCTCTTTTCGTGTCAGAAAGTAGGTATTGCGAAACGTGATTCCTTCAAAATCAATATCCATCCCCTTGGGAACGGTTAAACCAAATTCTTGCCATGGGATCTTCGGCACACTATCCACCTCGACACACCTTGCCACTTCAAGTGTCTCCGGGTTGAAGAACTGTGACAGTCGCTGAAATCCATAGGCAGCAACTCGTTTGGCTGACGATTCATATTTTACCAACAAATCGTCTATCCATTTCTGATAAGCAGGTGCATGCTGCAGCAGGTCATTTGCTCTCATTTATTCTTTCCCCGTTAGTCTACATTTTCATTTGTCATACTCTTCAGAATGTTCCTTGTGCTTCTCCCAATTATCAATGTAAATCTTCGCCAGATCCTTATTCCTCAAGATCAACAGATTCTCCGCATTCTTTTCCTCAGCAGCTTTCGTTAAGTTGAAACTTTCCGTGCTCACCATACCACTGCGCAATGATCATGATCTTGTCGTGGGCGGGAGAACTTTGTTAATATAAATAACATTACTGCCTCTCTGCCTATTTGTTGATGGTTCTTCTTCCGTTAAATGTAATTTCCGAAATTCATTTCTGGGATGGCTATAGTTCAAATACGACATCGGAGATTCATTCAACCGAAGTGAAACATCAAATGGCTGTTTATGCCCCTCGATAAGATCAACTTTCGCCTGAAATATAAAATCATTCATTGATCCCGAGACTCGCCGATCAACTATCTTAGAAAAATATATTATTTTACTCTCTGGTTCGATGAAATTTTCATACATGACTTTATTCCCGTCGATGATCATGAAGTCGTGCATACATGACAATGCTTCTCGAATAAACTTCTTGTCGTTAGTAATCCCCCGCCCTTGCATGACTATGGAGTATAGCGATACGGTATTTGTCAAAAGTATATATTGGGTGCGCTGCGCTGTGAACAGATGTGCGTTCCAGTCAAGTATGGGATTTCTGTTATCATCGTATGGAATAGCTGACAAAGGAGCAATTCCGATTTTTTTAGCCAGTTTTAATGTGAGTCGAAAGATCATTATTTTAATCGATAGTCAAGAGTCAGTCTGATCATTCATATGTCTTTATGCTTTTTTCAATTTAATTAAAGCTTAATATCATTTACTGCCGACCTCAGCGGTGGAGCACTCTTGAATGTAACCACCCTTCTTGCATCAATGATAAGCTGCTCTCCTGTTTGAGGGTTCCTGCCTGTTCTGGGGTTCTTCTGCTTCACTGACCACTTGCCGAATCCTGAGATCATGACGTCGTTACCCTTAACAAGTTCATCCTTGATAATATCAAAGAAGCTTTCAACTAGATTGATGCATTCTTTCTTAGGTATGTCCAATTCACTATAGATCATGTCAACAAGGTCTATTTTTGTCAGAGCCATATCTATCTCCCTTCGTACTTCAGGACATGCTACGCACTATAAGTTCTATTCTATGATCCCGCCTCAATTTTTCCTGTAATTCTTTTGAATAATCTTTTCCTTTTCGTTTTCTTATTTTAGTTTCACATACAATGAGACAGATGACATATCTGTGAACCAAGGAGGCAATTATCGACTGACCTATTGCTCGCTGAAGGTCTCCGGGGAGAGCACTCGCTTCCTTATTACCTCGCCTCTTTGAAAACTTCAGCTCTATATAGATAGTATCCAAGCGGCGTTCCTTAATAAAAATATCACTTGTATTCTCACACCCATAAACGATTACATTTTGATCCTTTTTTGACTTTTTCCAATTCACACCGTGTGTAAATACAATGTCATCAATTTTTGCATCACCAACTCCGAGAGCTTTCTTTGTGTAGTTCCTTACAGTCTTATAAATTATCGCCTCAAGTTCGCCCTCCTTCCTGATAGTCTTAGGAATAGCTACATTATTCAGTTTCTCAACAAGATTGCGCACGAAGCCTTCTGAAAACTTAGCCATGATCCCCTCCTATTTCTTTTTTGACTTCCTCGACTCTTTTTAATGTCCAAATAATAAAATCTTTCGCAGCCTTTGAATCGATCGCATTTTTCTTTTTACGGATGAATTTAACAAGGTCTTTACTATAAAAAGCAAGAAGGGTATTACCCAACGCCTCATGATTGCGCTTTGTAATGTCCCCTGGATGAACTGCAGAATATTTAATGATCTGAATTAATATATCTGTAAGATCATATATCAAGTCCTGTGGAATTTCACTTTTCGCCTCTTTATCCATTATTCCCCTGGAAGCCGCACTGATCACAAGAAAAAGATCATACCAGAACATACCATCCGCGTATAAAGATGCACTTGAAAAGAAGTCGTCATAACGCTCGACCTTTTTCAAACCCGCACGAGACAGCGATAGTAGCTCCCTAAACAAAGCAACATCCGCTTTTTGTAAGCAATCAAAATGGAGATTATCATCATTGGGGTTGTACTTTTTTTCGATGCGTTTTACTAATCAGTACATAATAGTATAGACATTCTTATGCATTTATAGTATGATTCCGGTCATGAAAAACATCGATGGCCGGAAACTGAAACATGATGTTCTGACGGAGTTTCGCAAGCGTGCGGTGGC
>JBEKOL010000068.1:0-14471 GCA_049521775.1 Syntrophales bacterium
TCTATATGCACAGGAGCTTTATCTGCTTGGCGGATCACTCGGAGATACCGCGAGCAGTGACCGCTCATATAGCTGGTCTCTGGAATACATGCAGGCGTTGGGAGAATACACGGCATTTAGTGTCTCGAGGTCCTGTTGCGTCTAAAAGTAATCGATAGCATAAGTGGAGCAATTGAATCCGACATATCGAGCCATTGGTACAGAGGAGGCCCGTTCATGCTCTTAGGCACAACCAGCCTTCATAAAGACATAGATGGAACTCTGGAAGCAATATTCTATGGTGAAAAACAATAATATCAGCTAACCGGGCCATACTGCCGACCGATAAGGAGATTCCTGATAATGTTTATGCTGTGATACTCATCAGTGCCCGGTACTCCGGAACGGACAGTGATCGCCACTTTTCCTGTCCCTGCAGCTCCAGCACGCGGTTATGGTAATCCAGGATACTGGCACGATGGCCGACACTGATATAATGGATATCCAGTTCATTTAATTTTCGGTAGAGGTTGGACTCATTTTCCAGGTCGAGGGCACTTGTCGCTTCATCCATGACGGCATACTTGGTCTGGTTCATCAGCAGCCGGGCAAAAGCCAATCTCTGCTGTTCGCCAAGAGAAAGAACATCGGCCCAATCCAATTCTACATCGAATCCGCCGACCCGCTCTGGCAGATCCCCAAGCCTGACCGTCTCCAGAACACGGTGTAATTCCTCTTCAGATACCTGCCTTTCCAATCGGGGGTAGAGCAGCTGATCACGAAGCGATCCAAGCAGCATGTAAGGTTTTTGCGGGAGAAAGAAGATATCAGACAAAGGAGGCCGCTCGATCTCGCCTGCACCCTGCGTCCACAATCCTGCGATCGCCCTGAGGAGGGAACTTTTCCCTACGCCGCTCTGACCGACAACTACCATGTTGTCACCCCTTTTTAAATCGACGGTCAAATTATTGATGAGCTTGCGATTACTGTTCGGCGTAAGAAGGGTTAGATTATTCAGGGCAAACCGGTCGGCCTCGTGAGACTTGATGCCGGGGGATAACGCCAGGGCGGGCTCCGTTATATCGGCAAAGGTTGATAGCCGCTGCACACCTGCAGCAAAATTCGTTATCTGTTCAATTTGCGAGACGATCAGAGATAGCGACGCGTACACCTGGGTGAAAGCGAAATTGGCCTGAACCATGTCGCCGTACTCGATTTCGCCGCCGAAGTACTGGGGAAACAACACGAGAAATGGCAGGACCACAGGCAGGTAGCTGTACGCCGTCGTGAAAAACGATAGATTCCGCTGCCAGCCGATGAGGAGGCCGAAATTTCTCAATACATTGCGAAAACGCTCTCCGATGTGGACAATCTCTGGTTTCTCGCCCTGATAAAAGGCAATCGACTCGGCGTTGTCCCGCACATGGACAAGGGAGTAACGGAAGTCCGCCTCGTACCGGAGCTGATTGAAGTTCAAGCGAACAAGACGCCGTCCTATCAAGACAGTAAGGACACTCCCCACTAAAGAGTAGCCCAAGACCACGGCGACAAGAAGACCAGATTTCGACCAGAGAATTCCGGTGAAGGAAGCGAGATCCATCAGAGAGCCCAGCAAAATCAAGAGAAAGACGAGAGAAGTCCGGGTAAACGAACGAATGTCTTCCATGATACGCTGATCAGGGTTGTCTATCTTCGAGCTTATCTCAATCTCATAATAGTTGCGGTTCTTAAAATAGTTATTGAGAAACTCTCCGGTCATCCATTCCCGCCACCGCATTCCCAGATAATTCTGTACGTAGCTGTATAGCGCCACGATAGGAATTCCCACAAGGAACCCGCAGAAATACACAGCAACGAACAGATACGCCATGTCCTGATTTTTCTTGACCAGAGCGTTGGTGAAGTAGTTGCTGATATAGCTGAAGGCAACGTTGATTCCTGTCACGGAAAAGGAAAGGAGAAGAACAACGGCAAGGAGCGTCCACGCCCGCTTGCGAGCGCGCAATTGTGGAGCGAAGAGCATAAAACAGGCAGCAGGAATTATCAGGGTAGCAGCGACAATCATCCACGCATTCGTGTGAAAGATATCCTGAAGCAGGGATAACAGTCCGGATGCCACTTTTGCTGTCACGGAAGGTGCGAAGAGGCTTCCTGCCATAGTAATTCCTGTAACAATCATGAATAGAACGCCGAAAAGGAAAACAAGCAGCATCAATAAAAGCAGGAGCATGTACCAGCTTCCACCGCGAACAGTCGGGAAAAAATAAGGTTGGGCAATAGTGACAAATCGATTCCACAGGGAACGTTTAATCTCGTTCATCGATGGTCTTTCCTTTCCCATAATAGATTTTGACTGTATGAAATCAAGCCCCACCCCTTATCGCTGTAAAGGACGATTACGGGGGAAAAGGCTCTCTCAGAGTTATTTCGTATTTCGTCAGCAAGATAACGTCGCGTCATGGTTAGTTATATATATAACCAAATTCATAGCGGAATGGAATCGCAGAATTTTGCGCGTTTTGATAAATGCGCAAGTTTTCATGCAGAAACGAACAGGGGATTTGAATAGGGAAAGGGTCGAGCAATTGAAGCTCTCCGCAGCAAGCTAAGGGGAGTGCGCTTGCTCCCGAATTCACGTGGCACTATACTTATTCAAATTAGAATTCTATGATTTTAGAGAAATTGTGATTTATCGACAAGGATTTAACAATAGCAAGCTTGATCGTCTGAATGTGGCCCCTCATGACCCCCTCGGCCAAGGGGGAATCCTTTTTCTCACAGGCATCTAGTTTTGCCGCATGCTGCCCAATGTACGTTTCGAAATTGGGAGCATAATTGAAAGACAAAGTTTGATAATGGTCGGTCCTCCTTCTGAGCATGATAATAAGCTGGCTGAGATTTTCGTTATCCGCCTTATCTCTAAAATGTTGCTCGAGAGCCTTTTTGTTCTTTATCCCTTGGTCCACCTTAACTATATTGATGCATTGTCTTGAAACTAACCAGATATTTCGTGATATTTCCTCAGACATCTGTTATTGTCTAAGGTAGATGAGTTTGGGAATCATATTAGTGATTATTGTTCTGGTGAATCTCCCATTTGGCTATTGGCGGGTGCACGAGAGGAGATTTTCATTTCAGTGGATTCTCGCAGTTCATCTGCCGATTCCTCTCGTGATCATCGTCCGCATACTTGGCGGGGTTTCCTGGCATATAAAAACGTTTCCCATATTGGCGGCAGCATATTTTGCAGGCCAATATTTTGGAGGCAGTCTTTACATTCCGTGGAAGAAGTGAAATTGACAAAAACATTTCAGCCAGCAGCTTTAGTGAGTGTTCGATTGACTTTTCTCTTAAACCACTGTAAGAATACCTGAGCAAGAAACACGAGGCAGCACAAGATGTTTAGAGGTCTCTTTCCGCCGGTGCACCTTCTTGTAATTCTGGGCATCGTTCTGATTATTTTTGGTCCAGGTAAACTTCCTAAATTGGGAAACTCTATTGGCAGGGCGATGAGGGGCTTCAAAAAGGCCTTGGAAGAGCAGGAACACATATCGGAGGATACAAAGGCACTAAAAAAATCGAAAACAAATAGTAATATGTACGGGTTCGGTTTAGGGGCATGTTCGATAGCAAGAAAGCTCGTTCATGCTCATTCTTTTGTCAATTATGTCGTTGTAAAAGAGACCACCAGATGAACAAAATACACGGACAATCCTATTGAATAAACGCCTCATCCTCAAGATTTCTTTTCTCATTCTGATTCTTATCCTGGGAATCAAACTATACTTTAGCTATAACTATTATGATTACTTTATATATTATAATGAGAAACTGGTCGCTTTCATCGAATCTTTTCATCCTTACGATGATCTCGTTTTTATTATTATCCAGATCTTCCAGGTATTGGTCGCGGGAGCAATTCCTGCAGAAATTTCCGGATTCGTTGGCGGCTATCTCTATGGCCCCGTAGTAGGGACAATTTATTCTACAATTGGTCTCAGCATTGGTTCCTGGTTAGCCTTTCTGCTTTCCCGGACATTCGGATTGCCGCTCGTGAGAAGGCTGGTAAGACCTTCTATTATGAAGAAGTACGATCACTTCATAGAGGCACGCGGTCCTCTGGTTTGTTTTATTCTTTTTCTGATTCCCGGGTTTCCCAAGGCTGCTCTTTGTTACATAATAGGCTTAAGCCAGATGAATATCTGGACATTTATAGGTGTTTCGACTGTTGGCCGATTATTTGGCACTATTTTGCTTGCAGTGAGTGGAGATAGCGTCAGAACCATGAGAATTGCCGTTCTTCTCGTAATCTTGGGACTTGTAGCTATATTTTATTTATTAGTTTACTTATATCGACACAGATTGTTGGAAATGACGAAGAAACAATAGGCAATTTGAAATATTTCCCTTACAGTTAATGAAAAAATTAGGTTTTAGCGGTATCTTCTTTGTAATGTTGTTTTTTAAACTCAGCCGCTCAGTATTGTATATCAATTAGTAATATTCTAATAAGATGTAGAGTTCTATTTCGTTATGAAAAGACCAGTACGCACAGTATTTTTTTTTATTCTTCTCTTAGGCGCTTTCCTGGCGCAGGCTGTATGCGCTGGTTCGTCCTCCGCATACGCATTTCCTGATCAGGAGCTTGATACTCTTCTCGCACCCATCGCCCTCTATCCGGACCCTCTGCTGGCCGTGATGTTGCCGGCCTCGACGTATCCGGCGGAAATTGCCGACGCAGACGCATGGTTGAAAAGAGGCGAGCCAGCATCAGGCATTGACGGACAGAGTTGGGATGAATCTGTCAAGGCAATTGCCTATTATCCGGATATTCTTAAAATGATGGCCGGGAATTTGGACTGGACTGCCAATCTCGGAGATGCCTTTCTCAACCAGCCGGAAGATGTGACAAGCTCGATCCAGCGGCTCAGGTGGCAGGCCAGAGACGCCGGCAATTTGGAGAGTAACGATAAACAGCAAGTCATTATCGACGGGGACAACATCGAGATCATCCCGACTCAACCAGAGTATATGTATGTTCCCCAGTATGACGATTCCGCTGTATATGAAGAAAGTATGGTTCCAGGTGGGCCGCCCTTCATCACTTACGGCCCTATTCTGGCAATCGGAGGTTGGTTGAACATGGACTTTGATTGGTCTCACCGCCACGTAATCTATCATGGCTGGAATCGACCAGGCTGGGTCAATCATGCCAGGCCTTATATCCACGTGCCTAATGTTTATGTCAACAGAAGCAGGCCTTTGATAAACCAGACATGGAGGCATGACATGTCACACGGCGACCCTGAAAGGTTCTGGGCATCTCAACCCGGCCGCATTAGCACAGGCATGTTTGCACACACGCCTGAATCCAGGGGAAGAGAGACAACACCAACAAGGCTTCCGGGAGTAATTTTTGGTCCCAAGGGTGACACGAATTCGTTCAGCAATCGCGGCAGGCAGAGCCTCGGTACGATCAACCAACGGCAGGCTCCACCGGCTGCCGGTATCAGCCGACAGCCGTCCATGCCGGCTCCTGGTATCAGCGGCGGTTCCTCGCATCCCCTTCCTGCCGACGAAAGAATGCAGCCTCCCAAGACGCCGTCGGTTACCTTTGGCGGTTACAGGGGAAGCAGCGAGGCACGGTCACAAAGCCTCCGCGGCCAGTCCAGCCGTCAGAGCAGCATGGTAACACGACCATCCGCAGCACCTGCAAGTGGCGGGAGTGCTCCTGCAGGAAGGAGTTCCTCCGGGGGTAGACCAAGCCGGTAGCAAAAGTAGGTTTGTGTAAAATGTTTTTTAGCAGCAGAGAATTAATGAATATGGAAAGGAAGGAAACTATGGGTACAATAGAACAGAAACCCGCGTGTCGCCCATCGTGGGGAATGGCTTTCACCGCTTTGCTTTTGTTGACGGCGGTGATTGTCTTTGCCTGGACTATGCCGGTAGTCGGGGCGCCATCGCAGAGGTTCTTTTCCTCTCCCGAAGATGCCGTGAAAAATCTTGCTGATGCCATCAAGACAAAAGACAAATTCGCACTCGATCAAATCTTCGGGCCCTCCGGAAAAGACCTTCGCTCCGGTGACAGGGTGCAGGACGCCGCAGAATTTGAAGAGCTTGCCAAACATCTGGTTGAAAAAACAAGCCTTGCGAAGGACGGCGATTCGAAAGTGATCCTACACATAGGAAACGAGAACTGGCCCTTTCCTATTCCCATTGTAAGAAAAGATAACCAATGGTTCTTTGACACGGAAGCAGGTAAAGAAGAGATACTGAACCGCCGGATCGGGGAAAACGAACTAACTGCCATACTGGTCAGCCGCGCCTATGTGAAGGCGCAACGCGAGTACACGCTTAAAGACTGGGATGGCGACGGGATATTCGCATACGCGCAGAAACTCCGGAGCGATCCCGGGAAGAGAAACGGCCTCTTCTGGAGAAATGCGCCAGGAGAAGAGGCAAGCCCCCTGGGTGAGCTCGTGGCACGAGCCTGGCATGAGGGATACAAGAAGGAAAAGGCCGCCTTCAGGGAAGCGACACCTTTTCACGGCTACTATTTCAAAATATTAACAAGGCAGGGGAAAAACGCGCTGGGAGGAAAATACAGCTATATCATCAACGGTAACATGGTTGGAGGCTTCGCCCTGGTCGCTTTTCCCTCAAACTGGGGAAAATCAGGGGTCATGACCTTTATTGTCAATCAACAAGGAAACGTTTACCAAAATAATCTTGGGCCGGACACAGCAAAGATTGCCCGGGAGATGAGATCATACAATCCCGATAAGAACTGGACGCGGGTTAACGAATGAGGAGTATCTGAAGCAACTGGAGAATCTTATAGCAGGACATCATTTAAAAGCGTCGTAACAATTGGTAATCAGCGTTTTCTTCTCAAATGAGATCTGGCTTTGTAGGCCGTTAGCAATCTTCATCACGGCTCGAATTCGGTCTGATCAAGCTCGCGGACTAACGGACGAAAGCTGCTACACAAACTAATTGGGTGTGATCCTTGCCTTCAACAAATAATAATCTATTAACTCTATTCTAGATCCGCCGTGAACGGTAACAGGTAAAAAAATAATCCCCAGCTCACTGCGGCGGGCGAGGATTGAAGTAATAAAGTCGTGTTGCGCCGCAAGGACGAATTAAGTTTTCGGCTTTTTCCAGAACGGACCGGTCTTGCCGATTTCTTTCATAGCTTGGACCATCTCGCGTGCGTATTCGTGCATGCGGGACAAATAGTCCTCATCAATCCGCCGCCTGAAGAATGGCCCAGAGAACAGCTTGTTCAGGTCGGCCAGTGACAGGATGCCCTCGTCCGTTCCTTGGACAAAGGACTTCCAGTTGCGGATATGCTCTTCCGACCGGAAGAGATTCATGGTGCTTCAAGCATAGCCCGCGTCTTCAAACCATTTCCAGAACGGCAC
Source organism: Syntrophales bacterium (assembly GCA_049521775.1). Classification (GTDB taxonomy): domain Bacteria; phylum Desulfobacterota; class Syntrophia; order Syntrophales; family UBA2185; genus Fen-1135. The sequence goes on from JBEKOL010000068.1 coordinate 7,407, forward strand.
GGCTACATAGGCCGTGTACCCTGAGGCTTCGTCGCTCAGAACGGTCCCGTCCCGGATGACTACACGGAGCGGTTCGCCGCAATCCAGACAGGGGAATTCCACCGTCACTGCCTTGCCAGGGAATAGCCAGCAGACTGCCAGCGATTCGAAGGCTCATTGGCCAAACCATTTCTGCTGACCATCGATGGTGATCCGGTATTGCGTCGGAAGATTGTTGAAGGGAGCGAAGGAGACGATGTGGTCGGTCCGGGGGTAGAGCCACGCGGGAATTCCCGAGGAGAACAGATCGTGCATGATCTTCCGGCCTTCCTCAACGGGAAGCCCGAGTTCAGCGGCAAGTTCCGTGTAAAACGGTGCTTGCCCGGTTTCTACCATACGTTTCATGATGAAGTGAAATGTCTTTTCCAGCATTGGGGGAGCGCTCACGGTATTTCCTCCTTATATAATTCCGGTTATCAATTCTCCTGTTCAAATAAAAAGAGGCAAGCTGAAACGACTTGCCTCTTTCTTCTTCGTTTGATCTCCTTGATTATTCTTCCTTCATGCCCATGAGCTTCTTGGCCATCTTCTTCTTGGCGTCAAAGTCCGTAAGCACAGAAATCATGAACCGCTGGGTCTGGGGGGCGCCAGCGCCGTGCCAGGTACCCGTGCCATGCAGACCGGCTGACCAGTGCTGCAGGAACTTTGCGACCTTGAGGCGCTTGTCCGCCGGGGCAGCAGCCGCGAAAGCCTTTTTCAGCATGGGACCGACCTCTGGGTCTTCCAGATCCTTCAGCCTCGGCATGGTCACCACCAGGCCGCCGCCGATATCTCCGGCGTTCTTGATGATTTCCCAGAATCCGTGGGCGATGTTCAGCTTGGCGGCGTTGCCGAAGAGGTCATCGGGCAGGAAGACGCCGGATCCCTTGGGTTCTTCCCTCCCCCGCATGGCCGCCGCGATAGCGCAGGCGTGGGATGTCTCGCTGAAGCGGACCATGTCGATGATCTTCTCCTGGATGTGAGGGACCTTATCCACACCGGTGTATTCGGCGGCAAGCACGGTGCCTCCTATAATCAGGTCGGAGAACCCCACCTTGCAGGCGCCGCCGCAGTTCATGCGGTGAGCCTTTGCAAACCGGGTAACCATTCTCCCGCAGAACTTGGTCTCGCCGAAGAGGAATACGCGCTCCCAGGGAATGAAGACATTGTCAAAAACCATCGTCGACGTTTCCCTCTGTCCGAAGACGGGATTCCCAATCTCGGATTCATCTTCACAAAATTCCCGCTCTGCGGAGTAGGCATTGTACTGGCAGATGTATGTAAGACCCGGTGCACCGTTCTGAACAGCAAAGCACAGGGCGAAGGCCTCTTCGCCTTCTTTCAAGGCACCGCCTGGAAGAACAAGGGTTTCATGCGAACCTATGGCGCCGCTCTGGCTCACCTTGATACCCCGGACCACGATCCCGTCTTCTCTTTTTTCGACGAGGTGAATGAATGTATCGGGATCGTCCTGCTGGGAAGGCCTCTTTTTCCTGTCTCCTTTTGCATCTGTTATGGCGCCCGAGACGGCCAGGTCGTTGGCCTGCGCAAATGCAAGCCACTTATTGAATCTTTCATTGTATTTCGTTTTCAGATCCCGGTCCATTTCCCACGTCGTCGCGGCAAGGCTGTTGAGGGCATCGCAACCGACGCATCGGTAGTTGCAGGTCCCCACCGTCTGGCTCGTCAAGAGGGCCATCTCCTGCCGCATGTCTAGGTCGTGGATGTTGCGTGCAACGTTAAGGTTGCGGTTGATTGGCTCTCCCGTAAGGTGGGATGTAGCGACCATGATTTCCTTGTATTTCGGGTCTTCAGCGAGCTCATAAATCGCCGCGTTGGCCATGACCATGGAACGCGTAATTTTGTTGGTAAGCAGACTCTTCACCCATTTCCCCCCGCAATAGACGCGGGGTGACAGCTTCTTTACGCTCTCCAGATACTCCTTTGCAGTTTTTAGTGCCATAATATCCTCCGAATTAGTTTATTCTTTAGACTTGACGTCTATTATATATTTCGCCTCGGCGTGCCGGCCGGGAAATGCGCCTATATTCTCGAAGGCAATGTCCATGATTTCCATCAATTCGATCTCGGTCCTCTTTCTGGATAATACGAGCAGCATGCCTCCTTCCTTCCGTTCAGCTTCAGCAATGAGACCCTTTTCGTAAAAACCCGGTATAGCCTTTTTGTCAAGGCAGCTATACGCAAAACTCGCAAAGGTGCCGGCCAGACCGCTGTAGCTTCCTCGCACCTCGCGCCCTATCTTAACGGCTATTGACTCCAATCCCGCATCGTTTTCTAATGCCAACTTCGAACCCTCTCATCACTGTCGAGTCTTATTCGCCCGGGATATTTCCTTCCCATCTAGTCCCTAATTACATCTTTCCCCTGAGAGACTGGGCCGTGATGTGGATGGCGTCCCAGGCGCCTCCGAAGGGTGGCGCATATGGAAGATCAAGGTAGCCTACCTCATCCACGGATAGTCCCGCCCACAGGGCGACAGAAAGACTGCTGACCCTTTGAACGGCCCCTTTCTCTCCGATGCACTGTCCGCCAAGAAGTTTTCCTGTCATCTTATCTCCGACAAGTTTCACGCCCAGCTTTTCTCCCTTCGCCATAGGACGACCAACAGGAAGACCCCAGATCATGGCGCTCACCGGCTGGAACCCGTATTTTGCGGCTTCCTCTTCCGTAAGTCCCGTGGCGGCCACCTCCAGGTTGAAGACCTTGAAGGCCTGGGCGCCAACGATACCTGGAAATTCCACCGGGTAGCCGGCGATATTCTGCCCGGCAACACGACCCTGCTTGTTGGCAACATCGCCTAGAGGAAAATAGACCCATCTTCCGGCGACCTTGTGGAAGACCTCGCAGCAGTCTCCCACCGCATAGACCCCTTCCCGGGATGTCTTCTGCCGGAAATCCACTTTGATGGCGCCGCTTTCCCCCAAGGCAAGTCCCATGGATTTGGCAAGCGCGGCATTCTGTTTTGTACCCACTCCCATCAGCACGAGATCGGCATCCAGTTCGCCGCCGCTGGTTTGCAGTTTCAACCGGTATTCCTTTCCCTTTTCGATGGCCAGAGGTTTTGTCTCTGGAAGAAACTCCACCTGGTTCTTAGCCAGTTCTTCCACGATCATTTTCGTGAATTCGGCATCCCACCGTACGGCCGGCCGAGGCAGGATGTCCATGACCTTCACTTCAATTCCGAGGCTTCTCAGCGCCTCGCACATCTCCATGCCGATATAGCCTGCCCCGATCAGAACTGCCTTCTGACAGCCCTGTTCGTTCAGGTAGGATTTCATCTTCAAGGCGTCGGTCAAGTCCCTGAAGACGTAGACGCCTTCCAGGTCTCTGCCCGGAATATCCAGGCGGATCGCTTCGGCCCCAGTGGCCATGACCAGGAAGTCGTAAGGAAGACTAGTGCCGTCGGATAAAGAAAGGGAACCCTTTTTGGTATCGACACCATCCACGCGTGTCTTGATCTTTACATCGATGCCCGTTTTCTTGAATTCTTCCGGCGTTCGGATAACGAGCTTCTTTGACTCTTTGATTACATCACCGATGTAATAAGGCATCGGTCAGGCCGCGTAGGAAACGTAGTCACCCTTCTCAATCATCGTTACTTCAAGAGAGGGGTTTCTTCTTTTGGCCTCGGCAGCCGAAGACGGGCCTGCAGCCCCGCCTCCTACAATAACCAGTTTTTGACTCATCGAATAACCTCCCCAGTTATCATTTCAATCGCATCGCGACTGTTTATGTCTCTCTGGGTTACATTAATCCTTCAGGTTTTCCACGTTTTCTCCGAAGGGCTTTGCTGCCAGTTCATCCTTGTCGGACAGGACAAGGTCCGCCGCAATCCCGGCTGCATCGGTGATGACATCACGGCAGTATAGCGCGTGTTCCTTGCACAGCCAGGTGCTCTGCCACGGCACCGTCAATTCCCTGCACAGAGTCTTTCCATATTTCGCCTTGAAGCGGTTGGGGACCTGGTTGAAGATCCGGTAAACACCAGGCTTCCCATAGAACTGGGCCTTCGACTTCATCGCAACGTCCTTTTGATCCGTTCCTTCAGGGAGTGTAGCCCTGCCGTGAACGGCGCTCACGGCCATTACGGCCCCTGCCAAGGCGCCGCAGGTGTCTCCGAAAAGCCCTATGCCGCCGCCAAATCCGGTTGCGACTTTTTTGACCGCCGGAGGTAGTCCCGTATCCACCAAGCTTAGAACCGCTTCGGTGACGCATTCCGCACAATTATACCCTAAAGAAAAATTCTTGCGGGCACGCTGACGGATTTCCTCGATTTTCTCCTCTTTTGTCATTGATCCTTCCTCCTTTTTTAAGAAATCTTTTCTAAGACATTTTCCTCAGCACATTTCCGCGATAGCCGTCTCGCAGAAAAAACTCTCTACGCGTCCCATATGCTCGTGGAACTTTAAAAATAGCATCACTTATTCATCGAAATATCAACACGGAAAAACTTCGTACAGTATACGTACTTTTTCTAAGTAGTCAATAAAATCGGGAATAGATAAAACTACAAAGACAAAAGATAGGATCTCAGATTTGCCTTCTTCTGGTTCAGGTTCAATTTTCTTCTAATATGATCACGATGAACCTCTACTGTCCTCGCTGACGCATTCAACAGTTTTGCTATTTCTTTTGTCGTGCGTCCTTCTTTTATAAAATTGATGACCTTGATTTCCGTTGGCGTTAGATTGGGGTATTTCGAAGAGAGGGTGCGGAGGAACGGGGAAACGATTTCATTCAGATTTCTCTCGAGTATTCTTAATTGATTCAATTGATGGCTGTCAACATGGGTCATCTTTAGATTCTCGATGTACGGGAGAACCAACTCCCTCATGTTGCAGATAACCTTTTCTTCAAGCTCCGCTTTGTCTTCCTCCCTGCGCTTGAGGAGGACAGTTAGTGCCGTATTCGCATCTTCCAGATTCCGGGTTTTTTCTTCCAGCTCCCTCTCCCTTTTTTTCAAGGCCTCTTCCATCTTCTTGCGTTCGGTAATATTACGGGCAATGCCATGGATTGAAACCTGTCTGCCATTTTCCCTCATGATACGGGCACTAACCTCCACCCAGACTGCTTCACCGTCTTTTGTAAAGGTGAGGAATTCCTGAGGGCTTTGCACTTCTGTATCGCCTGCTTTCTGGCGAATGAGTTTTCGGACAACGGGCACATAATCCTGATCCAATAGATTCTCTATACTGAGTCCCACAAGCTGCTCAGGCTCGTAGCCGTAGGTGTTGGAAGCGGCGGCGTTGCAGGACAAGATTTTACCGTCGAAATCCAGGATAAAAATTATGTCATTGGCATTTTCGAATAGTTCACGGTACTTCTGTTCTGACTGGCGCAGCGCTTCCTGGGCCCGCCTTCTTTCAGTTATATCTGTAACTATCTCAACTATACCGATAAGAGATTCTTTTTCATCCCGTACGGGATAGCTGCGTAAAACCCAATTTTTCTTGTAAGATGAAAAATCGACTACTTCCTGAGGTTCACCCGTTTTAAGAGTTTTTACGGCCGGGCAAATACGGCATGCTCTGCTTCTTTTGTGAAGCGCTTCATAGCAGTGTTTCCTATTCAATTTGCCGGGTATCAGATTAAATTGATCAAGCATTGCCTTATTAGCCCAGATAACTTTCAACTCCGTGTCGAGATACAATACGAGCTCCGTCATGGCATCAAGAATAACCGATTTCTCCTGTTCTGATTTGCTCAGCTTTTCAAAAAGCCGGAGGTATTTCTTTTCGATTTGACGGCTCTTGGGAATGATGTTGTCAGGCGCGGTTATTTTTTTCATATACACCTTGAAAAACGATCCAGCGTCTCTTTTACATTTTGATTACAGCGGTTTTTCTTCCGGCAGTTTTTCGCCTAACGCCAATCGGCAGACGTCGCTGATCATGAAATTCTTCATGCCCGCGTCACGCACCTTTTTATTGAGGGTTGCGAAGCACATAGCGCAGAGATAGACTATCGCCTCGGCGCCGTGATCCTTCGCATCCTTGATGTTCTTCTCCCTAAAGGGCTCGAAGTTCTTTCCTCTTGGGAAGAGCTTCAGCCCAGGGCCCGCCACCTCCACGCCGCAGCATATGGCATTTACGCCGTCATACTGCCGTTTTACCCGTTCCACCCCGATCAGGTCGAAGATTTCGTCCACCAAGAAATCCTTCTCAGGCGTATACCGGGATGCGCAGGGACGCTGGTACGCTACCTTTATGTTCAGTTTCCTGACCTTGCCTTTATTCTCCTTAAGATAGTCTCTGAGATATTCAAACAGGTGAACAGGCCGGAAGGGAACCTTGATGTCGTATTCGGGGGCAATACCTTTAAGGACGGCATAGCAGTCGTCGTGCACGAAGACGATCTCCTTTGCCCCGGACTTGGCCAGGTTGTCCACCATGGCCTGCATACGATTCAGCATGACGGACTCGTCCCCCATGTGGGCGAAGAGGACATTGCAGAAGTAGTGCTTTCCTTTGAGCAGCGGCATCGTCTCGAAGAGCTGTCCCTGAATCGCCCAGGGCATGTTGCCCTGCATAACGCAGATGGACATTGCTCGGTCTTTGGGCGCCACCGATTTCGGTTCGCCTTCCGGCTTAAATCTTTCAGCCATCTGGGCCTTCAGCGCCGGGTCGGTGAAGCTGCCGTCTTCTTCCAGCCGCTTCAGGATCAAGTCGAAGGGACGGGCTCCCTTTGGGCAGTATTCATTACAGGCGATGCAGGTCACACAGTCCTTCAACCACGCAACTTTTTCATCCTGCACAAGTTTCCTAAATTCCCTGCTCCCACTTCCCCGGCCGAAATCCAGGTAATTGCAACGATTAAGACACTCCCCGCAGTAATCACATTCATTTTCGTGAAACATAAATTCTCCTTAATAATCTCACTTGTGCCCCAGATCTGCCACAAGTTATTACGCATTGAGGCCACTAAGTGTAGAGTCGAGATGTGGCGCGGTTGCCGTAGGTATTGGCTTGTCTGTTTCCGTCCCTTTCGTCTGACGGTGCCCGTTTAGCCTTGCCATAGTTCCGTTTC
>JBEKOL010000069.1:0-14229 GCA_049521775.1 Syntrophales bacterium
CCAGTTGCCTCATAAATAAATGTTACCGGAGGAAGTGTATTGGAAGGTAACGTTGACTCATAAAGAATGTTACCCGGGTTTGCTGTTTGTGGAGAAGATTATCTTCAATTTCTTATCGATGGTATTTCTTAGCAGAAAAGGGTTCAGGTTTTCAAGTTGTTTGGAGAGGGAAAGCTTGACGGATTCCTTGATATGAGGGGAATCCATGATTCTCTGGTAAGGTGTTTTAGGAGAGTCATGATGTTTGATGGTTTTAGATCCGATCCTTTCTTTGGCGATGAGCTTTACTGAGGGGCAGAAGAAGTTGTGGAAGAGTTTCCATTCTTTGGTATAGAGGCTGTTGAGCAGAGGCACGACCCTGGGATTGTCTAGACGTTCATATCCGAGCCACTGTCTTATGTGAGTCCAGTTTTTCTGTTCTATGTGTGCATTGTCATCTTTGTGATAGGCTCTGCTTCTGGTGAACTGGACGGGTTGTTTTCTTTCGGTAAAGTGTCTTTGGAGGTGATAGTTGAGGAACTCACATCCATTATCACAATCGAAGCCGAGCATGGGGAACGGGAGTGTTTTTTCTATGTTTTTAATTTGTTCCAGGACCTCTGTTTCACCCTTTCCCCATACGGCACGCTGTTCAGTCCAGCCGGTGGCAATATCTACGAAGCCGATGGTATTGGCGTACATTCCGGAGGTGGAATCGCCGCAATGAGCGACCGTATCGGCTTCGAGGAACCCTGGACGTGATTCGTCCCACTGGTTGGTTTTGACGGGTATTTGTTTTCGTAAGAGGGCGCCTGGCTTTGTGGTGCTCCGGCCCCGCTTTGTGTAATGGATTCGTACAGGCTTTAGAAGCCTGTCTATTGTTGGAGGGGAGATTTTCAGTAAGGCATTGGTAACATCCACAGAGAGTTGGCCGAAGAGTTGAACATATCCGGGTAACCAGATCGGCAGGATGGCTTTAAGGCGCTTTGAGCAGGGGAGATTAGCTTTAAGCCAGATTTCTTTAAGGGGTTTACGGACCGCCTCATTCTGATAAACCGACGGTTTCCCTCTTTTCTTTGCCTTTGGTTTGGTAAAGCGTTTGAATCTCCTGAGGACCCTGATGGCATGTTTGCGGTGACATCCGCAGGTGGCACAGAATTCATCCAGAATGGCGGTTTTTTCACGACGGGTGGCATTTTTATACCGTAAATGCACTGCCTCCCGATACTCTCTTTTGGACCGTGGACTCATGATTATCCCTCCCTTTTGGAAGTCGATGCTCGGTAACATCGATTTATGAGTCAACGATCTCTTTTATTCACCTCCTTGGGTAACATTTAATGTGAGGCAATTCGGGCCAATAATTCCATTTGACACTAACCCAGATTTGATGTTTATTTATTCCTGTACGTAAAGATTTGTACTGTTCTTACTGAGGATTCTCAATCAGGCAAAGCCCATCACTCGTTACCTTTCCAACCTCACAGATCATCTAAACAAAGGGGGCAACCCTATGAAAGATCAATACAAGACAGAACAGGCATTGATTCAGGAACTGGATTCTCTAAGACGGAGGATCACAGAGCTGGAGCGATCGAAATCAGAGTGCAAACGGTTGGAGGAGGTGCTACGGGAAAGCGAGGAGAGATACAGGTATCTTGCCAAGCACGCGCCTATCGGTATATACGAGATCGATTTTGCAGCGCGAAAGTTTTTGAGCGTAAACGATATTATGTGTCAGTACACCGGCTATACCAGAGAAGAACTCCTAGCGATGGACCCGATACAACTGTTCACCGAAGAAAGTCAGAAATCCTTTGTACAAAGGCATGCCAAAATCATTGCGGTTGAGCCGGTTCCGGATAACATCGAATATGAGATAAAGCGCAAGAACGGCAGTGCGTTCTGGGTTCTTCTCAATAACCGCTACTCCTACGGACCGAACAATCGAATCCTTTCGACGGTCATCGCCCATGACATCACCGATCGTAAGAAGATAGAGGATGAGCTACGGTTAAAACAGTTCACTATTGATCATGCGCCGGATACCATCGCCTGGATAACGCAAGGTGGTCGTTTCTTTAATGTGAATGAGGCGATGTGCCATTCTTTAGGGTATACGAGAGAAGAATTAACCTCCATGACGATATTCGATGTCGATCCTGATTTTCCCGAAGAGGCTTTACCGCGACTCTGGGAAAAAATGAAAAAGGAAGGCTCCGTGGCCTTTGAGACCCGCCACCGGAGAAAGGACGGCAGCATTTTTCCTGTCGAGATAGTTGGTACTATTATGGTAGCGGACGGCAAGGAATATCATCTGGGTATTGCTCGAGACATTACCCGGCGCAAGCGCGTACAAGATGAGTTACACCGAAGTGAAGAGAACTTCCGCCGTTCTCTGGAAGACTCCCCGCTGGGGGTGCGCATCGTGACCGAAGAAGGTGAGACCATTTATGCCAACCGGGCTATTCTGGATATTTATGGCTACGACAACATTGAGGAATTTAAAACAAACCCCGTAGTAAAGCGCTACACCCCGGAGAGCTTTGCCGAGTACCAGATTAGAAGGGAAAAAAGAAGACGAGGTAATTATTTACCGTCCGAATACGACATAAGCATCGTAAGGAAAGATGGTGAAGTTAGCCATGTCCATGTCTTCCGCAAGGAAGTACTTTGGGACGGTGAAAGACAATTTCAAGTCTTATACAACGACATCACCGAGCGCAAGCGGGCAGAAGAGGCGTTGCATAATAGCGAGGAACGTTTCCGACTCTTCATGGACAACAGCCCTGCAGTCTCCTGGATAAAAGATGAACAGGGCCGTTACGTGTATATAAGCAAAACCTATGAGAACCTACATGGAATCCGATCGGCAGATTGGCTGGGCAAAACTGTTTTCGAACTCTGGCCTCAGGAGGTGGCTGTGCAGTTCTGGACTAACGACCAAGTTGTGCTTACTGCCGGCCACCCGATAGAGGTAACGGAAACAACCCCGAATCCCGATGGAGGACTCTGCTACTGGTGGAACTTCAAAATCCCTCTGCATGATTCATCCGGGAAAAAGTACATCGGAGGTATCGGAGTGGACATTACCGAACTCAAGCGGGCGGAAGCGGCGCTACATGCGGCAAATATGTACAACCGGAGTCTAATTGAAGCCAGCCTTGATCCGCTGGTGACCATTGGGCAGGATGGCAGGATTACAGACGTGAATGTGGGGACAGAAGCGTTGACAGGGTATACCCGTGCGGAACTGATCGGCAGGGACTTTTCCGATTATTTTACCGAACCGGAAAAAGCACACGCAGGACATCTACAAGCATTTCGAAAAGGTTCCTTGCGGGACTATCCATTGGAGATTCGACACCGGGACGGGCATGTGACTCCGGTGTTGTACAACGCTTCGGTATATCGGAATGAAGCCGGTGAGGTCATGGGAGTCTTTGCTGCGGCGCGCGACATCACCGAGCGCAAACGGACGGAGGAAGCGCTAAAGAAATCACGTGAGCAGTTACGTGCCCTTGCTGGACGGCTTCAGTCCGTGCGTGAGGAGGAGAGAAAACAGATCGCCCGGGAAATCCACGATGAGTTCGGGGGGGCGTTGACCGGATTAAAGATTGACCTCTCCTTTATGGCAAGCAGCGCACCAAAGAGCCGGGATAAAACAAAGAGAGATTCATTCCTGAGTAAAATGCTTGATATGACAAAACTCATTGATAAAACTATTGGTACGGTCCGCAGGATCGTGACAGAACTGAGGCCGAGCATCTTAGATGACTTTGGTCTTATTGCATCTCTTGAATGGCAGCTCGAGGAATTCCAGAAAAGGACGGGTATTCAAGGTGAATTTGCCTCAACCACGGCATATATTCACATGGATGAGAAACTTTCCATAGCAGTATTTCGTATCTTTCAGGAGTGTCTGACCAACGTGGCCCGCCATGCAAACGCAACAAAAGTTACCGCGACATTATACAAAGAGGCAGACAGTTTCGTACTGAAAGTGGAAGACAATGGAAAAGGAATAAGCGAAGATGATATTCATAGTACAAAGTCCGTTGGACTCACCGGCATGCGCGAACGCGCGTTGTTTCTCGGAGGAACAGTCAATTTCTTTGGCGAGCCATCTAAAGGAACAACCGTCTCAGTGCAATTTCCATTAAGGTCATAAGAAGGGACAGGAAAAATTCCGAGGGAACCAGGAAGAAGAAATAGATAAAGCATCACATATGAAAGGAGGTTCGCGGAATGATCAGAATCATCATCGTGGATGACCATCCCGTTGTGCGACGGGGACTGAAACAGATACTTCACGAGGAGCCTGACGTAAAAGTGGTTGGTGAGGCGGAGAGCGCGCAGGAGGCATTTAAAATAATCCGCACGATAGATTGCGATGCAGTCGTTCTTGATATTTCTCTGCCCGGCATAAGCGGGGTAGAAATCTTGAAACAGTTAAAATACGAATACCAGAAGCTGCCCGTGCTCATCCTGAGTATACATCCCGAGGAGCAATACGGGGTACGCGTGATGAAGGTGGGCGCCTCCGGTTATCTGACAAAGGAGAGCGCACCGGAGGAACTGGTAAAAGCCATCAGAAAGATAATCTCCGGAGGAAAGTATATCAGTTCATCTCTTGCAGAGGGACTGATCACGGATATCGACGCCTCCGGAAAGCCGCGCCATGAAAAGCTCTCTGACAGGGAATTTGGAATCATGCGCATGATTGCTCAGGGCAAAGCAATAAAGAAAATTGCCGAAGAATTATGTCTCAGCGAAAAAACAGTAAGCACCTACCGCACACGCCTTCTCGAAAAGATGAACATGACTACTAATGCGGAAATTATCAGCTACGCATTAAAGAATAAACTTTTCGAGTAATAAATCAGAAACAATCTTCCACAACATTGCCTCGATTCCTCCATGTATTTAACTTTTTATTCTCTCCTTTGTAGGGAAATCCCTACAAAAAAATCAGGGTTCCCCTACAGACAAATAAAAATAAACAGTCTATTATTCGAACAAATAACACTGCGATGTTCTTGAATTATCTGTACTGATGTCAAATCATTGTGAACAGGATTCGGCCACATCTCGTAAAAGGGCATTACAGAAGCCCTTCAGGGGTATCATAAGAGTTTAAGTTGATAATTATCTTCCACCTATGAACATAGGGAGGATGGAGGATATTTAAAAATGGGACAGCGGGCGAATACCAGGTGCAGGGAATGCGTATTCAGCGGAATAGGAACGTGTCCTTATCTTGAAGACATGTGGAATTTGCCTTTTATTCAAAAAATCAGATGGGCAACCGGAGAAAACCTTCTAAATGAGTAACAGATTCTCAGTGTTACTGACATGCCAAAACAGTGGGAGAACTGGCCTATGAAGATTTTTATTGTCGATGATTCAGAACTCGTTGTTGAAAGGGTGAGGGCTCTTCTGTCCAATATTGAGGGAGTGGAATTTACAGGCCAGGCCACGAATGCAAACGATGCTGTCGAAGCTATTGAAAGACTGAAACCCGACGTGGTGATATTAGATATTCGTCTCATCGGCGAGAATGGAATGAATGTTCTTGATCGTATCAAAAAAGAACACGCACCGCCTGTCGTCATCATGTTTACCAACTATCCCTATCCGCAGTATCGGAAGAAATGCAGGGAACTTGGCGCGGAATATTTCTTCGATAAGGTAACGGAAATTGAAAGCTTTGTTAAAGTACTAAGAATACTGGCTCATGATCCTTCTCAAGGAGAATTACCATTGCGATATTAATGGCAATAGATGAGACGCATTACAAAATGACAAGCAGCAAGTTTGGGTTAAGGAGGAAATAATATGTTTGATTTCAGACCGCATGCACGGTTTACCACCCTTGCCCTCGCAGTGCTTACCGTCCTTGCGATCATCGTCTGTGCTGCTTTCTTTACCGCGGGATGCAGGGATAAAGCGGATGTTGGAGACACTGGAAAACTGGAAACTATCAGAATTGGAGCCTTTAAAGGTGAATATGCTACCCTGATGTGGGTGGCTGAAAGCGAGGGGTTCTTTAGAAAATATGATCTGAATGCACAGGTGACTGGTTACGAGTCAGGTGTAGCAGCTGTCGAGGGACTTATGGCTGGTAATCAGGATATAGCCACAGCGGCCGATTTCGTCTTTGTAAGCAAATCATTTGAAAACAATAGCAAGTTAAAAATTCTGGGCGTGATCGCCTTATCGGATTCATTTGAGATTGTAGCCCGCATCGATCGGGGCATATCGTCGCCCGCCGACTTAAGAGGAAAGAAAATTGCCTTTACCAGCAAAACTCCATCCCGTTATTTCATAGATCGATATTTTTTATATAACAAAATTGATCCGCGAACCATCATGTTCGTGGACCTCCCCCCGCTAAAACTTATCGAGGCAATAACAAAAGGGAGCGTTGATGCCGCCATTACGTTTGAACCTTATGTCTGGAACATCAAACAAAAGCTAGCTGGCAAGGTGCATTCCTGGCCGGCTCAGTCTGAGCAACAATTTAATTTTCTTCTGATTTGCGGAACTGATTTTGCCGAAAAAAGGTCTGAAGCGATAAAAAAATTGTTCCGGGCATTGACCGACGCCGAGACCATGGTTCGCAAAGATCCTACAAGGGTGAAGCAGATATTGGAAAAGCGGCTTGCTCTTGATGAGCGTTATCTTGTTTCGGTTTGGACCAAGAATACCATCGGGCTATCACTTGACCAGTCCTTGTTTTTAGCCATGGAAGATCAGGCCCGCTGGGCGATAGCCAAAGGGTTTGCCCCAAGTGGTAATCAGCCCAATTACATTAATAGTATATATTGGAAACATCTCGCTTCAGTGAGACCTGATGTTGTGACATTGTATAAGTGATACGTATATGCAGATAAAGACTAAACTTAAAGCTATATCCTGGATTGCCGCTATCATGGCCATTTTGGTCATGTCTATACTTGCATGGACCAGCGAGCAATTAAAACAGGCATTAGCACAACACGACTTCGTTGAAGAAATGATCTCAAAACATAACACCAGAATAACTTTGCGGGATGAATATCTACTGAACTACAATGAACGGTCCAAAGAACAATGGCTGAAACAGACCGAATACTTGGAGAAATCAGTTGAGCGGAAACATGCTGTCCTTGTTTTACCTGAACAAAAGTTTATTTTGCAACAAATAACCCTTGGTATCGACAAAACGAAGAAACTTTTTGCACGCATAGTTAATAATCATGACGAGATGGTCGCTGGAAGGATCAGTATCGCGCAGAGTCGGACGATAGAAAACCTAATTTCTTCCCAGCTTATCATTGATGCTCAATCGTTATTAACGCTGCTCTTCAAGCTCCAGAGGATTTCCGATCGTGAATATGCAGCCAAGCAATTCCAGAGCAATGCCGCCATCCTTGTTTCTGTTCTGCTTCTGGTATGTTTTACCATTGTCAGTTCAGTGATGGTGGCAAGGAACATCGCGAAGCCTCTGAGACATCTCAGGGATGGGATCGAGGTTATTTCCACCGGAAATCTTGGTCATAAGGTTGGCACGGAATCCAAAGACGAGATAGGGCAGCTTTCACGGGATTTCGACGACATGGTTGCAAATCTTAAACAGATAACGGTATCCCGAGATAACTTGGAAGCCGAGATCATGGCTCGTAAAATAGTTGAGAACAAGCTACGGGAGACCAATGAATATCTTGATAATCTTTTCAACTATGCCAACGCCCCGATAATCGTGTGGGACACGAGCTTCAATATTATCCGTTTCAACAGGGCCTTCGAGGCACTTACCGGACGGGCGGCCGATGATGTTATAGGTAAAAATTTCTCCATACTATTTCCTATCGACCACATCGAGAGTTCAACGGAACTTATCATGAGGACACTCGCTGGAGAACGATTGGAAGCGGTCGAAATTCCTGTCCTCCATGTCAACGGCTCCGTCCGGGTTGTCCTTTGGAATTCGGCTACTATCTTTGCGACGGACGGAACGACCCAAGTGGCCACCATTGCTCAGGGACAAGATATCACCGAGCGCAAACAGGCGGAGGAAGAAATAAAGAAACTTAACGCCGAACTGGAGGCCTTTTCCTATTCTGTTTCTCACGACCTACGGGCGCCTCTCAGAGGTATTGACGGTTTCAGCCAGGCCCTGCTCGAGGATTATCAGGAAAAACTCGACGACACGGGGAAATCTTACCTGGATCGGGTGCGGAAAGCAACGCAGCATATGGGCCACTTGATTGATGACATGCTGAAACTGTCAAGGGTGACAAAGTCTGAATTTCAAGATGAATCTGTTGATTTGAGTAATATGGTCAGGGCAATTTTTGAGAAGTTGCAGCAGAATAACCCCGACAGAACGGTTGATGTAATCATCCAGGAGGGTGTTTTCGTCAACGGCGACCCCTATTTACTGCAGATTGCCCTGGAGAACCTGGTGGACAACGCATGGAAGTTTAAAAGCAGAGAGGCACAGCCACAGGTTGAGTTCGGCACGACCATCAAGGAAGGGAAAACAGCCTGTTTTATCCGGGACAATGGTGTGGGGTTTGACATGGCCTATGTTAACAAGTTGTTTGGCGCCTTCCAGCGCCTCCATACATCCTTTGAATTTCCGGGAACGGGGATCGGCCTGGCGACAGTCCAGCGGATCATCCATCGTCACGGGGGTCAAGTCTGGGCGGAAGGAGAAGTCGGAAAAGGGGCGACGTTCTACTTTATGGTGCCATCCTGACAGACAGGAGGGGTATCATTATAAAACATATTATGGGAAGGAGAGGACAGCATGGAAAACAAAGCTATCCTGCTGGTGGAGGATAATCCCGATGATGTGGCTCTGACGATACGGGCATTTAGAAAGAGCGATATCTCCAATAAGATTATCGTGGCCAAAGACGGTGTGGAGGCCCTGGATTACCTGTTCGGAAGGGGGATGTATGCCGGCCGGGATGTGAAGGATATGCCGGTTGTTATCCTGCTGGATCTGAAACTGCCCAAGATTGACGGCTTGGAGGTCCTGAAAAGTATCCGTCAGAATGAGTTCACCAGGTTGCTTCCTGTGGTCATTCTCACGTCATCGGTAGAGGAAAAGGACAAGATCAACGGGTACAGACTGGGCGCCAACAGTTATGTCCGCAAGCCTGTAGATTTTAATCAATTCTCTGAAGCGATGAAGCTCCTCGGGCTTTACTGGTTGGTCTGGAATGAACCTCCTTCCCTGGGAAAGTAATAAGGAGAAGAAAGATGGGAAAGCCCCTTCGGGTTTTAGTGATTGAGGATTCAGAGGATGATACATTGCTGGTCATCCGTGCGCTTCAAAAGGGCGGTTACGATCCGATATATGAACGGGTGGAGACACGGGATGCCATGCATCAGGCCCTTGAAAGAGAGACATGGGACATCATTATATCCGATTATAAGATGCCTCACTTCAGTGGCCTCGCTGCACTCAAACTGTACAAAGAGAAGGGGTTGAATATCCCCTTCATCCTCGTTTCAGGCACCATCGGTGAAGAAGCTGCAGTAGCTGCAATGGTATCCGGTGCCCATGATTACGTGATGAAGAATAATCTTCCCCGTCTCGTTCCTGCTATTCAGAGGGAACTCAAAGAGGCAGAGTCAAGAAGAGAGCGTAAGCGGGCGGAGGAAGATCTGAAGAAGAGCAAAATTTTGCTCGATAGTGTTTTTAGCGCCATTCAAGATCTCGTGTTAATTGTCGATAAGGACCTGAGAGTTCTGATCTCAAATTGGAAGTCCCCTGCTTATACCGGCGATATAAAATCTCCCGGGACTCCCCATTGCTATGAAGCTTTCATTCATCGCGACGTCCCCTGCGAACCATGTCATGCATTAGAGGTCTTTGCTACCGGAAAGGACGTTCTAACAGAGTATTTCAACCCGCTTACCGAGCGGTACAGCGATATAAGGGCCTATCCAATATTTGACAATAACAACCAGGTAATAATGGTTGCCGAACATGTCAGAGACATCACCGACCGCAAGCGGGCTGAGGGCGCTTTGAAGGAAAGTGAAAACAAATATCGCCTGCTGGCCGATAATGTGAGTGACGTCATTTTCGTCTTGGATATGAACCTGAATTATACCTATATCAGCCCTTCCGTAAAAATCCTCAGAGGATATGAACCGGAAGAGGTGTTGAAACAACCATCTATTGAGACATTGACTCCCTCCTCCCGGGATCTGGCCATGAGGATCTTATCCGAGATCATAGAGCTGGAAAAATCCGAACATGGAGAGATTCCCATATCCCGAACGCTTCAGTTGGAAATGATGCGAAAAGATGGGACCGCCGTGTGGACGGAGGTGAAGTTTTCCTTTATCAGAGATGAAAATCAGCGACTAGTGGGCATTCTCGGCGTAACCCGAGATATCACCGAGCGCAAACGGGAGGAGGAGGAGCTTAGGAGTTACGCGGCAGAGATCAGTGACCTTTATAACAACGCCCCATGCGGTTATCATTCTCTGGGGCCGGACGGAACCTTTCTTCGCATGAATGACACCGAACTTAAATGGTTTGGATACACGCAGGATGAGATCATCGGGAAGAAAAAATTCTCTGACATAACAACTCCGGAAAGCAGGCAATTGTTCCAGGAAATGTATCCGGCTTTTAAAGAAAGAGGCTGGGCCGGCAACCTGGAATTCGAGGTAATCCGCAAGGACGGCACTATCTTGCCGGTGCTCCTGAATGCCACAGCCGTTAAGGACGCGGACGGCAATTATATCATGAGCCGATCCACAATTTTTGATAACACAGAGCACCAACGCACGGAAGAGGAATTGCGAAGGGATCGTGAACGTCTCGAAGTGATGGTAGGTATCCGCACCAATGAACTGGCGTCGAAAAACGCAGAGCTTGAAGAGTTAAGAGCAGCCGCCGTTTCAGCCAATCAGGCCAAGAGTGATTTTCTCGCCAGCATGTCCCATGAGCTTCGAACGCCCCTTAATGCAATAATCGGTTTTTCCGATGTTTTACTGGACGCCTATTTCGGCGCCCTCAATGAAAAGCAGAAAGAATACATGATGGATATTTTGGAGAGCGGGAAACATCTCCTCAACCTGATCAACGATATTCTCGACATCTCGAAGGTTGAAGCCGGCAAGATGGAATTGGAACTCGCTCCGGTAGAAATAGGCAATCTTCTTGCGAGCTGCGTGGTGATGATCAAGGAGAAGACGCATAAGCACGGGATAGATCTAAAGGTTGATATTCCCAAGGAGCTGTTGGCTTTCGAGATGTTCGCCGATCAGAGAAAGATCAAGCAGATAGTGTTTAACCTGCTCTCCAACGCCGCGAAGTTTACGCCTGACGGCGGCGCCATTACCCTTTCAGCACTGCGCATGCTGCAAGAAGGAAATGACCTTTTAGAAGTCAGTGTACTGGATACAGGTATAGGGATACCACCGGAGCATCAGGAGAAGATATTTGAAAACTTTTATCAAATCAGGGGTGGTTTGACGGACAAGACACCGGGAACCGGTCTGGGGTTATCAGTGTCAAAGCAGCTTGTGGAGCTGCACGGCGGAGGGATACGGTTGAAGAGCGAGGGGACAGGAAGGGGCAGCCAGTTCAGTTTTACCCTCCCGGTCAAGGCCAGTCGATGAGAAAATTCATCGTTCAGTGCGAAAGGCTAAAGTCCGAAGCGAAGGTCGACGAAGCATAGGAGTCAATCGTTCAATAAGAGATTATCTCTTGCAAATGTGTGAGGGTGACTTATGAGCAAAGTCATATTAATCGTGGAAGATGAACCCCTGAACATGAAGCTTTTTCGAGATTTGCTTCAGGTCAACGGATACGTCACTTTTGAAGCAAGAAACGGAAAACAGGGTGTCGAAATGGCGCGGGAAAAGCAGCCCGATCTGATTCTAATGGATATCCAGATGCCTGTTATGGGAGGCCTTGAGGCCACTCGCATCCTGAAATCAGACCCTGTTACGGCAAGTATTCCGATCATTGCGCTGACGTCTTCCGTAATGACCGGTGACAGGGAAAGAGCTATCCAGGCAGGTTGTGATGGCTTCATGTCAAAGCCCATTGACATTCATGATCTTCTTGAAAAGGTGGCAAGTTAAGTCCATGACAGAAGGGAATAGCGGGAGATAATTATGATTCGCACGATGCCAAGTATTCTATGTGTGGACGATGAATCGGTTAACCTGTCACTCCTCCGGGCCGTCCTGTTACCTCACGGCTACGAAGTTGTCACGGCGGATAATGGTCAGATGGCATTGGAACTCCTCAACAAAAAACACGTTGACCTTGTGCTCCTGGACGTCATGATGCCCGGGATGGATGGCTTCACGGTATGCAGACTCATAAGGGAGAATGAAAAGCTCATGCGTGTTCCTGTCATAATGATTACATCACTGACATCAAAACAGGACCGGATCAAAGGTATTGAGGCAGGAGCTGAGGACTTCATAACGAAACCATTTGATCAGGGTGAAGTGCTTGCAAGGATAAAAATGCTTCTCAAGATGAAAGGCCTCGTAGATAGCTTGCACACGGCCTACACGAATATATCCGATTTGACCGCATTCAGCAAAGCGACATTAGAAAATTTCAATCCTTTGTCTTTCAATTTTTTATCCCAAATAGACGCCGTGGTCACCCGGATAATACGTCAGACCGCAGACGATCCGGAAAAACCGAAAATGGTACTGGTGGGAAGAAGCGATCAAAAAAACGCCTGGAGCTGGAATCAGTATGAATATTCCCATAACGATCTGGACAGGGCGCTGCTTCAATCCAAATCAAGCTTCTCCACTATTTTCAATCTGCCTGAAAAAGGTAAATCGAGAACGATATTCTATAACGCTGATGATATTCCCCATTCGGAGCTGCAACATTTTTTTGATGATCTGGCATCATTCAAAATCCTCGTCTCCAATGCAGTATGTTATTTGAGCAGGGACATCTGCATCATTGCGCTCAATTACGGCAGGAAAGTATCGGCATATGATGCCTCGGTATTAGACAGCCTGGTGCTCGATGTTCTCTTCCTGAAATCTCTTTCTTCACAGATCAAAGAGGTGGAGAATGCCTTTGAATATACCGTTTATGCCCTTGCCAGGGCTGCGGAAGCGAATGACGAGGACACGGGAAACCACATATTAAGAGTGGGCGAGTACAGCGCTATCCTTGCTAAAAAACTCAGGATGCCGGACGAATTTGTGAGGACCACAAGAGTTCAAGCGACTCTACATGATGTGGGGAAAATACACATTCCTCCTGCCGTACTCAAAAAGCCCGGTAAGCTGACACCTGATGAATTTGTTGAGATGAGGAATCATACATTATATGGCGCTAAGATCATTGGACACCATATTCAGTTAACAATGGGCAGGTCCATCGCGCTGACTCACCATGAATGTTTTGATGGAAGCGGGTACCCCAATGGCCTAAAGGGCGCTGCAATCCCCATTGAAGGAATGATAGTTAACATTGCAGACCAGTATGACGCCCTGCGGAACAAGAGAGTTTATAAACCCGCTTTCAGTCACCTAAGAGTATTAGACACAATTACCAGAGGTGATGGAAGAACATTGCCAAGACACTTTGATCCCCGCGTATTAAAAGCATTTCGGGATACGGCCCGTAAGTTTGAGGAAATATATGAAGAATTGAAAAATCCAGCAAGCCTTTGAACTAATCCGCTTCGTCATTTCGTTATTCCAAAATATTTTGTGTCTTTCAACACAACTACAGATGACGAAGTTTGATATGAGTGAAAAATGTGTTTCCCATCACCGGAGGTTGATATTTTTTTCAGTGTCCACCGTAGGCGAGGCGTACCTGCTCTGGACAGTTGCATCCCACGCACACTACACGATCGCCGTTGCCTATATCCTCCTCTCCGGTATCTTATTGACCTTCACCGGAAGAACGAATAGATGAAGACTTCATCCTCCGACTGCTCAGAAAATATTCATGAGTTATGGGGCGCAAGAACCAAGGCTATAGGATCGCACCAGATACTTTATGCACATTTCAACTGGAAATCCTTGATTCATCTGGCCATCTCAGAATGAACATTAGTAGGTGTTTCCAATAGTGCGCCGTGAAAAGGCGCTGTTTTTCAACGGGAGCAGAATCCCGTCCGGCAACTTTCGCTCCAGCCGGTAGCAATCAGGGCAGTCGTGGAGGCAACGAAGCGGCTGAAGCCTCTGATGTAGAGGGTCCTTAAGGGACTTGGCGAGCATGCAGGCCATAACGCG
>JBEKOL010000070.1:0-13570 GCA_049521775.1 Syntrophales bacterium
TCCAAAGCTCTGGGAGCTCTTCGTCATTTGGCCAATCGTCCCGATAAAATTCGTGGGTTCTTCCATACACCCGCTACTCTATATGCCGCTTAATCATATGTATGCTCTATTATGGACTGGCTTATAACTGAAAGCAATCAAAGACAGATATAGGGCCGCTGAGATTAGTCCCGATATGGGTATTGTTAAAACCCAGGCCCAGATGATATTTCTTGCAATTCCCCAGCGAACGGCTGTCAATCGCTTTGTAGCTCCCACTCCCATAATCGCTCCCGTAATCGTGTGGGTCGTGCTCACGGGAATGCCTGCTAACGAGGCGCCAATGATAGAAATGGCAGCCGCAGTTTCTGCGCAGAAACCTCCCATGGGTTGAAGTTTTGTAATCTTTGTTCCCATTGTCTTAACAATCCGCCACCCCCCTGACATAGTTCCCAATGCAATAACCAGATAACAAACAAACTCAACCCAATAAGGGATATAAAAAGTAGAACCGAGGTAGCCACTGCTGAAAAGAACAACAGCAATAATCCCCATAGTCTTCTGCGCATCGTTCATACCATGGCTGATACTGAAAACAGCTGCAGAAAACAACTGGAACTTCCTGAATATGCTGCCTGCTCTAGCTACTGAAAAATATCGGGAGGAATTTAAGGTCAGAGTCATTAAAATTAATCCAAGGGCCAAGCCGATGAGGGGGGAAAGAATGATGAAACTCGCCGTTTTAATAATCCCCTTCCAAACCAGAACCCCTGTTCCCCCTTTCAGGAGGCCAGTTCCAATCAGACCGCCGATGAGGGCATGGGAGGAGCTGCTCGGCAGACCCAGCCACCATGTAATGAGGTTCCAGATTATGGCACCTCCTAAAGCGGAGAAAATAAGCAGGTTGTCCACAATTCTAGGACTGATAATCCCCGTTCCGACAGTCTTTGCCACCTGTGCACCAATAAAAAAAACAGCCACGAAGTTGAATAAGGCTGCCCACATGACGGCATATTGAGGACTCAGTACGCGGGTCGAAACGACCGTGGCAATTGAATTTGCGGCATCATGAAAGCCGTTAATGAAATCAAAGACGAGGCCGATGAAAATGATGACGATAACGGAAATTAGAGGGTAACTATCCATGTTTTCGAACCATCACTTACTCTGCAATTAAGTCATCATCACATGCATCGATGTCACCATTTGAGGATGGATAAACGTGCCCCGCTTATCACAGTTCATTGCCGATAGTCAATGCTTTGCGGCAAAATAACAAAACCTTCATCATACTTTAACGAGTTTGAAACATTTTGTATGTATTATAGTACCAATTCTGTGGGAAGCAAATCCGTTCCGCAAGAAAATATAGCTGGCCGGATTTCTATTGTGGCGGCAGAATGTTAAACAATGCTTCCGTATTCTTGGGAGAAAACAACAAAATATGTCTTCTGCAATTATGGAAGAAGAAGTAAAACTAAATGGAGGTTTTAAAAATGATGAGAAAATTGTTGGCGGTCGGTTTGATATGTCTAATTTTTGGCACAAATCTGGCGTCTGCCGCGGAAAATGTTGTCATCAAGGGATCGACAACGGTTTTGCCAATCGCACAGGTAGCATTGGAGGCCTACACTAAGGCGCATCCCGGAGTGAACATATCTCTATCTGCTGGCGGATCGGGAGATGGGATCAAGGCACTAATTGACAAGTCTACAGACATTGCAAATTCATCAAGGGAAATCAAAGTTAACGAAGTTGCCCTGGCCAGGGAAAGGGGCGTAAATCCAGTTGCCCATACAATAGCTATTGATGCCATTGTGCCTATCGTGCATCCGAAGAATAAAGTGCAGGGGCTGACGATTGATCAGTTAAGCCAGATATATCAGGGCAAGATTACAAACTGGAAAGAGGTCGGCGGTGACAATCTCACGATCGTCATTGTTTCGAGAGACAGCAGTTCCGGCACCTTTGAGTCCTGGGGGCACCTGGTTTTAAGTAATGCCCGAGTAACTCCCAGGGCGCAGTTGCAGGCGTCAAACGGAGCGGTTGTTCAGGCGGTTTCAAAAAACAGATATGCCATCGGTTACATTGGTCTAGGTTATTTGAACACGTCGGTCAAAGGTCTGACCGTCAATGGTATTACGGCCTCGGCGAAAACAGCGCTGTCCAAGGAGTATCCGGTAGCGAGACCTCTCTATATGTATACGAACGGTCAGCCTGCAGGTGAAGTTGCAAAGTTCATAAAATTCATATTAGGCCCAGCCGGTCAGCAACTCGTAGCGAATGAAGGCTTTGTTCCATTGGGAGAGTCAAAAGAGAAATCAAGAAAAAAGAAGAATTAATGGAAAAAGAAATGGAGTATCTTTTTTGATTATGCCGAAAAAGATTCTTATTGTCGATGATGAAAAAGATATCGTAGATTTACTTAGTTACAATCTTGAGAAAGAAGGATTTGCAACTACCAAGGCCTACGATGGGGAAAGCGCCTTTGACCTGGTTAAGGCCAGGGAACCGGATCTGGTTATTCTGGATCTTATGCTTCCAGGGATCAGAGGATTGGAAGTCTGCAAACTCATCCGGAAGAATCCGGATACAGAAACGCTTCCGGTTATAATGCTCACAGCTAAAGGCGAACAGGTAGATAAGATCCTGGGCCTTGAGGTGGGGGCAGACGATTACGTTACCAAGCCGTTCAATGTGAGAGAACTAATTGCCAGGGTTCGTGCTGTCCTGCGAAGGACAGAAGAGCGTCCTGACTCGGAAAAAAGAGAGCACTTCGCATACAACGGCCTCCAGATCGATTACAGTGCCTATGAGGTCACCGTAAATGGGGGGAAAGTCGATCTTGGCCCTAAAGAAATAAAATTGTTACAATTCCTTACACGGCATCCCGGTAGGGTCTATACGAGGGATCAGCTTTTAGACTATGTCTGGGGGGATGAAACATTCGTGGAGCCTCGCACAGTGGATGTCCATATCAGCAATCTGAGATCGGCCATAGAAAAAGATGTAAAAAGACCTCAATACATTCTCACCGTCAGGGGTATCGGATACAAGTTTGCAGATCTGAAATGAGCTTTTTCATAAGCCCATGTATTGCCCCGCCGTGTTCGTCATTTTCATCATATCTTAACATTTGCTTCATCACATTTTAACATTAATAGGCTACTGTGCACCCCATCTTAATTTACAAGGAAGGGGGTGCCATGTGAGCAGAAAAAGAGGTTGCGTTCAGTTTTTTAAAGGAGTGTTGCAATAGATGATGGAAACATTCCAGATAACCTTTCAAGGACATGCCCAAAAGATCAATTAGGGAGAATCAAAAACAGGAGGAAAGAAATGAAAAAGTTTTGGATGGTTTTACCATCGATTGTGCTGATTATGGCATTCGCCTTGCCTGCATCTGCGGTGGATGTCAAGTTCAGCGGGTCTTATGTAGCGCAGGGCTACTATGACAACAACCGTGCGCTGTTGGCGAATGGCGGTGCATCCGTATCCGATATCTGGCAGAGATTGAGGCTCCAGACGGACTTCCAGATACAGGAAGGCCTGAAGCTGACGACCAGAGCCGATATAATGGAAAAGATCTGGGGTGCTTCCGCGACTTTGAATACGCTACCCTCAAATAGCATGAGCGGGAACGATATCGACTCCCAAAACATCAAGTTCACGCATGTATATGTGACCATGAATCTCCCCGCCAATGTTGGCACTTTAAAGGTTGGTTATCAGACACAGAGCGTGTGGGGCACTGCCTTTGGTGACACCGGCGAGACGGACTACGGTTCGAGGGTCGTGTGGGATTGGATAACCGGTCCTTTTTTCTGGGGAGCTCGTTGGGATAAGATTGAGGGAAAGATGTACTACAGCAGTCTCGGTCCAGCCGGCAATATTGGAGTATCCACCTACGATGTGGATCATACGTATGAGAAGTATTCTGTCCTCGGCGGGTACAACTGGAGCAAGGGGAATACGGGCTTGCAGATAACATATTATCTCGATAGCAGCAACGACGACGGTCCTGCCGGGTACAAGTCAAGGTACTGGGCCTTCCAGCCATATGTCAAGGCACAATTAGGCATTGTTTATGTCGAGAGCGAATTCGGTTTCCTTACGGGTAAAGATAGAGAGTACAACTCGGGGGCAGGCCTCCCGGATCGGACAATAGCAGGTTGGCGCGGTTATATCATGGCCAATATTGACCTTGCACCGGCTTATGTAGGCGCTTTGGCATTCTATGCAACGGGTGATGATCCGGGTACAACCGACAAGAATGAAGGTGGAGCCAAGATCGGTACCGACTTCACCCCCTGCCTGATTCTATTCAATTATGATCTCGGCAGGTGGAACGGCGTATTGGGGGGTCAGAATGGTATGACTGCCGCGGTATTTCCCGCTTACAATAATGACAATGTCATGGCATGGCAGGTTTTCGCCGGCATCAAACCCATACCAAAACTGGATGTAAAGGCGAGCTTCACCGGCGCCAGTCTGGACAAGAATGCAATTGTAAATCAGATCTCCAAGAATATCGGCAACGAATTTGATCTCAGTGCAACCTACAAGATCTATGACAATCTGTCATATATGGTCGGCCTTGCCTACCTCTGGGCGGGCGATGCCTTTATGGGTAGCAATTCCAATGCCCAACTCAGTAACGACTATCTTGTGACGCACAAGCTGACTCTTACTTTCTAATCTGGCTGCAATAAATTCTGTTACACTTCAAAGGGCCCCGGGGAGCAACCCCGGGGTTCCTTGTGTAATCATTTCCTGCCGCAGCACATACTCACCTTCAATTGAACAGAATATAGATTTGCGGAGCCAGAATTCACTCTATCATAAGCTCGCAGATTGCCCTGTCTTGTTTGTCGTTCTTCACTATATCTTAATGTTCGTTTAATGCCCCTTTAACATTGTTCGGCTACTATGCTGCCGAATTTTACGATGCAGGGAGGTCTAATATGAGCTGGGGCGAAGCTGCTTCAGATTTATTGCACAAGAAGGTCGACAAAGATAACGGAAACGTTCCGTCACTCCGAAGGATTATGGAAATGCTCGATGTCTTCGGACTCTTCGGTGTGAAAATCGATTCCCTTCCGTTTGCCATTTTTGACACAACAGCAGGAAGCGAGACGGAACTGCAGGCCGTTGTTGCCGGGGAGAAGAACGATGTTGACCTTCCCATTACCATTGAGCAATCCAATTACTTTGCCAATATTGTCAGGCGTGCAATGGCGGGCGATACAACAAGGAAAATTGTAACAGACCTCGAGAGATTTTTGAATACAAATACGGAAAATGTATGGGAACACAGCTGGGTTCGTTTTTCCCGAAAACTGTTAAGTCCTTTTGCTGAAGATATATTCAAACGTGACCTTCTGGCAGATAAAGAACATCCGTCAAAAGGACAGAGGGAAGATGTACACAAATTCGTATTTTCTAACGAGGGTGAAGAGTTTATCCGTTTGCCGATAAGTTATCTAATCAAACTATGCCTCGCGGACGTCCTTGGTTCCCAGAAAAATGTTCCGTCATTGATTTACCGCACAGGATGCAGTTTGATGCATCATTTTCTGAATGACAACACTTCTCCGGAGTCTTTCTCGTTTCATGTTGTTCCTTTACGTCCTGATACGGGGATGGGTAAGGCAATTGGAAGAGAGACGGCAAAGCGGTTTCTGCTGACCCACCTCTTGATAATGTACGGCAATCGCAAGTTTTCTCTGATATCGAGCGGTCAGAAGGCAATGGTCTACTCGTCTCCTCATCCGCCTGTGCGCCTGAAGGATCTCAATAACTGTATTTCGGACGCTTTCTACAGGGAGCTTTTTATGAATCCTTGTCTCTCAGACTGGAGCAGAGGGGAGGCAAAGCATGAATATATGCACCTTTGCCACAGTGTTTTAAGCCGCAGTCAATTGAATGCCGTGGCGAAACTCCGGGAGGCGGGCATCATCAGCACCAACCTTGTAGTATTTCCGACCACGTCCAATATAAGTCTTGCGAACAACGGCACCCATATAAGCATGGGCAGCCGAATACTCAGCAAATATTTGGGAGACAAATCCTCCGGACTGAACAGCTCCCATGAGAAGTTCATCGGTGACCTGGTCATCAAGATAGTGGAGCATTTCTTGCCCCTCTTTGTGGGAACCTACAGTGCCGCCCCTTATCGCCTTGATTTCGTCGATATGCATCCGGAAAGGGTTCTCGGGTTCCTGCCCCATGAGCTGGATTACACGCACCTGCGGATGCTGTGGAGGCGATGGCAGAAAAAGGCGGACATGAAGATATTCGGCCGTGTGGTCACACCGTTTGGTCCGGATTGGTTGGATCGTATGATCAGTATTTTCTTCAGCCTCAGGGGAGATTTTATCCCCGACTTCAGGCTTGTTGACTATCTTGTGTCCCTCATGAGCACTGAGAAGAGTCCGGCTCTGGATGGCACAATCAGAAATCATGATCGATTAAAGAGGGACCTGTCCGATCTGGGTGTGTTCGATTTCCGGATGTCTATTTATCTGCTCTACAGGCTCCGTGAGTACGACGTCATGGGTTTTTCAGGATTCGAAGGCCGACACTACAGTCTCTTCGAGAATTTAGAGGAAGATATGGGAAGGGCGGCGGACCTGCAAAATCTTCTCAACGTTCTTGCATTTAAGTATATAGCGGACGGCACGGCATTGCATGAGCATATCCCGGATGATCCGTTCGTCGAAAGCGAGCGGAGGCAGATTATCTTTGGATCAGCTATCGGGATTCCTACTTTTTTCGTCCGCCATGATACCAAGAATATCTTCCTGAGAAGGATTATTGAAAAAGCGGCGAAAGTTCGCTCCAGCAGAAGATATCCCGGATATCTGCGTGTCCATAACCTGGAATATCGTAAAGCTCTTCTTAAAATCCTCAGAGAGGATGCGGCCGATCTGATTGAGATGCTCAGGCTCGAAGAGACTATGGATAATTTGTCCTTGAGATTGGAGCACCCCGAAAATCATGCCGCAGCGAGCAGGATGACGGGCGCGATTCTCGACATCGCAGGTGCTAAATCTTCCCTCCAGATGAATGCCGACGATTTTAATAAAGCCGCGGAAAAATTTTATCGGACTGAGTTGAAAATGCGTCATATCAAAGAAGCATTCAGGTTATTGGAAGAAGACCTGAGCAGGATTGAAGCTGCCTCCGCAAGAGATAGACCGGCAATGCGAAATGCGCTTCAGTTCACTCTGAATAATCAGGAAGCCTCTAGATTTGTCAGTATTGCCAAGCGGAAAGTTCTTGATGAAGAAATATCGACAGGCGAGTTGATTAAGCTCATCAATCTGATTTTGATTTCGGTTGATAACGACAAAAGTCAAAGTCAGGTGACATTCAATAAGGAATTATCAGAAAAAAAAGATGCTTCACCAGTATATTGAGCGTAAAGACCGCAGAGTTCGCACAGAAAAACTTTATGGCAACGACACTATCAAGTTTCTCTATTCCGATCTGCGGGAATATGCACCCTTCCTTTTCCGGGCGCTCACTGGCGCCAGGGTTTCACGACTGCTGAGTTTCATGAACTATGAGCATTCCCTGGGAGAAAAGATGTTCGGATACACGGATTTCTTGAAATCAAGCGGTATCGACCTTGGGGAATGTTGCGATGATCCGGAGAATCTTGATACTTTAAGGAAGATGTTTGAAAGGAAAATACGTTACTGGGAATGCCGACCCATGCCGGATGATCCTGACGCTATTGTATCTCCTGCCGATTCAAGAATGCTTGTCGGTTCCTTCAGTGATAATTCTCATCTCTTTATCAAAGGGAAATTCTTTGACTATGAGGAAATGCTCTGGACTGACAAGAAAACGTGGTTGAAAGCCTTCAAGCACGGGGACTTTGCTATCTTCAGGCTTACTCCGGAAAAATACCACTACAATCATACGCCGGTTGCCGGAAAAGTCGTTGACTTTTACCAGATACCCGGAAGTTACCATTCCTGTAATCCCAATGCGGTATTATCAATGGCCACACCTTATTCAAAAAACAAAAGGGTTGTGACCATAATCAATACTGATGTTGACGGTGGCACCGGAGCAGGTCTTGTTGCCATGATTGAAGTGGTAGCCATGATGATCGGAGATATCATACAATGCTACAGTGAAGAAGGGTATGCCAACCCTATCCCCATTGGTACGGGCATGTTCGTAAAGAAGGGCGCTCCTAAAAGTCTATATCGCCCCGGCAGCAGCACGGACGTATTAATATTTCAGCGGGGGCGCGTGAAGTTTGCAGATGACATAGTTGTGAACATGTGTCATCAGGGCGCAGAGAGCATATTTTGCAAGGGTTTCGGAATACCTTTGGTTGAAACCGAGGTGAATGTCCGTTCCATGATCGGAAGGGTATTGAGCAGGTAATATGAAAGAAGACGTAACTAATCAGAGGTTGCTATATGGAAAATGAAATATTTGTCGTCATATTGGCTGTCCTGTTTGTCTGTCACTTGTGGTGGGGCTTCAAAGTGCTGCCAGATGAACGATGGCAGATCATGGCTACCATACCGGTGAGGAAGATTGACTCAGAGAGATGGGATGGTGTTAACCTCACCTACTATGGCGTATTCAGCGCAAATGCTTATCTGGTATCCGTGGCGATTATGCTTGTCCTCTTTGGCGCAATTAAAATTGACATAAAAGCTACTTTTGCCCTCGTTTTTATCATGATGTTTTTTTGCCTTCCTATGGCGAGAGTGATCGCAATGATTGTGGAAAAAAAAGCACATACTCGTACCGTGGGCGGCGCGGTTTTCGCGGGGATTCTGGTTGCACCTCTGGCAATCTCGATAGTCAATAAAATTATGGGGCCGTCGGTTTTCATTCCCACGATGCCTGCTATGGCCGCTTTAGCAATTTCTTATTCTTACGGAGAAGGTATGGGGCGGCTCGCCTGCATCAGCTTCGGATGCTGTTATGGGAAACAGCTTTCCCAATGTGCGCCTTTTCTGCAGACATTATTCGGGAAACGCAACTTTATTTTTTCCGGAAAGACCAAAAAAATAGCATATGAAAGCGGACTGGATGGAGAGCATGTTGTTCCCGTGCAGGCTGTAACATCGGGTTTGTATATAGCAACAGGTATCACCTGCACGTATCTTTTCCTCAACGCCCACTATGTCGCATCCTTCCTGGTTTCCGTGCTCGTTACCCAGGGATGGAGATCCGTGTCAGAAATATTCCGCGCCGATCACCGTGGAGAAGGCCGTATTTCCGTCTATCAAATTATGGGAGTTGTGGCGATCATTTATTCTTTCATTCTATGGAAATGGTCCACCGATTCAAACCTGATGGCGTATGTTACGGAGGGCATCCAAACACTATGGCAGCCGGAGATTATAATTTTCCTATTGATGTTGTGGTTGGGTATTTTTCTCCACACCGGCTGCAGCAAAGTAACCGGATCAATCGTATCTTTTCATGTTCATGCGGACAGGATTTAATATAGGTTCCCCCTTTGAAAAGGGGTAGGGGGATTTTTGTAAGGAGAATACTTTAAGGAGTATTATGGATATCAATATGAAACCGGAAGATCTTCGACACATAAAAAAACTTCTCCTCCGCAGATTGAATGAACTCCAATTTGAAGTGATTCAAGCTGCCTTTGAGAAGGGGGCTACACATGATAACCCTGCGGATTTCGTGGATAAGGCATCTAGGGAATCTGAGCAAAATGCAGAGCTGATGATGAAAGAAAGGAAAAGGTCGCTTATACAAGAGCTTCAGGGGGCAATCATGCGCATCGATAGAGGGGTATTCGGAATCTGTGAGGTTTGTGAAGGGCGGATATCGGAAAGAAGGTTGCTGGCAATACCCACGAGCCGTTCTTGCATAGCCTGCATGGAGAATGAGGGAAATCCCAAAGCTGCATAGACATTGATTGAGATAGAGAGGTTAATATCATCTTTCATAAAAAAACGCAGACGGTCTTCAGCCCCGTTAACAAGGGGGAATTATTTTCTTGCGTGATTACTGTGGGTGATGAGTCAAGTGCGAAGCAATGCCACGTATTTCCCGGACATGCAAAACGCCTGCACTGGAGCTTTCCGGACCCGTCACAACTGACAGGGACAGAGGAAGAAGGGCTAGCGAAAGTGCGGATAATCAGAGACGACATTAAAGCAGCGATCGAATCATGGCATGCGGAACTTTTCACGCAATGAAGTTTCAAACAGCCAATCCCACTCAGTCAAACAAGAGAATCGGGAGAAATCAGCTTTCAGAAAAGGCAAGGTTATCCTCCCGGTTCTGTCGGCAACTATCCTCATTTTTCTCTATGGGACCATCGGGGGATCTACAACGGCAATTATCCATGTAGTTCAGTTTCAAACGATTGTCTCAAAAAGCGGCCTTCCGTCAGACTGGACTTTGCAAAAATACACAGGAATGCTTTCTTTCAAGATTAACCAAGAAGCAGTGCCTCCCCTTTGCAGATGATCAGCAGCGGCGAAACGGCCTTCGGTTTCCGGAAGAAAATTTACGTCGATATTCTGGCATATCCTTATCTGAACTGGTCGTGGAAAGCGACGAAACTGCCGGACGGCGGTGATATCAGAAAGAAAGATTGTGACGATCAAAGCATTCAGATCTACCTCAGCCTTCAAATCCCTGGCGAGGGGGGTCTCTTTTCGACGCCTCCGGCGCTTGCATATATATGGGATAACAAAGCGCCGAAGGATACCTTGGCCAAGAGTCCCCATGCAATATTGAGCAATGTTCGATATCTTGTACTGCGGAACGGGAAGGATAACCTCGAGACGTGGTTTACAGAAGAAAGAAATATTCTTAAGGATGTTTATCGGGCATTTGGTCTGCATTCATCAGGCAACAGGCCTATCATGGTCAAGGGCGTCTTGCTTTTCATCAATACGCACCACACTAAAAGTGATGCGGAAGGCTGTATCGGCAACATATACTTTTCTAATCAATAAATTTATAAAATGGCACGATTACCGTTGACTGCTATAAATTTTTGTTTATGACAAAGCGTTTGTTCATAATAATATGCATTCTATTCACCATTACCGTTGTTGTCTGCTTTTATGCCCTATCCGGCAACAGGGTTTCTAAATCGATATTGTCATGGACAAAAGTTATCAGCAAGAAAGATGATTCTTCGCAATGGTTCAAAATAAGAAGAACAAAAAAAACACAGGGTGTTGCGCTTGTTGTACACGGTCTCAACTTGAGACCCGAAAGAATGCAATCCATCATAGCTGAGCTTAATGATGCGGGAATAGATGTTCTGAACCTATCACTCAGAGGTCATGGCAACAACTATTTAAAGAATATCAATGCCTCCATCGACGGAGCAAGACTGGAGTCTTTTCGAACCGTCACATACGGTCTATGGCTTGATGAAATTTATAACTCTTATCTGAGAGTAAGAGAGAGAGCCTCTGAAAAAAATGCCCCTGTCTTTTTTATCGGCTATTCCCTCGGCGGACTGATGGGTTGCGATCTTATCCTGTCACATCCTGATGTATCATATGACCGTATGGTTCTTTTCGCGCCGGCTTTAAATATGACGGTGGAAAGTTATCTTTTAAAGGCCCTGATGCCCTTTCCAAATATCGTTATAGACAGTTTATCTCCTATATCCTATCGTGCAAACGAGGGTACGCCCATGGCGGCTTACAAGGCTTTGTTTGAAGCCATTGAGCATTTTGAAAAAAATGTGAATGATAAATTAAACAAACCGACGCTTATTTTTATCGATGAAAAGGATGAATTTGTGTCTTCTTCAAAGCTTAAGGAAATGATTACCCAGAGGAATCTGGACCACTGGCAAATTCATACCGTGCAGAAAGACAATGATGTCGGAGAAAAAATCTCGCACCATTTAATCATTGACAGAGACAGCGTCGGTACACAGATGTGGAAGAAAATCAAAGATGCCATAAAAAGGCATTTGAGTATCGGAGCTTGAATCAGCCGTCCTTACCAATAACCGATTTCATGATTTTAGTCTGCCTTCAGTTCCATTAAACTTAATGGAATCATAATATATCTTTCATCTTCCTGTAACAATGGTTTGTCATAAACTCACTAAACTTTATTCTTGGGGAAAATGTGTACGGTCAAAGACATGAGGAGTCATGAACATTGGGTAAGCAACATCGCAAAGTTAAGGGGGTTGTAAGATGAAGGAGACAAAGAACATTTATATATCTGATTATCACTGGTTGTTCCTGATTCAGAAAACCGGCCCGGTCAGGGGCTTGTTAATGCCGTCTAAAAGCGATTACCGAAAGCAGGAAAAAGAGCAGTTGACAATAAATAAAGACCTTACGGACGATCATTTGACAGCGACCTACTGGGGATGATGGAGTGGTTGACATGGCGAGATTCCCAAGAGGCCCTGCTTCGTTAATAAGGAAAGGCAGAATCCGAAAAAGGCTCTGCTTTTTTTAAAAATATAAAAAATATCCAAAAGAATAAAAAGACAACCATTTAAGTTAATGCACGACTACCCGGTTTTTCGAGTTATTTTAGAATCTAAATGTGCAGATATTTAGGAGGGTAAAAAATGAGTTGCCAGTTGCTTTCAAACACTGCGGCAAATGCCACGCATGTGGTATCAGGAATCGGACTGCCAAAATTAACCAGATTATATTTAGATGTAGGCCAGCCGATCGGGAAAGGCAAAATCAAATGGGCTGAAAAAAAAGGTAAATACACAGCAGAAAGAAAGAAGTCACTGCTGGATTGTCTGAGCGCTACGTGGGAAACTATTTCAAATGCATATTTTCAAACTGGATACTTCGTAACTCCTGAGATCAGGAAAGCCGAAAAGCAAATTGAAGACATACAGCTTAAAGTATTGGATGGAAAGGCCTTATTATCTGATTTTAGGAGGGTTGTGAAGCGCTGGGAAAAAGCCGTCATATCGGTAGGAAATATAAACTTTCAAGTGAAAATCAACGATATGGCGGGTTCGACATGGATTGGAGTGAATCCCTTACATTGCACAGATCAGGGTAATACAATTAGAGTATCCTGACAGGGGTTATGGGTTAATGTTAACATCTTCTCAAACTCACAAGGAGGCCGATAACCTAAAGAGGAATGCAAGCGTTTCTGGTTATACACATCCTCGATGAAATAGGGAATCCTTTTTTGAACATCTTCCATGGTCCGGTATTCCCAGAGCTGAACCTCCTCTGACTTCACGGTCTTTATAAAACTCTCGGCATAAGCATGCGCACTCAGCTCTTTTCTGCCAACTTCAGGAACGGTTTGAACAGATCGATCGGGATGGGAAAGAGTATTGTAGAGTTATTCTCGGCTGCGATCTGATTCAAGGTCTGCAGGTACCGGAGCTGTAAGGACATCGGCTGTGTTTCCATAAGGGCGGCAGCTTCGATCAGCTTCTGGGCGGCCTGGAACTCGCCTTCCGCATTGATAACCTTTGCCCGACGCTCTCTCTCCGCTTCGGCTTGTTTGGCAATGGCCCGCTTCATCTCCTCAGGCAGATCGATCTGCTTGACCTCGACGTGAGAAACCTTGATTCCCCAAGGTTCGGTGCTCCGGTCCAGGATCTCCTGGA
>JBEKOL010000071.1:0-12861 GCA_049521775.1 Syntrophales bacterium
CATTGAAGTCTTTTATAACCGCATTAGGAGGCATTCATCCTTGGGGTATCTCTCGCCTCTTGAATTTGATAACCGAATGTCCGATAAAGCAGCTTAACTGTGTGTCCGCTTTTCCGGGGGAACATCATAGCTCTCCCATCATTGTTTCTGGTGAAAGATGTGTAGGAGATGGATGTTTTTCAGTATGTGTGCTCATTAATTTATCTTTTATGTTGTAATCTTTAGACTCGAGAAGCATGCTTGTTCTATCTTTACAATTAATTTCATATAAGGCTTCCAAGAACCCCCAGTTTTCTGGCATGGCTAAGCCTGCATTTCTCTCATTCTGTATATGTTTCACACGAGTTTCTTCAGACTCTGGAATGCTTGCAATCCACACCTGATTAATATTGTGTCGTAGAAAAGATATATTTTCCGCATCATAAAAAAATAATAGACCATTTGAATTACCATACCATATCCAATCCGCACCGTTCACATCCTTTGGACAGGGTAATATCAGCAAGCAGGTGAGTAGTACAATAATAACACCAAAAGTATTTGTCATATCATTGCCCCCTTTCATAAAAACAAACCCACCCTTCAGGAATCAACCCTCAATCCGTTTTTTGCATCTGTCACAAAAAACCAGGTCCTCACGGATACTTTTCGCAGTTAGTAACTCAGCTCTGGTTAAATCTTTCAGTTCTTCCAATGTCACACATTCTCTGCAGATGGTTTCAGTATCAAATTGATACCCCAGTATTTCATCTTTTTTAATCCTTGTCATTTCTCCACCTCCATGAAAAATGCCCACAGCGTTGATTAGGTGCTGTAAGACACCTTCCTGACCTCACGGTTCCGGCTGCTGTGAGCAAATTATCCTCAGAAACAAGAATAGACATTTTCGGGTGTCCCCCCGGTTACAGTAGGATGCCACCATCAATTCAGAAGTCAAGATATTACTAAAGCATCCTATAAGAACGCTCAGACAATGCCTCCATCCAGATTCAATCAATAGTGAACATTAACGAACACATCTATACTTTGAAAATAATTAAAGAATTGCCTTGACTTTGCATACTTTAAGCGTAGCATGAAAGTTAAAAGAAGTAATTGACACTACAAGAAAAGGCTGCCATCTTTACAAATTTCCTCATATAGGGGGAATGAATCAAACATTGAAGCCCTGTCTTTTACAACAAGACGGGGTTTTTTATTTCTGGATGACGGTTATATTTTGTTTTCGATGTAAAAGATGTCTAACCCTAACAACAAAAGAAAGAGGGTGACCATGAGAAAATCTATTTTGCTATTGGTATTGAGTTTAGTTTTATTGCTTACTTTTGGGGTGAATGTTTATGCCCAGAACAAAGAAGTGAGCGAACCAGGTACTACCACCTATTATGTTACATCAAAGGTCCTTCCCTTAGGAGAAGGCATTCTTTACTTTGCTTACGAAGCTACTGGCTTAACTGTTAATGACACAGGCGGAGGATTATTTCACAATGCAACAGTTCGTACCCTTGGGGGGATGAAAATTGAAAAAAATGAATTCAAGAATGAGCGGGGTTGGGGTGTTTGGAACCTCCAGGGTGGTGATAAGGTTTTTGGTACATATGAAATGGCCGGAAATGTAAACCCGGGTGGCGTAAGTTTTGCGAAGGGAATGTTTACCATCACCGGAGGCACGGGGAAAGCCGCTGGGATTAAGGGCAGTTTTGAAATGACCCGAAGAACGGCACGTTCAACTTTAGAAGGAGTTGGGATATCTTATAGTAAAGGAACGATTAAATATATACTGCCATAAAGTGAATGTCTAAAATTGATGACCTTAGAGAAAGGCAGAACCAGAAATGGTTTTGCCTTTCTTATTATCAATGTTTCTACCAGTAAGTCTATAGTAGGTGTTCTCAATACCCACTTCCATCAACAGGACGCTTGTTCATTGGTTCGATTACCAAATCCTGGCAAGGCACTTGCGTAACGGGCTTTTCAACGAAATGAGAGTTTCGCTATTACTGGGTATTTATCTTTTATTACTTGGTCAACACTTGGTCAACACTTTACAGAAAATAACCCATTGTTTCCCCGTCTTATCCCTATGTTTCCAGATGTAAAGACTGAAAATCCAGGTGTCGGCAGTTCAATTCTGCCCTGACCCACCATGAAGTCTCACGCAGGAGAGATTCTGCGGTTTATGCGCCCGGAGGGGCGCACGTGGCGTGGGTTGGCTGGCTAAGTTGACCAGAGAAACCAGCCTGAAGCAGGTAAAAGCCATGATATTAGATACTTTCTCTGGTCAAGATTTTGTCCGTCAACTGAAGGGTTTAGACGAAACCGAGAAGTTGACGCTGCTGTGCCCAATCAAGAGGTAAATCAATCCCCTTGGTGAGCTTTTCAACACAGAGATCGGCAGGCTGCCGCCCCGCTATGATGCTTTCAGTAATGTCAGGGGCAAGAAAGGCGAGATTCATTACCCGGGAAACATAGCTCTTGTCTACACCTTCCTGTGATGCGATTTCAGCCATATTGTGCACCTGTCCCGATACCAGATCATTGAACCATTTATTGGCGAGAACAATGGTTTTCAGTAAGGTCTGGTCCACCCGTGCCGGTCCGGCACCACCAATTACCAGCCGCATCTCTATTCCCCGCCGTTTCATCCGCATCGGGATATCGCGTGTAACGGTTGAACCGCTGGAGCCCACCTCTGGTGCCACCAGCGGCGCCAGGGACAGCGTAAGGCGTATCCCATCCTGTCGCAACTCCACACGCTGAACGAATCTGTCGATCAGGTCTGCAGCATCGGGTTGAATCTTTCGGGCAGCATTGAGTGCGGGGGGAAAGTAGCGTGCTGCGATCCCCGACTCCTGCAGCGCGGCAATAACGGCAACCTCATCAAGGATAATTTCTAATGCTGTATGCGCGATCACCTGCTCAATTTCCTGCGCCGGCAATCGCCACCCGCTTGATGAAGCATCTCTCGGATCTGACCTCAGGCTTTCTGAGATATAATAGCGGTAGCGCCTTCCCTTTTTATTGGCGCGGCTGGATACGAGGCGCTCGCCTGAGACATCGAATAGTTTGTTCATTAGTGGAAACGCTACAATATCCGGATAACGCTTCTTATGTTCCACCGCGTTACCGGCCATAAACTGCTGAACCTGTTCCCACAGTTCCCGGTCGATGATTGCCTCATGCTGACCCTGATGGCAGGTTCCCTTATGGCGTATCTGCCCTATATAGATCGGGTTGGAGAGAATCCCATAGAGTATCCCCCGTGAGAATGGACAACCGCCTTTCTCTCCTCGGACTTTGGAACGAATCCCCTGTCTGTCGAGATCTTCTTTGAGCAGGCGGACGCATCCAAGCTTCAGGTAGCGATGGTACATATGCTTAACGATCTGGGCTTCCTTAGGATTGATGAGCAGTTTACGATTCTCGTGGTCATAGCCGAAGGGAACAGTTCCGCCCATCCATATGCCCTTCTTCTTGGAGGCTGCAATTTTATCCCTGATACGTTCACTGGTAACTTCCCGTTCAAACTGCGCGAAGGAGAGAAGGACGTTCAGTGTAAGTCTTCCCATGGAACTTGTAGTATTGAACTGCTGTGTGACTGAGACGAATGAAACGCTATGCTTATCGAAACGCTCGATGATCTTGGCGAAGTCGGTTAACGATCTGGTCAACCGGTCCACCTTATACACGACCACAACATTTACTTTCCCGGCCTCAATATCTTCCATTAATTGTTTCAATGCGGGACGCTCCATATTACCGCCACTGAATCCGCCATCGTCATAGTGCGTCTTGACAGCTTGCCAGCCCTCATGCTTCTGGCTGTCAATATACGCCACACACGCTTCCCGCTGTGCATGCAAAGAATTGAAGTCCTGATCCAGCCCCTCTTCTGAAGACTTGCGGGTATAGATGGCACAGCGGAATACTGGTCTTGTGCTCATGAAACCTCCCGCTTCTTCAGCCCGAAGAACATGGGACCCGACCAGTGTGTGCCGGTGATGGCGCTTGCTAATTCAGTAAGCGAGCGGTAGCGTCTGCCATCACAATATACACAGTCCTCCATTACGATTACCTCATAAGTTGTCCCATGCCACTCACGCAACAGCCGTGTGCCAGGCTTAATGTTGCTGATAACAGGTAATATCTGCTGTCTGGATGCGTTGTCTTTCGCAGCCTTTTCCAGAAAATGGCGAGTGACAGGTTTCAGTTTGCCCAATGCCATTTCCTGCATGCGGTGAGCTATGGCATGCATCAGAAAATTATTCCGGACTCCCACAGGTGGTTCTGTGCCATACAGGTTCCGCCATTTTGCCATCAGCTCTCCGCGGTCGGGGGCTTGGAGACTTTCCAGTTCATTACCGAGCCTTCGCGTAGTGAGGAATAAGCGATGCTTCATGTGGCGATCCGATAGATTCGTCCACGTTCCTCTTTCTCCGAAGCGATGGAGAGCCCCAGCTTCTTTTTCAATATGCCGGACATCACTCCACGGACACTATGCTGCTGCCAGCCTGTCGCTTTGACCATTTCATCGATGGTGGTGCCGCCGGGACGCTTCAGCAACTCGATCAGCATAGCCTGCTTGGAATCTCCTTTTGCATCGGGGAATTTCTTCTTTGATTTATCACTCTGCTTACTGGTCTTCTGATTATGATTTACATTTTTCTTACTCTTATTAGCACTAGCCATGGTTGGTCTCCTTTCGCTGTGATACGGCATCATTGCCGTTTCATGAGTACCAACGCTCTGCTTGCTAAGGAAGTCCAGTTCTTTGTTGCAGAATCTAGCGAAAAAAGAGCTGAAGAACATAATAAAAATGGCTTTTTCTCGATTTTTGCAGCTAATTCGCACTTGCTACAGATAATGGCAGTACGCTGTATTACAAATCTTTCTGATAAGAGGGGAAGTAAGGATTATAAGAGAATGGACGAAGTCTTAAAAATATCTTCTTAAAAAAACGACTTTATGGACTATGCGCGGTTGCGCATTACGCCTACAAACAAACGACATTAAGAAATCAGAGAGCTGTTGATTACCGAAAGAAAGGGTGAATATACGATTTTGTCCTTGGAACAACTCTTTGTGACTTTGAAGATTATGTTGAATTGCGCTGTCAAAAACGGCCTGTTGAGAATTGCTTCGGCCCTTCTTCTTTATCTCAAAGTCGTTTTTAGATACGCAATATAATCTAACAACTTGGCTTTTTCCGACTTCAAACTATCTGCAAGCCAAATCGTTGTGCTGTCATTTTTATTAGTTTCGAGATGGACGGCATACCTTGATAATTCTCTGTTCATGTCATCTATAGCGTTGTTGTACATATCAATGGCAGAAGCAATTTTATTCATTGCAAGATACACATCTCCTATAGACTGATAAATGTCGTACTTATTTTCGTAATCTGTCTTTGAATCAATCTCTAAAATTTTATCATACAAATACAGTGCTTCATTGTACAAGCGGAACTTCAGTTTAAGTTCCGCCAAAGACTTTATGTATGTAGTAGCATCAGGTTTAAGAGCAACAAGCCGCTCGTAATCATTCATTCTAGTACGATCATCCAAAATGCCGTTACCATAATTTGCCCGCATGAATAAAAATTCTTCGGTAGTTGTTGACCTATTAGAATATTGAAGCCCCATTGAACAGTATTTTAAACATTCCTTTGCAATTTTCTCATATTGATCAATATCCATGTTGGGCATCAACTGGTCTCTGTAATGTTCGGCTAGCATTAGGTATGCGATAGGTTCCCGGGCGTTTAACTTGAGTGACCGATTTACAGAGTTAAGAAAATTGGCTGTATTTTTCTTGTCATTGAAATATTTCCCCCCAAAAGAGCCTTGGCTAAAGTAGTCACGAGCACGGATTAAATAGAGCCTGGAATCGTTAGGAGTTTTTTTAAATAAAGTTGCATACTCTTTGTCGGTCAGCTTTGGATAATCTAGGTGCTTTAGTGAGACAACTTCACTGTTACTCAATGCCTTAAAAAGCACTTCAACGTATTTGTCGTATTGGTGAAGTTTTTGATATATACGAGCAAGGTGAGAATAAGCTTGATCGGGGTAATAATTAGCTTTTGCGGCATACAAAAAGTCGCCTATAGCTTCTTTGTACATTTCAAGAAGCATGTAATTGTAAGCACGCGCAAAATAAGCTTCAGCAATAGTGCTGTCTTTAGAAATTATTCGTGATAGATATTGGACAAGCTCACCTCTCTTGGCCTTTGTTATTTCACCGGTGTCGCTGTAAGCAATAGACCAGTATTCGAGCATCAAGTCAGCAGCACTTAGTTTGTCTATAATTTTATTGTAGTCTCGTTGCCTTTCTGTTTCAGTCGCAAAGGGATTCTTCTTAACAATCTCAAGTTGCAGTTTTAGGTCGTCGATCTTCTTGTTGGCGATTTTCAGGCTTTCAGATTTTTTTACGTCATTAACAACAGCCTTAATCGCTTCAAGGACGTTTTGTGGATCCGCGGTAATCTGTGCTTTCAGCCAAAACTGGTGTCCGTTCCACTTCTCATCCAAGACGGTTGCTGAAACGATACCGGCGGTGATCGATAGAATTTGGTCTTTGGTGAGTTGAGAGTGAACGACTTCGGTTTGACTTGTGAGAAACACACCTAGTTCTTCCAGCAATAGACGTTTAACTTGTTCAAGGGCAAGCATTCGACTTGACGAAAGACTATCGAGTTCAGAAGCTTGATAGGTATATTCTTTTATAAATGTTTTAGTCTCTGCAAATGCGCTATTTGACAGCGTTACGAAGAGCAAGAGACATGCAAACCTAATAAACACCTTATCCAACTTTAACTCCGAACGAGAAAAGCAAAGTCTTGATAATTGCGCAGAAACTAAAAATCAGCACTTTGATTCAAGTAGACAGGTTTCTTCCGATATTTAGGATGAAGTTTGTTTTCTTCCCTTCGCCGCCTGGGTTTCCGGCGGTGCCAAATCATTCCAATCAATAGCGTTTGTACTCAAGCATGATTCTCAGAATACATCAATCATTGATTAGAAAGAAGTATTGATTTGTTACCGTCTTTACTTGCTGTTAAGACAGCTTCCTTCGGCATCTTAGATCACTTCAATATGGATTCAATTTCTCGTTTATAAAAGCCTCTCGCCTCCAAACATTTTCTTTTTTGAGAATCAGGGATTCTTAATTCATTGAGTACAGATTTTATTTCTTTCAGCACCCCTTCGTCCTTTGGGGCAATCCTAAGTGCAGCTTGAAGACTCTTGATTGCTTCCTCGTATCGCTTTGCATATTCATAGGCCAGTCCGAGTTCGTAACGGGCATCTCTATCCATCGGAGACAATGGGATCGCCTGATTATAATATCTTATTGCGTCTTCATAATGTCCCGTTTCTAAATGAACCTGTCCTAAGCCTGAAAGGGCCGAGGTGTAAGAATGGTCTATTTCAAGTATCCTTTCATAATATTTCCTAGCTTCTTCATAGTTTCCTTTTGCTAAAGATACATCACCGAGCTTGCTTAGCACATTCTTTTGGCGCTGTTCAGAATATGGAAACATATTCACATACCGAAGGGCTTGTTCGTATTTTTTCTGGGATTCAATGTAATTGCCATGGTCATAAAAGACGGATCCTTCATTTATTAAATTCTCAACTGTATTCCTAAGGTACAAGAACGAGCTTAACGCTCCAGCAAAGAGCAAACCAAGAATTAATATAGAGATGACGAGATTTCTTTTAATCCACTTTAAAGATTTGCCAACGACCCCGACGGGCTTTGCGCTGATCGGTTTTGAATCCAGGAAATTTATCATATCTCTTTTCAAGAGTTCTGCGTTGGCATATCGCTTTTCGGGTGTTTTCTCTAAGCACTTCATGACAACAGCATCTGCGTCTTTCGGAAAACTCTTGTTTTGACTGCGGATCAGGGGAGGATCTTCATGGATGATATTGGATATCGATTTAGATAAGCTCTCCATATAGAAGGGATGTTTCAGGCTCAACAATTCGTACAGAGTAACTCCTAATGACCAGACATCTGTATAATGATCTATTCGGTTGGATTGAATTTGTTCTGGTGCAGAATAGGCTATTGTGCCGAGAAAATCACTTGACTGTGTGGTGACAAGCGCTTTGATATCTCTAGCTAGTCCAAAATCTACGAGCACGGGAATACCTTCAGCCGTAAGCATTATGTTCGAAGGCTTGATATCGCCATGGAAAATGTTGTTCTTGTGGGCGTATATAATTGCATCCAGTATTTCTGCGAACATTGAAAAGACAAATCTATGGTAAGGCATATTCCAAAAAGATGGGTCACGCTTGGTCGTGATGGAATCTTGTGAACCATCTCCTGTAGAATCTGATTTAAGCCTGATGAAATCTTCATGAGTCTGGATGATATCTCTGACACGTTCAGTGTTGACTTGGGCCGGTGGTATTTTTTTTAGGCCAGCTATGATTTTATTTAGGGAAAGTC
This sequence comes from Syntrophales bacterium, assembly GCA_049521775.1. Taxonomy (GTDB): domain Bacteria; phylum Desulfobacterota; class Syntrophia; order Syntrophales; family UBA2185; genus Fen-1135. The sequence goes on from JBEKOL010000071.1 coordinate 8,458, forward strand.
CGGGAACAAAGGCCATTGCAATATAATAAGTGCCCTTTTCTTCACCATAGGAATAAATAGGAACAATATTTGGGTGGGCAAATCTGGCAATGATTTTTGCTTCCCTCTGAAAGCGGGTGAGCAATCCCGGATCAAAAGACAAGCCAAAAGGCAGGACCTTCAAGGCTGCAAATCTTTCGAGTGAGACTTGCCAGGCAAGGTAAACTATGCCCATCCCACCGCGACCTATTTCTTCGTAAATTACATAATCTCCTATCTTCTTGCCTACCAGATTCTCAACGTCGAAATTGTCATTCAACAGTTTTACAAGGTTGTATTTTTGTTCAAACACTTTTTCCAATGAAGGGTATTTGTCACAGTATTCCTTCAATACATTTGAATCATCCATAGAAATGCATTTTTCTATGAATTCGTTTACAATATCTTCCTGTAGATCTTGCACACCTGTCATTGACGAAGCTCTCTAAGTATTGGATCCTTTTCTGCGAATGACATAAGTTTGATAAAAGCACGGTGGAACTGTTTTCTTACAGCGTCTTCTTGCCTTTTTTCCATTTCGGCTATTTCGCGGAATGTTAATTCTTCATATTTATGTAGAATGATTATTTCACGCTCCCGATCGTTCAGCTGTAGCATGATGCCATCAATAGCTGACCTGATATTTCGTTTCAGGAGATGTTGCGTCGGAGAAGTAATCGTAGCAGGCAGAATATCGCCGAATCTTAACCCGCCATTTGAACCCATTTCCTGTATCTCATCCAGAGGCTGTTCCCCTCCTGTAGCTTTCCTCTTCTGAGCTAACGCATGATCAAGGAGATCCTTAATATGATTTTCAACAATTCTGGTTAACCAGTGGCAGAAGGAACCTTTCGTCATTGGCTTAAAATCTTGGATTTTGCTGAATGCAGTGAAAAAGACTTCTTGTAGCACGTCCATTGACTGTACTTTCAATAAGTCCCTGGTTTTATTGTCCAATTTCAAGCGGACAATACTGAGAATCTTTCCCTGATAACGCGCGTAAAGCTTGTGGAAGGCTTCAGAATTACCAAGCTTAAACTGATCTATGAGGACTTCTGTCTCAGCATCCATGATGAAATTTTCTCTAAAGTGTGTCCGGTTTTCTTCGCCAATTCCGTTCTAACAAGTAAAGGCAACCAAAATCCAGTTTTCGAAAGGAGAAATGAATAATGAAAAAATCAATCCTGTCTTCAGGACAGTATTGTGAACCCTTTTTAAGCATTCGCTTAAGAGGGACATATGGACTGATTTCGCGTAACCCCGTTACTCAATAGAGAGCGCGGTTCTGCGGTTATGGGGGGGTCGATTATTCTTTTACTATAAAAAGGAGGGAATGACAATGCCTGGTACTGATAATTTTAATAGCGATTTACAAAATCTTGCTAAATATTACAGGGATTTGCTTCGCTCTGTCTCAACTCAGGCCGGTAAACACTTTGTAGATATAAACAAGGTGATTGCACATGGATTAACAACTGATCTCGGCGTTTTTGTCCAGGAAATAGGTGAGCTAATCAGTGGTGAATCAATCTCCTTCAAGATAGAAAGGGTCTTTTCGCCAACGGTAAGCAAAATAATTCAAAAAGCCAACGATTTTGAAGAAAGCGAAGAACGTGCAGAACAAATTGACCTGTTTGATGAAACACCCATAACTTTAGAAGAACAAGAAAGACAAAATGCGTCTGCCATTATGGTTGCCATATACAGGAAACAACAATTCGATCCCTACAATAGAGAAATAGTCATTGGGTTTCCCCTTCTGACCGGAAAATATGGCAGGAAGAGGATATGTGCACCGCTTTTCTACAACAAAGTTATGATGGAATTTGATCCATTGAAAAACCTTGTAACGCTCACCAAAGAAACAGAAATACCGGCATTGAACTTCCAGTTAATAAAGCACGTTGTCGAATCAGATGAGGAAGTTGAAATTATTCGTAAACAGATTCTTCCGGATCTCCACGTTGATGATTTCGATCTCTACACTGTCAAAAAGATCATTCAGAAACTGTCTCAATTGATTCCGGGACTAGGGAGACTGGAATACGCGCCTGAAAAAGTCTCCTTAAAAATGGCTCTTGAATTAAGTAATCGGTCTGACATCAGGATCGTTAATGCCTCGACGATAATCAATGCACGAAGAACTAATGCCCACCTGCTCGATGATTTGGCAAGCCTCTCGCAGATCAATGAATTTGATGATGATACTGTTATTAATACGATGCTTTCTGAACCCGAGGACGCGAACATCGTTGAAGATACGGATGATCCGGCGTCAAGTGAGGGGAAGTTGCCGCTGCTTTTCCCCCTTCAGAGCAACAAGAGACAGAGATTAGCGGCTGTTAAAGCGGAGAATTCGCGCCTCTTTGTCATACAGGGTCCTCCCGGTACAGGAAAATCTCAAACTATCGTAAACATTGTCTGTCATCTCATAGCCCAGGGAAAGACGGTCCTGGTATCGAGCCATCAAAACAAAGCCCTGGAAGTTATCACAAAGAACATGCCGTCAATTGATTATTTGGCAATGTCGCTTCTGAAGAGTGAAAAAGAATCAATTAAAGAACTCACAAACAAAATCGAAAGATTTCAATCATACATTACACACGTGGACACAAAAGAATATGAGGCCAGGATCAATAATCTTATGAGCGAGCTGATAGAAAAGGACCGCAGCAGCAAAAAGCTTCAGGTCAGGTTTTCGGAATTAAAGACCTTGGAGCGGGATAACCATTCTCATTACCGAAAGTATCACGACATTCGGAACTACGATATTATCGATCCCCCGGATACTGTACCGAGCGGGATGGATTCAATTGTGGCACAAGCGCTTACTGAGTACACGTCTCTGATCGCTGAAATGAACAACAATGAATGCTACGCCGAAATTGAAAAATGCCTTCCTCCTTACGATCACTCTTCTTTTGAAGATGCAGGAGATAATTTAATTGTGCAATGTAAGCAATGCTCGAAAAGGAACAAAGTACCAAAAACAAGAATTGAGCTTGATGCAAAATGTGGTGCCTGTGGTCACCCAGTGGAAATTTCTCGTCACAATATTCAAACATCAATAGAGAATATAAAGAAACTAATGGATGCCTACGATTGGATAAAACAGAACATCCTGGATGATTCTGGAGTGCACACATTCTGTAATAGTCTAAGAGGAAGCAGCCCCAATCAAGAAATCGGCGCTTATGTGGATGGAATACTTCAATGGATTGTTAGATACGGTGATAGCCTCGTTTCGGCATCAAGAACACTGTCGCAGTCCTATGATTCCGAAGTTGACTTTGATTCTTTAAGACGTCTTGTTGCAAAAATTGGTGACGAAATTATTGATATCGAGTCAAGAGCGAAAACCTTGTCAGAAAAAACGCAGCTGTTAAGAAAATATGACGCAGAGGATAATCTCCCAGGGTATCCAGATATAAATGTACTTGAGGAAGTAGGCTCTCATTTATCTACATTGATTAGTTCTTCAAAATCGTGGGCAAGTTACCATTTTTCCCTTAGGTCCAGGCGTGCGAGAAAAAAAGTAAAGTCTCATTTGTCACTGGATTTCAGATACCGAAATCGTAAGAAACTGCTCGAAGCCATCAGCAATTGGCATTTTCATTGGAATCTAAGATACCAGGTCATCAACGATATAAAGTGGTTTATGGAAATGGACATTCCAGTGAAGGCCTTCGATTCAAGACCTTCGGTCGGCGCAATTCACAAGACTGCCAGGTACCTCGATAATTACATAAAGATTATTAGAGCCATCCATGCATTGCCGTCACCAGTATCCGATGATGTACAGGGGTTCATAAACGATGAGATCACTAATTGCTTTGTTGCCAATGACATTGCCCAATTCCTGAAGTGTGTTAAGAAATCCAAACAATATTTTGAATTAAGAGATCAACTAAAAAATTCAGAGAAAGATAGCCACTTTAAGTATCTATGTACGTCACTCTATCCGGTTATCAATAAGGTGGTCTACGACTTAACCGTTGATATCGATACCGATAAAATTGCTGACCGCCTAAAGAAGATTAGTCCACACTTTTCACAATTCATGCGGCTCAAAACTCTTGAAAGGTCTGAGTTGAAGACCCTTGTGAATCGGCATGCGATAATGACCCACCTATAGGCCGAATCGGCGTCCAATAATGACCCATATTTTGAACTGTGAACTCCTTGTTACTATTATAAAATAATGAATTTTCTGTGGGTCAACCTTGGACGCCTATAGCGGGTCATATTTTAACGCCGATTCACATTTTGATGATAAAGCACCTGTTTCAAGGAGACAATACAAAAAAAGGACGGAGCGGAAGGTGTCCCATAGTGATAACTTCACTAATTGCGGGATCATCGTCTCTGCTCCATCCCGCAATTAGG
>JBEKOL010000072.1:0-12784 GCA_049521775.1 Syntrophales bacterium
TCCACAGTAGTACTTGTGCTGATGGGTGTAAAATCTCATGGGCTTCCTCCTTCTTCTGGTATTATTTTGTCTTGTCAAAAACTAAATATACCATGTTTTAGGAGGAGGCCTTGAATAGTATCAAGTCAATACGGGAACCATGATGAAGATGTGAATACTATCGATTGAAAGCGTTAACAGTTCGCGTTAGCAGCAGCTCGACCCAGAATAGGCAATCCATATTCATGACACCGAACGCAAACTTACCCATGGACTGGGTATCTCTTCCCGTCACTTCACCTTCAGGTGTTTATGCGCCTCGTCCTTCGATTCGTAGAGGTGCGGCGCCACTTCTCGCTTTGCCAGTTCGTCGCCGAGCTTCATCCTCAGGAAAGTGCTCGTCGTGTAGCGGGTGACCTTCTCGTAAAATTGCATCACGTACTTCACCATCTCCGCATACTCTTCGACGAGTTCGGGAAGGATGTTGAAATTGTCGTAGTTGACAACGGTGTAGACCTTCTTGTCGAGAGGTTTCAGCATATTCTCAACGTGGTTCTGGATTTTCTGGATCTGCTCGCTGGACTTAACGTAGAAATTCTCGAAATTGACGTAGAAGGTATTATCCTTGGCGTCGTAGACCAGCCGATCCTCAACAGGAATTTCAAGCATGTCTCTCTTCAAGCCCATCGTCTCCGGCTGAAAGATCCGCAGATCCATCAGCTTCGGGGGCTGCTTCATCACGGGCTTGAATTCCATCTTGGCAAAGATGTCTTTCTCGAGATCCAATCCAGGCGCGATCTCGGTGAGCTCCATCCCATCCTGAGTGAGCGTGAAAACGCATCGCTCCGTGATATACAGGACGGGCTGACGTCTCATCGCGGCGTACTTGCCGCTGAAGGTGATTTGCTCAACCTGGTTGAGGAACTTCTTTTCACGGCCTTCCTGCTTGATCTGGAGCTTTCCGTCTTCCACGGCAACCTCGAGTCCTCCCGCGGTGAAGGTTCCAAGGAAGATGATTTTTTTAGCGTTCTGGCTGATGTTGATGAACCCGCCGGGTCCTACGAAGCGAGGACCGAACTTGCTCACGTTGACATTGCCGTCCAGGTCCATCTCTGCCGACCCAAGAAAGGCTATGTCCAGGCCACCTCCATCGTAAAAGTCAAACTGGTAAGGCTGGTCAATAAGGGCATCGATGTTCGTCCCCGTGCCGAAGTTAAGGCCCCCGTTGGGCATGCCGCCGATCACGCCTGGCTCGGCCGTTAAGGTTAACAGATCCAGGACTCCCTCCTCATTAGCCACGCGGGCCACTCCTTCGGGCATCCCGATACCGAGATTGACGACCTGATTGGGACGTAGCTCGAACGCCGCCCGACGTGCGATTACCTTCCGCTGCCCCAACTCCATCGCCGCGATGGAGGTCATCGGAATGCGCACCTCCCCAGTATAACTTGGGTTGTAATGCTCTAGGAACGTCATCATGTGGTTTTCCAATCTGGCAACTACGATACAGTCTACCAGGATGCCAGGGACCTTAACGTGCTTTGGGTTCAGGGTATGTTGATCGGCGATCCTTTCAACCTGGGCAATTACGAAGCCGTTGTTGTTCTTCGCTGCCATGGCCTGGGCAAGCACTTCGATGGAGAGAGCTTCCCTTTCCATGGTGATGTTACCATTCGTGTCGGCCGTCGTCCCCCGGATGATGGCCACATTGATGGGCGGCAGCTTGTAGAATAGGATCTCACGTCCTTCGACCTCCATGAGCTTGACGAGATCTTCGCCCTCTTTCTTCGTTTTCTGATTCAGCTTCCCACCGTCTAGACGGGGGTCGATGAAGGTCCCGAGTCCCACATAGGAGATAAGACCGGGCTTGCGGGCGGCGAGGTTGCGAAAGAGCGTGCTAATGCAACCCTGAGGCATGTTGTAGGCCAGGACCTTTTCCTCCCGGATGAGCTTCTGGAGCATGGGGGCAAGACCGATGTGGCCGCCGATCACCCGCCCCACGAGGCCTTCGTGACCCAAGTGATTCAGTCCCTTTGTTTTACCATCACCCTGTCCCGCTGCGTAGATTAGTGTCAGATTTAACGGGTGGCCCTCCTCCTTAAAACGCTCTTCGATGTGGATGAGCATATCCTCGGGGACCCCGGCGCCGACAAAGCCGCCCGTCGTTACAACGTCGCCGTCCCGGATGATGGCGGCAGCCTGCTCACCCGTAACGACCTTTCCCTTCCTGCGCAACTGTGCGCGGAGTTCCTCGAGGATTGGGTGCGGCGAGGACGGCAACATATAGCCCTTGTCAGCAAAAGCAAAATATTCATTTTCCTTTCGTTGCGTTGATTACTTAATGAAAGGGCGTATCAACGTTTTATCCCAGGAATTCAATCACCTCACGATTGAATCGCTCGGGCGATTCAATCATCACCAGATGTCCAACACCCGGATGGGTTGAGAGTCGTGCACCTTTGATATGCTCGGCAAGGTACTTGCCGTTTGGATAAGGAATGAGCGGATCGTAATCGCCATGAATAACGAGTGTTGGCGCGGTGATTTGCGCTAGCCGGTCAGCGACGCCCTGGCTCTGATACATCATACCGGCGCCCAACTGCCGCTTATACGCTTCGAGCGACATCGGCTTGGCGAAAGAGTATTTGACTATTTGATACAGGTCTTCCAGATGCTTCGCCATATAACCTTCACCCGCAATCAGCGGGAAAATGCGCCGCAAGCGCATCTCACCGTCTTCGCCCTCATTACGCATCAGCAATGCGGCAACTTCCGGCTTGGCTTTCACACCGGTGGGTCCGCCGGCAGTGGTCGCCACCAGAACCAACCTGTCCACGAGTTCAGGATGTCGAATCGCCAACTCTTGTGCAATCATTCCACCCATCGAAATGCCAACGATGTGTGTGCGGCCTAGGTTCAGATTATTGATTACGCCTGCAACATCACCCGCCATATCAGCAATTGTGTATGGACTGGTGCAGAGCGCGCTGTCGCCCGCGTCGCGATTGTCCATGTTGAGAACGCGGAATTTCTTGGCGAATGGCTGAAGCTGCTTCCACCAAAACAAGCGCGTACTCGCAAAGCCAATAAGCAGGATCAGCGGATGACCTGCTCCAAACTCATCATAATACACCGTGTGTGAGCCAACTTGTGTAGTAGGCATCTTCTCTCCTTATGATTACACCATAGAAACTGCTGGAGTATTCATCGAAAAAAGAACAAAAAAAGCAAAAAGCGATCCTGCAAGAAACTTGTTACCCATTCTTTTCCTCTAAAACACAACTGTTCAGCAGTCTTCATTCATCAAAACTGAGGATTCCGGATCGGAAGAGAGTATGCGAAACTTACTGCGGTGTTGGAGCACTTTATAATACCCTGCAAGTGGAGCGCCAGTTTTAGGTCATCGTACCGATTTAGCATTAAATCTCTGATTTTGAGTGTGGCCGAGACCGTGTAGTCTATGGTGCCACACATCCCTATTTCACGAAGATTTCTCGTCTCTCGGCGGACTGAAGGAAATCGGCAAACTCCTCCGCTAACGCCTTTCTCTCTGAAATATTCATAATTGTGGTGCCACACGAGAGATATATCGTGCTCTCTGGTTCGGTATTGATCAGATCGGCGTCCTTCGTTGATTGATCCTTCTACATCGGTGTTGGACCGGTGTTGATTCCCACCCTAATTCCCTTCTTTTGTTTTTGCCACTCCCTTCTTCGCAGAACCCTTTGCCTTTGGCATTAATGATTCCCAGAATGCGAAATATGCCTTTGTTTGTTCTGTTGCAAACGAAACCCACGCCTCCAGTAATCCCTGAGAAGATTCGAGACATGATTTCCAGACCTTCTCCGGCTCAATGCCCTTTTCTCCGGCTGTTTTATGAGCCTCGGAGGTCTTCTCGAGACAGCCTAGCCAAGCATCCAAGAATTTCATGTAGCCTTTCTGCCAGCCCCTTGAGAATTTAATAAATTCTTCCATTCCCTCCCGAGGCGGAATTAGCCCGGTGGGCATATCCTTCAACATCTGCTGCCATGCATCCAAGGTATCTCCCCATGGAGGTTTACCCATGAAGGGGGATATTCCAGGCAGCTTAAGTGATTTGGCGAACATCTCCGACATTTCCTTGTGGACGGCTGTCATCGAATCCGACCATGCCTTAAAAAAATCTTCTGGTTTACCCTTTGCTGCGCTCTCCACATAATCCATCCATGCCTTCGTCATTTTATTATACATATCGGCACCTCCAAACATGAATTCGAAACTGTCCTTTGGCATATTGGGGAAAAAATCCCAGAACGGTCCTTTTTCGCTCTCTTTACTGAAAGTCATAACGACACCTCCTCTTTCGCAAACATTTTATGATACCCGTGTCATCTCTTTAAGTAAGATGACATGACAAGTCGCGCCTCCCCGGATATGACAGCAACACCCTCCTGGTTCTTGACCTCCGTAAAGAGCGTAACACGCCCTTTCTCCTGATTCCATTCAGTAACCTTGGCACGGGCCGTGACTTGGTCACCCGGCCTGACGGGAGCAAGGAATCGTAACTGCTGGCTTAAGTAAATCGCCCCCGGCCCTGGAAGCATCGTCCCACATACGGCGGAAATTAAACCCGCAACGAGCATCCCGTGGGCTATTCGTCCTTTAAACATAGTACCCTTCGCGTAGTCGTCATTCATATGCACAGGATTGTCATCACCAGATATTCGTGCAAATGTCATGATATCGTCGTCACTTATTATTCTGGTCCGTGTTGCTTCCTCTCCAATGGTAAAACTGGTACGCTCCTTTATCATTTCTACAGGTACCTCCCACATCCAATTATCAATTTTTCACATTAATCTCGAATGCCCATATTAGCTTTATCCCCTGCTGTTGCCGGGTTACTGGGACGCTGATTTCCCACGTTTGCGTCCCTTGACTGGTTTCTTTGACTTTTCAATGAGCCAACGAGCTACAGTGGGTGCCATTTCCTTTTGCGCCCTGGAACTGACGTACATGCCTATGTGACCAACCGGGTAAGGAAGGGTCGTCACATCCTTGGAGCCGACCAGTTCTGAAAGGGGCCGAGAGCACTTTGGTGAAACAAGGTGATCCTGCTCGCCGAACATGTTGAGTACAGGCATGGTAATCTTCTTGAGGTCAACCCTCTTTCCGCCGAGCTCAAATTCACCTTTGCAGAGTCTGTTTTCCTGAAACAATTCTTTCACCCATTTGCGAAATGTTTCACCGGCCTGGTCTGGAGAATCAAATATCCATTTCTCCATGCGCAGAAAGCTCCGTGTAGCAACGGGATCATCGAGCCGATCCAGAAGTCCTACGTATTTATCAATGATGAGCTGGAACGGTTTAAGCCAAAGGAAACCCAGGTTCAGAACTTCTCCGGGAATGTTTCCCAGCACATCAACCATGAGATCTACGTCCATGAATGGCGCCCAGACATTGAGCAAGGCATCGCCGCTAGCAAAATCGACGGGAGCAACCATAGTTACAAGGTTCTTCACCTTCTCCGGGAAAATGGCCGAATAGATAATTGAAAGTGTACCTCCCTGGCATATGCCAAGGACGTTTATCTTATCGCTGCCTGTCTTTTCCCTTACAAAGTCCACGATGTTATCCATGTAGCCCAGTATGTAATCTTCCATGGTAAGATATTTATCGATTTTCGTGGGATATCCCCAATCGATGACGTAAAGGTCGAGTCCGTGATCGAGGAGCTTGCGGAACAGGGAGAGGTCGTCCTGTATGTCCATCATATACTGACGGTTCACAAGAGCATATACAACAACAAGTGGCACAGGACAGACTCCCTTTGAACCCGGATCGTAATGGAAGAGTTGGATTTTATCTTCCTGGTATACCAGTTCCTTGGGCGTCACACCCGCTTCCACGTCTTTGATATTAATCAAATTCTCAAAACCCTTCAAGAGCTTCTGCTGGACTTTGGCCGTTTCCTTGATCATGGTTTCCATTACATTTTCGCTCATACTACCAACCTCCTCTCTATATCAAATCTCCGCAATCTCTATCGGGAAGGATTGTGTCTTGATGTGTTGATTTTCAAGTGCCTCTCGACATCCTTCATCGCACGCTTTTGATTGCGAACTTCTTTCTTCAAATCATAGAGGCTTCGATAAATCTCATCCATGTCCTTTTTGCTGGGCAGGCTAGTAAACTTCAGGATATGTTCGAACACATCATCAATCCACTTTCTGAACAGGAGTCCCCTACGATTGACGTCAAGGGTTAGCTTGCTAAATTCTTCTGAACGGAAGAGTTCCTGATAAACTTCTTCGTTGATGTTCCACCAGATGCGATAAAACTCCCGGAAGGTCTCAGGTGTAACTTCCTTACCGACAACTTCCGTAAATTTATCGTATACCCTTTCTGCGGCTTTCATGCCTGTGGCATAGAAAAGCGAGTAGAAAGCTGCCTTGGATGTGTTGAACTGAATGTATGCATATACCATGTTATTCAGGCGTTCATTGAATTCCTTGAAATAACCGACAGAAGGTGCAAGGAGGGCCTTTCCAATAGTTTCTTCATAATTCTTTATAAAGATGCCCCCCAGATCCACAACGGCTCCTCTATCGCCTTTCGCCACTTTTTCCAACACATCCGGTAATTGAGCCATGTTCTTAAACGATGGCTCAATGAAACTCCACGCAAGATCTGAGGCCGCTACGGTAGTCGAAGATAGGGCCTTTGCTGTCTCCTTCAATTCGGCGGACGGCAGTCCACCCCAGAGAGACTCCATCATCGATTGATAATGCCCAATCCACTGTTGGCGTAGGTCCCTAATCTGCTCGATACTTAGTTGTTCTCCGGAAGAAAGATCTTTGAAAGAACTTACCGTCTTGCTCCAGAAATCCAGAAGGTCAAGGTAAATCCGGGAAGCGCTGAAAACTCGATTGAATACGGTAGGGCCAAGGCCGTCCTGCCCTTTTTCCGCAAAAACCTTCTGGAATGAAGCAAACCAGTTTTGGTAGATCTTCCAGGGAGCAACAGTCTCTTCTCCGGCAGCTGTGCCCAGTTTCCCCATGGCCATCATGGATTTCATGGATTTCTCCGCAAATGTCATCCACTCATTCCAGAAGATCTGCTGAAGCCTCATCCATTGCGACATTATGTCATTCCAGCTCTTTTGACTTCCTTCCATGTTTCTTTCCCTCCTTTTCGTCAGGTTCCTTCCAACGTCTCCTGAAATCCTCAAGCCATTCAAGGTGCACAGCATTTATTATCTTGGCCAGGTCTACCCATTGATTCATCGCCGCCGGTATCTGCCGGACCCCAGACAAGCCCTGTACCAGCATTTCCAGGGATTGCCTTAATTGAACGCATTCCTTTTCCAGGGCTCCAAACTTTCTCTGCAGAGCCTCAAGGTCGGATTTAGGCACAGCTCCCAGAAAAGAAAGCCATTCCCGATAAAATTCATCCATCTTATCCGATGAATATGGGGGAGGAGAAATCGTCGGCAAATATTCGCCGAATTTCGCCCATGCTGATTTGTCCACCCCTATCACTGTTGCCATCTTTTCTAAGGCTTCAAGGTTGGAAGCATACAGGGATAATGTCTCTCCCATCCATTTCAAGAAACGAGGATCCATAAACTACTTCCTGGCGGCAGAAACTGCGTTCTGCTGATTTCAGATGTCTCTTGTCCACAACGAGGCCATTGCCGGACCGCTGTTCACCATAAAGGGCACGTAGAGTTCGTTCATCTTCAGGACGACCTCCACTTTTGCATTGATATTGTGGGGAATGAACAGAGAGAGGCAGGTAGAAACAAATAATAATGAGTATAGAAACACCGGGATTCTCTTCTCATGGCTCCCTCCTTAATCCCTGAAAAGATGGGTTTCTCACTGACTGCACAAGATCGCGGACTAATGAATCCTAGAGGAGGCGGCGCTTCCGGGTGAGATGAGAGCTTTAATATAAGATCAAGTTCAACGAGGTTGAGTTAATGCCCCCGCAGAGCCATTAATGCTTTATGGCGTAAACTACCCATGATACTTTTCATAATACACGGAAAAATGACGACGTCAATGATTTTATGGGATTATGTGTGAAATATATCAGACCTTTTGGTCAAAATAGACTGGTCAAATCTCCAGAAAGCGCAAAACCCCGTTCCTTCTGAAAAACGGGGTTTCAGTAATTGGTCCATAATACCCTCAAACAGTGTTAAAGGTTTTATGAATCTTAATCTCTGACTTTATACACACGCTTTGATTATCACGATTCCCGTTTGAGACCTACAATGAGAACCCAAGATGGCAGTTTGTGGACTAGGAAGGACGAAACAAAGAATCCGATTGCCGATTTTTCTGGATTGCCACACTGACGGAAGGGCTTACTGTACCTACAAACAGAGCACAAGCCCACAAGTTCAAATTTGCTGATCACAAATAGAAATGCTGTGCGGTTCAGAGCAAAATCCTACAGCGCCAAGTGATATTGAGCGCCGCCCGGTAGAATGAATGACTGCATTGTTTGGCTACTTCGCAAAAATATTCCATCCTTGTAGAATATCTGATTGCTTGTCTTACTCGACACCTTCGATCTTCAACTTGATCAGGACGTCGCCCGTTTCAACTACCTCACCTGGAGCTACATGGATTGTTTCTACTAACCCATCACTCGAAGACGCGACAAAAGTCTCCATCTTCATGGATTCGATACTCATGAGATCCTGGCCTCGGTAAATGCGTTCTCCCTTTTTCACCGGGATGGAGACCACCACTCCCGGCATCGGGCAGCGTACGACATCTTCGGGTTGGCCCTTCTTAGGTTCGGGCATGTGGTAGAAGAGTTTCCATTCAAGAGGAGTGTAGATTCCGAATGTACGGGTAACGCCCCGATAAGCTACCCATATGTTGTTATCCCTGTAACGGGTATGAAAGAATTGGGTTTTACCGCTGAACCTGAGTTTTATGCGACGCCTGTAGAATTCGAATTCAGGCGTGATGACCTGGTACTTAAGCCCGTCTACCATCACAGTCCATCTGCTAGGGGTAGGATCAACTATCAGGCGCAATTCGAGGAATACATCTTCCGCCTTGACCATATAGGTAAACTGACCTTTTGGCCGTTGCAGGGAGCCTACCTTCGCCATCATCGGTTTCAGGGATTCATGGACTAGAGATTGTCTATTGTGATAAATTAGAGTAGCGGCTATCGCCATATAATGAAACCACTCCTCGGGAGGGGACAACTTCATCTGGCCGTGCTCAAAATGTTGATCAATAAAATCTGTGGACAGATCGCCTGCCAGAAAATATGGGTGATTGAGAACTGCATTCACAAAGTCTACGTTGGTGATCAGCCCTTCGATATGGTATGCATTCAACGCTTGGACAAGGGATTCGATCGCCTCCATCCTTGTCTCGCCCCAGGAGATCACCTTGGAGAGCAGCGAGTCGTAATAAGTGCTGACAAAGCTACCAGCCTCAATGCTGCTGTCGATCCTGACATTTCTTATTCTGGCAGTCGCATAGCGTGTGACCATGCCAGTAACGGGCAGAAAATTCCTGGCTGGGTCCTCGGCACAAATCCGCGCTTCGACAGCCCACCCACTAGCAATGACATCTTCCTGACGGATCGGGAGCCTCTCCCCCGCGGCAATGCGAAGCTGTAGCTCCACGAGATCCAGACGCGTTACCATTTCGGTCACGGGGTGTTCTACCTGAAGGCGAGTATTCATTTCCAGGAAGTAGAAACTCTTATCTGAATTATCCAGAATGAATTCAACAGTCCCTGCGTTTGCATAGCCAGCCTCGTGCGCAAGACTGCAGGCCATAGGGCCCATGCGCTCCCGCAGGCTGTAATCAACAGCCGTTGAAGGCGTCTCCTCAATGATCTTCTGATACCGCCGTTGGATGGAACACTCCCTTTCCCCCAAGTGAATAACGTTACCATAATGATCGGCTATGATCTGTATTTCGATATGGCGTATTTTTTCAATATAGCGCTCGATAAAAAAGTCGTCCGTTCCGAAAGCCCTTCTGGACTCATTCTGACAGGACGTCACGGCAGAGATGAGCTGATCCTCGCCCCTGATAACCCTTATGCCTCTTCCCCCTCCTGCACGCGTCGGTCTTATCATCAAAGGGTATCCAATAACTTCTGCAATCGCTGCCGCTTCATCAAGCGTGGAGACGCATTCATCATGACCCGGCTTAACAGGTATGCCCAGTTTCTTGGCAAATGCCTTGGCGGCTATTTTATCGCCCAGCGTGGCGATAGCAGCCGCAGGTGGACCGATGAAGACGAGACCCGACCGAGTGACCGTTTCGGCAAACTCGGGGCTTTCAGACAGGAAACCGTAACCAGGATGGATTGCTTCACAATTGTGGGCAGTGGCGATATCGATGATCTTCTCCTTCGCCAGATACGATTCCTCCGGCTTGGAGCCGCCCAGGAATGCCCTTTCGTCCGCTTCTCTCACGTGGAGAGAACGGGAATCCGCCGCTGAATACACCGCCACCGTTTTGATTCCCATCCGTTTGCAGGTGTTCATGATGCGGATCGCAATTTCGCCCCGGTTCACAATTAGGATTTTCTTGAACATAGTACCTCCTCAGAGAGGAACATTCCCGTGGAACCGTTCCGGCCTTTCCCTCGTCTTCCCTTCCAAGAACTGGAGGCTCCTGATGATTCGATGCCTTGTGTCTCTAGGAAAAACGACGTCATCGATATATCCTCTCTGTGCGGACAGAAGGGGATTTACATACGTTTTCCTGTATTCTTCTGTTCGTTCTGCAAGCGTTCTCGTAGGATCGGATGAGGACTGTATCTCCTTCCTGAAAATCACTCCTGCCGCACCTTTGGGGCCCATGACGGCAATCTCAGCAGTGGGCCAGGCATAGTTAAGGTCACTTCCAATGTGCTTGGAATTCATTACCACGTAAGCTCCTCCGTATGCCTTCCGCATGACTACGGTGATGCGCGGCACGGTAGCTTCGATGAATGCATACAGAAGCTTCGCTCCATGGCGGATGATCCCTCCCTGCTCCTGCTCCGGTCCGGGCATGAAGCCTGGCACATCTACAAGGCATATAAGAGGAATGTTGAATGCGTCACAAAAGCGAACAAACCGTGCCGCCTTAGTTGACGCGTTATTATCCAGCACCCCTGCCAGGACAGCGGGCTGATTCGCTACGAGACCGATCGTTTGCCCTCCCATACGACCTAATCCGCAAATGATGTTTCTTGCGTAGTGGGACTGGACCTCAAGGAATTCAGCTCCGTCAAGTATACTGTAAATACATACCTTCATGTCATAACTTTGGTTGGGATTTTCAGGGACAAGATAATCAAGGGCAGGATCAGTGCGCCCAACGGGATCACTGAGGTCCAGGATGGGAGCCCTCTGTTTGTTATTGGATGGAAGGTAGTTGATGAGCCGTCTCACCTCCCTGAGGCACATGATGTCATTGGGGAGCACGAAATGTGCGACTCCACTCTTCTCTGCGTGAACCCGTGCACCGCCGAGTTCTTCGTGTGAAATTGCCGTATGGGTAATGGTCTCAACCACATTCGGGCCCGTCACGTACATATATGACGTATCCTCCACCATGAAAATGAAATCCGTCAGGGCGGGACTATATACGGCACCGCCAGCGCAGGGCCCCATGATGCAGGAGATTTGCGGGATAATGCCACTTGCCAGGGCGTTTCTCTTGAAGATATCTCCATAGGAAGCAAGCGCATCCACTCCTTCCTGAATCCGCGCTCCTCCTGAATCGTTGAGTCCGATGATGGGGGCTCCCACTCTCACGGCGTGGTCCATCACCTTACTGATCTTTTGGGAATGGGCTTCGCCCAGTGATCCTCCACGGACAGTAAAATCTTGGCTGAACATAAAGATCTCCCGCCCGTCGATCGTGCCATGGCCAGTCACGACGCCATCTCCTGGGTATGTCTTTTCTCTGCCGAATGCGCCGCCTCTTCCGGTCTTCAAGAAATCAAACTCTTCGAAGGAACCTTCATCCAGCAGAAGTTCTATACGTTCACGTGCAGTCAGTTTCCCCCTCCGGTGTTGCTCTTCTATAAGTTCAATGCCGCCACCTTTCAATGTCTCGCTTTTCATTTCTTCCAGCGCATTCATGGTACTCTGAGTAGCTTGCGATTGCTCAGACTGAACCGTAAGAGGCTCCAATTTCTTCTTACTGCTACCGTTCGCTGTTTTCTGCTCTTTCATTTCAATGCTCCAAGGTTTTAATTCAGCCAGTGCAGATAAAAAAGACGGAAGTTGGAAAAAAATGATCAAATTGACATCTCTCTTTTGATCAATATTCTCCAAAACACAAAATCCCGCTCTCTTTTGAAAAACGGGGTTTCGTTAATCAGACCATATTACCCTCACGTAATGTTAAAGGGTTTATGAATTTTAATCTCTGACTTTATATATTTTTTTTACTATCACGATTCCCATTTGATATCTACAATGAAAATCAAACATGGCAGTTTGTGGACTACAGCTTACTATAAGGAAGAAGGGTGAGGACATGGTATTCTCGATCTGTTAAAGTTGAATATCGCGAACAAAAATAACAGAAAGGAGAAGTGACCATGTCCGAGAGAGATTATAACAGGCAGGCAGCAAGGCGTCAAAGAGTCAGTAAGACGACACTGATAGTTGGTGTAGATGTCGGCAAGGCATTCAATGCAGTGGGCTTTATGAACAAGGACGGCAACGTATTGGGCAGCTGTTCGAAGCTGTATAACAGCCGGGAAGGGTTTGAGCAGTTTGTAAAGATGATAGAAGGGCTTAAAGCAAGACATCGTCTCAGAGATGTCCTCA
>JBEKOL010000073.1:0-12013 GCA_049521775.1 Syntrophales bacterium
AGATGATCTCCTTAAACAAGTATATTTTGAAAAAGTAAATGATCTGATTATTTGCAGTGGAGACTATAAAGAAATGTGGGACAAGCCAAAGTAGCTTGCGGCAGTCCTGTAAGAAATCTTTTTATTTCATGTCGAATTACCCAAAAAGTGAAATTTTCCGACAAAATTATATCTGACCAAGGGAAGATTGTTTATTGAAAGCGAGACTTAAACTAGACGCGCTTGTGTAGCAGCTTTCAACCCGTTATGCTCAGGGGCGAGCAATGAAAAAATGAAATACGTCGGTTATTGCTGTCACCTACTTATCATCAACTTTCGGGTCGGAATTGGATTGTTGATTACCGGTTGAAATCGAGATGACGATTAATTGCCTCCCGGATCACCAACTATAATAAACGGTGCCCAGAATAGGGGATGAGCATAGCTAGCAATGATCTTGCCTGACGTTTCATTCTTCAAATTTGCTTCATCAATAATGTTAAGGATGGATTGGCGCAAGGCCTGCGCACGGGATAATGTTTTATCCTCCTGTTGTTTTTGAAATATTCCGGTTACCAGTTTTCGGGCAGAGGTTGTCTCTACCGGCCACATGGTAACTAACAGGGCTCTCGTTCCTGCATAAAAGAAGGATTTGCCAATGCCGGAAATCGCTTCCGCGCCCTGGCCTTCCGCCGCACCGGTATTGCAGGCGGAAAGAACAACCCAGTCGGCATTAAGCTTCAGTTTTAAAATTTCTTCCATTGTGAGGAGTCCATCTCCCGCTTCATCGATAACCGCGGGAGAGGAGGCGGCAAGCGCGGGCTGATCCAGACCGTCCAGATCGCCGGGAATCAAGGCATGTGTGGCAAAGGCAATAACCTTTCTGTCGGCTAGATTCATAGTTTTGACGCGGGATTCGGAAAATGCCTTACCCAGAAAAACATCTTCACTTGGACTGGCGCCCAGGACTTTCGCAATGCTGTTGAGTTCTTCAGATGTGTCCGGAAGCCGCTCCAACTTATCTAATTGCATCGAAGAAAGATTGCTGTCATCCAATTTGCCTTTAGATGTTATGCGCACCCCCCGCACCTGAATGTTGCTTTCCCTGCCGACAAGTTGGTTTTTTTCCGCAATAATTTCTTTTTCCTTCTTGGTTAACTGTTCCATATTAAAGATCGGGTCGCCAAAACCGACAAAGGCTCTTCTTTTCACATCTCCTTCCGGCAGTGAACGCAACGTTACCAGAGCGCTCGCGGCAGGCAGCATAGTGATGGAGACTTTTCTAACGAACCACGGAACTTTCCGGTAATTGGCAAAGAGTTCTCCTTCTTCATTTGCCAGTGCAACCGGCTCAGTGGGAAGCAGTGAAAGTGGCAACTGCCCTAAGGGTCCATGAATTGTCACCAGGAGATCTTTTGCGTTACTCCATGCCGACTCGGCAGGTTTTAAAAGCATGCTGTATAATTTATAAGCCGTAGCCAAATCAAAGTCCGGAATATCGCCAAATGTGTTGGGGCTGGGGTCCAGCGCTTCGCGCAAATGATTGACAATCGCGGCCTGTTCTTTTTTCCCTAGAGGCGCAGCAATGAATTTCATTTCCCCCTGTTGGGGTATTACCCAAACGTATGTCTTTTCATCCGTTGTAAAAATGGAAACTAGCGCCTCGCCTCGGTGGAGATTTTTTTGCAATTTCTCTGCGGTTGTTGGCTGGGGACGAGTAAAATTAGCGTACTTGGGGAAACGCTTGACGATTTCATCTAAAATGGAGTTTCTCGCCTTTGTCAGTGCCTCTATACTTGCTCTCATTGTTTTTATGGCATTGGCGTCTTGCTGGTCTGCCGGAGCCATGAGCGCGTTAGATAACACCGCCTGTATCGCGGTAATTTGCTTATTAGCATCCTGCTCTTTCCTTGCCAAATCAGCCAATTCCGGGTCATATGCTGCGGCTGCTCGGACGCTGCTTTCACCAATTGCGGTTTGGATGGTTTGGCCTCCCAAATAATTGGCTATGCGGAAGGATTCAGCCAGAGCATTAACGCCAAATTCTTTTTCCTGAGGCTTGTTGTAAATGCTGCCTAAAAAATCAATGTAAGCTTCCAAGATAATGTGCTGAAATTTATTGGCAACTTCACTGTCTCTAATTCCGCGTCCAATGAGGGCCGGCTCAGCGGCTGCAAAATTATAGTAGGCCTCCTTGTTGTTACCGCTCATCACATTAGCCATGCCGAGCAGTCCTAATATCCGGATAGTTGCTAAATGTTTTTCACCAAACCGCTTGCGATTTATGTTGTAAGTATCTGAGATAATCTTTATTGCTTCATCGTTGCGGCCGGTTTTCAGGAGGGTTAGCATCAAATTGATATTGCGAATAAATTTTGTTTCGTAAAGATAGCGGTTTTCTTTCATCCCGGCGCGCGCCAGATCATAGTGCTTCATTGCTCCAGCATAATCTTCCTTTTGGCTGAGAATATCACCCAGGAACATTCTCGCGTTGCACATTAAATTGGAATCAGGTGAAACTCCTGAAGCTTCCAGAATACGAAGGCCGGCATGTCCGAGTTGCTCGGCATCGCTAAGGCGGCCTTGGGCAAGCATCAGTCTGGCCAGATTTTCAACCGCCTTTCCGGTTATGTCCGACTCTGCTCCTGCATGTCCCAATGCTTCGAGCAGTGCCTGACGTGCTTCAATTTCCGCTTCCATGCGCCTTCCCTGGTTGGATAAATTTCTGGAGAGACTAATGCGGCCGTTTATTTCCCCGGTAGGGAAATCTTTCAGCGAATGATATAGAGCGAGTGCGCTCCGCTCGTGAGGTTCGGCTTCCACATATTTGCCTTGCGCCTCCAGAACGCGGTATATAATCCTTTCCATATGAGCGTCCCGGGAGATATTTTTATTTTTCTTCGTTTTATACTGGAAGGCACTCTCATGACTGATTTTTTCCGCCTTTTCGAAATCGCCAAGCTGGAGATAGGCATTAATCAGTTGATCATAGGTGCCAAAGGTATCTCTGATTTCGCGAGCCCTGTTTAACAGGTCAAGAGATGTTTGAAAATTACCGGCCTGCTGCTCAACAATGGCCAGATGACGTAAAATGTCGTCGTTTTCCGAGCCCGCTTTCCGGTAATACGCGAGTGCCTTGTGCAGATCGTCAATCGCCTGCTTTGTTTGGCCAAGCTGCCGGGCGGCTTCTCCCCGATCATGATAGAATACAGCCATAGTGCTGTCATCTGCTTTCGCCGGAGGAAGCGCCGCCGCCTTGGCTTTAAACTGCTCTGTAATTTTAGCATCAAATTGTCCGGGTTGATTAAGCACTTCCAAAATATCA
Organism: Syntrophales bacterium; assembly: GCA_049521775.1. GTDB lineage: Bacteria > Desulfobacterota > Syntrophia > Syntrophales > UBA2185 > Fen-1135. The sequence goes on from JBEKOL010000073.1 coordinate 3,305, forward strand.
CTGATCCGGCGAGATGGTTTCGTAAATGTTTTATCATCCATGGCGACGGATACTCTTTTTGCTTCTTCTAAAGACATTTTTGTTGCGCAGCTCGGAAAGAAGATCAGTATCAGAAGGGCAAAAATGAAGAAGTTCAACGCATTTTTGCTTACAGTCATTTGTGATCCTCCGATGAAATCTTTTATCTTCACCTTGAAAAATTAGGTTGGTTCGATCAAGTATGATTAATTTTATCACATTTTAAATCGAAGTTCCGCTTTAATATACTATACATTATTGTAGATTATTTTCTGGTGGAACATATTTTGCTTATTTACAATTGAAATCTTGTATCGATGAGCGAAATTGGAAAAACAACATTACAGGAAGGAGTGTGTGTTTTTCTTTTAGACTTACCAAGGCAAACCTTTTTGTTGGCTTCAGTAGAGTAGAGAGCTGGCGTAGTCGCCAAATGGTTCTATCTCCAGCTCCCCCTCATCAAACCGTGCATGCAGTTTTCCCGCACACGGCTTTCCAATCATCTTCTTCCAGAGGCATTCGCTTTCACTTGGCCTTCCAGTATAGCTTCCACCGGAGTTCCTGGAATCTTTGGAGTTGATAGCGTTACCGCAATCTCCTTTCCTTCTCTCCTTCAGAAGCATGATGAAGGTATTGCCCCTTTCCTCTCCCAAAGTTATGCTGTCTTTGAGATACAAGCGGTAATATGGGCAACTCCGACTCCCTTGCCGACCCAGTGAAACTTCGTTTCCTTATATCCACCAGTTGCCGCTCTCGCAGCATCGACAAGGGTCTCCCGCGTTCATTCTCGTATAGCTTCCCCTGCGTGTCACCCCTGTTACCCCGGAAGTCCATCTATCGGTTCTGGTAGTTATCGTCAGGATAGATGCTCCGGTCTTCCCCCTTGTAGGACGGGGTCGACAACTCCATTGTGTTTTTCGAGGCTACATCTAGGTTCGCTCACGCTGCGACCCGCAGGTTTGCTCGACTCCCCGAAGGAGCCTTTGTCAGAAAACTTAGTGCTTCAGGTTACCCTTTTCACCTCTCTCAAGCTACGTGGGCGAACTACCGAACTCCCACGGTCGGACTTTAGCCGACAAGTCATACGTTTTACACGGCATACCCTACTAACAAACGGTGAACCCGTGCTAACTAAATTGCAGATTAACAAAAGTAAGGTGTATGGATGCGATGAATATTCAAAAGAAAATGATCAAAAAACCAAATGACCAAATAGCCTATTTGCCGGAACGCACCGGGAGAACCCGAAAGCCGGCGGCGTCAGACTGGGGACTCCAGACCCGATACCCACCGCCAGCGCCGAAATAGAAGTAGGCAGCCTCGGAACCGCGTGTTTCGGATGCCCAGGGCCACCATGCGGTCAATTCTATCAAGTTCGTCAGGTGATAGCCGTTCTTGCCATTGATCGAATAGTCATACAACCCCGCCAGCTCATCCTGTGTCGGCATCCGCCAATCCGTGTAACCGCCAGCACGATAATTCTCGCAGTAGGACTTGGTATTGTACCAGTTAATATCGCTCCCGTTGTCCTTTGCTGCCCACATCAGCCCGGTCTTTGTGTCCGTGACCGTCCCGTTACCATTATCAATGAAACGGCTATCCTTTTTCACCTCGGCAAAACGCACCGGGAGTGCCCGCTGGTCGTTACTCATTGACTGATTATGCCACCACCAGAGGCCATTGCTGAAAGAAAATATGACGGCTTCGGAGCCCTTTGCTTTGGAAGCCCAAGCTGCGTAACAGGTAATATCAATCAATCCTGTTGCAACACGAGTTTCATAACGCATATTGTTGCATATCTTAAAATGTGGTTTGCTGCTGTCATACAACTCCGCCAGTTCTTGTTGTGTGGGCATACGCCAATCCGCATATCCGCCCCCCCGATAATTCTCACAGTAACTCTTGGCATCCTGCCAGTTGATATTGCTCCCGTTGTCCTTTGCTGCCCACATAAGGTTCGTACTCGTGTCCAAGACCGTCCCATTGTCATAGGCGATAAAACGGCCGTCCCTTCTAACCTCATTGCCTGTAGAGGCAAACGGGCGCTTTTCCACAATTGCAAGCTGTTTCTTTTTTTCTTCCAGTTGCCGCCGCTTTTCCTCCAATTCTGTCTTTTCTTTAAGAAGAGCTTCTTCTTTCTGCAGTCTTTGCTTCTCCAACTCAACTTTTCTCTGCTCCTCATCAAGCGCATCTGTAGCTGATGACTTGGATTCATCCTTTTCTGCTACCGTCTTTCCTGATTCGCTGACATCTATTGATATTTTCCCCTTGCCGGGAACGAAGTAGAACTGTCCCTCCAAGGAGGATAGCTCCCAAGGCACCTGACCCGTTTCCTTCTTTAACTTCGTTCGCACATTAATGAAAACATCACTTATGGTCAGTCCGGGTTCCTGTATAAACTTCATCAATGCTGCCGTGTAAGGGCTATTGCGCCCTTCGCCGTCCCGGGCTACGTTTCCGGGACTGGTGGAATAGGAAATGAAGGTGCCCGATGGAGCGCTACTGACTATAGCCAGACCCCTTGAGGCGTTTCTGAAGCTGCGGGCAAAAGGATTATCCCGGCAGGCGTCGAGGATAACAATATTCAGGCCGTTGTTGGCGGTGGCCATTTCGTCGAGTATTCTATTGGCATCAACAGCGTGATATTTTACGTCTGCCTCCTTGTTAATTTTTGGACCGATGGGGATGAGGTAGTTTATTCCATTTACCTGCACACCGTGACCGGCATAGTAAAACAAACCCACGCCACCTCTTTTCAGCTTGTTACCGAGTTCTTCAATGGCCTCGTCCATCTCCTGCAACTTGGCATTTCTCTTTAGAGTAACAGTAAATCCGAGTTTCTTCAGCGTGGCAGCCATATCCGTGGCATCGTTGACGGGATTCTTCAGCGGCCCGGAACTGTAAGCGCTGTTTCCGATGACAAGGGCGGTTCGTTGCTCCGTGGCAGCATGGAGAAAAGGTGTTGAAGACAGGAGCATGAAAATAAGGAAGATGTATAGAGTGCGGACATGCCTCATGGTGTCCTCCCACTTTTTGAATGCTGTCAATATTTTCTAGAGGATATCTTGTTATTAGTCAATTGTAAAAAAAGCCTTCGAGTTGAGGGAACCGAAATATGTCATTACGTTGATTACGGAATGAAGTGTTGTACGTTCGGCATGGATGGCAAAAGCTCGACTACAGGAAGAACATCAGACCACCATCATTCCAGAAATGCACGTTAAAATATCTGCGCCTTATAACCAGTTATCAATAAAATGAACAGATCAATAAGGTGCAGACTTCTATTTGCGGTTTACTCTCCAACATACGGCTCACTTGAAGCTAGCTTTTCGGCGATCCTCCCTGCTTCAGTAAGGTGTCAGCCCACTCGCTCACGGTTAAAACATCCGCCTGGCGGGGAAACAACTTTTCAACCAGCACGCGATGGACTTCTGGATCTGCATCTAAACACGCATCGGAAAGAACGATGAGCCCGTAATCCTTATCCGCAGCTTCCCGCAAAGTTGAAAGGACAACACCGCTTGTTGCAATACCAGTTAGAATTAGCGTGTCGATCTTACGGGCGCGGAGAATAATCTCAAGATCACTACCGGCAAACGCGCTCACGCGTAATTTCGTTACGACGGGTTCATCCGGAAGCGGCGCTACCGAATAATGAATTTGCGTCGAAGCCTCAGAAATGGTCATGCTTCCAAGTTTTGTGACGGCCGAAAACATTTTGTTCTTTGCGTTTACTTCCGGGTAGCCCTTACGGAAAGCGACACGAACAAAAATAACCGGAATCCCCGCACGACGGGCAGCACTCACGGCACGTTGAAATGGAACCATGACTTCTGGTTTTTCAGCGAAACGCTGAACGATTCCGTTTTGAACGTCCATCACTAATAGCGCTGAGTGAATCGCTTGCATCATATCAGCACTCTTTACTGTAAGAACAGGCGTAGCCGTACAAAAGGTAAGAAGGAACAGGCAGATAAATCCCAAAATCTTATTGGTCCATTTCATAATTTCCTCCTGAAATATAAAATCCCGTACTCTTATTAAGAAACGGGGTTTCGGCAATCAGTCCATACTACCCTCACGCAAGGTTTAAGGGCTCATGAATTTTATTCTCTAATAGGCTTTTCAGGTATCACTGTTTCCAGAAGAAATCTACTATAGAGATGAAACTGCTCGGCCTAACTATTTCAGGAAGTACACGAGATCTCTCGCTGCCACCTACAAATCGCCATCATGCATGGCGGAAATAGATTGGCGATTACCTTTCATATTGTCGAGGCTGGTATATTTCCCCTCGATTCTCACACGTCGGACCAAAATGCTCTCAGATCATCTCCAATGCCGTTGCCATGGACACACCGCCACCGCCGCAGATGGCTGCGAGACCCAGCTTATTGCCACGCTTCTTCATGGCATGGATCAGTGTCACCATAATACGACAGCCAGTCGCTCCCACAGGATGTCCCAGGCCACAGCCGGAGCCGTTCACGTTCGTAATCTTACGATTCAGACCCAGTTCCTTCTCGCAGGCCGCATACTGGGCGGCAAAGGCCTCATTGAGTTCGATGAGCTCGAAATCGGCAAGCTTAAGCCCGGATCGGCTTATCAGGCTGCGGACGGCCGGAGCGGGACTCATTCCCATAATTGAAGGGTGGCATCCGCCATAACCCGCATTCTTGAATCTCGCGATTGGTTTCCGTCCCAGTTCTTTGGCCTTATCAGCCGACATGATGACCATGGCGGCAGCCCCGTCGTTGATTCCAGAAGAGTTCCCGGCCGTAACTTTTCCCCCTTTAGGCATGAAGGCTGGCGGCAGCGCAGCGAGCTTTTCCATCGTCAGTCCGGGCATGAAGTGCTCATCCTTGTCGAAGATGACGGCAGGTTTTCCCTTCTTCTGGGGGATTTCGATTGGGATGATCTCTTCCTTGAAATCACCTTCCTTCGTTGCCCGTTCAGCGTTGTTGTGGCTCCGCAGGGCCACAGCATCCATCTCCTCACGGGAGATGTTGTACATCTGAGCAACAAGTTCCGCTGTATGGCCCATGATATAAGGCTTGCCCTTCATTGCTTCGATCACGGGGCCGTCCTTTACGGGGCCCTGCTCCAGGCCAGGCTGGAGGCGTGATCCGCAGTAAAGGCCCTCAATCATCATATCATCGAAGCTTTGGTTCTGCAATCGGCAGCCCCAGCGTGCTCCCTGTACCCCGTAAGCAACACCCGACATGTGCTCCACACCACCTGCCAACACTACATCAACCAAACCCGCTTGGATCATGGCCATGCCAGAGATGACGGCCTCCATGCCGGAGATGCAGACGCGGTTGATGGTAACAGCTGTAGAGGTTTCTGGGATTCCCGCATCGAGTGACGCAACACGGGCAATGTTCAGTGCGTTGTAGGGCTCCATGCAGCTGCCGAAGCGAACATCGTTTATGACAGAGGGGTCAATACCCGCACGCTTGACGGCTTCTTTCATCGCGGTGCTTGCGATTTTGTAAGCGTGAACTTCCTTGAGTGAGCCGCCGAAGGCCCCGATGGCAGTCCGGCAGGCCGATACAATAACAACGTCTTTCATGAATTCCTCCTGAAATAAGATTTTTTGGTTCTATAACATCGGCTAAGGAAAGATGCAACCCCGCCCGATATGACAAGCGTTCTAACTGTTATCGAGCGATAATTACTGGTTGAAAATCTACAAAAAAGTGAGAAATGGAGAGTTAACACTTACAGGAAGGTCTGCTCAATCACCCCCATCTATCATAACTGAATTTGCTCCTATAAGGATTACAACCGGTTATCAATATCCATCCAGCAGCATTGGTATTACCAGGAATCGGTAAAATCAACCACAATACAGGAATGATCTGTTCCGGTTAAAAACCTGATTTTGATGTTCCGGGAATCTGTTCAGTATGAAATACGCAGGCGTCTGCGTTTCTTAACAAATCGAGGATCACCATAAAGAAGAGGCGGCCAGTCAACAGAGCTACCCGCCGTCAATGGGGAATTGTCTTCCCGAAGAAATGAATGCGGTTTGCCCCTCCCCGCAACTGGAGGCCGCCGCCCTCCGTACCGTCGTCATAGATTTTCGATCCTAGCATGATGATCTTTTTGTTTCCCATGTCAAGATTGGTATTAAGGGAAATCGTGTCGCGTCTGAACTCCGGGTTGTCGTACATGATCGCGTTTCCATGAATGTTAACACGGTTGGCGCCGCCGCGCAGAATAAGGCCGCCGCCTTCCGAACTGTCGTCGTAAATGGTAGATCCCTGCATGATAATCTTTTGTTTGCCCAAGTTCAGGTTGCCGTCATCCTGAATATATGTGGCAATACGCTTCAGGCGCGCTATCTCCGTCTGATTGAAGACATCTGATGTTGCCCCTGCCATGACGACAAGCAAAAGAGTCAACAAGACACCGATAATAAAACTTTTTACATCAAACTTCTTCATTTCTTCCTCCTTTTAAATTCTCTTATGCGATAAGGTTTTGAAACGAATTATCGGGAATACCAACGAATGATCTATCATCCTGATGGGCAACGTACGATAGCCCCGCATTCTTTTTTGAACAGAAATGAGGTTATTCTTAATATAAGAAAATCGTCATTTCCTGTCAATGATATTGAATAGGAGGTTCATCATGATCGATAATTTTTTGCGATTATGGGATTCAGCAATGCAAACAAAAAGTATCGAAGAGATTAACAGCACCATCGAGGAAATCAGTTCACAGGTATCAACAGAAGTGTAGATGGGAAGATAGGATCAAGCCCATAGTCAATACTCGACCAATACCTGATGTAAAAATAAGAATGGAAATTTCCGATAATATCTTCTATTTTGTATCCGGACATATTAATGATTTCCCAAAACAAAGTGGATGATTTTTATGAGCAGATACTGGAGTAATACGGTAAAAAATATCAAACCCTATATCCCCGGAGAACAACCGAAAGACCGGAAATACATTAAACTGAACACGAATGAGAATCCCTATCCGCCTTCCTCCCGGGTCATCGAGGCAATTAAGAATGCGGCCGATGAAACTTTGCGGCTCTATCCGGACCCGATGGGTGAGGAACTGAGAGAAACAATTGCCGGATACTACCGAATCCGAAAAAACAATGTCTTTATTGGCAACGGTTCCGACGAATTATTGGCTTTTTCCTTTCCGGCCTTCTTTGAACCGGTAAGCAAACCTATTCTGTTCGCTGAAGTGACCTACAGCTTTTATCCCGTTTACGCCGCTTTTTTTAATACCAACTACCGTCTTATTCCCGTGGATGAGGAATTTAATATTCCCGAGGAAGGATACTATCAGGACAATGGCGGAATTATTATTGCCAATCCCAATACACCCAGCGGAAAAGGTGTTTCTGGAAAAACTATAGAAGCGATCCTCAGCCGGAACGAAAACAGTGTGGTCATCATTGATGAGGCCTACGTAGACTTCGGCGGCCGATCTGCGGTAAAGCTAATTAATGATTATCCGAATTTGCTGGTTATCAAGACTCTGTCCAAATCACATTCACTCGCGGGATTGCGGGTAGGGTACGCCTTAGGCAATGAAGAGCTGATTGAAGGAATCATTCGGGTTAAAGATTCTATTAATTCATATACGGTTGATCGTCTGGCCCTGGCCGGCGCCCAGGAAGCAATTAAAGATGACGATTATTTTCAGGAAACAAGATCTAAAATTATTAAGAGCCGTGAACGGCTATCCGCCCAACTTATGGAAATAGGCTTTAAGGTGATTCCTTCGCAGGCAAATTTCATCTTTATCAGCAGTGAGCAATGCCCCGGAGGCGTCCTGTTCCAGCGGCTCAGAGAAAAAGGTTTTCTTGTCCGGTATTTCAATAAACCTAAGATCGATAACTTTATCCGGGTTACTATAGGAACCGATGCGGAAATGGACTGTTTTCTGGAAGTGATTAAGGCTATAGCGGGATCATAAGATACTAGTCCCAAAATACCGGTGCGTCATGTTCTTCCTGCTTTCACGAACATGGCCTTTAAGTCGTGGGTTTTCGAATAGGGTAAACAGCGGCAGATGAAGGCATGTTGTTCCCGCTTGTCGGAGTGAAGCAAATACTCCCCAATGCGTTATGCCTGAACGTGTTCATCTCAGGAATAGTCATGGTCCCGACTAAAGAAATCGTCATTGATTCCCGATTGAAAGAATGTGACCCCATCAAATTTACCTTATGCTTGACTTCAAGGAAGAACTTGTTAATCTTGACATCTTAGTAAAGTCAAGTCTAACCTTCACAATTTATCTACTGAAGATCTCAAGAAGTTATCGAATACCAATACTGCGTGTTTTCAGTTCCTAAGAAAGTTCTCTTCTTATCTGACTCCTGTGTTCACTTACAGGCACCAGACAGCGCGACAGGAACAATCCCTATCGGAAAACCAATATTGGCATTTGGGATACAAGAGCTTGGAAATAAAAGTGCAAGGGATCAGCAATACATTTTATCAGTGACAACTCCTTTTAGTACACAGACAAACTTATTTGTCATTTTACAAGTAACAATTAGACGGTTACAGTACACAAGTAGAGTCTTGTCATTGACGAACCTTTTTAGGTTCAATCTCCTTCATGGCTATACTCCTTGTACGCCCCGCAGCATAAAATGATGTCGCCCACCTTGTAAATGTAAGTCGTCTTATGCTCCTGTTCGTT
>JBEKOL010000074.1:0-10587 GCA_049521775.1 Syntrophales bacterium
GCGAGACAAACCCGGCAATGTACGAAGCAGCGCCCAAAGAGCTTTACTCAAAAGCAGCGAAAGCAAACATGAGGGCTCTTTTTGAAATAACCGTGCAATAGGAGCATCGGGTTAAGGGTCCGGAAAGGTGTTTTACATTGATTCGGACCCTTGCTTTTGGAACAAAGTAGCCCGGGAAAGGCGACGGTATGTCAAAAACGGTCGACAGCAATATAGTACAGGCAGAGCGCAGGCATGAAGAACGACCTGGCGCAGAGGGAATGGCATCACCCCATCACTTTTCCGATTAACCAGAAGATGCCCATACCAGCCATAACCTTTTTGTCGAGTGATTTTGCCTTCAGGGTAAACAGGAACGTGGGTAATGAAACAATCAATTTGTGGCGAGTGATATCCATGTGACAATGAAAAAACATCACGGGGAGCCTTAAAGTGGTTGAATAACAATCTGATCTCCGCTAAGGAAGGATAATGACAAAAAGAGAATTTGTTGTTTTCCTGTTTCTTGCCACAAGCCTATTATCGGGATGCGGTGCCTGTGTGTTGCCATTAATAGGAGGCTCTCAGGCAATTCCAGCAGCAGGCGGATCCTATCAGGGTTATACTGTCTGGAAGGGTCGTGAGTCGTCAAGATATTACACATCTGATATCAAAACTGTCTGTCAAGCAGTAAAGCAATCCTGTGAACAGCTGAAACTTGAAACAGTGATTCAAAACCCGTTTTCAGAGAATGGATGTTCTCTGGAGACAAAGGGGAATTATCCTATGGAGATTAACGTTTCAAATGTTGAAAAGAATCTCACCAAGGTCGTCATCACTATAGCCCTGTTCGGTGATAAGCAATACGCTGAATTGTTATACAGGACTATCGACGATAATATCCCTAAGACCACGACGAGTGACAAATAACACGCTCTACCAAAGAAATTCTGAACTAGGGGAAACTGGCAAGCAGGCGTTGATGGCACAGTGACTTTAATTAGAGTTAGAGCGATGGAACGGGAGCCGATTTGAACAAGCAGAGCCGTTATGTCACTTTAGTCAATGTATTATTAGGGGTCTTGGCATCGTTTCTGCTGAAGGCGACTGCGTTAACCTGCGTCCTCGCCGTGATTGTCGTCGTAACAATCGCTTTCATTGAGCGCAAATGGCTTCTACGAAAAGATATTCAGGAATAATAAATGGTATGCGGTAGCTGGCTACAGCTTTATTGCCGTGGTTATTATAACTGGTTCCTTTTTCATCACCCAGCCCGACAGGGATACCCCTCAAATCATAAAGACTGCCAACGCCTTTCTGAATGAAATCAAATCGGGAGACTACGAGAAGGCCTGGAATAAGCTTTCCAGTATCTCGAAAAGTTCCTATCCGCTAAAAGACTTTGTCCGGGACCATTCCAATCATCAGGTTAAAATCAATGATTTCCGGATAGACGATGTGATTTTTAATAAGTACGATAAGAGTAAAGTTGTTGCCGTGGTCTCGAGTCCCTTCTCCCTTTATGGCCAGAACACACTCCAACTTGAAATGATCAAGGAAGAAAACGGCTGGCGGCTAGTCTTCAGCAAGGAGATATTCGAGAAAGCATACCCCCGGAAAAAGAAAGACGGAATTCTGACGGGCCTGATCAAGAAAATATTCTGACAAATTGACCTGCCCCCAGAAGATGTACCACATTCAGAGTTAGAGTTCTGCCTTTATGAAGGTCCCTAAGGGAGCCGTTTCTATTTATTTCCAATTGTAATGTAACATAAAAGGGTAAAATAGAAAGATCAAGACTTCAGAAAGAAGCAGATGCTTCAACACCTACGACTCGTCAGAATTGATTTTTCGGACAGTTAGCGATTACAAATAGAAAGATCTAAGTCTATAAAAAGGCAGTTGCGCCTCTTCTACCTTGGTTATAGTTTCTACCTCCTCCTACTCTTTATTCCAAAATAATCCTGAATGTTGACGATTACGGTTTTTTTGTTTTACCCGACAGGTATTATAGAGGGTAACGTTTTTGACTTCTTGTCCTCCTACTTTCTATGTTCTTCACCCATTCCTTCGTGTCCTTGAGACTGTTGATGTGATTCACCCTTATATTGCTGTTGTCTCTGAGGTTGATGTTGTTGCTGCATCTGAGGTTGTCTTTGTTGTTCTTGTCGCTGTTGTCTTTGAAATTGCTGATGTTGTTGAACTTCAGGTTTTTGTTGGTATAGTGTTTGTCTTTGTTGTCTTAATACCTGTTTCTGTTGTTGTGGTTTAGGTGTATAACCCTGAACATCCCAAGTTCTTTTCTTGTCCCAATATCGGCTACTCTGCCAGCTCTTCCAGTTCTGTTGAAGTTGTGAATGAGGAATCTGTTGATAATTCCAAATATGACCATGCCAATTATGGTTCTGATAGTTTCCTCTCCAATATGGGTCTACGTCAAAATAAAATCTTGGAACACTATTGTAATAAGCCCAGCCACGATCATAATACGGTGAGCGATACCAGCGACCTTCCCACGGACGCCACCAGAAACCATTCCAGAAAAACAGGTCTACGCTTATACTGGGAGCAACGTAAACACCAGTGGTGTCTGGCAATACGACTACATTCGGCGGTGCTTCGAATGTGATAAGTGGTGGTAGTGGTATAGAAATTCCAACACTTGCAGCTACACCTGCCATAGTCATGATAGGAAAGACACTTACCAACGCCAAAAGGATTGTTCCAAAAAGTAACTTTTTCATTTTGTCACCTCCTTTATCCGACCCCTATGCCACATAGGTTGATGGTTAAATCAACCACATTTTAGAGAGATTGTCAATTTTTAGTGTCTCCATGGAGATGGTGGAAGCCTTCGCCTGAGGCGAAACAAAAATTTGTGAAACGGTCGGCTAAATATTGATAAAGCGTTGCTTTATGACGGTCGGAGACAAGACAAGTGGTTTTGTGTGTCAATGAAATAATAACCGAATATTAAGTATTACCAGTTGAAAGTATGGATGCCTGCCTAAATCACTGGATGCTCTGTTTCAAGGAAGAAAGCCGGATTCCATATGAACAGAAAATGAACTGTCGTACCCTTGCATGTTTCTACCCGTTATCAATGAACTAATCCCGTTATTGGAACTGGCGACTTGAATTTTAAAGTTTGGACCTTACCGTGCATGCAATTCTCATTGAGAAAAGGAAGGAATATTTTGCTTTTTGACATCACTTAACATCCATGAATCGACGAATTTTTTGTTTTTCAAGATAAAAAAAGGTAGGGGAGGGTGGGGATAAAATAGATTGTAAACTGAAAAGGGGTTAACTGTTCATTAGCTAACCTCTTTATTTTGTGTGGCTCCCCGGGACATGCAACTGCGAGAACTTTGTATCAACAGTTGTATATGAATCGAGAAGAGCCTTAAAGCGATGACCAAACTTTATGATATCCTTTGTTGACTCAATACTTACATGCCGGCTTTCAAAAACCGGAGCACGCCCTGTTTTATCTTTTTGATCATTTTCATTGACACACGCAACTGCCCTGTGTACACTGCCGCTTAATAAATCTCGTGAAAGGAGATTAGCGATGAAAAAGTTGCTCATACTTTTCTGTCTCATAATGATCATGGTTACTACTGGGCAGGCAATGGCTGAAGATTGGAAAGCGGTACAACTCAGTCTCACTCCCGGTATTGCCATTTTCAGCGAAGAGACAAGGATTAAAGGCTTCACGCTCGGCATATGGAGTGAAAACCCGCAGGATGCGTTTGCCCTGGGAATCGTCAACGGATCTTCGAAGGATAGTACCGGATTCAGCTTGGGTCTTGTCAACTATGCAGAGAGCTATAGTGGTGTGCAGTGGTCGCTGTTCAATTACGCGAAAGAGAATTACGCAGGATGGGGTCTCGGCATCGCCAACGTCACAAAAGGGGACATGAAAGGCCTTCAGACGGGTGTCGTGAACTACGCAGGCAAGCTTTCGGGCCTTCAGTTGGGCGCTTTCAATTATGCCGACAAGGCATCAGGCGGGGTTCAAATCGGAGTGATCAATATTATTTCCGATAATAAATGGTCCGACTTCCCCAGCGGACTGGCACCAGGAATGGTAATTGTCAACTGGCGTTTCTAAGAACGTGATGCCGAAGCCGATTCTGTGGCTTTCGGTTTAAAGATACTAAAACAACACCAAAGCAAAAGAGGTCCAATCCCAAAGGATTGGACCTCTTTTGCTTATGGCTCCCCGAGCGGGACGCTCAGCAAAACTTTTTTGTCTATAATTTCGGTTTTCTGATGGCGCCAATCAAGAAAAATCACCCTCGAACACAATATCAATTTCATAGAAACTTAACCTGCGACACTTGAACCGTAAATAGAGACATGACCAAAAGAAGATTGACCCCAACCCACTGGTTGCAAATGACAACCTCTCATTTTTATCAGAGAGGATTTCCCATCTTAAAAATTTTGATAGCTGTATAGTTGTGAGGCGGCTAATGGGAAGAAGAAAAGCAAGATATGACATCGATTATATGAAAATGAATCTTGTTTGACCAAGATTTGATCCGTTATTTATTGAAGTCAATATTTTGATGAAATGCGCATCCGTAGCAGCTTTCAACTGGTACTGTGCAAGAGCAATGAATGAAAATATTAAAGAAATCGGTTATTGGCAACACCTACAACTGCTCGGTAGGATTTATTCCTCAAGACTGAATATTACGGACCAAAAGAGAGTAATGCCCGGCATGAGCCGCTGTCGGAAGCGGGGGGCGAAGGTCTGGCCTTTGTTTTCTGTTTACTCTCCTATTTCATTTTACTGCCGTCAAGCTGGAACATCAGGGGCAAGGCCAGTTTAATGGAGTCTGGCCCTCTTTCGGTCCCGGGTTTGATGTATGTTCGCTGGATGATTTTGAATTGCTTTCCCGGCGGAATCTTCTCCGGGCCAATTGAGAAGCAGTTGGTGAGTCCCAAGCTCTGGCAATCCCGGGTCAGATAAAGTAGGTAGAATTTGTCAATATTGTTTATGCCTGTGCAATCGGCGCTTGCGCAGAATTTGGCGGCGCTGCCTTCGATCTGGGTATTGTCAATGCTTTCTACTCCATAAAGCCAGGCCGCTTCATAAAGCGAGACGTTGACATAGGTAGCATTTCCGGTAAGGGTCGCCATGGTCCCCATAACGGAGTAGACTTCCTGGTTGTCCAAGCCCCCTTGAGTACTTCCGATGTAGGTGGTGTCCTGCGCATCTGCCTGACAGTTCATTCCCCGGACCTCGCAGTCCGGACCTACCAAGTCGATGGTCGATTGGCCGTCAAAGGTCATAAGTTGAGTCGCGGCTGGCTGCTTCCAATGGTTCTTAAGGGCGATCGAGAGGTTATTCAGGTCGGTCTGGAGGTATGCCTCGTCGACTGCATCCCTAGTGTCAAGGGCAGGTCCCGGATAGGGCTCGGGAGCACGGGATGTATTTTTGTCGCGTACGCGCAGGACGATCATGGGCAAATTGGTTCTCCATGTGTCGGCGTCCGTTTTGTTCTGCGGCATTGCGAAGCGCATGAGAAAAAGAAAATCATAGGCCGATTTCCCCAGCCCAGTTGTCATTGCAGAAGACACTGGTTCAACGAATATCTGGCTCGTGTCCGTAACCCCTGCGTCGTGCAAATACTGTGTCATGGTTCTGGCCATGAACTGATCCGGGGTGGTGATGAAGTAGCGCTCCTGCCCGAACGACGCGCCCGACTGACGCTCCACGACTACGTTGTTGTTTGCATTTCCGATGCTTGCAAGAATGCGGAGTCGGCTGGGATCAGGTGCATAATCGAAAAACATTTTCTGTATCAGCGGGCTTATAAGTCCAAGCCAGAGGTAAATCGGATCCGAGGTGTTGATGGTCCCCTCGCGCGTAAACTGATAGGTCTGCATTCCGAAATAGGCCGCAGGCGGCGGGAGTTGGGCGAGTATGATGACGGCCTCGCGAGGATCAAACCGAAAAATACTATTATAACCCGGCGGCGTCGGGCCGAATAAGTTAACCAGGGTCGGGTCCACGAACTCCTCCGGCCAGGCCGGGACTGCATAATTGATGTATGGGGCAACCGGGTTATTGGCGAAACAGTTGCCCATGATGGCGATCGGGTATTGACAGTCCGTGACCGTGAACTGATAAAAATAACCACGCGTAGTTTCAAAACCGTCTCTTTCGAGGTTTAGGGAAAGGACCTCGGCCATCTGCACAAGCGACTGAGGGACATTGTTCCCCGGAACTGCCGTCCCATTGTCGCCACTGCACTGTATACAGCCGAAGCAGGCCATTATAACTGCGGTGAAAAGGACCATCGACGTCTTCTTGCAGATACTCATGGACGTAACCTCCCTTGAGCAAAACCCATAAATATTGCGATATTTTAGTATCTTACAGTTTTTTAAACCGTATTACGGATTCAGTAAGAGTCCCGACGATCAGGAGGCACTCTTGCAGACGATTCTGTTTTTTGTAACAAGGCGGGCAAAAGCCGTCAAGCAAAAAAACCGTTGAATATTTATGCCGTACTCATTCTCGGGATTAAATCTTGAGCATTAGCTTTCCGATCACTTCGTTATTGCCACGAGAAAGCTTGGATAATTCTTGTCAACTCTACGTTATTGAGTTCAGGAAGGTAGCCGTGAGCTGCATGTGATGGGAATAAGCTGCCACTAAATATCATGTTTACATTCGGTAATGCGCAGGAGCGAGCAATGAAAAAATGAAATGCTCCAGTTATTGTCTCCACCTACTAACAAACAGTGAACCCTCATTAACTAAATTGCAGATTAACAAAAGAAAGGCACAACGATCGGCCCTGCACCCCAAAAAACAAATGACCCAATAACCTATTTGGCAGAACGCACCGGGAGTGCCCGGTAGTACCAGTCGCCGCTCGACTGGGGATACCAGGACCGGAGGCCATTGTCGAAATGCAAGCCGGCGGCTTCGGAACCGCGTGTTTCGGAAGCCAAAGGATAAGTACACGTAAGATGAATCAATTCGGTTAAATGGAGATCCCAATTACAGTCAGCCTTATAAGTTTTAGTCGTATCATACAACCCCGCCAATTCATCCTGCGTCGGCATTCGCCAGTCCGTATAACCGCCCCCATGATAATTCTCGCAGTAGGACTTGGCGCTCTGCCAGTTAATACTAGAACCGTTGTCCCGCGCCGCCCACATCAGGTTTGTCTTGGTATCCAGAACCGTTCCGTCGCCATAGGCTATAAAACGGCCATCCCTTTTAATTTCGTTGGCCGTGGATACGGAAGGACGTTTCCCCTCCGGGGCTTTCTTTTTCTCCAGCAAGGAGACGGTTGCAGTCAGGTGGGAGAATCTCTCCGACGGTGCTCCCCAGATAGATAAAGCGATGTCGCCAAACTTCTTATTCAGTTCCTTCTGCGGATACCATGGGTCAGGTTGAACTGTGACTGGCTGGGTTGGGGAAGACATGGCTACTTGCGGGTTGTACCAATCGGCACGGTCACCCGGTTCATAGACTTTCCAGGACTGCTGATCGGTCTTGAAGACAACTCGGCCGGACGAGTCGACTGCAATGAGCATGAAACCGAAGCTTCCTCCTCGACGACTCCCTACCGTGAATACGTCCCCGTTATTGAGTACGGCCGATGCCGAGAAAGCGGGTTGCGGAGCCTCGTCGCCGCGTGTCTTGAATGAGGGCT
This sequence comes from Syntrophales bacterium, assembly GCA_049521775.1. Classification (GTDB taxonomy): domain Bacteria; phylum Desulfobacterota; class Syntrophia; order Syntrophales; family UBA2185; genus Fen-1135. The sequence goes on from JBEKOL010000074.1 coordinate 7,668, forward strand.
CATAATGCCTAAGCGGTTTTCCGTTGAGATAAACGTCGGCATCGTCCGCCATATGCCAGTACACAGTTACGGCAATACCCTCGGTGGTGGAAGGCGTTGTTGAATCAATATCATTATTATTAGTTTCTGTTGCTTTTGGCGAGGTAGATTTTTTTGCATCCCCGGAGTTAATTATCTTAAGCCATTGTTCCATGGTTACTTTTCCGTCTTCCGCACAGAAGCCTGTGACGGTAAACAGAAAAAACAAGGATAAGACGACAGTTGCAGTAATCATATTTTTGAACTTTATCATTAACTCCTTTAATGCAGGTAGCTTTCCGTAGTCCCTGCATACATAATTGATAAATTGATAAGATCTTCTTTTTTTGAGCGTATACTAAGATTTATATTGTTTGTCAATGGAATCAACCACAGATTACCGTTTGAAGTGTTGCATGATCGAAAACCCATTTGGTCATTGAGTACAGAAGGAGTGTGTGTTTTTCTTTTAGACTTGCTAAGATAAACCTTTTTGTTGGATTCACCTACAAAGAAACAAGCATTGCGAATAAAATGTTTAATGATTTGCGTTTGAAATGCTTGATCAACGAACGCAACACCCCCAGAATCCAGGTCACCGAAGCCATGAGTGCCAGGGGAGCGATAATTACCCAATCCAATCCTGAAACTTCTTAAGTGGAACAGTTATTTCTTCGCCGGCGGCTGGAGAATAGCATCAATGGCGCCGAAGAGTTTTTCCATCGAACAGGGTTTAATAAAGTATTCAGAGGCGCCCTTCTCCCGCGCCTTTTGCTCTGACGCCGCTTCAATCTTGGCGGTAAGAACGACGACCGGGATATCGTATGTCTTAAACGACTTTTTCATATTTTCCAGCATGACGAGACCGCCGCCGCCTGGGAGCCCAAGGTCGAGGATTACTAGATCGATCTTAAACTGTTGCAGCATCATGAGGGCTGTGATCGTATCATACGCAATCTTCGGCAGATACCCCATACCTTTGGCGTGCATAGCCAGCGCTTGCGCCTGGTCCCGGTTATCCTCGACGATGAGGATATTTTTTTCGGAATTAGCCATTAGTTTTCCCAGCCTCCTTGGGTACATAGATAATGAAACAGTTTTTCAGCGGACGGCTTTCCGCCCAGATCCGGCCGCCGTGCGCTTCAATAATGTCACGTGAGATCGCTAAGCCCAGTCCATATCCCTCCATCTCGGGATGCAATTTCTCAAAGCGGGCGAAGATCGTCTCCAGATGCTCCTTGGGGATCTGCTCCCCGGTATTTTGGATCTCAAATTTCAGGAAATCGTCGAGCACCTCAAGCTCGGTGGAGACAGTGCCTTTTCCTGGCGTGTGTTTCAGGGCGTTCGACAGGAGATTGTTGAAGACGATACTCATCTTGGGGCCGTCCCACCGGACCGGAAAGGCGCTTTGGGGGATTTTGGAAATAACCTCGATTCCCTTTTGCGCGAACAGGCTGCTCATTTCAGACTGCTGGGCGTGCAGAAGGTGTGCCGCATCGCAATCAGTGAGGTTCAAAGTGATCATCCCGGCTTCAATCTTGTACAATTCCAGAACGCCAACGATCAGCTGATCCATCCTGTCGATCACGCTCTGGCAGGTCTCAACAATGGCCTGCTGGTTTTCAGTAATCTGGCCAGCAAAACCGGCCGACAGATTGGAGAAATTCGTCTGGAGGACCATCAGTGGGCTTTTGAGCTCGTGAGAAATCGTTGCGACAAAACGGGACTTGAGCTCATCCTGACGCTTGGCGCGGATAAAGTAGGCGACGAGTTTGTCAAGAATATTATTCAGCATCCTTAGCGCAAGGAGACCGCCACCGACCGAGCTCACGAACAATAACAAAAGGATCAGCCATGTCGAGCCGAGAGACAGCTGAGACGGGTCCTCGGTGCCATGCATGACCAGATAGACGATTGTCAGGAAAGGGATCGCCCAAATCACCAGGAAGGCTACCAGAAACCGCCGATAGGGATTGTCGCGAAGCTCCCAAACGAGCAGGCGTAATTCTCTTTCAAAAGCGTCTTTGGTCTTAGAGGCCATACTGTCTCATTATTTTAATTGTGTCAGAGATTCTAAATCGCGTTCAGCTTAGTGCAGTTTGATTGCCACGTCAATCGAGATATTATGCAGGTTTGATAAGAATTTTCCTAGAGGTGACCGTCATTCATTTCGGAGTGAAAGGTCGTATGCTTTTCAATATCTCCGGATGCTTGACTCTCTTCCTTAGAAGAGGAAGGAACATGTGTTTTTCTCTTGGACTTACCAAGGCAAACCTTTTTGTTGGCTTCACCTTGTCCTTAGAATATTATAGCCTGACGAGTGAAGATCACAGGTTGAAAGATTCAATAAAAAAAGCAGGGCCATTTTCGACCCTGCCCCCCCTCCCATGGTAATTCCGGTTTGCATTCAAGCGGAGTGTATTCCGCCTGCTTTTTTGCTCCGACCTTCTTTGCTTCTCAACTTTTTTTAACTTCTTCCCTTATTCTGGGCAGGCAGCTCCCTTTTTCACCCACTCGTGCATCTTCGCCGAAAACTCCCTATGGCTCATGTTTGGAACCGCCCGTCCGTTGCCGGGATTCCAGCCCCACAGGACCAGCGGGTCCTTGTCGATATGATCGATGATCTGTCCCCCCGTCCTGCCACCGTTTTGCTTCTGGTCTTTCAACTGGCGGCAAAGTTCCCCGGGAGTGCGGCCTTGGAAGATCATGGGCATATTCTCCGGCGGCATGTGCCAATTAGCCACACCGGGAGGCCCACCAGGCTGATTTGTATCCCGGTGGCACAACGTGCAGTTCATCCCTCCGACGCCTTTGCCTCCGGGGCCGCGCTTGACGTTGAACATGTGGGGCTGCGAGTCGTCCCGAATCAGCGGTGCATCCCCCGAGGGGTGGCAGTTCAAGC
>JBEKOL010000075.1:0-9737 GCA_049521775.1 Syntrophales bacterium
TTTTCCAGTTCGGCTCTAGCCTTCGCTTCCGCTTCCGCCCTGGCTATTGCTTCCTCTTCTGCCTTCCTCCCGGCCCCCGTTGCCTCCGTAAACTTCGCTTCCGCTGCTTCCCTCGCCCGAAGCGAGGCCGCCAGCTGCGCTTCCACATGCGCCCTTGCCTTTGCCTCCGCTTCCGCCCTGGCCTTTGCTTCCTCCGCTGCCCTCTTCCCGGCCTCCGCTTCCCCCCTTGCTACCTTCTCGGCTTCTTCTCTTGCCCTTACCTCGGCCGCCAGCCGGGCCTCCACGTGGGCTCGCGACTTTGCCTCCGCCTCCGCCCTCGCTCTTGCCTCCTCTGCCGCCCTCTTCTCTGCCTCCGCCACTCCTCGGAACTTCTCTTCGGCTGCTTCTCTCGCCCGGATCTCGGCCGCTAACTGCTCTTCCATGTGCGCCCGCGACTTTGCCTCCGCCTCCGCTCGGGCTTTCGCTTCCTCAGCTGCCCTCTTACCGGCCTCCGCTTCCGCCCTTGCTGCCTTCTCGGCTTCTTCTCTTGCCCTTACCTCGGCCGCCAGCCGGGCCTCCACGTGGGCTCGCGACTTTGCCTCCGCCTCCGCCCTGGCCTTTGCCTCCTCCGCTGCTTTTTTCCCTGCCTCCGCTACTCCTCGGAACTTCTCTTCGGCTCCTTCTCTCGCCCTTGTTTCTTGCGCCAGCCGGGCCTCCACTTCCTCTCGTGCTCTCGCTTCCGCCTCCGCCCTCGCCTTTGCTTCCTCTGCTGCCTTCTTTCCCGCATTCGCTACTTCTCGGAACTTTGCTTCCGTCTCTTCTCTCGCCTTTAACTCGGCCGCCAGTAGGGCCTCCACGTGGGCCCGGGCCTTCGCTTCCGCCTCCGCCCTTGCCTCCGCCTCCGCCCTTGCCCTTGCCTCTTCTACTGCCTTCTTCCCTGCCCCGGTTTCCTCTTTCAACTTCGCTTCTGCTTCTTCTCTTGCCCGGAGCTCTGCTGCCAGCCGTGCCTCCACTTGAACTCGCGCCTCAACTTCTGCTTCCGCCCTTGCCTTCGCCTCGGCCGCCGCCTTCTTTGCGGCCTCCGCTTCTTCTCTAAGCCTTGCTTCTGCCTTCCCTCTTGCCTTCAAGTCCGCTGCCAACCGGGCTTCTTCTTGAACTTGTGCCTCCGCCTTCTTCTCCGCCCTGGCTGTCTCTTCCGCTTCCGCTTTTGCCTGGACCTCTTGCGCTAATCGGGCTTTCCCGTCCGTTTGGCTGCCACCCTTCCACTTGCCTTCATATTTTGCCCCGTCGGAATATGTGTATTCTCCGTTTCCGTGTGGCAGGCCCTTCTGCCATTCGCCTTCATATCTGCTGCCGTCGGACCACACGTACGTTCCCATTCCGTGCGGGAGGCCATCCGTCCATTCTCCCGTATATTGGCTTCCGTCCGGCCACGTAAATGTTCCCTGTCCACTAAATGGATCGTCTTTCCACGCAATCTTGTACTGTTCTTTTCCGGATGATCCCCTGACTAAACGCTTCAACATTCTTTCCTGCCTCTGATCCTCACATCTTCATAAGAAAGCGGTAATCCTATAATTTCGGTGCTAAGGGAATGTCAAGCAACAGGAACCGACGACATTATCTGCATCCTTCACCTTCACTACTTGATAAGATTCTCATAGCGCGTCAAATATAGTAGAATTGGTCAAATGTGTCAAAAAAAATAATAACTTCAGAAGTGCCGATGAGAAATACGGTACGGAGTCTCTTTTGGTGATGTCAAGGGTGCATAAGAAAAACATGAGTCTTTCCGTATAAGAACTTCAAGAGAAAGTTCAGCCAAAAGAACTGGGAGGCACAAGAAGCTTGTACTTACATGGTGATGACAATACTATAAGAGATATTTGAAGGACAACGAAGGCAATCATATCACGCGCGCCTCCGGCATTCTTTTGTTCTTGACAGACAATTGCTCTCCTTTTACTGTTTTTGTAGAAAATATGGTCGAGAGTCTCAGCAATTATGATTTTAAGAAAGGCCCTTTATGAAAACATCCCTACGCTGGCTCAACATTTTCATCTTGGTGTGCAGTGTTGTCATATTCTTCTCCGTCCCTTATATTGCACAAGAACAAGGAAGCGCCAGAGCAGACCAGGATGATAGTGCCTTAGATTTTACCTTAAGAGATTTGGACGGACGGAATGTGAGATTGAGCGACTATAAAGGAAAGACTATTGTATTATATTTCATGGCAACGTGGTGCCGCGAGTGCCGAGGCACAATTCCCCAACTGAAGGAGATCTATTCTCTCTACAGCGCAAAGGGCCTGGTGCTTCTGGTTATCAATGTTATGGAATCGAAGGAAAAGGCAGCGGCTTTTTCAAGGAAATACAGCCTCCCCTTTCCCACTCTTCTGGATGAAGATGGAAAGGTCTACCGGAGTTATGGCATCGTTGGCGTGCCCGTCGAGGCTTTGATCGACCGGAATGGCCGGATAATTTGCTGGAACTGCGACTCCCTTAATAATCTGCTGGCTGAGCAATTCGAAATGAAAGCGAAGTAGCCGACGACGTTTCCTGCCTATAACCATTTTGACCTCTTGATTGCAAAGCTCTAAGAGACCCGCAATCATGTCCAAGACAGCTTCCACGAGTTGTGCCATTATATGTTTGTTGCTTGCAGCCTGCTGTACTCACAAGAATCCGATATTGAATCTTGATAAACCGCCGGAGTAGCCCCACTGAAGACTGCAGGGATTTTTCTGTTGCAACTTTGCAAATTAAATTTGTATAGAAAGGAGAAATGACAAGTAGGATACGGGCCATGAGAAGAAAAAATAGCGAAAACCGTAATTATCCTGGATTGGAGAATTGATGGATAAAAGGCCGTCAATCATAGGGACAATGTTCGATAAAATTGCGCCCACCTACGACCTGCTCAACATGATCCTGTCATCATCGCTCGATAAAACCTGGAGAAGGGCAGCGATAAATCTCCTGGATATCCATGCTGGTGATACAGTTCTCGACATAGCCACAGGCACCGGTGACCTCGCCATTGCTGCCGCTCATTGCGGCGGAAAGGTGGTAGGCATCGACCTCTCCAGGCAAATGCTCTTGCGTGCCCTTGGAAAGGCCGAACAGCAGGACATTCTTGCACGGTACTTCGTGGTGCAGGGTGACGCCCTTTCCATGCCCTTCCGGGATGAGACATTTAACTCGGCCATGGTGGCTTTCGGGATCAGGAATATGAATAATCTGGATGCTTTCCTCGCGGAGATACACCGGGTATTGAGTATCCGCGGCCGCTTCTCCGTGCTAGAGTTTTCCATGCCGGAAAGCTCACTTTTCAGATGGATATACGGGGCTTACCTGACATATGTAGTGCCAATAATCGGCGGTCTCATTTCCGGCGACTATGATGCCTACCGGTATCTGCGGGATTCAGTGACGGGTTTCCCCGTCCCTGAGGTATTGGAGGACATGATGAAAGGGCAAGGTTTTCGGGTCGTCCGGTCAAGATCCATCTTCGGGGGCATATCCCATCTATATCTGATAGAAAAGCAATGATGAATTGTCAGAATCGTTGGCAACCCAACGTCATTTCTCAAGGGCAATCTTCAAGACTTCAAGCATATCATCTACGAAGTGAAGTTGTATGTCCTTCTGGACCTTCTGGGGGATGTCCACCAGATCCTTTTTGTTCCATTTGGGCAGGATTATTGTTTTGATGCCGGCACGGTGGGCAGCTAACACCTTTTCTTTAATGCCGCCGACGGGAAGCACCAGTCCGCGCAAGGTAATCTCCCCAGTCATGGCAAGGTCTTTCTTAACCGTCCTCCCAGTTAAGAGCGAGGTCAGTGCTGTAAGCATGGTAACGCCTGCTGACGGGCCATCCTTCGGAATTGCTCCGGCAGGCACATGAATATGAATGTCATTCTCTTCAAAGAAATCTACTGATATACCGAGATCGCCTGCGTTGGCGCGAATGAAACTCAAGGCGGCCGTGGCTGACTCCTTCATGACTTCTCCGAGCTGACCGGTCAATGTCAGACCTTTTTTTCCTTTCATGGCCGTTGCTTCAACAAAAAGAATATCGCCGCCTGTCGGCGTCCATGCAAGGCCTGTCGCTACGCCGGGTTTGGATGTCCTCGCACTGACTTCAGACATGATGCGTATGGGTCCCAGATACCTGTGCAAATCCTTAACGGTAATGGATGCCTTTTTTAGTTCACCTCCAGCCACCGTGCTCGCTACTCCCCGGCATATCGTACCGATCTCCCTTTCAAGATTCCTCAGTCCGGCCTCCCGCGTATATCCTGATATAATGAGGGTTATGGCACTCTTTGTGAAGCTGATCTGCTGCTGGTTAAGCCCATTGGCCGCCGTCTGCCTCGGAATAAGATAGCGCTCGGCAATCTTTACCTTCTCGTCCAGCGTATATCCGGGAAGTTCGATAACCTCCATCCTGTCACGCAGCGGAGGAGGAATCGTATCGAGTATATTCGCAGTGGTTATGAATATGACATGAGAAAGATCGAATGGCACGTCCAGGTAGTGATCCATGAAGGAATAATTCTGCTCCGGATCGAGCACTTCGAGCAGAGCCGACGACGGATCTCCCCGAAAATCACTGCCAACCTTGTCTATTTCGTCGAGTACGAATACGGGGTTATTTGATTCGGCCCGTCTTATACCCTGGATAATCCGGCCGGGAAGCGCTCCCACGTACGTCCTGCGATGTCCTCGGATTTCCGCTTCGTCACGCACCCCCCCCAGGGCAATACGAACAAATTTGCGGCCCAGGGCGTGTGCTATGGAAAGTGCGAGTGATGTCTTGCCTGTGCCGGGAGGGCCTACAAAACACAGGATAGGCCCTTTCGAATCAGGCTTGAGTTTGCGCACGGCAAGATACTCTATGATGCGCTTCTTGGCCTTATCCAGGGCGAAATGATCATCATCCAGAATTTTTCTGGCCTTCTTGATGTCAAGGTTATCCTCCGTGCTTTCATTCCAGGGAAGGGCGGTTATCCAGTCCAGATACGTTAATGCCACTGTATATTCCGCTGAAGATGGATGCATCCGGGAGAGTCTTTCAAGCTCCCGCTCGGCCTCTTTCTTTGCTTCTCCGGGAAGATTTTTTTTCTCAATCTTGGCACGGTATTCTGCTATTTCAATATTTGTTTCATCCGTCTCGCCCAATTCCTGCTTTATCGCCTTGAGCTGCTGACGGAGGTAGTATTCCCGCTGACTCTTGTCAATGTCATCCTTTACCTGAGACTGTATTTTGTTGCCCAGTTCCAGAACTTCCAACTGGTGACTTATGAGCCTGGTAACCTCCTTCAGGCGCTCTTTCACATCGAGTATTTCCAGAATCTTCTGCTTTTCGGCAGGCACGGAATTTATGATCGATGCAATCACGTCAGCAAGTACGCTTGGCGATGTGATCGCCTTGGCCATGGCACCAAACTCCTGAGGCAGAACAGGCGACAATTTGACCATCCTGTCAAACAACCCGTTGAGATTTGCCATGAGCGCCTCTATCTCGATATCCTTTTCGACCTCATCTTCAACGACTTCCACCGTGGCCCGCATGTAAGGCCGGCCGTCCACAAATTCCACGATCTTGAATCTGCTGACGCCCTGTACAAGAAGGGTCGCCCCATTCTCTCCCGTTTTTGCCATCTTCACGATCACAACACTTGTCCCTATGCCATAAAGATCCTCGGGTTGATTCTTAATCTCCGCCGGTGATTTCCTGGACATGACGAGGCCCACGATGCGGTCTGCAGCCATCGCCTCATCTACGAGCGTCATAGTCTGCTCACCAAATACCTCCAGCGGGAACACCATATTCGGAAATACTACAACATTAAATAACGGTACGAGAGGTAAAATGTCCGGTATCTTAAGTACTTTTAATTCGTCAGTTGATTTTTCTTCTGCCATGGGAACCTCCAAGAATGATTTCCTGCATTAGCGGCGTAGCTCTAGTTGTTTTCTGTAGTATCAGTCACCCTGAATAGCTATTTTGCGAACTCTATTCAGAGGCAGCTTTGCCATGCGTATTTGAAGAAGCCCGTCCGCGTAAGTCGCTGTGATTGATTCGGTATCAATAGGCAGCGGCAGGGAAAGGTTTCTTTCAAAATAACCGTACGGTATTTCGGCAAGGCGATACCTCGTGTTTCTCCCTGCCGGCGTTACTCTCTTCCCATGGATTCTCAGTACCCTGCGATGAACCTCCACATACAGATCCTCGGTCCTCACACCGGCAATATCCGTCACTATCATAATCTCATCGGGAGACTCATATATATCCACCTGGGGCCGCCAGACGTTTTGAAAAACCGTAAAAGTTGAATTGACAAGCGAGAACATCTCATCGATGCTCTTTCTAAATTCTGAATTGATATCTCCGATGTCATCCGTAAATATTACTTTTATGAGGCTCATCTTCGTCTCCTTGAGGTCGTTAATAAGAGAATTTATTTGGTTTCAAAGTTAGCATTGATAAATGCAGTTTGCAAAGATATTCTATGCCGAGTTTTCTATAATTGTTTTTCTTCATTTTAGCACGGCATCGTGTTATACAACCGCGATCTGATAACCATTTCTTATTTAAAGGCCCGTGGCATATGGACCTAAGGGAACAATCCCTGCATGAGATGAAACGATCTATTATTTAGAAAGATGTAACACGTCCAAAACGATCCCCTGTAATGCAAACCAAAACTTTCGAGGTTTCTTATGCTTCTCAAGCCGTGGACAATTATTTCAAGCCATGTTGACAAATCATACCGAGTCTTCAGCCTGCGACGTGATCGCGCTCGTTCTCCGCGCACTAGCGAAACGCACGATTTTTATGTTCTGGAGTCACCATCCTGGGTAAATATCATTCCCGTGACGCCCACGAAGGAGGTCGTGTTGATCCGACAGTACCGCTTCGGCATTCGGGATATGACCATGGAGATTCCCGGCGGACTCATGGAAGCGTCCGACTCACCTGAGGAAGCGGCGCGGCGCGAACTGCGGGAAGAAACGGGTTACCGGGAAGAAACACTGATTCCTCTTGGGATCGTACATCCGAACCCTGCCATTCAGAACAATCTCTGCTATACTTTCCTTGCCGAAAATGTTTTTCCCGTGGGACAATTGATTCAGGATGAACGGGAGGACATCGAAGTGGTCCTACAGCCGCTTCCAGAAATCCCCCGCCTGATCCGGGAGGGGGCAATTTCTCATGCGCTGGTTATCGCTGCATTTTACCGCTTCTATATGGAGTATCGGGCGGACATGAAATGACAAAGAGGCCACGCATAGACGTTGTGTTGAGAAATCGTATCCGGGCGGCACGCGGAGAAATTGCACCTGATCTGGTATGGAAAGGCGGCAGGGCAATCAATGTATTTACTTGCGAGGTCATCGAAACAGATGTGGCGATCTGCGATGGCGTTGCAGCTGGAACTGGTTCATACGAAGGAGGAAAATGTCTTGACGCAAGGGGACATTACATCTGTCCAGGCTTTATCGATGGTCATTTCCATAATGAGCGCACGATGCTTTCGACGCCTGAATTCCCCGGTTGGTCTAAATATCTTTGATGTCTTTCGTAAATTTCAATCGCCCCTCTTTGATCATGGCTTCCCTGTTTTTCATTATCCACGAGACCGTGACTTCGCGTTTTTTCATCCTGAGGAGCAGAGTCTCTATGGCTGCCTTCTTCGCTTCGAAATCACTGAGACCAAGCTTCCCTCTTTCCTTGAACTTCACTATTACAACGTTTCCGTTGATGTCATAGACAGTGTCCGGATAAGGGTGCTTTTCAGAAAGCTGAAAGAGGGCATTACTCATATCCCGGGAGAAGCCTAGTTTCGGCACGGCGGAACCTGGCATAAATAGCCCCGTTTCTTCAACCTTCAAGCCTTTTTCCTGGGAGATCTTTGTGAGCGGCTCTCCCTTCTTAAGGCGGTCAAGGATCTCCAGCGCGTCCCTCTTGCATGTGCTGGCAGACGCTTCTTCCACATACTGCCTCTCGACCTCCTTCTCGATTTCATTGAAGGCGGGGACATGGGCAGGTCTTCTGGCAATGAGTTTGAGAACATAATATGCTTTATCATCCGAGACTGCAGGGCTTATCTCATCTTTTTGAAGGCCGAAGACTACTTTGGCAAAGTCATGAGCCTGCCTGAATTCCTGGGGGGGATTTTTCGCACTGAAAAAATTTGTATTGTTGACCCTTAATCCATTTTTCCCAGCGAATTCGTCGAAGTTTTCTTTCTGGTAAATCTCATCGTGGGCCTTCTTGGCTTCCAGGGCGGCAATACGCATGGCATGGCCTTGCTTCAATTCATCAACGATTCTACTTTTGACTTCTGCAAACGGAGCGGCCGTGCCTCCCTTTTTTATAAATTTATCTTTGTTGCGGTTATAGTAGTCAGTTGCTTCCGCATCAGATACCGTCACGGTGGACATAAAGTTACGACCCGGAAATGAGATATATTTGATCTGAATCTCATCCGGAATACTGAACGCATTCTCATGTTCCTTCAAATACGTCTCCAGATCGGCACGGCGAGGGCTGATCTTCTGCCTATAACTTTTTGCCGAAAGGCTGAGATATTGCACGTTAATTTTTTCATTCTGAAGCCGGTAAAGATCAAATACTTCTTTATTTGAAACCTTGACTGCGCTCTGGATGAGATCTTCCAGTTTTACCGTTGTTATCAATATTCTTTGACTATCTTCAAAATCGGCAGGCGTCATCTTGTTCTGGTGCAGGAGCTGATTATAGATCCTTTCATCAAAAACGCCGTCCCTTTGAAAAGCAGGAGTGGAAAGGATAGATCCCTTAATTTCTTCCTCCGAAACCTCTACGCCCAAGTCCTTAGCCTTTTGAATGATAACGGCTTGGTTGATGATACTGTCATACGCCTGCTGTTTAAGATTCAGGCCTTTTAAAATATCATCCGTAAGCGCCCCTTTGTATTGTTCTCTGTAGGCATCGACAAGATTTTGATACTTCTTATGAAATTCCACGTAAGGGATGACCCTGCCGTCAATGATGGCGATGGCTTCCGCCTTTTCCCTCCAGCGTGTGGAGCCGAAATAGAAGATAAAGACAACAATAACCATTCCGAGTAAAATTTTAACGAGCCAGTTTTTGGCATGTTTTCGCATAAGTTCGAGCATGGCTTATTTCCTTATCTGTGATATTAGACGCGAATCTGTATTACAGCCGTCCGTAAAATGCAATACATTTTTAAAAAGTCGTTGATTAGGAAAGCGAAATGCTGTATACGGGATATCTTGCGGTAGGGTTGCAGATATTATCACCGATACGATAATGAAGGAGGAAGGGTCTTGCTGTTTGATTATATTTTAGGAAAATTTTCCAATGATCTTGCCATTGATCTAGGGACAGCAAACACACTGGTCTATATGAAGGGTAGAGGAATTGTACTAAATGAACCTTCCGTGGTCGCCGTTTCGAGGGATTCACGGGGTACGAAAAAAGTCCTCGCCGTCGGCCTGGAAGCAAAAAAAATGCTGGGACGAACCCCCGGCAATATCGTGGCAATTAGACCTATGAGAGAAGGTGTCATTGCTGACTTTGACATTACTGAAGCCATGTTGAAGCATTTCATTCATCGCGTTCACAATCGCAGGGCATTGGTCCGCCCGCGGATTATCGTCTCCATACCGTCCGGCATTACGCAGGTGGAAAGACGCGCTGTCAGAGAAACTGTAGAATCGGCAGGAGCCAGAGAGATGTATTTC
>JBEKOL010000076.1:0-9572 GCA_049521775.1 Syntrophales bacterium
TGATGCCGGTAATGGTCCAACAGGCATAGATAAACCAACGCCGATATACAAGCGTATATGGATCTCCTTACATAAAGAAAAACACCGAAAAGCAATAGAAATATTACATTCTCTGCCGAGGTATTGGCGGAGCAACTATATTGCTGCCGCAATAGAATCATATGATAATAAAGGCAACGGGCATGCGGCACGTGATGCCGGTAATGATCCAACAGGCATAGGCATAGATAAACCAGCGCCAATACAGACAGCAGCACCCACGGACAATGGCGACGACAGAGACACATTCTTTGGGTAATAGCGAAACCGCCCTGGCTGTTGATACAATGACGGGTATCTAAGCTGACTAAAACGGCGGCCTACGAGTAAGGCAATTTTGGTCTTACTGCTTTAAATTTCCTGACGTATCTGAGGAAGGAGTTCTGTAGCAGGGTAAATTCGTTCCGGGGGAAAACTCGTATCTCTGGCGATTTTAAAGCGTTGCATTTCACATGAAACGGAGTTGACCTGAAAGATGGTTTGCTCCGGTTTTTATTTAGGGTTCATGCGTACTTTTGATTTGATAATCTGTTGAAGTGATCCTCTACTGACAAGCACCTACGAGTACGCAACCTATATGAGCTAACAAAAGTGCAGAATATTGTTTGAAATCATCGATATGACAAGAAAATAGACTTGCCCTCATTCCGTGAACCGCCCGGTGCGGACCCGCATGCCGGGTGGTGTGGGGACTGGGGGAGAAAATCCCCCGGTTACCCGCTTATGTTTTCTATTTATTGATCCTAGTCGGTAACAAATTAAAATCTGCCATGTTTATCTTAAAAGAATCTTCGATTTGATCATGTTGCGAACAGAAGTAGTTATGGTAATTTGCAACCCAAGCGTATTTTGCCCATATGATGGGAGATTCTTTCCATTTAGTCAGCATACTTTCAGTAATTTCCTTATGTTTAAATAAAATATCTTCACGAAGATCTCCAGAATCTTCATGGAATACAGCCCTTAGGTAGTTGAGAAAATATTGGCCGTCACTATCCTTGGAATATTGATCAACTTGCGGTGCATAATCATGCCCCCCATAATATCCAAGATGTTTATTGACTGCTTCCTTTGCTGATACACTCAAAACAATACGTGGATCTCGGGCCAAATAACTTTCTGCTTTATAGGCCTCTATAAGACCATTACCATATACAACGGTATCATCCATGTACAAGTTGCCTATGGCAATTCCTCCCCTTATGAAAAAGCCAGAAAGAATCATAGAAAGTTGAAAAGAGCTCAAGTAAATAGAAAACATAGTCAGTTCAATCTCACCGTCTTTTCGAATGGGGTATCCCAAAACGATATTATCAGTAAAGGCTCTTATAGCATGATCATCGAGAATAAAGCCTGGCTTTATAAATCCACTTGAACGACTTAGTGCTTCGTGTAGGTTTTCCAAAAGATATTGGCCTTTGCCAACCTTCTCCGCTTCTTCAACGCGATCCTTATAACCGAGGATATCTATGAATGCCACAGCGGAACTAAGTTGTATAGGCTTGTTGTCTCTTTGCGCATATGGGTTCGAATGATCAGCCATATATGATTGCTCGTATTCTCAGAAAAATAACTTCAGGCCGAGTGGCTCTTCTTTACGGCATATGCCCGTTCCTCATCTTGACAATTCATTTTTGACTACTGTTATGATTTCAGGATAGGTCCAAATGATTGTAGGGTTCAGCCAAATACATTGCACTATTTCCTTGGCTCGTATGAATGAGAATCCTTCATGCTCAAGCTCAGACATATGGGCCACTAGTATACCTTCTCCCGAAGAAGTAAACGTTTGAATGCTGCCATTCAGTGTGCCAATGCATGTTTTACCGGACGGACGATACAGCCCGACAGCATTCAGTCGGCTATCAATATATACATTCCAGAGTTTCATAACGCATTTGCTTTCTAACGGGTTCAGAGCCTGATTTTGTTCTTCCGAATATTGGAAAGTCGCACTTATCCTGTCGGCAACATGTCCAAACTCGTGGTAAAGTATAGAATCATAGTCCACTTTACGACATGTGTCCTGACCGACGCCCAGTATTACACACCCTGTGATTTCGTCAGTCTCGATATTTTCCTTGGCAATGCCGCATACCTCTGAACGGCGAATGGTTATCTGTCGGATTTTCTGCACGAGGGTCGTGTCAAAAGGGTGGGAAGCAATAATTCTGACGAGATGGCTATGATCCGGTATCAGATTCTCTGTATCAATTATTTTCATCATACGTCAAACGGTTGAAATCGACTGAGCGGTTAATACTGCGTTCACAGTACTCAATACTTAGCCGCTCCACCATATACGGGTGTTTTCATATCTGCTCTCCCTTCAGTCTCAGTCGATTCCTCGTCTCAGCGGCGCAGATCGGCAACAGTAAGTCGTTGAACTTCAACTTATACCTACCAATCAATCCCTCGCCTTTCTAAAAAGTCCTGTGCTTCTTCAAGACCTAATCTTGCAGCTATTTTCTTATCCTCTATCGCCTGCTTGTAGTTGCCAAGTTTAGCATAGGCCATCCCTCTATAATCACACGCCCATACAAGTTTCTTGTCGTATAAAGGAGACGTGTGCCCGGTCCAGGGGTTGATTTTTACATATAGAAACTGAACCGATTTTAGGCGGGGCAGGTAATGATAGCAATCCGTCTTTTTATCACACCTATCCGCTATCGAGGCTTGTCGCTCGAATTTGCCTTCATTTCCAACCATGCTTGATTTCTAAGTTCCGAGGCTTTAGCTTGTTTCTGGGCGTTCCCATACCTCATGTTAAACATATATTTCCATGTCGTCATAAATCCACGAGTGAGTGTAATCCAATCCTGAATATCCTTCTCGTGCTCTATTTCATAATACTCCATATCAGCCCCCTCCTATGTCTCTTCTGGCCGAAACATAAACGCGCCAACCTGATCTAATGAATAACATGGTTATCAACCCAAGCGAAAAGGATAGCCCCTAAAATCAATAGTTGAAACGAATCGGCTCAAGCCCCCGCTTGATCCGTTCCTCATTTATAAGCGCCTCCCGATGACTGCACGTTAAATTTCGGTCTTTAGCTTTTGCTATGAGTTCATCTGAACCGAGTTGCTTTGCATAAATAAGCATTTGTCGCTGGCAAGATGTAAGGCCAGAATATTCATCTGCCGACAAAAAACCATAGGGAAGAATAACCAAAAAGAAACCAGCCAGAATTACAAATATAGTTTTTTTCATTGGTACATACCTCCTTCTCTTAATATTGCATCCCACTAACCAGGACGAACCGGGAGCATTCTTTCATAATTGGCCACTTGCCAGCTCACTTATGATAAATAAAATTATCTCAGTGTCCCAATAACACTTGAAACTAATTTTTTCATCAAAAATACCGAAGCCCTTTTCTGATAGAACAATTTCGTAGGGGTTAAATTTATAACCACCTATAGGAACTTCCGAATGATGCAAGAAGGGCCCCTTTTTCTCAGTAGTTAAGAGGCCAAATAGCTGCTTGCTGACCCCCACTTTAACCAAGTCCTTTTGTTTTGCCACTTTTAACCGGACTTTTGTATTGCCTTTTTTGACCGTACCATCAGAATAGACCTCAACGGTATCATCGTAGACGAGATAGCCATGATTTTTTAATGGTCGCATATAATTTTGCAGCCTACTATCGAAGGATCGTTTGTTGACTATCTTGTAGGCTTTGGTGACATCAAAGGCCTTATCCTTGAAAAAAGAAGGGAACAAAAGGTTAAGGTTACCAGACGTGCCCCCATGTAGAGTAAAAACTTTATCGGGGTTGATTCTTATTTTTAGGGTACTGTACTGTGAGGATGAAGGCAAAGTCGAATAATTAGAATAAGTTTTTTGCTGCTCTGACAGAAAATAGACACCTGTGATTTGCCCATATTCAAAACGGGTGCCTTTGTAAGTAAACTTATTTGGATATAAGATTAGTTCTTTGTAAGCGTATCGCTCTTCAGATGTATCCTTATATTGTACCACATCCGCTGTAGCCTTTATCCCAGCATTTGACTTTGCTCCCTGCCCATGCAACTTCTCCTGACTTTTAAGTTGCTTGTCCGAGTCACCGGTTGTGGGTTTCGTGTCAAGCCGTTCTCCACAATAGCGACATTTGATGGCTTCGCTTTGGATCTCCTCAGCGCAAAAGGGACACTTTTTCATAATATTTTCCTCAGTTCTTTTGAAATAAAAAACCCCGTCGCTTTAGGGAAACGGGGTTCAATAATAGCTGGTCTGGAAAAACTGGACAGGTGCATAAGTGGTAAATTTGCTCTATAATGGACCAAGGAGGAGTGGTTATGAGCAAAAGACCGAGAAGGAATCATGCACCGGCGTTCAAGGCGAAGGTGGCGTTGGAGGCCCTGAAGGGCGAGCAGACGCTCATTGAGCTATCCCAGCGGTACCAGGTACATCCGAACCAGATCACGGAGTGGAAGAAGCAGCTTCTTAAACATGCCCCGGAGATTTTCAGCAAGGACAGGAAGCCCGAACAAGGGCCGAGTGTCAAGGATCTTCACGCCAAGATCGGGCAGTTATCGATGGAGAACGATTTTTTATCCGTCGCGCTCGGTCGCATCGACGATGCGAGCGCAAAGCGATGATCGACAAGGGAGATAAGCTTCCTGTGACACGGCAATGCGATCTTCTGGATCTGAGCAGATCTGGCGTCTACTATACTCCGGCGCCTCTGAGCGCTAAGGACATGGAGCTTATGCGCCAGATCGACGAGATCCATTTGGCGTATTCGTTTTACGGAAGCCGGAAGATTCGCGACGAGCTGTGGGTAAGGGGCTATGAAGTTGGTCGTGACAGGGTGCGACGGCTGATGCGTAGGATGGGCATCGAGGCGCTGTACGTCAAACCGAAACTCTCGGCATCGCATCCTGGGCACGTGAAGTACCCCTACCTTCTCCGCGGCATTGAGATCACGCGGGAAAACCATGTGTGGGCCGCCGACATCACTTACATTCCCATGGCAAAGGGATTCTGTTATCTTGTAGCGGTTATGGACTTGGCGAGCCGGATGGTGCTTTCCTGGCGGCTGTCCAACACACTGGACAGCACATTTTGTGTCGACGCCCTGGAAGAGGCGATCACCGGATACGGTTGCCCGGAGATATTCAACACGGACCAGGGCAGCCAGTTCACCGCGGAAGCATTCACGGATATCCTCCGTTCAAATAGCATTTCAATCAGTATGGACGGAAGGGGGCGGTGGATGGACAACATTTTTATCGAACGGCTGTGGAAAAGCGTCAAGTATGAGGATATTTATCTGAAAGCGTATGGTTCAATGGTGGAGGTTAAAAAAGGACTAGCCGCCTATTTCACATTCTATAACGAAAAAAGATGGCATCAAAACTTTGACAGGAAGACACCGGCTATGGTTTACTTCAGCACCCAACTGCAGAAACAGGCTGCAGCATGAACATCAACCCAGGGCAGTTTCCCACTTATAAATCCCTGTCTCCTGTCCTAAGAAACCAGACCACCTGTATATTCATTCCATCACACCCTCCTTGTCTGCAGGGTCATAAATTACTCAATAAATTGTCACATGAGTCAAATGATAATCACAACGTCATTATATTCACAATCCCAGTTCATAGAGAGTTCCAAAGATGTAAATTAAAATCCACAAAATAATACCAATGCTTGAAATTACTCTGACAGCCTTACTGCCCCTTTTTAAATTATGAATAACAACAAGGATAATTGGGATTATTGAAAGACCAATGAATTCACCTATGCAAAATTCGGTAAAGTTGAAAGTGGCTTAAGACCTGATTCAATGTTAGTTTCTTTTATGCCCATAAGCAATAATCCGTCTTCTCACTGTTCATCGACAAATAACCTTACGGAGAACACCGACAGCTGATGTCGGAATTATTTCCAGCCAATTGATTGATTTAGGAGGGGTCAGAGACTCCAAAAGTCGGCCTTTACCATCATAATCATTCCCTTTCAAGACACCCCATTTATTGTTTGAACAATCAATTATCCATAGAGAAAGGCTATGCGTATAATCTTCATAACCTTTTATAGAATAGCCTTTCTTCTTTCTCCTTTGAATCACCCAATCTCTGCTTTCATTACTGGTTACGAAATAGTCAACCCATACTTTTATCCTACCTGCTTCAAAATTTACACTTTCCGAATCGTATTGATAAGCATAAGGGCCAAAAACACCGAAAGATCGCCAATCTGCTCCTTCAACTCTTGCATATGCAAAAATGGCAAGCAATCCAATAACGACTGCTATGGACTTAGGCCAATTTACCATACCGTTTTTCCCAATAAAATCCCTTTCTGAACATAGAACCTCCATGAATGCGCCAATACCATTTAGTTTAAATTAAGCATAAAGGCGTTTTTCTCTGTGAGATCCACATTTGTCTGAGGCTGGTTTATCTCAATGGGAACCAACCACCAGTTATGCCCCCATGTTACAAACAGAATGTATTTCCCATAGGGGATTTTATTGGGAAAAACAAAAACACCATTTGCATCCGTGATAACCTTCTGGACGGTATAGGGAAGTGCGATGTTGTTTCGATTGTTAATGCAGTTCTGTGTTATTGTTTTACCTTCATCGCAATCATTAGGTATATTATGCTCCATTCCGAGTAATTTCAATCTTTCATCCCAGCACCGCTTGTATGCTGTGGTTATTTTTGGTGAGCACTCCTCCCTTAGTTCCTTGTCTTTTTGGATTAGTGAGTCATTATACTGTAACAGTATGACCTCTTTCCCAGAACCAGAAGGAACCATTGTTTGAAATTCTGGTTTGCCCGTTGTCGGATCGTAATGAGTCCTGTATGTATACTTTATATTACCGGACAATGTACCTCCTAAAAGTCTGTCACATGAAATAAGAAAGCATGTCCCTACTGCTACCAGCAATGCCACAACAAAAGCCTTTAAGGGTTTCGATAGTTCATCCATAACACCCTCACTCAGTTGAATGGTTTAGGAATTATAATTGCAACAATTTTTCTGCAACCTTACTTCTCATTCTGTTATGAATGTCTGGACTTCTTTCTTGAAATCATATGATGAAACTTTCCCGTCTTTTGTCTGAATTTTTACGATGTCTGGATCCCATCTCACTATTTTTCCCTCAATGACTTTCCCGTTCTGCAAGACAATTCCCTTTATTTTCTTGTAAGGATCATATTCATCCATGGAGAGTCCAGCGTTCTGTGAAGGTCGCTGCTGTATCTTGTATGGACTCGTCACACTTAAAGAAGGTTCAGCCTTTGTCTCAGGCTTCTGGGGTCGCGGTGACTTGTCAGAACTTGTGGTATTTGGGACATCTTCAGGAGTCCAAGCAATCTCTTCTTTTTTTAAAAAGGCTTGAGCCTTCTGATCACCTAATCTCGCAGCCACTTTAATATCCTGTATTGCTCGCTCGCTGTCGCCATGTCTACGATAACAAACTCCCCTGTCATAATACGCTTCAGCATGTTTTGGGTTCAGCTCAATAGCCTTACTAAAATCCTTCATTGCCTTCTTGTAATTACGAAGGAAGAATTCATATAAATACCCCCGACCAAGATAGGCTTCTATAAGCTTTGGGTTCAGCTCAATGGCCTTACTAAAATCCTTTATCGCCTGATTCTGCTTGCGAAGATAAGCATACGCATTCCCCCGGTTATAATAGGTCACTGCATCTTTCGGGTTCAGCTCAATAGCCCTATTAAAATCCTTTATCGCTTGATTGAGGTTGCCAAGCTCAGCATAGGCAAGCCCCCGGTTATTATAGGCAACTGCAAATTCCGGGTATGTCTCAATTGTCTTGTCATAATCTTCTATTGCCTGCTTGAAGTTGCCAAGTTTCCTATAGGCATTCCCCCGATTATTATAAGCCTCTGTATATTTCGGGTTTAGTTCAATTGTCTTGTCATAATCCCTTACCGAGTCCTTGTAGTTACCAAGTTTATCATAGACAATCCCTCGGTAATAATAGGCAACTGCTTTGCTCTCTTTATCCTTTGGATCCAGTTCGATGGCTTTGTTAAAATCTTCTATCGCCTGATTGTAATTGCCGATGCTGCCATAGGCATAGCCACGCTCAAAATAGGCAACTGCAAATTCCGGGTCTAACGTTATGGCTGTGTTACAGTCCTGAATCTGCTGTTGATATTTGCCAAGACTCCCATAGGCCTTTCCCCGGCCATTATATGCTCTTGCACCTTTTGGGTTTAGTTCTACAGCCTTGTTATAATCCTTTATTGCCTGATGGTAGTTGCCAAGCTCATTATAAGCAATCCCCCGACTCTCATAAGCCTCTGCACACTTCGGGTTTAGTTCAATGCCTTTGTTAAAATCTTCTATCGCCTGATTGTAGTGACCATGTTTAAAATAGAAAAGTCCTCGCAAAATATAAGCAGCTTCCAATTTCGGGGCCAGCTCAATTACCTTGTCGCAATCTTCAATGCTCCGCTGGTAGTTGCCTGATTTTAAATAAACCAATCCACGAGTACCATAGATATTTTCATCTTTTGGATCCAGTTCAATGGCTTTGTTAAGATTCTCAAAAGCCTGCTTGTAATTGCCTACTTCCCCGTATATATAACCCCGACCTTCAAAGGCCTTTGAATATTTAGGATTCAATTGAATCGCCTTTGTAAAAGCGTCAATAGCCTCTTCATACTTTTTAAGCCTTCCCAATGAATATCCCTTCTCCACAAAATCCGTGGCACTTAGTTCTTTTACCGCTTCATCATAACGGGCAACTTTCGTCTGATCCTTTTTTGAGAGCTCAAGTTCCTTTCTTAATTTTTCGACTTCCCTTGATAACTCATCAGCTTTTTTTTGCACATCCTCAAGACTTCTACTTTGCATTCTTTCTTTGCGAAGAGCATCGACATCTTTTGCTACTTTATCAGGATCAGTCTCGATTCTCGCTTGCACCCAATATTTCTCCCCATCCCACTTCTCTTTTATAATCTGGGTCTGGACAATGCCTGCTGTCAGGGCTGTGATTTGGTCTTTCTTTAATTGAAAATTTACGATTTCGGTATGGCTTTCAAGATAGGTACCCAGTTCCTCCAAGAGAAGCCTTTTGACTTGTTCAAGGGCAATAACTCTTGAGGAAATTTTACTGTCTGCTTCGCTTGCCTGATAGGTGTATTCCTTGATGAACGTTTTTATTTCGGCGGATGTGAAATTGGGAATAAATAAAATAAGCAGAATAAAGATCAGGCGGATTCGTATAAGAGAAGATTTCATCATAGTGGCACCCCTCTTACAAATTGATG
Source organism: Syntrophales bacterium (assembly GCA_049521775.1). GTDB lineage: Bacteria > Desulfobacterota > Syntrophia > Syntrophales > UBA2185 > Fen-1135. The sequence goes on from JBEKOL010000076.1 coordinate 9,306, forward strand.
CCATTTTATACATCAACCATGGATGAACCACAATATTTATCTACGAATTCTGGTTGAAATGTTAAATGAATGAGCTGAATATGAAAAACAACATTTCAGGAAGTACGCATCAACCGGATGAACCCTATTTAGATCAATGGTTCTATCTTTTTTATGGTTCTGGAACTCGATTTTTAATCCAGAATTTTTGATCTCAGCAGCTTTTTCAAAGTTTCATATACGTCTATCTTTGATCCCTCTTTACGTATACCTATGCCGATGACAATA
>JBEKOL010000077.1:0-9366 GCA_049521775.1 Syntrophales bacterium
AGAACCATTTAAAACAAAACCGGCTAATTAAAATTAATATTAGCCGGGAATATATTCCAAAGCAACTTTTCTGTCAAGAGAAATTAACTCCCGCTACACGCGACGAGCGCGTGAGCTGTTTGTTATCCCTTTAACCCGGCCTTCTCTTCGAGCCACTTGAAAATACCGATGTCTTGTGGCCCTTCCGCGACAATGCATCTGCCGTCTTTTATCATGGCACAGAACAGACATTCTTTCCCGTCAAGGCGATAATGGTTCATTCCGACAATTCGCCATCCGTGGGCAAAAAGCAAGTCCCACGGCATAGAACCGTTTTGGCGAGATGCAGAGATAACAAGCGGATCGACCGGCCCTCTTTCCGGCAGTATTTGCCCTGTTTTCTCGAACTCGAATAATTCACCGATACCCATTGTCATCTCCTTTGCCGGTCATCCGGCTAGCCGTTAATGCACCGTCTCTTTTCTTCTCCCAGGCCAAAAATAATCCGTGAGAGGGTCTGTCACACTATCCAAAACTGATTGCAACTCATCGAGTGTTTCAGGAATCGGATTATTGAAGCGTTCCCCAAAGGAAACACCAAACTCGCATTGATCGTGGCTGATAATATGTTCCACACCGCCGTATAAGACAAAGCCCTCTTCAGGATGTTTCGCGTCACCCGGCACCCGTCGATGTTCTATCGGCCCGTAAAGCTGAAGAGTATGTTCAGTACACCACTTCTTCAGCGCGATTGTAAAAGGTATCACAAATTCATTCACTATCTGATCGTTAGGTTTTAATTTCATACAAGTTCTCCTTGGGATATAGGTTTAAAGGTAAGCCACATTCAGCACAATTATGATTTTTATCTAATTTTATTACTTTATAAGGCCACTTTTTACAAATACAAGTAATTTCTTTTACTTCCAATGCCGGGATATGAACCCCTTCCGCATTGGCGTTATTAACGATCTGTTCTATCTCATGTTTAAACTTATCTTTCACCTTCTCTTGTATCTGTTTCACTTCAGGAAGTTCTAAAACTGCATTGACAATTGACTGTGATAAAGTAGCACCCGTGCGAATAATAATTAGTCTATCATGGCCTTCAAAGGGCTTCGGCGCAATGTGCATCTTCCATAAATTGAGATTCACATCGAATTGCAAGGTAGGAATATATTTCCTTTTCACAAGTTCAGGAAGTAATTTCAATGCCATATTATCATCAGAGGCCCAATCTTTTATGCCTAAACCTCTTCTCCCAAGCCATCTAGCTATTAAAAGATTTTTTTCTTTTGAGCCTGAATTGTTTTTAGATGTTATCATATAATCGGGTTTTGTTACTGGAGTTCTTGTTACAAGCCCTGAATCTCTCATAATTATTCCTTTCAATAATATGCTTTTGATGAAGGTTTTTTTTGATTTCCACCGCGACCTTTATTATCTCCCGGACCTTTGCGTGTCCGTGTAGCATAGGGCAGAGTTTCACGGACATATTGACCAATCAACCACGACATAACCGAATCATCAAATGTTCCATTGTCAGCCCGTTCTTTGCCGTCAGCTTGCCGCTTGAAGTTCAACATCTCTTCGTAAGTCTGAGGATCGTTAATACCAGGATTACCTTCAGAAATCATCTTCTTTCCGTTATCAATCAGAGCTTGACGCTTACGATCACCCGCCCCGGTAGTCACCCACCCAAACCGTTTCCGTGGTTTATTCGGCGGTTCTTCAATCATCTCCATGTAGATGTTTGGATAATCCGCCTTGATAAGCTCCTGGATCACCTGTTGACCATGATTATTTTTCTCCGGCACAATCCAGGCTTCGTTATACCGTTTCCCTAAAGCCATAAGGAGCGCAGCATATTCCCAAGGCTCCATCTTACCGCGATAATGACAGACCTGTTCACCGGTATCATGATCCAAAACGTCAGCGGAATGGAAATCACCATGCTCAAGACCTTCCGAAACGTCAGCGTCTATAACGTAATTCCCGCTTCTGTCCGGTTCTCTCCACACCTTGATTGCGCCATCCTGTTTGGCTATAAACTGACCACTGGATAATAAGCAGTCATACCGTGCAATCGGCGGCTCACAAAGTTCCTTGAGATGCAGGATTGTCGGAACATCAAAAGCCGGTTCCCCTGAAGATATGAAAGCCTCTTGCCAACAATTCGGAAATTCCTGTGATCTCTGATTTTTATCTCCACCACAAAGGTTCTGCTTCGCCCAACGATACCACTGGATTTGTTCATCAGTGAGATTATATTTTTCTTTCCATCCCTTCTCTTCCAAAGTTACTTTAAAACCATCAGGCACAGGCCGAGCGTATTCTTTCGTTATAAACCACGGAATAAATATCCGAGAGTATTCGTTATTTTCATCGGCATCAGGATTAATCTCCATTCGCCAATGTGCAACTTGATTTTTATCTTGATAAACTTCGTATATATAACGGCAGTTTAGATAACCTTTATGAAATTCTCCACCAACACCTTTTGCCGTGCTTTCGTTCAAAACAGCCGTATTCTCATGGTCGGGCATAGCATTGTCGAGTGAGAGTAGCAAGTCTTTGACATTTTCAGAGGGCCATTTTGCGAGTTCCGAATTTGAAACTGAAAAGCTGGATACCCTAAAACTATGATCTGAATGGCACACTTCAAAATCAATTACTTCGTCACTTTCAGATTCGCTAATGTAGCGTATTTTCATCCATATCTGGTTATTTTGGTTATCAATTCTATATTTTTGAGCAGATTCCTTGTTTTCTTTTTCAAAAGCAATGCCCATTAATTCCCGGAGGCGCATACCGCAATTGCCATTAAAGGTCAATATCCATGCACTTTGACAATTTCTCCCGTAATAAACACCGCCTGTTTTATATCTTATACTCCCCCATCCCAACCCTAAAGAAGCAACTAAATCACGAACTTGATAAACGAGAGATGATCTTATACTCGTTGCAGTTATGGCGTTACTGGTATATTTATATCGACTTGGATATAACCCTTTTGATCCATCCCCTGAAAGATACCCAGTTACAAGCCCCGTACAAAATTCAACTCCGCAATTGAATATCCAATCAGGGATATGTTTACCTTCTACAGCCCCAAAATTTTCTGCTACAAATCTTGCTAGTGGGGTACTATCCAAGCAACACGTTTTTGTTTTTGAATCTTTTTTACTTTTAAATTTGGGAGTGCTTTTACAAAACTCTTTTACAGCCTCATATGCTCTTATTGCAAAAGGTTCTTCATCTTCATGTAAAGCCAATGTTATTCTGCAAGGGCCATATTTATTGACTCCTACATTGCCTTCAGCTAGATAATATCCTATAAAAAAACCTGTCTCTTTGCTAATGGGAAATTCTAATGGCCCTTTATATGAAGGACCAAATTTACTTCTATTGACTTGGAATGGTAAATTATCTATCCTTTCTGTTATATCTCTGATAGGCATTGCTAATTGATGCCAATAAGGGTCAAGTTCACCGGCTTTGACCCACCCCATATTTGTCCAAACTTTATGTTGTGGTGTCATTGTAATTGGCAACCCAAGCCAAGGCTGCACTTTTATCATTCTTTTATTGTCAGGTAAGTCTTTTGATTTAGTTATTTTTATTGCTGATATCCTTCCATAATTGCCTTGATGAGTGACAACAACATCTCCAATTTTTACATCTCTAGCAAATTTCTGTATCCCATGCTCACAAATAATTGGAGTGTCGAGAGAAAGACAACGATGCGAAATTGTTAAAGTCATACCCGATCCAAAATCCTTGGTATTAGCGGTTCCAACAATGATTGATGAATCTAAAGAGTCAGGACTTTTGGGGTTTGTAGGGTCTTTATAGTGAATAACGTGTTCGTTATCTTTTGCTTTAGGAAAAGTAAATTCAGGATGGAGATTTTCGTCAAGTCTCTTACAAATACCAAATAATGTTTCAGTAGTAGGGGGATCATGAGCTATGATACTCATGTTTTGATTCTTTGTAGGGCCAAGATAAGAGATGTTACCTTTACTATCCTCTACAAACTGTCCTTTACCCATTATCATCCAATGGCCGCGAGATTCAAACCATGTGGAAATACCTTGTTTCCTACCCTTGAGACAGTAAAGCCTTATTCTGCGTCCTGATTTTTCAATATCAGCCCAAATTTCTTCTAGTATTACTTGAACTTCATTGAGTTTGAAATAAACAAGTTCGTTTGACTTGTTTTGTACCATGTGATTATGAGCGGCAAAATAGGGATAGTCCCAATTGCATCTTTGGAAATGAAGGTCTAGAGCCTGTTGTTCTGCCGCTGTTGGTTTTGCCATGTGTTTTAACTTCCCGTTATGGCCGACAAGCGGCCAAACTCTTTGTTAAATATTGTAAGTTTCTCTCACAAACTTGATATTAATTTGTCAACCCTGTTTAACACCCTTTTAAATTTCCTCCACATCAAGCCCAAGGACTGACTTCATGAGATGAATTTTGATTCTGTACGCTCGATTCTCTTTTGTGATCTTAGATTTTACGTCCTCAACAATAACACTACCGTCAGATTTTGTGTACTGAAAATCCGCCACATACCGCAGGGCTGGTTTTTTCCTTCCGTGAAGGATAACAGACGGGGCAAGGATAAAAATAGGCTGTAAAACTAAGTTCAAAATTTGTTCAGTCTGCATCATAAACTTCAAATCAAGGTATCTACGTTCTTCTTTTGCTGAATCAAATATTATACCGTCACGTTTCACCTTCTTATTACCATACTTCTGATGTTTTTGCACAGGTTCTTGCACTTCGGGAACTTTTCTGATTTCCTTTTTTGCCGCTTTCATTGCACAACCCACCGGGCAACTCCGGCAAGTAGCATGGAGCGGGTCATAGACCCGCCCCAATTCGCAGATTTTTGAATCGTGGAGACGCATGTTACTCCTGGACCAACGTATAACCACCTTCAAACGGGCCTGGAGGAGAATAACTGGTGTACTCATCCGCTCGTCACAAATGATGCAGCGCATTTACCATCTTTCTTTATCCTTACTAACTACCTTCTTATGTAATTCCCTCTTCTCGGCAAGGTTTAAAGATTATCTGTTATTGTTACTGTTACTGCTTCTGGTTATAACATCCTTCTGGTTATATCATCGTTACAACACCGTTATAACATTGCCTAACACTGTTAACCTTTATTATATCTATTCTCCATACCTTTTTTACCAGCAGCAGACTTCTTAGCGATAAACTCATTTGCCTCATTAATAATTTTTTGGATAGCTGGATAGTCTGATTCACCCTTTTTTAATTCCTTGGCAAATTCCAGTAAGGACATATTAATCCCATCAGGTTCCGTAGCAAAATCCATTAGTTCTATAACATCAATTCGATAAAAGAAGGGCTTTGACATATTACCCCTCTGTCATTTCAGATTGTTGTATCTCCTGTAACTCGTTGATAATCGCTAAGTGTAAAACTAAGCGCACCCATGCCCCAGGCTTAATGCCTTTTCTCGCGGCTATCATATAAATTTTATCGTTATCTGATTGTGAAAGCTGGACTGGAAATTTACAGGGGAGAGGATTCTTGCCGGGCATTTTGTAGCCTCCAGAAACTAAAAATCCTCCGAAGGTGGGATAGCACCTTGGAGGATGGAAAGGATTTTACCCCTTTCTTCAACTTTTAACGCTCTATCCAGCATCGAATATTAAATTTTAAAAAAGAGGGGGAAGCCCAGGAGGGGTTTTCTTCCCCCTTAAACCAAAATGACTTGCTTTGGCAAGCCCGTGTAAACCGACTATAAACCTAGTGCTATTCAGTGTCAATCATTTTAATAATATTTTTTACAGCCTTTTCATCAGAAGCAATCTCACCTTGAAGTTGCTTGATAATCTCTGCCGAGGCCCGGTGGACAACATTATAAAAGCACATTCCACTTGTAAGAACCTTTACATGATCCTCTATCTTTATAGGTGTCCATTTGTTACTCATACCTGTCTCATGTGCATACTTTTCAGTGACTCGATTTCAATTCCTATGTAACGTCTTGTTACCTTTTCGGAACTATGTCCTAACGCCTCTGATACTTTCCAAATCTGTTCACCAGCATCAACCATAGCGCGACACCAGGTTTTCCTTAAAGTATGACTTGCAAAGTTGCCCTTTAACCCCGCACGGAAGCACCATATCTTAACCATTCCTGAAAACACCGGGACCGTCAATGGCTTACCCGTAGTTTCGGAAGGAAACAACCAATCATCATCTTTCTTGCCGACGATCAATGGAGCCACCGCAGCCTTGACAGCACCATTTAAATAGAACTCCCTGACCTTGCCCGTTTTCTTTTCTCGGCGACGGATCACATCTCCTTTTACGTCTCCCACTTCCAAAGTTAATAGGTCAGAGGCGCGGAAGGCCGTATTGATACCCACTACGAAGAGGGCAAAATTACGATAAATATTATCTTCACGCAGAAGGTTTTTTATCCGCTCGATTGCCGCCTTATCTATAATCGGTTGCACCGTGATTATAGAACCGGCAGAAGGATGATTTTTAACCTGATTTTGTTGGCGTGGTGTCATTTCTTCCTCCAGCCTACAATCGGATGTGGCGTGATCCAGATGTGCCGCATATTGGCGACGTTCACTATCTCGGAATCCCCAGGCAAAACCTCAACGGCATAACTCTCACCATAACCACATTGCCGTTTAACCTCCATAAGTTCATCCCATGAAAGATTTTCTTCCCATTGGCCGTTTTGATCCATCGTAGTACGGTTGCATGATATTCGGATTACTCCGTTTTTTTCATCGAATATTTGGGCCAGATAATAAAGAGAGAGGAAAACTGCTATCCGATTTATATCGTCATTATAAGGCCAATTCTCTTTAGAAACAGGAGTCAGAGTAAGAAACCTTTTATCGTTTTCTTTTTGCAGTTTTCTCCGCATAAGTTTAAGTTCTGAAGGTCGCTTCATTCCCTAACCTCCCCGTCATCTTCAAACCGGCAGTCAGCAGCCTTCTCCACGAAGATGCAAGTCCGGCACGGTTCTTGTCCTTTATGAATTGCCTTATGTAAACAGCAATAACAAAGGTGCTCTTTACCTAGATGCTCGATCACAAGGCACATGGTTATTTCCCCCTCTCCTTCCTCTTGTTGCTGTCGGCCATCAGCCCTCTTAGCTGCAAAATGGCGCGCCCCGGATGATGCTAAGTGGGTGCAAGGCGGGTGTGCTATCATCAGGTCAAAGCCGCCCCCCTGTTCAATTAAATCTTCAACAGGCCCTTGGTAGTGATAAGGAGAATTGTCATCGGAAGGGAGAATGTCACACGAAATGACATCATGCCCTTTTGCCTCAAAAGCACGTCGCACTACTCCTGAGAATTCGCAGGCCACCAGTATTCTCATCATCCCCTCCACGCTTCCGTCTTCTGCAAGAGTAAGACATATAGTTGTTTACCACGACCGCGACCCCGACCGCGACCCCGACCGCGACCCCGACCCCGACCCCGACCACGACCACGACCACGACCGCGACCACGACCCCGACCCCGACCGCGACCCCAACCCCGACCCCGACCGCGACCACAACCGCGACCACGACCACGACCCCGACCCCGACCCCGACCACGACCCCGACCACGACATATCAAACCCTGCTCTCATAACTGCGGCGTTCATTTTTGGCTCCGGGGTGCAACTTTAATTTTAACAGCATCAACAATACTGCCACGGCCAATTATAACTTTCCCTTCAGGAAAAGGCTCGACTTCCCCAAACTCCGCTTTCTCTATAGCTTGTGCGAATCGGCCAGTATCGGCAATCCAAGCGGCCTCCTCCAACACCAATTCCTGCGAAGTCACGGCCACAAGAATGCCTGTGTCGATCATCGTCACAGTACGGATCATATAACACGCCCCGATTTCCCAAGGTGAATCATTGCAAGGGGCTGATTGTGAGTTGAACATCTTAGCCCTTTCCTTAACTTCGCCGATTGTCAGATCATCCAGTTTCATACATCCTCCTTTTTATTTGTCTTCTCTATAACCCCGAACCAAGAGGCGACTATCACTTCCCCTTATCATTCCTAGCTATAACCAAGTGGATACCTTCTATAACCAGTTCTCGCATTGTTACTCTTTTGCGAGCCGCCATAATCTTTAATTCCATCATTAAATTATCATCAATCCCTTTAATATTTAAGACGCTACCGGTGTCTGGTTTGTCCATAGGGATACTTTCACCATTCCTTTTCAGTTCTCCATGCAAAAACTTATGGCAACTTTTACAAAACCAGTTAATATCTTTGGGATTTGTGTAATCATTATGGTGGCATTCAACAAATTTACCAGAACCACATTTCTCACAAAAATCCTTTTTCTTAATTTCTCCAGTCTCAATTAAATGGATTGTTATTGAACGACATTCTTGACGAGTCATATTTACTCCAATATTTAAATATAATAAAAATAATAAATAAAACTTTCATGATTGTCAACCCCTTTATTCCAAAATCTAAAAAAATTATTTCCGGGAAGGAAAACCACAGAAGTCAAAGTTACTTTGGACAGGTACTCCTATAAGGAGGCAATGGTGAAGTTGTGAGTGTGATACTCAGTGGATGTTACATAGGGGAAGGGTGGGGGTGCCGGAGGAGGTCCGGGCATCCCCCCCGATCACCCCCAGGTAAGTAGGTAAGTATAATCCGCCATAAACATCCGAATCCTGCCGAGAACAGGATGATTCTATAACGGATTGCATGAAAGATGTTAGAGGGAGGAGAGGGGAGCCAGGGGCCACGGTCAGCAGCCACCTGGAGACGGCCAGAACAGCCACCGCATTAACTAAGGTAAGAAGTTAATCATGTATCTATTTAATCTGTTTAACTATGTGCCTAAACTCTGCCGGAATCTCCACCGGAGCACCCGTTAAACGCTTGATCCGATCCGCCATAGTTTCAATTACAATGTCACCCTGGACTAGAACCTTGTCACCGAAGTAAGAGCGATTATGGAACTTTGCCAATTCCAGGCGGGTTTTTGATCGAATCTCAGCGGATCGAACTTGCGTCAGGTCAAGTGAATTCTTACTATGATCGACTATATCCAAAGACTGATCCGCCAGGGAATGAGCCGAGCGCCGCCGTGCCCGTGCAAGAGCTTCGGAGAATTCGGGCAACGCCGCTTCCCAATCATATATTGTGCTTATGTGTGGCATGGCTAAAGGCTTACAAATACTGGTTGACGTCTCCCCTGACTCTAACCTTTGACATATATCGGCAGCGAGCAGAGCGGAGTATTTAGACGGCCTACCGGACATTTTAAGCCTAGTACCCCTTGCTTTTTCCAGGTCTTCAACGGTTACTATTGGAACTTTTGAGCCGTTTATTTTTAATGCCATGAT
>JBEKOL010000078.1:0-9209 GCA_049521775.1 Syntrophales bacterium
GTAACACCCTCTTTGGTGATGGCAAGTAATTGTATATAGAACTCTCTCACCTTATTGCTGGTTCACGGATTATTAGAAAGGTTTACAGAAATTGCAAGAAAATTCTCACATCATAATTATTTATTGTTGTTCGAAATCTGCAACATCCCCTGAGAACCTGTCTCCGTGTAGTACAGGAAGAAACAAATGCTGTATCCACCTACAAAGTCACACCTGGCTGCGTCACTGAGAATCAACAAGTACTATTTGAAATAATCAAACCTGTTTGTTTTTGAATTTGCTCTCATAAAAATCAGGATACAATTTTTTGCGCATTAAGGACAAATCCCATGGCTGAATTCGGCTTCCGAGCGATCTCTTATGTATGACTCTATCTGATTCCAGTAGCCCTTATCATCGCGGATCTTTTTACAGAAAGAACATATGGGAAGCAGTCCGCTCAATCTTTTGACCTCTGAAAACGCTTTTTGAAGTTCTGATATTAGACTCTCACGCTCTTTCTCAGCCCACTTGCTTTCGGTGATGTCGCGTTCGACATACAGAATGCTCGTACGATTGCTATTCGAATCACGCAAAAACAGTAGAATTCACATCGATATAAAACCGACTGTTATCTTTTCTTGTCGCCAAATATTCCGCAAGCTTATGATCCTTTCCACTTTCTTGGATGAAAAGATAAGCATGGAGGAATCGAATGTTTACAATGGCATTTAATAAACTGACCCGACCATTAGATGTAACACCTTGTATTTAATATTCAGGGATCTACTGGAATTAATAATCAAGATCTCAGGGAGCAACATTGAGAAAAACGCTAAAGGGCCGAACGGAGGATTTCAGATAAAGTAGTTGATGTAAAGAATAAAGACCTTTAAGATAGATCCAGTTCATAAGTGAATTGAAGGAAAGGAGAAGCCTATGTCACACCTTGATATATACGAAGAACTGTCGAAGAAGATTGGTACGGAACAATCCCGCATTGTTCCGGAGATATGGAAGATCGTTTGTACCCCTGAGGAGGCTGAGTTACTTAATGTCTTGCCGGCGACCATAGAAGAACTCTCTCAGCATTTGGGAAAAACTTCGGAAGCAATCAGCAGCATGGTCCGGCTTCTATTCCATAAGGGCCTGGTCTTTGAAGCCATCAAGGAAGGAAAAACCACCTATCGTATGCCAAGACATATAATACAGTTCCATGACTCTTCTACCCTCTGGGTCGAAGCGCCACCAGTGTTGATTGATCTCTGGCGGCAATATATGGAAGAGGAATACCCGCAAGTCCCGGCTGCGTTGACGGCAATGAAGGCACCCCCTTTTTTCCGGGTTGTCCCGATCAACGAAAAGATCGAAACAAGAAGTCAGATTCTTGCATATGAAGACGCCGCCAGAATCGTCGAGAAGGCATCTGCCCTCGCTGTTACAAACTGTCCATGCCGTACGATTATGCGCAAATGTGATAAACCGATTGATGTCTGCCTCCAGATTAACAGAGGCGCGGACTACGCCATCAAGCGCGGTACGGGACGCAAGGTGGATTCTGAGGAGGCCAAAGCAATTCTCCGGAGGGCGGAGGATGCCGGTCTCGTTCATCTGACAGAGAATAAAGCCGGCATAGGGACGGTAATCTGCAATTGTTGTGATTGTTGCTGTATCGGCTTGCCCTATATGAAGAAAGCCGAAAGCAAGGGCATGATAGTTCCCAGCCGTTATCAGGCGGTTGTTGAAGGAAGCGCCTGCACTGGTTGTGGCATTTGCGGGGACGATTGTCCCATGGACGCCATAGGTGTGAACACGTCAAGCGTAGCAGAGGTAGACGTGGACTCATGCATCGGGTGCGGGGTCTGTTCACGTATCTGCCCTGCTGATGCCATCCGCTTGAGGGTTGTCAGGCAGGAAGATTTTATTCCTTCTTGAGGGATTTTCTTAATAGAAAAAGCAAGACTTCAGAAAGTTAGTTACGGAGATTGCTCGCCGTTATCAGACAAACGGCAGGGCGAAGGATTTAAAGTACTCACGTATATAGCTTTCTTTGGCAGTTCTCAATCGCACAAATTCTGACATTATGATACTGTGCTTGAGTGCCGCGGCATGAAGCGGCGTTTTATTCACCTTACGGTGACAATGGCATGATCACGAAAAGAAAAATGTTGCTGGTCTTCGGTCTGCTGACCATCATGGCAAGTGCTGTTCTGATGGCTTGCTCTTCCGGCGCCAAGTCACCCCGCCTTGCCAGTGATGCAGTCATCCTCGCATTCGGTGACAGCTTGACCTTCGGAACCGGAGCCACTCTTACAGAAAGCTACCCGGCAATCCTGGAGCGCCTGGTCGGTCGGCGAGTGGTTAATTCCGGGGTTCCGGGAGAGGTAACAGGTGAAGGGTTATCTCGTCTACCAGAGGTGCTTGAGAGAGAGAAGCCTGCACTCCTGATCCTTTGCCACGGAGGTAATGACCTGCTCCGTCGTTTGGATCAGCAGCAAATCGCCAACAATTTACGGACAATGATTCGTTTAGCGCGGGAGCGGGGAGTAGCTGTTGTTATCATCGCGGTACCATCTCCGGGTATTGCTCTTTCACCCCCACCCTTTTATCGAGAGATAGCCGCGGAAATGAAGATTCCTTTCGAAGAGAATGCCCTGACCATGGTGCTGTCCGATGGCTTCCTCAAGTCTGATTATATTCATCCAAATGCCGCAGGATACCATAGGCTGGCTGAGTCGATTGCAGCCCTTCTAAAGAAGAGCGGTGCGGTGGAGTAACACCCCTATTGAGAGATGACAACAGTAGAGCAGAGAGCTGGCGTAGTGGCTGAGTGCTCTATTTCCAGTTCTCCCTTGTCAAACCGGACGCTCCGGTTCTTCGATCAATAACCTCTATCGTGTTGCTGTCTTACCTATTATTGAAGTCGTAATTCGCGACAGATGCGTTTGTGTAGCATCTTTCATCCCGTTATACTCAAGAGCTAGCAATGAAAAAATGAAATATGCCGGTTATTGGCAACAAATCAATGATTTTGAAAGGTCTGAGTGTTGATGATTATGCAAAGAAAGGGTGAATATGAGTGGTGTTTAACTCACCCTTTTCTGTAAGAATTCATACCACATCCCAAGAAATGCTCTGGAAATGAAAACAGTTCGTAACAAAACTGCCTACATAGTAGATTCCAATTACAAGAGTAATATCAGCACCCCTTATATTCTACCCCCACTCCGCCTGTGTATGATGGAATGTTTATGGCGCCCTCGGCACTGCTCTTGACATTTGGTGATGATCATCATTCTTAAATAATTTACAAAAAGTAGCATTAGAGAATCTTTATCATTCACGATTGACCTGTTTGGTTAAATAAACGGGAATTTCTTTGTCCATTTCCCTTATCATTGAACGAAGGACAATATCTGCCGTCAAGTTATCGCCATCCTTCTCATCAGAAATGCTTAAACCCCATAATATTTCTCCCGAAACCAAATCAATCATTTTTACTGAGAAAGTGGCACGGCAAGAATGTTTGTAGTAGTAGAATAAATCATAAGAGACAGTTGAGCAGCCATATTCATTTATCGTTCCCAATATTACATCATTAACCCCAAAATTCTTTAACTTCGTTTTAACCTCGGCAGTCAGACCGGTATAATATATTTTGTCTTGCTCGGACGGGCTTAAAATTTGATTTAATTCGATAACATCAAATCCCTTTTTTAAAAAAGCCCCTGCCATCAAGTCAGCAGCTTCCTGACCTGACTCAGGGTGCTTAGTGGTATTAAATTTTACCACGGCGATTTTCATAGATTTTGCAGAAACAAGCACCCCCGGCTTGTAAAAGCTGTCTGTTGTGTTATGAGCACATCCAATGGTGCAAACAACAAAAAATAAGATAACGACATCTCTAACTTTCATAATAGTTACCTCAAAAAGGAATCGTTCCGTTACTGTCAGATGCTGCTTTATATCCATACAGCCTATATATGTCAATTTGCTTTTGTGGGTACCATGCAATTATATTTTTTACAGTGTATGCCTTCAGCACACGAATTATTTCTCCGATATCAGGAAGTTCCCTGATGGGATAGACTGATAAAGCATTGCCCTTTCATGGTGGGAGCATACGGAGAATGATCTTGTGTGTCAATTGAATTTTGGCCACAAAATGTGGGGGGTGGTGCCGATGTTTTTCGTCTTGCGTAAATTGTGAAACGGCGGATCTTGTTCTATCTGCATATATGGTTGCTAACAAGGAAGCAGTTGTATATCAGACCCAATTGAGATAAATAATTCAACATGGAAAATATATGGATACTGCTGGCGTTGATTGCCGCCCTCACTGGTGGAACTGGTGATGCCCTTACAAAAAAGGCTTTACAACTTCATGATGAATATACAGTCGCATGGTTACGCCAACTCGTGGTTGTCCTGCTTCTATCGCCATGCCTCTTCTTTATTCCAATCCCGGCACTCGACGGAGATTTTTATAAAGCCTTTTTCTCCGCATTGCCTTTTGAAGTAATTGCATATATCCTTTACATGAAAGCAATTAAAATATCCCCCCTCAGTCTTACGGTGCCGTTTCTGTCTTTAACACCTGTCTGTCTGATCGTTATACCTTACATCATGTTGGGAGAATTGGTGTCTTTCTGGGGAGGCATCGGCATACTGATGATTGCTCTAGGAAGTTATACTCTGAATCTGAAAGAAATGAGCAAAGGATTTCTGGAACCGATTAAGGCTATCGGGAAAGAAACAGGTTCCGTCCATATGATCATCGTCGCCATCCTTTATGGATTCACCAACACTTTTGGTAAACATGCTCTTAACCATTCATCTGCACTTTTTTTCGGGGTTACATACAATTTGGCATTTTTCATTGTGTTAAGCCCAGTCATTTTCAAGGTTGGCAAAATTTATTCACATGGTCATATCTGCAAAGAGTCTTTTAAAATCTCTGTTCTGCCCGGATTATTCGCAGCAATAACTGTGATCTTCTATACCATTGCCATGAGTCTAGCAAATGTGGCCTACTCGGTCGCTGTCTGTCGGTTAAGTCTCCTGGTCGGTGTGATCTACGGTCATTTTATCTTTAAAGAAACGGGCTTCAGAGAAAGACTAGTAGGCACCACTCTAATGCTTATAGGATTTTTGATCATTGTGGTGGAGTAATGATGATCAGGAATGAATCGTTCACTTCATCGGGCAAAGCGCGCCCCCATTTCAAAGGCCTTTGCACAGTCGAGGGGAAATACTTCCCGCCGCCTCTGGGCCTTCTTCTCAGGGTCGAAGCGGGGGGCGAACACCTTTGAATAGTCCTCAAACTGATAGGTGTCATAACTGCACAATGACTCTGAAGCCCCGAATATTCTTTCCAGGATCATCTCATTCGAGCTGATGTGGTGACCGAAGCCCCGTTCTTTCGCCATTTCCTCGGTCGCGCCCAGAGTGTAGATGAAGCCGGTCGAAATCTTTCTCGGGAAGAGCGACCCCGGCGGGTCGATATAGGGATAAAAGGGGAAAAACAAGCGCTCCATAAATGATCTCATCTCCCCTGTAACGGTTCCGTAGTAGATCGGTGACCCGAGGATAAGGGCCTGGGCATCCAGAACCGCCTTCAGGAGAGGGGTCAGGTCGTCTCTCACGACACACCTGCCATAGCTCGGGCCGTCTATCATCTTGCAGGCGAAGCAGCTCACACACCCTTTGAAATCGAGGTCATAGAGATGCATCAGTTTCGTTTCCGCGCCCTTGGACGCCGCACCTTCGAGCGCCCTTTCGAGCAGTGTCGCCGTATTCCATTTCTTTCTCGGACTTCCGTTAACTGCAATCACTTTCATGCGTCATACCTCCCTTGTTCTATCGCCTCTTCATGCACCTCTGCCTGAGAAGCAGGCCGCACCCAAGGACCTTTCTGCATCTAGTATTATTAGTATTACAAACTTGCAAAGACAGGGCAATAGGGGCGTGCATTCAACCGATGACGGAACCCTTATCCCCTACGCATTTAAATGTGTACAGGTGTTCAGGCCCGCCCTGAATGAGATTCTTCAAGAGTTTGAGAAGTTACTATTACATAAGGAAAAATAATGAACACTGCCCTTATTGATTATATCCGGTTACCTTGTCCATTTCGATATGAAACCCACATCACCTGTTTTGATACGTTCATTATTTATTTCAAGGAATAACTTTACGGAATTGACCACAGACAAGGTAAATAGATTGCCTTTTTGTTTCATAACTGCAACAAATTATTAATTAGTGAAAATCTTCTTCTTATCCTAAATCATTATTGCATACATTGTCTCGGTAATCACAGAGATTCCATGGCGATGAGATCCTTTACATGAATGTGCCTTGATTCGTCTATAGAAAGACCTTCACGAATCAGTTCCAAAACAAACGGTTTTTCTTCAGGGAACTTATAGCCTTCATAATCCTGATGGAAGAGCAGACCGCCATGTCTGTTAGTCCAGGAATTCATGTGGTGGTCAAAGCAGACACGTGAGGTCACATTCAGCCCTTCGATCATCACCCGTAACTCTTCAAGACGCTCGTGCGGTGACGAAAGGTTTAGCCTTCCCTGCTCATAATCCTCAAAAATCGGCGTTCCGCATCTGGGAACAAAGGGACGGGACCTAATGTAGTTTGGATTGATGGATGTGAGGACACGGGCAGTATTTTCCGCATGTTGCAGCCAGCGTTCACTGCCACCCAGACCGGGCATCCAGTATTCGGAAAGTTGAAAGCCTGCAGCCATGGCCTTTTTACCACCATTGATCTGTTCGGCACTAGTCACACCTTTGCGGACAACACCCAACAATTCGTCATCTCCTGTTTCCAGACCAACATGAAGACGATCAAGGCCCGCTTCCCGGACAGCCTTTAATTCTTCCAGCTTTCTCTGAGCCAGTGTCTTGGAACGGGTGTAGGAGGTCACCCTGGTAAGTGTTTTTAACGTTCCCCGCAGGTGCTTGAGTACTTCTATGATCTCATGCGGCCGCATGATCATGCTGTCGGCATCCTGCAGAAAGGCTGTCCTGCCTCCTGAATGGAGCCAGTTGAAAACGGTGATGAAACAATAGTTGTCATTAAGAGAAGGATCGGCCCGCAAAATAGCCATTCCCACTTCTCTGGTGATTCGGCCACCCTGCCCCATTTCCCCGGACACGGCTGTAAGTTCATCGCTGATGGCCTTCACTGTATCGATATCGATTTTGATGTCTTCTACGCTACGATACACAAAGGGCTGCCCCTTGTACATTTCGCAAAAGGTACATTTATTCCACGGGCAATTCTCCGTAATCCTAAGGAGTAGTGATGCGCTCCCGCCCTCGCTGGGTGGACGGTAACCACCCACAGCAAAAGATAAATTTCCAATTTTTTCTGCGCTCTCCCGATATGTATTGTTTCCTATTGAAAATGCCATAAATTCCCCTTATCAACTCGATTTTTTTAAATAATGATTAACTCGCAAAAAGTCGCTAACAGATAAATTTTAGGGTGACAACATAAAAAGATCTATTGCATAAAAAGTTTTACCAAGCATACGCAGGGATTAAATTCTGCATATGCTTTCCCCACGCATGCTGGAGAACGTTTTACGATGTCATTAATAATATAATACTCATTTCGTTTTTGACAATATTAGTTACTGTAAATAGATATCTGACCAAAAAGATATCGATATGGTTTATTGAAGTCGAGATTTAGGACTGATGCGCTTATGTAGCGGCTTCCCTTCGTTCCCTTTCTGATGCCGATTTTTGTGAAATAGATCCTCAACAAAATATTGAATAAACAAAATATCTTTGATATGTTATTTAAATGCCTTCACCATTCTGGCGTTCATCAGGAGGTTAATTTTTTTTCGGAAACTTCCAGAAGGGAGATAAACGATGTCCAATAACCTTGATGTAATTGTTCTTGATGACGATCCCCAAATTTGTTCATTGATCACAGAAATCTTGAAGGGCTTCTATGTATGGGGGAATATCCACTCGTTCACCACGTTTAGCGATGCGTTAACCTTTTGCAAAAAGGAAAAATTGGGTATGGCCATATTCATCCTCGATGTTTTTCTGGGCAAGAAAACCGCCTTTGATTTCTTGGATCAAATTGCCAACCAGTGTGCCTGGGCATTCGAAGATACGGTGATTATGACGGGTTTCGCCAGCGATGACATTGTGAATATGTGTATTGCCTCGAACATCAACTACTTAATCGAAAAGCCCATAAAGGCCTATACGCTGAAATTGGCCGTCAGGGCTATCGCGGGCAAGTATGTTCAGTTCGCTAAAAGAATACTGTCCAATTCCGATTATGCCAAACGTGTAGCAAAAATCTGATTGGCCTGCCTTTCGTTTTCGATCGGGGAGTAGCTGAAGCTATGAACCATGAAGAACTTCTGATGCAAATTAAAGATCTCGCCGACAGACTGAATATTCAAATCCTGATAGTCTAAAATATGATGAAGAGGAACACCATGCAAATCCACGAACAGGGAGGTCCTCCTGTCAAAATTACTGACGGCATACCACAAAATTCATCTTAAGTGAACAGTATTCACCACAAGCTGCAATGGTAAAGAGTCATTGTGGTGAGCGTTAAGGAAAAAGACATGACTCTGTCAGGTAAGGTTCAGGGAGGCGAGTGCAAGCGAACTACTTCTGACGTGTCGAAATGAATTGGATGATGTCAGAACTTGGAGTCGCAAGGGATTCCAGGATAAGTTCAATGGCTACCTGCTTACTGCTTGGGCGGCATCCGGCATAAAGGTAGCGCGAACCTGATTAAGGCTCTTGTGTGGAACGTGGGAACCTGTCGTTCCGACGTTAAGGGAGAAATTCAAGTGGCGGACCAACTCGTATTAGTGTGTAAGTTCCTGTAATGGGAATGGAGCGAAGGGGTTGGATCATCCGGTCTTATTGTTTGGTTAACCAGAGATGGGAGGAGTCAGAGAATAAGATAAAACCGCTTGGTTAGCCTGGCGGCTGGATGATAATAGCCGGATGAGGGGAAACTTTCACGTCCGGATCCGTGGGAGCGTGGGGGTGAAATTTCCCCCCCACCCGACTGCTCAAGAGCGAGCCATGAAGAAATGAAATACGCCGGTGTAGAGTCGAGATGTGGCGCGGTTGCCGTAGGTATTGGCTTGTCTGTTTCCGTCCCTTTCGTCTGACGGTGCCCGTTTAGCCTTGCCATAGTTCCGTTTCCACACCCCGCTC
>JBEKOL010000079.1:0-9122 GCA_049521775.1 Syntrophales bacterium
TACGTGGAAATGTTTTATAATCGTCAGAGGCGGCATTCTTCATTGGGATACAGGAGCCCGCAGCAGTACGAAAGGCTCCTTAATGAAATTTAACTGTGTGTCCACTTTTGCGGGGAAAGGTCAACTGGTAATCTAAACTTATTTCCATTACATGATTCTTCTTATTTGTAGGTGGCACCAATAACGGGCGTATTTCATTTTTTCATTGTTCGCCCTTGAGCATGACGGGATGAAAGCTGCTACACAAACGCATCAACCGCGAATCACGACTTCAATAAAAAAGCATTGCAGCTCTCTTCTTCAAGTTTAACGGGGAATATGCCGATAAGAGAATTAAACAGGTGAGATACTGCGGTGCACGTATTGAGTCTATTCTACTGGATGTTAACGTAAAAAGAAAACACAGGGTCTTCGTGGTGATCATCACCCTTAAAAGACCAACTGTTAAACGAAAGACTCCAGTTAAGAGACAAGACGGCATAGGCGGGTCTTGCCTTTTTTTATTTTGTGAAAACGGCAAATTTCGCGTACGGTTCGCGTGGGAGCGTTGTCACATATAACTTCCTCTAAACGATAAATCAAAAGCCGAAAATACTACTGCTACCACACGGTCATCGTCATTCCTCAAGCTATAAAATCTTTGACAAACAACGTATGTAGTAGTTTATTTACCCTGTAATGATTTACGCCTAAGTGTAGTAAAAGGTACAGCTGGTTTACACGACAGGTGACGTCCGATTTTCTTGGTTTATACAGACTGTATATTTATTGTTATAAGAAAATGAAAATATGACAGATAAAAATAAAAACTGGATTGAAGCGAAAAAGAAATATCGTCTATCAGATATGCATATCCAAATGGCGAGAGAATTAGGAATGAATCCTAAAACATTCGGTGGGCTTGATAACCATAAGCAGGAAAAATAGAAATCGCCATTACTTGATTTTATAGAAGATTTATATTACAAGCGATTCAAAAAAGAAAAGCCTGATATTGTAAAAATACTGCAATAAATAAGGCCTTATAACCAACCAATACACCGGACGCGGCAGCTCAATTCAGAAATGCTCCGTAAAATGATCAGCAATATGAGGCACGAGGTTATCTGTGCCTTAACGTCCTGGCTCAACAGACCCTGTACCGGGGCTGCAACGGTTTTCTACAAATGCCATTGCACGTGCAAATACTGGTCCTGAAGATCAGGGGGACGTTAGACAGAAGGAAAAGAACGCTTACAAATGTTAATCCTCACTCCAATTCCAACATGAAAATCATAGATAAGGTAGGTGAAAGTTGCTTTCTTAAAGTGCCATTTTCGGTTGGCTTTCTACGATCCTTAGGCCGACACTCTGTTTCATCTCCCCCTCTCGGGATTTGTTTTCTCTCGTGGCTTACAACCGACTTCTGGCTGCTCGTTATCGCACATGAGATCAAGTTTCAAAGATCAGTAAACAAGCCATCTGCCTGTTATGATCATCAATCTCGATAAAGGGTAATTTTAACTTTCTTTATCCCCTCTGCTGAGAAGGTTCAAAAGGATCTACTCCATACCATAACCTTGCCACCGCCCGGATATTGTGATAGTCTGCAAGAATAAGAGAGAAGGCATGACATCCGTGCGACCCGTTCCACAAAAACCGAATGTTCCCCCATACTAGAAAAGCGGTTGCAGATAATTAAGGATGTTTTGAAAGAACTCTTCTTGATGAGGCTGCAGTAGAACATGCTAGGAGGTTAAACTATGAACTGGGTTGAGGACATCATTAATGAGCATGATAAAAGAGAAGCGGAGGAAATGAAATCTAGAGAAGAAGCTGACGAAATAAAAAAGAGAGAGAAAGAAGAATTAAGCAAAGAATGGGAAAAATTCGTGGAAGATATAATTCATCCAGTATTAGCACAAGTTGCCACTGTCCTGAAAAATAAGTCTTACGAGTGTACTGTCCAAAGGGTTCCATATACAGATGGTCATACTGGAATAACAGGTACGAAGGAAATTAAATTAACAACGGACATCGAGAAGAGAACGCCCAGCTCTTCCCCCAGTAAGGCATCAATAACTTTTTCGTCTGACGATGGTTCAATTTCAATAAAATTGGAACCTGTGAAACTATTCAGAGTGAGCACCCAAGCAAAGATGAGCCTGTCTGATAATCAGAATGTAGTGGTGATGATAATGACGGACTTTCTAAAGAAAGTGTATCCGAAATAATTAATATAGACCATCTTTCGGTTAGGCTCCCTACTACAGGACAGTTTATTTGCTTCTAACATTAAGTGAACAAGGCGCTTGGTTTTGCCTATTATTTTACTTATAATATTTTAATATTGCATTCATAAAATCCATACTGTAGGACTTGTCATAGTGTGTTCAAGGTAAGAGATTTCTAAAACTGACGACAAAAAGAGGCAAAAAAAATGATCAAAGTAATCGTTGAACGAGATTGTCAGCCTAGCAAAGAGAAGCAATTCGGAGACCTGTTGATTGAACTGAGGACGATGGCTATTCAGCAACCCGGTTACATCTCTGGTGAGACTCTTCGGGAATTGATTAATCCTTCTCACTTCAAAGTCATCAGCACATGGTCTACTCTCGGAGATTGGAAAACATGGCAAGGTTCCCTGCAGCGTTTGTTGATAGAAGAAAAGATGGCGCCTATTACTAATAACGAGAAGTTATACATTTGCACTGTGGATCATGAAAGCTAATGAAAACTGATATTCACTATTAATATACTATTTCTTCATTAAGGGCAGGATCCGAAATGGTCCTGCTTTTTTGTGCACATTTCAACTCGTAAACGTGAGGGTTCGATCAATTACGGATGTGTAGATAAGTAGGTAAAGCCGGGAGCCGAGTTATGGCTTAATTTGACGCTTGCTCTTAAATTGCGTATCGGTTAAGAAAGCTTTATAAGATTTCTCGCTGGCCTCAAAATGACATAAAGACAGCCCAAATGAAATGATGGTGGTAGGGAGATGATCATTGGATAAAAAACAGAAGATCGTCAATCTGTTGAAAAGAAGGATTTTAATTCTTGACGGTGCTACGGGAACGGAGTTGCAGAAGCTGAAAATGCCGTCCGGTGTCTGTCCGGAGGTATGGTGTCTGGAAAACCCAGCGGCGATTCAGGATATTCACAGAGCTTATCAAAAGGCGGGATCGGATATTATCTATTCCTGTGCCTTCGGCGCCAACCGATTAAAGCTCGGCCAATATGGTTTTACGAACGTCAAAGAAATCAACAAACAACTTGTTCTTCTGGCGAGGCGTGCAGTAGGAAATGGAGTACTGATTGCCGGCGACATCAGCTCGACAGGACATTTTGTCGAGCCTTTCGGCGACCTGATGTTTGAAGAGGCGGTAGATATCTTCAAAGAGCAGGTCCAGGGCCTTCTTGCAGGCGGCGTCGATCTTTTTGTCATCGAAACCATGATGGACATACAGGAGGCGCGGGCAGCGCTTATCGCCGTCAGGGAAATTACCGACCATTTCACCATGGTTACTATGACCTACGAAACGAATGGCTATACACTGAGCGGCACAGATCCTGTGACCGCCCTCATTACACTGCAGAGCCTGGGAGCCGACGCTGTAGGGTGCAACTGTTCAACGGGGCCGGAAGCAATGATGAAGATTATTGCCGCCATGAAACCGTTTGCCACAGTTCCGCTGGTGGCCAAGCCCAATGCCGGGATGCCGAGACTGGCCGGCAAAGAAACCGTCTATGACATGGATCCCGGGGACTTTGCCTCATGGGGAAAGAAGTTAACTGCTGCCGGTGTCAACCTTATCGGTGGGTGCTGCGGAACAACGCCCGAACATATCGTGGCATTGAAGAAGACATCAGGCAAAGCCCCGGTCATTACTCCGGTGCGAAAATCCATAAGCGCTGTCAGCTCTGCCAGGGCCTTCAAGATATTTGATGAGAGTAGTCCGCTTCTTATAATCGGCGAGAGAATTAATCCCACGGGCAAGAAAGCCTTGCAACAGGAACTCCTTGACGGCAAAATGAACATTGTCAGGCAGATGGCAAGGGAACAGGAGGCGCAGGGGGCCGACCTTCTTGATGTGAATGTCGCGGTTCACAGAATTGATGAAGTCGATACCATAGAAAAAGTCATCCGTCTGTTATCGACAGGCACCGTCCTGCCCCTGGTCATCGATTCCCCCAATATTGAGACTATAAAGGCGGCCCTTCGCATCTATCCTGGCCGTGCCCTGATAAACTCCATTTCCGGTGAAACGCAAAAATTAAAAAAGCTGCTCCCCATTGCCGCGAAATATGGCGCCATGTTTATTCTCTTGCCGGTAACAGCTGATGAGATACCGGAAACGGCAGCGAGGAGAAAGGAAATCATAAAAGATGTCTTCCAGGCTTCCCGAAGTTTTGGATTTTCGAAAGATGACATCGTCGTAGACGGACTTGTAATGACCGTGGCCTCGAACCCGAGGGCTGTGATAGAAACTCTGAAAACCGTCGCTTGGTGCACTGATAGCTTCAGATGCAGAACCGTTCTCGGTCTTTCCAATGTGTCCTTCGGCATGCCTGAGCGAAAGTGGATGAATACTGCATTCCTCGCCATGACACAGGCCGCGGGATTGACCATGGCGATTGCCAATCCTGCCGACAGGGAACTCATGAATGTAAAAATGGCGGGCGACGTGTTTATGCAGAAAGACAGGGACGCCCTGTCGTATATCCGGCATTGTTCTGAGTACGCCAAGACGGAAGCGGCCGTCACCCCGGCAGCGAAATCGTTACCGGATCAGGATATCTATGGAGCGATACTGGAGGGCAACAGGGATAATATTATTAACCTTGTCGATAATGCTCTCGAATCAGGGGTAAGTCCTTCCGTGATTGTGGATGACATCATGATCCCGGCAATTAACCGGGCGGGTGAACTGTTTGATCAAAGAAAGTTTTTTTTGCCACAGTTGATAGCGAGCGCCGAGGCAATGAAGGTGGCCCTGGCGCGCATTGAACCAAGGCTTAAACAAGAAAAGAAAGGTAGATTTGGAAAAGGGGTTATCATTCTTGCGACGGTCAAAGGTGATATCCACGACATCGGCAAGAACATAATTTCTTTGATGTTAAAAAATCACGGCTACAAGATTACTGACCTCGGCAAAGACGTGCCGGCCAAGGCCATAATTGAGTCCATGAGGCGTTCAAAGCCCGATGTAGTGGGTCTCTCCGCCCTCATGACCACGACCATGGTAAACATGGAGGAGGTCATCGGTCTAGCGCGGGCCAGTGGGTATTCATGTCCGTTTATCATAGGAGGCGCTGTAGTCACGAAAGCCTATGCAGCCTCTATCGGCGCCGCTTATGCCAAAGACGGTGTGGAAGCCGTGCGAGTAGTGGAGCAACTGATAAAATCCTTTTCAAAGAGGCGTATATCAAGATGAACCCCCATGAAATGAAACATAGACTGGCTGAAATAATCCTGGAGCGGTCTTTCCAGTACAGAGACGATCCTCCCTTCACACTGGCCTCAGGAAAAACGAGCAACTATTATTTCAATTGCAAAACGACAACCATGGACCCTGAAGGGATGTACCTCATAGGGAATGTCGTTTTTGAGATGCTTCGTGATGCGGATGTGTCGGCGGCCGGTGGCCTCACATTAGGAGCGGATCCCATAGCCAATGCACTTTCCCTGATTTCTTATCAGAAGAAAAAACCGATTAAGTCGTTTGTCGTGAGAAAGGATGCCAAGAATCACGGAACAAGAAGCAGCATCGAAGGGAATATGTCACCAGGTGAAAGAGTTGCGATCTTAGACGATGTGATAACAACGGGAGGATCTACGATCACTGCCATAGAAATTGCGCGGGAAGCCGGTCTCAAAGTTGACCGGGTAATTGCCCTTGTCGACAGAGAAGAAGGCGGCAGGGAGAATATAAAGAAATATATAGACAGGATCGACGCCGTATTGACAAGATCGGAGATCATGAATCTGTATAAAGGTCATCTAAAAGGTGCAAAGTGATTTAGTATGAAAAGAATGTCAACTCTTATTATCCCTGTATCGCTCTTCCTGGCTTTTATTCCTCTATCAGGATGTCAAAAGGCCGAGGAGTCAAAGAAGCCGGAGGTGTCGGCTGTTTCACCTGCACTGCCAACCTCACCTCAGACTGCAATTCCTCTGCCGGCTCCCGAACAACCGGGAACTCCCGTTGCCCCATCTGCAACCGCGACTTCCGCCCCACCCACTGCGCCTGCCAAGTGTAAACCGACGCCTGCACCTGAAACCCCATCTTCGCCTGCGAAAGTGCGGGTTATGGATATCATCCGGGTCGCAGGATTTGACTCCGCACAGATGCAGAAGGGCGCTCCTACAGGCTGGTCATCTGATATCAAGAAGGGTGAACCTGCCATCAGTCTTGAAAGAGGATCTCAGCTCTATTACCTTCACATGAAAAGCAATGAATCATCCTACGGTGTAAAAAATGGCATAAAGGTTGATATCAAAGAATACCCCTATTTGAATTGGAGGTGGAAGGTTGCTAAGCTTCCTGACGGAGGTGATGTCAGAAAGAGTGATACGGATGACCAGGCAATACAGATCTATATCGCTTTCACTCCGACAGGATTTCCGGAGGCTCTTAACACCCCCGTTCTGGGTTATATCTGGGATAATGAAGCCCCCAGGGGCTGGACGGGCAGGAGCTCGGCAATCGGTGGAGGGAAGCTGAGATACATCGTTCTCAGGAATAAGACAGATCGCCTGGGGCAGTGGTATACGGAAAAAAGAAATATATACGAGGACTATAAAAAGTTTTTAAAAGATGTGGCGTGCGCCGATCCTGCCGGGTTGACTCATGGCGTTGAGTTTTATATCAATACGCAAAACACGAGGAGTTCGGCGGAAAGCTACATTGGTGACGTGTATTTCAGCAAGAGGTAGTCGCCTTTGATCGGATTCGATTAACCGCAATGTGCGCCCTTCTCACCGGTTCGGTAAGTCTGTAGCCTCTGCAACATGAAAGAACTACGTCAATTGCCCTTCGCAAGCCTATCTTGTGTCCCGATGATATGAATAACGGTTTTACTTTTTTCTTGGTTCGGACGACGGCGCCCACGATTCGTCCGTCCAGCACGAGGTCCTCATAGTCTCCAACCTCAGCACCCACTTCGTCATGTACACCGACCAGCCTTTTTTTGGCACAACCTATAGTTGGTACATCTAGGAATAATCCCATATGTGAAGCGAGACCAATGCCCCTAGGATGAGCAATCCCTTGACCGTCGAAAATAACGCAATCCGGAACTCTGCTGAGCTTCTCAAATGCTTTTAATAGTGCGGGGCCTTCTCTAAAGCTCAGCAGCCCGGGAATATACGGAAAGGGCGCTCTTTCGGCAAAGGAGGCCTCTTCTATGACGTCCATGGTCGGGTATGCCAACAGAACAACGGCTGCGAAAAACATGTCGTTTTGTTTGGAATAGGATATATCGGCGCCGGCGATGGTACTGATCCGCCCGGGAAATTCTTTGTTATCGAGGATCAGTTTCCCCTTGAGTTCTCGCTGGATGTTGACGGCTTCTTTATATGTGATGTCCCAATGGTGGATATATTTGATCTTCATGATGCCGGGAAAATATATTGCTGGTATACATAATCTACCGTGTCATTTCTAAGGAGCGGAGCGTGCCACAGTTCAGAAATTTCCATGTACTATTGTCATTTCGAGCCATCCAGCTTAGTCAGTGCAAAAGCCGCGAGAAATCTTAGTAGTGGGTAAAACTAAAAGATACCTCCCTTCGGTCGATATGACACCTTAATAATGAAATGATATGCTAAAAATATAGTTTCAGTATGGCCCACGCTTCGTCGATGTCTTTTCTTATCTGTTTCACCAACTGCTCAGAATTTTCGAATTTTACTTCATCCCGTATCCTTTCCATAAAAAGGACATTCACTCTTTTCCCGTAAATATCTCCGCTGAAATCAAGCAAAAAAACTTCAACAGAAAGGTCAGTATCAGAAAAGGTGGGATTGAAGCCGATATTCAAGACCCCCTGGTGGCGGTCATTCTCCAGATGGGCAATGACGGCATAAACACCTTGAGCAGGGATTAATTCCTTTTCCGGCTTTATGTTTGCTGTGGGAATTCCAAGAATGCTGCCCCGTCTTTTCCCCTCTACAACAATGCCGCTGACATTGTAAGGTCTTCCTAAGAGCCTCGCGGCCGTCCTTACATCACCGTCGAGAATCAAGTGTCTCAGGCGGGTGCTGCTGATGGTCTCATCATCGAGTTTGACGGCATTAATGATGTCAACCTCAAATCCAAGTTTTTTCCCAATTGCTGCGAGAAAAACTTTGTTCCCCGTCTTGCTTTTCCCGAAACTATAGTCGTGGCCGACAAATATTTTCCTGATGTGCAGCTTATCCCAGAGAATATCACAAACGAATGACTCGGCTGTCATCTTGGAAAAATTGAGATCGAAAGGGATGAGTATTAACCCATCAACACCGATATCTTCAAGAAGCTTGATCTTCTCCTCGGTTGAAGTAATTAAGTAAAAAGGTCTGATCTCCGGACGAAGGACTTTTTTGGGGTGCGGATCGAAGGTAATCACCACGGCTTTACTGTTCTCACTATGGGCTGCCTCTATAAGTTTCTTCAGTATCGGTAAGTGGCCCAGGTGGACTCCGTCGAAATTTCCTATTGTTACGAAAGCCTCCCTGAATTCACCGGGTATTTGTTCTAAATTTTTGATGACTTTCATCCTACGGCCTTCCTTGTCCACCCTTTCTTGATTCGGCGCTAACATAGCATTAATGTGGTTTATTTCAAGTCCATTTTTTCTTGACATTGGTCGGAATCTCAGTGTAGACAACAAAAATAACGCCGCCTGTTATTACAAACAGCGTGCCGAAGTGGCGGAACTGGTAGACGCGCTAGGTTCAGGGTCTAGTGGGGGGTTCTCCGTCCCGGTTCAAATCCGGGCTTCGGCACCAAAGATAGAAGAAGGGAATGAGGGGGTTAGCTGATTTATCGGTTGACCCTCTTTTTCGTTTGAGGGTACTTGGTCAACAATACAGCCGGACGTCATGAAAGCGCTTAGAATACTTGCAGTGGAAAAAGAAGTGACCTTGTCGGAGCTGC
>JBEKOL010000080.1:0-9027 GCA_049521775.1 Syntrophales bacterium
TCAAGTTTGGTACCTTTAGCCATGGCAAGCCTCCTTTGGGTATGTTTTTGTTCGGGACAAACAAAATATACCATCTAAGGTTGAGACTTGCCTTTTACTTTTTTATCATAAGGTCTCACTTCAATTCCAACATGAAAATCATTGATAAGTAGGTGGAAGAGATAAATCTGGCAGGAAGACGAATTTATCCTTGGAAGGACTCGTGATTATAACTGGTAATGATCACCATGGAATCCATCTTTTCTGTTGTCTGATTTTCCTTGACGCATAACGAGCCCGTCCTTATACTTCCAGAATAGAAAAACAAATTCTTATAGGGTATCGAATAGCAACGGCTATGGGCGATATTAATATAATGATTAGGTTGGAGATGAGGAGATGAAATCATGCGGAAAATATGGCAACTGGTTTTTCAGCATCCTATTGTGCATTTTTTTAGCTCCCTGTGCCACTGCGGCAGGACCTGAAGGTTCCGCTTTTCCCTATGAAGAGACAGTCGCTCAATGGAAATCATATCATGATGTAGCTCACTGGCTTGCGGGGTCCTTTGTCTATGACAAATCAAGGCATGTTCCTCAAAGTCCCGCCGAAACGTTCAGGCTGAAGAAAGGCGTGTGTTACGATGCCGCCAATTTTACAATAGACGCTCTCAACCGTATCAACCCTGGATACAAGGCGAAGTCCGTATTTATTAAGAACAGGATTGGACCGCCCGATCATTGGGTAGCTGCTTTTACCGAAAATGGAAAGCTTTATATTCTGGATTACGGCGCCGGCATGAGATGGTCGAGAATGAAAGGCATCCATGGGCCATACGAATCTTTGGCAGACTACGAGAGCTTCTTGTCTTCTTTGACTATGGGAGGGTTTATATTGGAATATGCTGTGTATCGCGATTTTTGACGAGTAGTTTCCGGAGCTTTAACGTCAGAATTGATCATGGTTACGCTCAAGATCAAATTCTTTGCAGCTTTTAGAGTTTGCTTGTATTTGATTTCCTCCCATTTTCACAAGATTCTCGTTGCAAATCAAAATCAGGAAGATGTGCAAACTTCTTCCCGGACAGTTATAATCTATCCGGCAAGGGAATTTAAGCTGCTTCTGTTATCCACAAAACGTCAACCTCGACTAAAATGCAGGACTTCAATCCATAATAAACACAATTCACGTCCAGCACGAATATCGGCACCACACCTCGCATTTTGTGGCTAAAATTCAATTGAAACAAAAAATCCTTCTTCATATATTCCCACCGTGAAAATGGAAGTTTTTACAAAAAATATCTTCATGCCTCATGGGAACCGGATGTGATGTGGTGCTTGCTTTCTTTTTTTGCCCCGTGTTTCTGGAGATAAAATTTCATCCGCAATCTGTGAAGCCGTTTTATGAGGTAAATAAATTCTGATGAATGAATCGGAAAGGAGGAGTTCTAAATATTCGTCGTTAAGTATTTTGTATGCTTTAATGGTATTGCTGCTGATCTCAAGTAATCGAGGACTGATCTCAAATGATAGAGGAGAGGGAGGGTATTTTCTTAGTAAATCCTCAAGTAAGAGAATAAGCGCTTGCCTATCCGGTATATTTTGCCTCAAAGCATTTCCTTTTTCGTTGTCTGTTGCCGTTTTCGTATTAGTAAGGATGTTACAGTATAGAGACGCTGACTATTTTACCACTATTATTATTTCTTGCGGTCATTTTTTACTCTGTCAGGTGATCGTGCCTGCCCAGGGGAAAAAGAATGCTTTCCCAGACCCCCCGGTATTACCCGGAAATCGCAACATGGGGGGCCATGGAGCCTCTTTATGGGAAGTTTCTTCATATTACTCACCCTGGTAAAAAATCCCTCCCGGACACCCCCCCCGGTCGTCCTATGCACGATCTGCGTACATCAAAAGTCGTCGCTGAAAATTTTTGGAAAAATCTGAGACAACGGGACTGCCATCTTACCGTCTGGAGATGGTTTAACGGATTTCTTTCTTCCTTGTTTATTCCAATCAAGATATTTTCATAAGTGTTTTTGGATTTGAAGGTATTTCTTATAGGCGGTTATCCCCATCTTTTGCATGACATCCTACCTAACCCTTGTAATTAGAAAGTCGTATGAAACGCTTTTATCTTGCTTAATTGAGGTTAGGATGTGGACGGGGAGTTATGTATTCTGTAGTAGGAGGTCGCATAAGCGCCTCAATGGAAGAAAACGATAATCTCCCCGCCTATGTAATAATACCTTATGCAGCCTTTTTTATCACCTGCCTTTTCATGGACTCGAAGTTGACTGTGTATTCGCTGTCATCCCTTACAATCGCATAGATGATTCCCAAAAGCTTTCTGGAAACAGCCACGAGGGCCATCATCCGTTTCATCCCCCTATCGGTCAATCTTGTAT
This sequence comes from Syntrophales bacterium, assembly GCA_049521775.1. GTDB lineage: Bacteria > Desulfobacterota > Syntrophia > Syntrophales > UBA2185 > Fen-1135. The sequence goes on from JBEKOL010000080.1 coordinate 2,387, forward strand.
AATAATCATGCAGGATGCCATTCTTTCTTATGGTCTGGATCGCCGCATAATAAAGTATCTTCCGGAGCAGGCTCCTTCCTCTTTTTGAGATCCTCCGCTGTCCTTTCATTTTACCGGAACTTATCTCATAGAGGTCCAGGCCGGCAAGTTTCATGATTTCCGGCTGTGTCCCGAATTTCTTAAAATCTCCGATCTCTCCGATGATACCTGCCACGGACACTACCCCAAGCCCCTTTATGGAAAGCAACTTTGAACTATAGGGTATCCTCCTAAGGGTTATCTCCATCTCGCCCTCTATCTCGGCAATAAGGTTTCCCAGCATCTCCAATTGAACGAGGATATGTCTTATGTCCATGGAGAGACCCGAAACGCCTTCTCTGATACCGACGGTATTCCTGGCAAGGTTGATCAGCATGTCCGCATGCTGCTCTCTAAACTTGCCCCTGCTCTTCTTCCTCATTTCTTCGCCAAGTACATGCTTGTCCAAAACACTTATGGCCTCCGGCGTCGGATATTTCTCGAGAAGATAGAGAGGTGTTCTGCATTTTATATCTTTTATCACTTTCTTGAACTCGGGAAACAACAGAAAGACCAATTGCTGTAACTGGTTCACAAGGGCAGTCCGTTCCCTTACATGCCTCTCCCTCGAGTTGTTCACCCTCCGTAAATACGCCGCTTCACCTTCCGGTATCACAATACTCAACGCGCGCCCCAATTTTATGATATCCGCTATCACACGCGGATCCTTGTCATCTGTCTTCAAAGGAGAATTATCATTTATCTCTTTTACCCTCTTTGTGTGCATAGGATTGACCTGTACCATCTTCACAGGCTTTTTTACCAGGTAATGAACGAGTGGTTCCCCATACGGGCCGGTTGATTCGTATCCGACAATCACCTCGTTGCACTTAAACCTGTTCTTGCTCGCCATAACCATGCCCCAGAACGTATCAAACCCCTCCCTGGTATTGTCAAACTTGAAGATCTTGGTGCTCCTCCCGTCAGGGATGGTACAATATCCCCTGTTCATCTCCATTCCTACATCTATCGCAACTATCAGCGTGTCGTCTCTTACACCTCTAACTTTCCATGTGTCTGCTCTCTTCAAAATAATATCCTCCTTGCCATTTTGCTGGAATAACTAAACTCGCATCAGAAGGATATCGACATTCCCAAAGTGATTCAATCATCGAACTACAATATAGCAAGCTGTAATAAATGATCGACACATCACTATGATTGATGTAGATTTCTTATCGAAATGAATACGCAGGATGTAATTAATCTGGAAAGCGTCCCCGATTGTTCCAGGAACGTTTGGTGCATCACAGAGCGCGAATACCCCGTCCGGAGACCCGTTAGCGCAGTAGCGGCAACAGCCGTGCGAAAGAAAATTAACTATGAATGGAAATGACCGATCAAATATTAAGCCTGGGGTGCGTGTGAAGGTCGTCCAGAAGCAGGATCAGTTCAGTTGTGAACTGTCTGAAGGTATCGTCAAGGATATTCTCACAAAATCGGTCAGTCACCCTCACGGCATCAAGGTGCGCCTACAAAGCGGCATAATAGGCCGAGTCAAAGAGATTTTGGATACTTGATCTGATCCCAGCTCTTTTACTGAAAAGGTTATGAATGCAAATATATGTCGATGCGGATGGATTTCCGAATGCTGCCAAAGATCTACTGATCAGGACTGCTATACGCTTGCATGTGCCCTTGGTTTTTGTGGCCAATAAAAGGGTAAGTTATGAGCCGTCAGTTATCATTTCAAGCATTATAGTCCCTGACGGACCTGATCTTGCCGATGATCGGATCGTTGAACTAGCACAGAAGGGCGACCTCGTGATTACTACCGACATCCCCCTTGCAGACCGGGTGGTTGCCAAGGGTGCCTTTGCGCTCAACCCTAGAGGTAATCTCTATACGGAGGGCAACATCAAAGACAAACTGGCTATGCGTAACCTGATGACCGAGCTAAGAGACAGCGGCATGCTGACGGGCGGTCCATCGGCATTTGGTAGAAAGGAACGCCAGGCTTTTATTAACCAGCTTAATAGCTTCTTGACGAAAAATTTAAAAAACAATAACTTTTAAAAGCAGCGGTCAAAAGTGTCATATATCAAATCAATGTATCAAGGGCGTGGGGACCGATGAAGGTGAGCGATGATGACTTTGAACTTCACCGGGTCCGGCTCCAGGAGATCATGCAACCCGGTCTGTTCACTTGATTGGTGCGCTTACCTGTAACTTCCTCTGAAGTCAAACGGCCGGCAATTTTTACTGACATGCTTTTTTTCAACCGGTATTCAATATTGACTGAAACTTATGCCACCCCCTATTTTTTTAAATTATATATCTGGGAGCTTAGAGTATTGATGATTAGCAATGCAGGAGGCATTTCGTGACAGGCTTTGTGCACCCGATTAAATCAATTTCATTCTGCAGCTTTGCAAAGAATTTGTTCTGGGCTCATGTGTTTCTGATTGTCGCAGTGATATATCTGTGGATTTCTTCAATTTTTGAAGGTAGCACGGCACGTTCTCCGGAGGATTGTTGATTATAAAATTCTTCAAATCGGGTTGGTATACGCCCTGACAATAGCTCGTCGAGGTAGCCTAGCTCGAAATAGGCTTTTTTATAGGAAAAGTATTTATCTTCTCGGTGAAGAAGTTCTGTGATGGCTCTGGCGATATTGCATAGGCGAAGAACCCATTCTATCTCTATACCGTAATAGGATCTGAAATAATAAATACCCTGTTGCTCTTCAAACATACCATCACTCGCCAATGACTCCTGGATAGGCGTTCCAGGATAGGGAATCAGGGTTTCTGCATATACTATTTCTGCCCCCATTTCAAAAATCTGTCTGGCGAGGCGAATAGTTTCTTTCATTGTGCCGATTGTATCTTTAGGACCGAATAAAATGAAATTTGCGACCGGAGTCAAGTTATGCTCAATGCATTGGGCAACGCCTCTTATGATATCCTCTGGACTTGTGCCCTTATTGTAGTAGTCAAGAATCTCGGCAGATCCTGATTCGGCGCCTATGTACAATCCTTTGAAGCCGGTGTCGCTCAATATGGAGGCCATAATCGGGTTGCGGCAGATATCGTCGATCCTGCCCTCCGCATAGAACTCTGCCTTACCCGCGAGCCCTATGCACTCTATCAAGCCGCAGAGTTCCCTAATCCGCTTCAGGCTAAAAGTAAAATTATCATCGGTAAACATGATCCTCCTGGCGCCGCTATGAACCAGCATTCTGATTTCCTCTGCGATGGCGGCCGCATTTCTTATACGGACTGTCCTGTGGTATTGAGCCTGGATCGAACAGAAGTTGCAGTTGTGATGACAGCCCCTACTTGAAGATATGCCCCTCGTCCGGTATTTTTCACCGCGAATGATATGGTGGGCCGGGTTCGGTAGCTCATTCAAATTTCTGAGCAGGGCCCTGTCTTTATTGTGAGTAATCTTGCCTCTTTCCCGGTAACTGATTCCTTCAATGCCGGAGAGCGCCTGTCCTGAGATAAAGTAATGTATCAACTCTCTGAAGGTCACTTCTCCTTCACCTCGGACACAGACATCAATATGGCTATTTTCTCTCAATATTTCATCAGACATGACTGTTGCATGGATGCCACCCATGACGGTCAGCATGGTCTGGTTAAGTTTTCGGGCGGTGCTGCATACCCGTTGGGCGGAGGGAAAACTATGAGACATGGCTGTCACACCCAGTATTTGTGGCTGCAATCTTAGGATCATATCTGAAAGACTATTATGTCCTTCCTCCTCAGAACAGATATCGAGATCAAGAATAGATACCTCCATACCTTCCGCGAGAAGGGGCGCTGCCAGGCACTCCAGGCTTAATGGTGGAATTTCCGAACGTCCGTTGTATCTCGGGTTGATGAGCAGCAATTTCATTTTGATCATCGGGTTGTGCTTTGATTATTCTGCGGGGCATGATTAAACATTTTGTTACTCTTAATATTGATTAGGCAGTGAAATATACAATATTTCAAAGTCGTATGTGGACTTTTTATCGAGTCCTTCCTTAAAGCGTTAAATCTGTCATTATCGCAGGAATACAAGACGTCAATTGGAAATAAATAGAAACGCCTCTCACAGATAATAGGAGCCCTCAAAATGACAGAATTCTAACCCTGGATGTGGAACGAGTTCTGGGGGCAGGTCAATTCCCTAACGTTGGATCAGCATCTGCCGGCTATGGCAACGTTGAAACGATAGCGTGTGCGGCTTTCTCTATGATGGTTTTTTGGGTTACCGGCTTTTCAGTTACTCTATCAATAGCATAGTGTATTTCCTGGACGCCTTCCCAGACTATGGAGCCATCCTGAGTATTCCAAATTTGAAAGAACAGCCTCAGGTCAGCATACTTGGTATCAATTAGACGGAGGCCCAGGACGCCGAACCGGGCTTCCGATCCTTGGGTAAAAGCCATCAGTTTAAGCTGCGCCACATACCTTGTTTTTGTCGCCTCGCCTACTTTTCGCAGAATATCACGATCGAAAATCCCGGTGTCACGATAATCAACATACATGCGCTTATAATCTTCTGAAAGTCCGGCCTGGTTTATCGCAGTAAGGGTTTCTGGAAGAGACAGGCATCGTATAGTTGGCCGTTCTTTCTTTAGAACTTCCGCAAAGGTGAGAGCAACCTGCTGTTTTTCTTCTTCCTGGCCGGTTACGGTGGATGGTGTAATAAAGGCCACCCCATGTGTAGGGAGGTCTTCAGCCTTAAGTGAAATTGCGCGGTTCTGAGCTGTATCGTGGACCTGAGGCACAAAACACGCACACATCAAGATCAGGACACTTGCCAACATCAACCATTTATAATTCATAACGCACCCCCTGAAGCCACAACAACTATGCGGGGCGTTCGAATATGGAAATTTGCAGTGATTCGCAAAGGAGATTGTGCTTTGTTTCAATATAGCATTTTAAGATAGGGTCCCGCAATTCTTATTTCTTAGGGCACGACCGGTATTTACAGTGCTACTGACAATTAATTGAGTGTAACTCTCTTTGAATCCATAACAATGATGTTACAAAAACCAGATATGCTCTATTTGTAGGTACGGTCTACGAGTCCACCGGTTGGGCGATCTTGAAAAATCGGTAATCTGATTTTTTGTTTAGTCCTTCGTGAAAAAAGCATCTCGTCATTGTGATAGATATGCATTCTTTCAAGTGGTAACCAATGGGCAGAACTGCATTGACACACAAGGCCGCTTGTCGTATGCTAGAGAAAATGCTCTATCAAGCTAAATCATTGGGTCAATAGCTGGCTTGGCAAACCCCAATATACTGGTCATAGAAAAGGAGAAAGTATGAAAAAGTTGTTATTTATCATCCTGATATCCCTTGTTGCCGGCTCGGCATATGCTGCTGATGTCGGTGTGTCCATCAGCGTCGGGCAGCCTGGCTTTTATGGTCAAATCGACATTGGAAGTGCCCCTAAGCCAGAACTCATTAACCGAAGTCCAGTCGTGATTCAACCCGGACCCAATCGCGTTATTGGAGAGCCGATTTATCTGTACGTACCGCCCGGCCATGCAAAAAATTGGAAGAAGTTCTGCGCCAAATATAATGCTTGCGGCCGACCCGTCTATTTCGTTCGCGACAAGTGGTATAATAATGTATATGTGCCGCATTATCGGAAACATCAGGAGGAATATCGTAGGGGAGAACACGGCGATAGGCACGACCGAGATCACGGTAATAGAGGCGACAGGGAACACGGTGATAGGCACGATCATTAACGTAACGGCAAGTAAGGACCTGTCCAAGATCGCAATGGAGACTGAACCGTATTTCTCCGCAATTCGATGTAGCAGTTTTAAAAAAGGTAGTTAAAGCAGGGGTAAGGTCGGTAAGATTGACCTCACCCAATGTTTCTCTCGTTTTTACATGAAATTTAGGGGCACTTCCCGTATTTTCAAAGGCTTGATCTTTTTTATTCTTATCAGCCCTCGCCCCTTTTTGGGTTTCACCTGTAACAGCACTTTTAAATCTTTTTTGCATTCCCTTTTGTCAACGGGAAAATTCCCCAAAGTTACTTTGTCATCACTGCCCGGTTCTGATCGACAATGCCTCCTCGAAGAACTCGGGGGGCAAATCTTTCCTGACGTTGGCCCTCTACTGCGAGTATCGCCATTTTTGCCATCAGAAACGAGTGGCTGAATTCGGGAAGTAACTATTGCATATTTTATACTAGTATTCGTTAAATTTTATTCATACCGGCTTCAAGGGTAGTTGAACCTCTATAAGTGTGTGGTGCGGGATCATTCTCCCTGCACCCATTTTGAAACCAAGTCAGAATTACTGCCAACGGTCAGATGGTTCGTTTTCTGAAAGAGCGGAAGAAAAAGTTTTCGTTGGTGGATAAATTTATCTATTGACAGCAGGAGGCCTTATAAGTGTAGGTGGATACAGCATTTGTTTCTTCCTGTACTACACGGAGACAGGTTCTCAGGGGATGTTGCAGATTTCGAACGACAATAAATAATTATGATGTGAGAATTTTCTTGCAATTTCTGTAAACCTTTCTAATAATCCGTGAACCAGCAATAAGGTGAGAGAGTTCTATATACAATTACTTGCCATCACCAAAGAGGGTGTTAC
>JBEKOL010000081.1:0-8772 GCA_049521775.1 Syntrophales bacterium
AAATACCATCGATAAGAAATTGAAGATAATCTTCTCCACAAACAGCAAACCCGGGTAACATTCTTTATGAGTCAACGTTACCTTCCAATACACTTCCTCCGGTAACATTTATTTATGAGGCAACTGGGGCCAATAAACGCAGATTTTCATCTCGAATCTTGAACCCTGATGCACGAAGCGCAATTATTGATTTCAGTCAATATTGAATACCATCTGAAAGGTTGTATGCCTGAAAAATTGTCTCACTGCTTGACTCCAGGAAGGTAGCTGTAAACTGCATGTGATGGGAATAAGCTACCAAGGAATAGCGGCTTTCATCCCGTAATACGTACGAGTGATCAAAGAAAAAGTGAAATGTTCCAGTTATTGGGGTGAGTGGCGCAGGGGAACTACCCACCCGCGCTTTCTTAAAACCGTACGTGAATCTCTCGACTCATACGGCTCCCATTATCTAGCCCCAGCATCGATCGCTAGGGTTGGTTGGACAGACACAAAATTGGATTTTCTAAAGACAAAACCAAAATCCCATAGTAAAAGAGTTCTCTAACAGCCTCTGACATTACTGCCATTTGTCGGACTGTCTAATTGCTCAAGAGGGTAGGAGGTTCCATTCTATTATGTTAGTTCTTTATCAATGTCCCGTGAATGTAGGCTTTCTTTTTTCAAGAAAAGCTTTTACACCTTCGATATAATCTGATGTCTTTGCAGCATTCGTCATACCGACTCGCTCTAACTCTAATTGACGCTCCAATAGACCGATCATCGCGTGATTCAGATTATCTTTCGCGATTGCAAATGCCCTTGTTGGACCTTCGGCAAGTCTTAATGCTGTATTATTTGTAAATTGCTCAAGCTCTGTATCCTCAACTACGTGGTTTACCAAACCCCAATCTAGAGCCTGTTTAGCATCGATCAAGGTATCAAGTAATAATAATTCTGTCGCCCTCCCAAAACCCACCAAAAGTGGAATCATCAGAGTATATCCTGCATCACCAACCAATCCAATAGTTCGATAACCAGTCTTGAATTTCGCAGATGAGGCACAAATCCTGAGATCACAAGCAGCGGCAAGACCTATGCCCCCTCCCCCAGTAGCCCCATTAATAGAGGCTATAACAGGTTTAGGCATCCTGCGAAGTAAAATAATGGCAACATTCACCTGCTTGATGATCTGTCTGAATGGTTCTGAAGGATCAGACTCAAAATATTCTGTGAACAACCTAATATCACCGCCGGAACAAAATGCCTTCCCCTCACCGGTCAAGATTACAGTTTTGATTTCTTCATCTCCACTGCAGTGCTCAAGGACGCGCACCATTTCGCTAATCATTTTGAAATTTATGGAATTAAATTCTTTTGGTCTATTCAATTTAATCTTGGCAATAGCCCCAACTTTTTGAAAAATGATGGTTTCAAAATTCATCGGTCATACCCTCCTTGGAGATAAAATTTGGTATACCTACGTTACACATAATAATTCTTGGATTCCACTGTTTCAAAACTTCATATCCATATCCTAACCGCCACCTTTTCTTGCCTCACCTGCTTGTCCGCACGGCTATGCGTTTAGAAATGGTGAGAATTATTGATTGAAACATGCAATTACTAATATACCGATTAGAATCCCATATTAATTAATGCCTAACACTGTCGCTTTCCCCTTTAACAGGATAGGTATACCGTGAATTATGGAATATTCAACTCTACATTTCTCGCATGACAGGAACGCAAAGCCGGAGATCAACGACATCCGGTGCGACGTGAAGAGAAACAGGGAAAAGATCGCCTCCTTCCCGTCGCGGTGGGATTCGGGATCTCAACGCCTGAACAAGCCCGCGAAATCACTCTGCTTGCCGACGGCATCGTCGTCGGCAGCACTTTTGCCAGGCTCATCAAGGAAAACAGCGACAAGAAAAACCTGCTGAAACTTGTCATCTCCTTCTCCCCGAGTATCAAGACAGCGCTTCATAACGTCCGTGAAGATTAACAAAGGTACTGCAATCGATCGCTAATCTTTGAGGATTTCCCTTGCAATGATCAGACGGCGGATCTCAGATGTTCCGGCGCCTATTTCGATCAGTTTCGCATCTCTCAAGAAACGTTGAACGGGATATTCGAGCATGTAGCCATAACCGCCATGAATCTGGACTGCTTGATCCGCGATGCGGCTTGCCATCTCGGCATTGAAGAGGATGGATGCTGCCGCGAGCTTATGTATCTCAGTACCTTTGCCTCCTGTTCCTGCATGCTCGGCAAGAACGGCCGCCTTGTAGCAGAGCATCTTCCCGGCCTCGAGCTGGGTATACATGTCCGCCAGCTTAGCTTGAATGAGTTGGAAGGTGCCGATTGGTTTTCCAAACTGAACCCTTTCCTTGGCATATTTAATGGAGAGCTCCAGACAGGCCTCGGCGATCCCGATGGATTCCCCGGCATAGAAGGCCCTTTCCACGTCAAGACCGGACATCATGACGTTAATGCCCTTGTTCTCTTCTCCTATGACGTTCTCTGCGGGAATTATACAATCCTGCAATATCAGCTCCGCCGTTGGCGAGCCGCGGTGGCCATACTTCTTCAACTCCTTCGAAACGGAAAAACCGGGAAACTTTGTATCCAGGATAAAAGCGGTGATCCCTCTCGCGCCCTTTTCCTTGTCCGTCTTGGCATAGAGGACAATAGTGTTTGCCACTGACCCGTTGGTGATGAACATCTTCGTGCCGTTCACAACATAGTGATCACCTTTCCTCACTGCGGCGGTCTGGATATTGACGGCATCAGAGCCGGCATTAGGCTCTGTCAGTCCGAGAGCTCCGATGTGCTGCCCCGTGCAAAGGGGCGGCAGATATTTACTCTTTTGCTTCGGGCTGGCATTGTGGTTGAGGTTATTGCAGCAGAGATTAGCATGGGCACCCCAGGAAAGGGCAATGGCCGGACTTGCTTTTGACAGTTCTTCCAGGACGATAATGGCGGAGATTAGATCCGCACCGGCGCCTCCATAGTTTTCATTAACTGTAATCCCCATGATTCCCAGGTTAGACAGTTTCTGCCACATGCCATCTGGCCACTTGTCTTCTTCATCGATATGTTCGGCAATGGGCCAGATCTCTTTTGCGGCAAAATTATGGATGCTTTCTCTCAGCATGATGTGCTGATCGCTAAAATTGAAATCCATTTCTTCTCTCCTCGCTTTATTTCTTCATTATAAGGCGTTAGAAATTAACTTTGTCGATCCCTATTAAGGCCCAGGATCTTTTGAGCCGGCTACGAAGGTTTCTCTGACGGCATCTTTTCGCCCAGAGCCAGACGACAGATGTCGCTGATCATGTAATTTTTCATGCCAACCTCCCGCACTTTATTGTTGAGCGTTGCAAAGCACATAGCGCAGAGATAGACCATTGCTTCAGCACCATGGTCTTTGGCATCCTTCACGTTCTTATCACGAAAAGGTGCAAAGTTTTTGCCACGGGGGAAGAGCTTGAGATTGGGGCCCGCAACTTCAACGCCACAGCATAGCGCGTTGGCCTCGTCATACTCGCGGGCAACCCTTGTAACGCCGATTAACTCGAATATTTCATCGAGGAACGGGTCTTTCTTAGGCGAATATCGCGAGGCACAGGGGCGCTGGTAGGCCACGTTCATGTTTAATTTCGTAATTCTGTCCCTGTGCTGTTTAAGGTAGTCCCTGAGATACTCGAACAAATGCACAGGTCTGAAGGGCATCTCGACGCCGTATTCCGGTGCAACGCCCTTAAGTAATCCATAGCAATCATCGTGGACAAAGACGATCTCCTTGGCCCCCGATTTTGCCAGATTGTCCACCATGGTTTTCAGTCTTTCCCTCATGATAGACTCGTTACCCATATGGGCGAAGAGAACGTTACAAAAGTAGTGTTTCCCTTTGAGCAAGGGGATATTTTCGAAGAGCTGCCCCTGGATTGCCCAAGGCATGTTGCCGGTCATCACGCAGACCGACATCGCTCTGTCCCGCTTTTCAGTGGCTTTCGGCTCACCTTCCGGTTTGAAACGCTCCGCCATCTGATCCAGCAAAACAGGATCAGCAAAATTTCCCGCTTCCTCCATCCTCTGCAAAATCAGGTCAAAGGGTCGAGCCCCCTTAGTGCAGTATTCATTGCAGGCAATGCAGGTCACACAGTCATATAACCAGCTTGCCTTTCCACCCTCCACCAGCTTTTTGAACTCCCGTCCTCCGCTCTCTCGATTAAAATCAAAGTAATGGCATCGCTCCAGGCATTCTCCGCAGAAATCGCATTTTGATTCTTGAAACATGATCCCTCCCTCAAACAGTCGTGGCTAAAAGGCTATTTACACTTCGTCATGATGGATTTATATTTCTCGGGAAATTTTGGCTCAGCCATGGTGCCAAAAACAGGAACAGGAAACCTAAAACCGCCATGTTTTCCTACATACTCCAATCCTTCTGCCATATCCTTAAACTTGGAGCGCGATACGGAGAAGGCCATCTCATGGTCCTGTGTGCCGCCAAATATTCTTTCGCCGCTACTGGGCACCACATAAAGGGTGCGACTTAAAGCTACGCCCATATTGTTGGATGGCAAGATTTCTACTTTGCGGTCTGATAACCCTGATCCCAATCGAACCCTGATGTCTCACCATGCAACGCCATCTTGTAGTTCCGTCTGTCTGAGTAGGATGGATACCGTCTGGTCTTGCCCTCTACCGGCATCATGGATACGGGGAATTTAGGGGCAAGGAGGCCATTTTCCTTTGCTGCCTTTTCCAGCATCTGACGATCATCGGGGTGGGCAATGGAGATCAGCGCTGCAGCCCTTTCATAACCGGAAAGACCGCGCAGGTTTACGATACCGTACTCAGTACAAACATAATTCGATAACTGAGCCGGAACATCCACCGTTGATCCTTCAGGCAGGAAGGGAACGATCCTCGATGTGCCGTGTTTGCTCCGCGCAGTCATGGAGGCGACGCCGCGTCCGCCTTTCGACTGAGCGCAGAAGGAGACAAAATGGAAGTAGCCGCCGGAGCTCGAGATCGGACGTTTTTCATAGAAACCGGCGCACTGCTGGCCGAGGAGGTCGACAGCCACACAGTTATTAATTGCGATCATGTTGTCAAGCCTTGTGAGATTATGCAGGTTATTGGTGTAACTGATATCGTATGCGGCAAGGTTCTGATTCCTGTGGATTGTGTCATAGTACCACTTCACATCCACGGGGAAGGCAAAGGTCCACACGCTCTTGCCACGGTCGGCGGGGAGGGTCTTGTACTTGTTGGTCACCTGTCCTGATTCGATCAGCTTGATGAGACCAGCGTTGAGCATCTCCGTGTGGATGCCGAGATCCTTGAAGCCGGCGTCTGCCATGGCGCTGACGCAGGCGGAGGGGAGAGACCCGATTCCAAGCTGGATGATATCCCTGTCCCTCATAATGGTCATGATGTGTTTGGCAATGGCTTCTTCCTCGGGCTTTGCCTTGATGGCCTTCTCATTAATCTGGGGCCATTTGCATTTTTCCACATCCACCTCAACCCAGTAATCGATGTCATCGATGTGGATCGTGTTGAAGCGACCCCCCTCAGCCCAGGGATAATCGCTGCGGACTTCGATGACGATCTTCTTGGAGCACTGGCTGAAGATGTTGGTATTGTTCGTCCCGTAGGAGAAGTTCGCAAAGCCGTGCTCATCAAAGGGAGTTGCCGCATTCCACCACCAGTCAAACCCGCGGTTTTCCTTTATTGCATTAGTAAAACGATAATGGCAGAACCACATGCCCATGGCCCATCCCCAGTGTGCCCAGTCCGTCACGTTGTTGGTATCTCTTGCCTTGCGGTTCCAGGGAAAGAAAAAATACTCATGGAAGCAGTGAAATTCCTGCATTGGGTCTACCTGTTGAAATTCCGGGTGGGGGAAAAACATGGCATAATTCCAGACCTCGATGTCTTTGAGCTTCGGGCCGATTCTCTTGGCCAGTTCCTTCATGCATTCCGTCGAGTCGGCACCGGGACTACCGGGCTGAATCCAGTCTCCCGATTTGACCATATCCAGAATTTGCCGGGGTGTTCTTTTCTTGTCGCGGATCTTCTGCTGAATGGGTGTTGTCATAATACCCTCCTTTTTTCATGAAAATTGATCTATTCTCTTTAGAAACGGTTCCTTACGTATCGTCATTCCAAAACGATCAGTACCTGATTCGTGGCTACCTTTTCTCCCTCGCTGACACTGACCTCCTTCACCTTGCCATCTTGAGGCGCACAAAGGGGGTTGTTCATCTTCATGGCTTCAAGGATGACCAACTCTTCATCGGCCTTGACAACATCACCTACCTGCACTAGAACTTCCGCTATAGTTCCCGGCATGGGAGCTACAATATTGACGCTCATTTTAATCTCCTCCTTCAATTGGATTCTATTAGTTTATAACTGCTTTCAACCAGGCTGACCCCAAATCGGGTCAGTCGTAGTAAACATCCGTTTATGAAAGATTACTCCCAGGCGTCGGGTCCCCATTTTTGAGGCAGAACGGCCTTCGCGGGCCACTCGGCCGGAACGGTTTGACCTGGTTTCTCTCCCTCTTTCTCGATTAGCTTGGCGAGACCTGGACGGGCGTGTTCCGGATGCCCTTCTTTCAATGTCCGGCCGCTGGCGATCGCCTCGGAACGGAGTCTGCGGCCGATGGTCTTTTCCATCTTCCTTCCAAGCCAGAGGACACGATCCACATCGTAGCCGTGCTCGATGCCGAGTTCGTCGATCATAACCAGGAGATCCTCCAGAGTAATGAGACCCACAAACCTGGGATCGTAGTAGTACTCGCCCGTCCCTCTCACGGGACAGTCATCGAGGAAATTGGCAGGCTGTCCGCCAAGACCACCGAGTGTTCCCTCAAACCGGCAAATTCCGGCCTGCAGGGCCGCCAGTATGGAAGCAGAGGCAACACGCTTCGTTTCATGGAGGTGGCAGAGATGCACCTCTGGTTTCGGCATAGCGTCCAGTATCATGGAGAAGTACCGGTAGACCTGGGCCGCGGATGCTGACCCGTCATGGTCGGCATGCTCGATGTCATAAGCACCGATGGAGAGCCAGCGCTTGGTGAATTCCACTGCATCCTCGAGCTTCGTGGCACCCGTGATGGGACTTCCCCAGATGGTGCTCACTACCCCGCACATTTTGATCCCTACATCGCGGCACTTTTTGATGCACCGCTCGGCCTCCCTCCAGTACTGGGACAGCGTAGTGCCGGAGTTTGCGAAATGATGCTCGGGGTCGGTGGAAACCATCATGAGAACGCGGTCAGGACCGATTCCCTTCTTCTTCAATTCAATGGCACGGTCCACTGCGCCCTCTCGGATCGTCACAGCGCTGAAAATCAGTTCATCGTAATTAATCTGTCGCTGAGCGCACCGCTTTTTAAAGCGGTCACTCCGGAAGTGGGCGAGAACCTCATCGGCATCCCTGAACTGGGGTATCGACAGGGGGCTTCCCAGATTGGTGACTTCCAACTCCTTGCAGCCGGCCAAGATGATTTCTTCGCCATAAAAGATCTTGGCGGCTGTGGAAATGAACTTCTCTTCATGCTGGAAACCATCACGGATCGTGATGTCTCCGATCATGACTTTCTTGGGCATTCTTGGAAATATCTTCCAATAATCATACTCTGTCATACACTGCGTCCTCCTAATATTTTTTCGGGGTACAACACGGTTATGTGTTACTCACCCTTGAAAACAGGTTTTCGTTTCTCCGCGAAGGCCGCCAGGGCCTCGAGACGGTCTTTCGTCGGAATCGTTATCTCATAGGCCTTGGATTCCAGCGGCAGAGCCACCCCGAGACTGCATTCGCTGCCGTAGTTGATGGCAAACTTCGCCTGGGCGACACCGATAGGACCGTTCTTGGCGATCTCTATCGCCAGATCCATGGCTGCATCCATGAGCTTGTCAGGTTCTACCACCTTGCTCACCAGGCCGATCTCTAGGGCGGTCCCGGCATCGAATCGCCTTGCCGTGTATATTAGCTCTTTTGCCTTTGCTATTCCCACGATCCTAGGCAATCTTTGTGTTCCTCCTCCTCCAGGGATGATGGCCAGACTCGTCTCCGTGAGGCCCATCAGAACGTTGGTTGACGCAATGCGAAGGTCACAGGCTAATGCCAGTTCCGTGCCCCCGCCAAAAGCAAAACCGTTGATAGCGGCAATCACGGGTATCCGGGCATTCTCCACGGCGATCATGGTGCCGCGGACAGTGGCGATGAAACGTCGTACCTGATCATCTGAGAGGGTGCGCCTTTCGGCAAGGTCTGCTCCGGCAGAAAAGGATGCCTTCTTCCCCTCCGGCGGAGAAGCTCCCGTGATGATGATCACCCTCAGAGACATGTCAAAATTGGATTCCTTGATGATGTTTCCCAAGGTCTCGATCATGTCGAAGTTCATGCAGTTCATATCTTTCGGACGGTTCAGCGTGAGGATCAGAATCCCTTCCTCCGTCTTTTTCTGTAAAATGACATTTGACATTATGACCTCCTGATAAGGAATATTCTGTACTGGTAAGCAGTTTTCTGTCGTCCCCTAAAACTTGAAGTTTCCGAAATTGGATTCCCTAACCGGCTGGAGTAGCGAGACTTCGAAAGCGAGGGCTAGGGCATCGCGGCAGTTCTTGAGCGGTAGCGTCCCGTCATTGAAGAGCCGTGCCTCCATATAGAAGGGATGGGCCTCCCGATTATACTTGTCGATCATCATCTGCTGAAATTTCCCGGCTGCCTCTTCATCCATCTCTTCACCCCGTTTTTTCC
>JBEKOL010000082.1:0-8223 GCA_049521775.1 Syntrophales bacterium
TCCCGCAATTAGGATAGCAAACATGAGATTGATTGTCCAGGTTTTACCAAATTGAAAGAACTGATTCCCCGTTTTGGCATAACGTAGCCAAAACTTTTTATTGATTTCGAACGGAATAACTTTCAAAAGCTAATTCTTATTGACTGAAGTCTTGATTTTTTAATTTTGCCCTTTTGTGTTACATTACAGATGATAATAATTAAACCCATAAATAAAACGGCAGAATTCTAACTTAACATGTGGTACATGTTCTGGGGACAGGTCAAATCCCTTCTGCAAAACTTTCAATCTATTTTTCGAGCTCTCAATATGTGTATTTTTGATAGGCTGGTTCAGATAATCAGGGGAAAATATGTCATGAAAACTTCACACAAACATCTCGTCATGATGAAGGCTTGTTTTCTGATGATGTTTCCATGGATTTTTCTCTGTGGCACCGCATTTTCTGCAACACCAGGAAGAATTGTCTCTTTGGCACCCTCTATTACAGAGATCCTCTATGATCTTGGTCTCGAAGACCGGATCGTGGCGGTTACCATTTATTGCGATTATCCCCAAAGGGCGATAGACAAACCGAAAATCGGCAGTTTTACGAATCCATCTATAGAAGCCATCATTGCTGCTGCGCCCGATCTGGTCGTTATGGCCGATGAGGGTAATCCTATAGAAATCCGGAACAGATTGAAGAAACTCGGTATTAACACGTACGTATTTAGAGCAAAACGCCTTGTGGAACTGCCACAGGGCATCCGTGATTTAGGAGTCGTTCTTGGCATAAGAGATCAGGCTTTCAAAAGGGCGGAGAAGATCGAGAGGCAGATTCACAAGTACGAGAGGAATGTCCAGAAATCCCCACCTCGCTATTTTAACAAAAGGGCGATTTTCATAATTCAACCAGAACCCCTGGTTGTTGCAGGTCCTAAAACTGTCATTGACGATGCCTTCAAACTCCTGGGATTGCAGAATATCGCCTCCGATGCCGGTTCACGATACCCCAAATATTCTATTGAGGAGCTTATCCGCCGTTCCCCAGATATCATTTTTATGGGGAAAGGCATAATGACCAAAGAAAGTTCAAAGAGCCTGTTAAAAAGGCTTGGCATGCTTGATGCCGTCAAGAAAGGACATATCTATTACACGAGTGAAGCACTATACAGACTGGCACCCACAGCTATTGCTGGAATCGATGAGATAGCGGGCTTTTTGGGAGAGTATTGAAACTTTCCATTTTGCTCTTGACAAATAGATCTTTCTTCATTATGAAATGCTCTTAGAAATGTTATAAATAAAAAGCGAATGCACGTGGATTAGCGGAAGAGGGGTTAAAAGCCCCCGCTGCCCCGTAGCCGTGAAGGGAACGAAAACCCGAAGAGCCACTGTCATGATCAGTTCGTGATGGGAAGGCGGGCGAGTAGGTTGCCCGAAGCCGGAAGACCAGTCCATCGTGATTATCCTCGCGGGAGGGACATTGCTTAAATATTACTTCCTACCTATTTTTATTCTTTCCTCTATTTCAATCTTAGCGATAACCAGTAGCAAAGCTGATAAGGTTGTAACTCTCTCCCGTGTCATTCGGGTTAGTCTCTTTTTCTTAGCCGTTATTATCGTTGTCTCAGCAAGTTCCATGTTAGTTGGATCAAGCCAGATTGGTACGCTTTCTATCCTAAAGCGATTACTGTCAGGCTGGTATGAAGGAGACAAAAGTCTTCTTCCAATGGAAAAGACGATCCTTTTTTCCATTCGTCTGCCCAGGATCATCTTTGCCGGCATAGTTGGCGCTTCACTTTCGGTAGCCGGTGTTGTATTTCAGGGACTTCTCCGCAACCCCCTTGCAGATCCTTATATCTTAGGGATATCAGGCGGATCAGCCGTAGGAGCCATAATTGCCATAGTAACGGGAATAAGTATTATTCCTTTGGGAACTCCTGGGCTGGCCTTTTTAGGCGCTCTGCTCACGATCATCCTAGTCTACGGAATTGCCAGAACGAAGAAAGAAATCCACTCCACCACCCTTCTCCTGGCAGGGGTCATCGTGAATGCCTTTTTCACTGCCCTTATTATGTTCCTGATTTCCATTACCAGCGATAGAAGTCTCCATAGTGTCATGTTCTGGATGATGGGAGACCTGAGCCTTGCCGAATGGAATGAGATAATGCTGACAGGCCTCTTTCTAGTATCTGGGTTCATCGTAATTTATATCTACTCGAAACACCTAAACCTCATTGTCACCGGCGAAGAGACAGCAATGCAACTTGGTGTGAATGTGGAACAAACGAAGAAGATTCTTCTCCTTGCCGCGTCTCTCGTAACAGGAGTAGCGGTATCAGTGAGCGGCATCATCGGGTTTGTCGGCCTGATCATTCCGCACATGATGAGGATGATGTTAGGCTCAGATCACAGACTGCTACTTCCTTCTTCTTTACTTTTTGGCAGTTCATTTCTTATTGTAGCCGACACCATCGCCAGAACGATCATAGCCCCCGCCGAGTTGCCGGTGGGCGTAATTACTGCAATGTGCGGGGCTCCCTATTTCATTTACCTCTTACGCAGGAAGGCCGTCTGATCTATGTCCATAATCAAACTTGAACAGATCGGATTCAGATACAACGAACACTGGGTTCTAAAGAATGTTTCTTTCGAAGTGAATAAGGGAGAGTTTGTGGGAATACTCGGCCCCAACGGCTCCGGTAAGACAACCCTTCTTAACATCATCGATGGTATTCTCGCACCACAGGTAGGGGAAATATGGATCAACGGTACTACTTGTAAAAAGCTCAAAAGGGAAAATCTTGCAAAAATTATTGCCGTTGTCTCTCAGGACTCCCCAATGATCTTTCCCTTCACGGTCCAGGAGATCGTTCTAATGGGAAGAGCGCCGCATTTAAGCAAATGGAGATTTGAAGGAGAGACGGACTTCAGAATTGCCCACCAGTCCATGGAAATGACAGATACCCTTTCCCTGATGAACCGGAGCATGAATGCCTTAAGCGGTGGCGAACGGCAGAGAGTTTTGATAGCCAGGGCTCTTGCGCAAGAGCCACATATCATGCTCCTGGACGAGCCTACAGCTTTTCTGGATATAAGACATCAGATTGATTTTTTTGATCTTGTAAAGACTTTAAACAAAGAGCAGGCGCTCACGGTGATTGCCGTAACACATGACATCAATTTAGCATCGCTGTATTGTGACAGAATTATTCTTTTACGAAACGGTTGTATACACTGCATGGGAAGTCCGGACGAAGTAATTGACGAATCAAACATTAAGGAAGTTTATGAAACGAATGTAACAGTCGACAGAAATCCGGTGACCGGTCAGCCACGGGTCACTCTGCTGAGTTTACATCCATTGGAGGGAGGAAGCCGGTCCAACTCCGGCGCTGCCCCGCAACTGTAAGCGGAACGAAATCCACACGATGCCACTGGTTTTCCATATAAGGAAGATCGGGAAGGCGAGGAGAGTAGGAGAAAGCCGCGAGCCAGGAAACTCTTCTGATGGACCAAACAACTACGATCCCGAGGGGGAAAGAAGAAACGTCCTATGAAGCTTTATGCGAAATTTTTTCAAATTTGTGCCTTGTTCCTATCTATCCTGTTGATGCCCGCAAACGTTTTTGGTGAAGAGAAAGCGTCGGGGCCGGAAGCGACCGTAACCCTGGAAGAGGTGGTTGTAACGGCCACCCGGGACCAGGAAGAAATCCGCCAGGTTCCCGCCAATGTTACTGTCATCACAGCCCAACAGGTCAAAGAGTCGGGTGCCACGAACATTGTGGAAGTTTTGGATAAGTTGGAGAGTATTCAGTTTCGCGATTACAGCGGCAACTCCTCTCAATCGATCATCGACATGCGTGGCTTCGGGGGAGATAATCCTTTCGGCAAGACCCTGGTCACGGTGGATGGCATGCGGATAAACCGGCCCGACATGGCTTCCGTTAACTGGATGCAGCTCCCCTTGGAGAGCATCGAGAGAATCGAGGTCGTTCGCGGTGCGAACAGCGTCCTCTATGGCGATGCGGCCATCGGCGGCAGCGTTAACATCATCACCAAGAAAGGCCAGGGCGAACCGAAATTCGATGCCTCCGTCCAGATGGGAAGCTATGGTCTCAATAATGAACGGGTCGGTGTTAGCGGTTCCGCTGGCAAATGGAACTACGCGTTGACCGGGGAAAATAATTTCACCTTCGGCTACCGGGAACGGTCAAAATTCTCGTCGGATCAAGGAGGCCTTAATTTGGGGTATGACGCAAGCGAGTGGCTCAGTGTTTCCTCAAGAGTCTCCTTCAACAAAATAGACTATCAAATGCCGGGCACCCTTACGGCGGACCAGATGGCACAGAACCCGC
This sequence comes from Syntrophales bacterium, assembly GCA_049521775.1. Lineage (GTDB taxonomy): Bacteria > Desulfobacterota > Syntrophia > Syntrophales > UBA2185 > Fen-1135. The sequence goes on from JBEKOL010000082.1 coordinate 4,344, forward strand.
GGCAATACCAGCCGCTTACGCCGTCGTTATTTGAACAACCCGCTAACAACGATGACGCTTCCGAAAAATATACGAATGCCAGTCTGAGCATCAAATCTGTTTTAGGTTCCCTGGGTGAGATCGATGTCAATTTTCTTTATGGTAATAAGGATATTCAGACTAATATGACATCCTGGGGTCTCTTCTCAAATACCAGGATGGATACGTACGGCATCACCCCGAAATATATTCTGGCGAAGGAAATCTTCGGCTTCAATAACAAATTGATTCTAGGGCTGGATTATTACCACGAACCCTACCAGAAAGACTTTTTCAGTAGCCGCGAGAGAACCTCAGAAACCAGTACGGCCAATTTAACAAGGGACGGCTTGGGCTACTATACCCGGGATGAATTCAGTATCCTGAAAACCCTGATTCTGAGTGCCGGTTATCGATCGGAGCAGGCAAGCATCAAGGGGTCCAATACGGATATGGTGAATCCGGGCAATAATTTCACAGGCCAGGAAGAAACTTACAATTGCGAGTCCTATGAAGTGGGTCTGACCTGGCTCGTAGGCCAGAAATCAAAGGTCTTTGCAAAATATGGCACCGTCTATCGTATCCCTTTTCTGGATGAAGTGGCCTCTTTCAATGGCTTCGGAGGTATCTTGTTTAACAATAACCTTAAACAAGAAAAAGGAGTCAGTATGGAGGTGGGTACGCAATTTTATCCTCTGGATAACCTAAAAATAGGACTGACCATTTTCAGGATAGATATGGAAGATGAAATCTCGTGGTACGCTACAGGTCCGTATACAGGTTATAATAAAAATCAAGACAACACGCGCCACGATGGTGTGGAGGTTTCCTTATCTTATTTGTGGGAAAAATGGGCCAGGCTCTACGGCAATTTCACCTATCATAAAGCTACCTATGAGAATGGACCCTACAATAAAAAGGAGATGGCTCTAGTACCCAACCGGATGGCGAATGCCGGCGTGGAGATCTATTTGCCCTATGACCTGATGTTACGTCCCGAAGTGCGCTATGTGGGAGATGCCTTTCTGTCTCAGGACTACTATAATGTTAACGAGAAGTTACCAAGTTATACACTCCTCAACCTTTATCTTTTTTATAAGCCACCCAAGCCATTTTTTGGTAAAGTCAACATGACGGCATTCATCGGTGTGGATAATCTGGCCGATATAAGTTATGCGTCATTTGGCTCGTATAATGCCCCGGCATATGGACCCGGGGCCCCCGATACATTCTATCCCATGCCGGGGATCACCTTTAAAGGAGGGCTTTCCTTCAGCTTCTAACGGATTCGGGTCTCTGAAAAACCGTTTTCCCTTCCGCACGGGGGCGACCTCTTACATCATTCCGGCGGAACTCCTGCCTAACGTCAACTTTCTGGCAGGCAAAGTGGATGACATTGAGCTGGTGTTGTTTGAATCGGATGAAATCACCAACCTGCCGGAGACCGCCACGGTAAAGGCACTGAATAAGACGGCAGACCGTATAAAAAGCATTTAAAAAGAAGGCCTCTCTTGACTGGAGGCTGCTTGAGTGAGCAAAAAAAGCTTAATAAAGGGCGATTTCGCGATTATAAATGAGAAGGGTGCCTATAAACCGGTTAAGTCACAGCATCTATGGTAAACCCTACAATAGAGACAAACAATATCCTGGGTTACATAATGCCGAGGAGAAAATTTACAGCAGCAGTGAATCGGATATTTTAATATATACAGAAGAAAGGACACTAATGAGAATGAGATGGTTTATTGCAATCTTTTTATTGTTTCTTATTCCATCGATTGTGCTGTCAGAAGAGATTACCCTGACACAAAACCTCAATGCAAAGGCGTTTATAGTGAACGCGGAAAGGGATGGTTTATGGGAAAAGAGTTTAGTCCTTCGGTTCCCTGATAAGAGACGAGTTCTTTCCTCCAGCGACGGCTTTATTGATGCAACGGCAGTCGTCAATCATTCTGCCCATCCGGAATTGTGGAAGAAAGTAAGCCAGGGGATGAAAACAGAGAACGAGGATGGAGGAAAGGTCTATTTGCAGAAGATAAAAGATAAGATTGCAAAAAGGCTCGGAATAAGAAGTGAGGACATCGCGGAAATGGGAACTGCCGCTGATATGGATAATCTTGCGGTGGTAACAAAAGAATACAAGCCGTTTAATGTTACTGCACTGGTTACTGCAGGTGCAAAGACAAATGCTTTGCGAACAGGCGTCGATGAGGGCATTTATGTCGAGGGAGCAGAGCCAAAAGGCACTGTGAATATCCTTATCCTTACCAATGCAAAACTTACAGATGGAGCAATGTCGAGGGCAATGATTACTATAACAGAGGCAAAGACCGCAGCCTTTGAGGACTTAAGCGTTCCAAGCAGCTATACAAAAAATGTTCAGGCAACAGGAACAGGCACGGACAGTGTCATTGTGGTTTCAGGAACGGCAGGGCCGAGGGTTACTTACACCGGTGGACATAGCAGAATTGGTGAACTGATAGGAAAGGCAGTGCATGAGGCTGTTATAGAGGCACTGGGAAAACAGAACGGGTTTAAAATAATAAAAAAATAAAGAAATGGTCAACTATTTAAAATCTCCTGAAGAGCCCCCCTTGTCTCAATGTGGGATTGGTTTGGAGCGGGCAAGGGGGGTCATTCATTAACAATTTAGTTCCACCGGGGTTTTTTTGATAGAAACTATGCTGAATTTTATATTGCAGGGCAATTACCCGAGAGGCGATAAAAGTCTAGTGACAATAGGGTAACATTAATAGCAGGGGGAGTGCCCTTGCCAGAGAAAGTATTATTGAATGCAGCTTCGAGAAACGTTTAGGAATAACGGAAATACAGGCAAACACATCCTTTATGCTGTCTCTGCATCTTTGGTCTTACATATATGTATAGCCTTGATCCTGATCACTAGCACTGCTATTTCTACCAGATTAAAGTTGGACGAAGACCCAATCATTCATGTATCCCTCATATCGATGAATACCGGACAGAAACCATATTCAAATAAATTGCCCGAGTATAGGATACAGGAAAAAGGGTATAGCAAAAGCAGTGAAGGGATTGTTGAACCTGTGGCAGTGGTTAAACCAATTGAAAAAAAGGACAGAACCAGATTGCCTGTAGAAATACAAACTCATCCCGTCGCTGAGATACAGTCAATTAATCCCACGTTTGTTGCGATATCTCAACTCACCGGAACTGGAACGAAAGATGTACCTTCAATGCAGAAGGACCATAAAGGTCAGGAAGATGTCAATTCATCAACTGGAGAGGTGTCCCTGATTGTACCACGGTATAGAGAAAATACCCATCCTGTCTATCCATTGATTGCTCGTATGCGGGGTTATGAAGGGATCGTTCTTCTTTCCGTGGAGATATTTGCCAATGGGAGGGTTGGCAAGCTAAATATTAAAAGATCATCTGGATATGCAGTATTAGATCGATCTGCCCTTGAGGCAGTAAGGACATGGAAATTTGAACCAGCAAAAAGAGCGAACTTCCCCCTCACTGTGACTGTGGATATCCCCATCAGATTCTATTTAAATGATCATAACTGATATAAATCCAGTTGATCCGTGAGAGAAGCTGGGACTGACCGTGAAGAGAGAGTTGGATAGAAAATAGATAATGGCATATTTAACAGTGCGAACCATAATCAATGACTCTCGACGATGCAGTCATGTACGTATAGGTAGGTGGCATCAACAGTGCGCCGTGAAAAGGCGCTGTTTTTCAACGGGAGCGAATCCCGTCCGGCAACTTTCGCTCCAGCCGGTAGCAATCAGGGTAGTCGTGGAGGCAACGAAGCGGCTGAAGCCTCTGATGTAGAGGGTCCTTAAGGGACTTGGCGAGCATGCAGGCCATAACG
>JBEKOL010000083.1:0-7968 GCA_049521775.1 Syntrophales bacterium
GAACAAGCATGCTGGTCGCTCACCACGCGCCCTTCGACGTCGGTTTTATTCAGTGGGAGTGCATGAGGGCGGGCATTGTTCTCAACTGCCGGTACCGCTGCACCTTAAGAATGAGCCGAAGAACCTTCCCTTTTCTGCGAAACTACAGGCTGGAAACGGTCGCGCGACACCTCGGCATAGCAGTTGATGAAGGTCGTCACCACCGCGCCCTCGGCGATGCCCGGTTGACCGCGCGGATATGGATTGAGATGAGGAAGAAGAGATGAATGACGCGCCGGGCTATTTCAGATACTGGGGGAAGGCGGAGAAGGACGGGTCTCGGTATCACCTGCTGCCCTACCATTGCCTCGACGTGGCGGCAGTCGGCAGAATCTTATTAGAAAGGAATCCCTTGCTTTTAAAACAATTATCCGATTCAAGTGGCATTGAAGAAATAACCTTAAAAAAGATTCTTCCATTTTTCCTAGCAACACATGATTTGGGAAAATATTCCGAGACCTTTCAATCTGTGATGCCCGCCTTGCTCAACAAACTGCAAGGAAAGGTGAAAAGTCAAAAGCACCCTTACTCACGAAAGAGTTTTTGTCATGGGTCTATCGGTTTCTTACTATGGAAAGAAAGCATCTTTGCTCAGGTTTTAAGAAAAATGGTTGAACAGCCAGCGGTTGGTAGTGAAGATGACTGGTGGGATATACTCAAGTGGTTTTTGGAAGCATTTAATGGACACCATGGCTTGCCGGTCAAGCAGGGCAACAGACTGTTGGATGATTATTTTGCCGAATCCGATCAGCAAAATGTTTTTAGCTTTATCAAGGATGTTGAAAAGTGCTTCTCTATCCAACAATTGTTCAGTATAGATTTAGATAGGAATTATGATCGATTGCACAAGCTACTCGCTGAGTCATCCTGGTTACTTGCCGGGTTCACTGTACTATGTGATTGGATTGGGTCTGGTGACGTATTCGAATACATCTCCGAAAGACAACCATTACATCAATACTGGCATGATGTGGCATTAAAAGCGGCTGCAAGAGCGCTAACAAGTGCGGGCATCTTACCTTGCAAATCAAATGATGAACTTGATCCATTAGGTGACTTGCTGGATTTGCCTGAAAATGCAAGATTAACCCCTCTACAGGATTTAATTCATAAGATTACACTGCTTGATAAACCACAACTCTTTATCATTGAAGATGAAACAGGCGCAGGAAAAACAGAAGCGTGTTTGATTCTGTTGAATCGCTTAATGGCTAAAGGATTGGCTAATGGTTTCTACATAGGATTGCCCACAATGGCAACAGCCGAGGGTATCTATCCCAGAGTTCAAAAGGCCTATAATAATTTTTACCTCTTCGACCAAAAGCCCTCTTTGGTTCTAGCTCACAGTGCAGCGAAGCTCAGCGATAAGTTCACGGAAACAATTATTTACCAAGATTTGGAACACCCTATATCAGAACAACCATACGATGATGACGCTCAGGCTATTTGTCACGGTTGGCTGACCGACAACCGCAAAAAAGCCTTGTTAGCGCACGTTGGAGTTGGAACGATCGATCAGGCTTTTCTCGCCGTATTAAAAACGAAATATCAAGCCTTGCGCTTAATTGGACTAGTTGGAAAAGTTCTGGTTATTGATGAGGCCCATGCCTACGACGCATATATGGGGAGGGAGCTGGAAGTTCTACTTCGTACTCATGCGTCCTTAGGGGGAAGCGGCATAATCATGTCGGCAACATTGCCGCTTTCTATACGACAAAAACTGTCCGATGCCTTTCTTGAGGGTTTGAAAGCGACACCCCTTGAATTGGAGGCAACAGCCGCATATCCGCTTTTGACCCATATTGGGGATGGGTACGGGAAGGAGGTGCCGTTTGCTCGCAAGCCGGGAAGGAAAGGAAAGACTGCTCGAATTAACTTTGTCCATTCTGAGATAGAAATCTATGACGTCATTAGGCAAATCACAGAAGCGGATCAATGTGTTTGCTGGATACGAAATTCTGTCAAAGATGCAAGGCAAGCCTTTCAATTCCTTAAAGACGAAGGTGCCCAAGTTGATTTGTTCCATGCTCGCTTCACCCTAATTGATCGCTCAAGCATTCAAGGTCGAGTACTAAATGCCTTTGATAAAAACAGCCGCCACGCGCAAAGAAGAGGCAAGGTGGTGATAGCTACGCAGGTAGTTGAACAGTCCCTTGACCTGGATTTTGATGTCATGATTACTGATTTGGCACCTATTGATTTAATGTTGCAGAGGGCGGGCAGGATGCACCGCCATATCCGGGATAAGGCGGGCAACCCCAAGTTGGACGGAGAGGACGAGCGGGGTTTGGCAAATCTATATGTCTTTACGCCGGAATTTACCCCCAACCCTCAAAGCGATTGGTTTTCAGCTTTTTTTCCAAATGGAAAAAATGTGTATGAGAATCATGCAAGACTATGGCTGAGTTTGAAATACCTTCGTGCGCTACCGGAGAATAGATTACCGGAGAATACCAGAGACTTGATCGAAAACGTGTATGGTGGGCTCGCTGCGGTCCCTCGAGGGCTAGAAGACTCGGACACAAAAGCATCTGGCAACGAAGGTAGTCGGCGAACCATAGGGTTCTTCAACACAATTGATTTTGAAACAGGTTACACAATGGATGGGCAAGTATGGGAAGACGACACAAAAATGCCAACACGGTTGGGTGAGGAAACCATCATTATAACGTTGGCAAAATGGGAAGGCGGAAGACTGGCACCATTCACGCCAGGGGGGAAGCAGGGGTGGCAACAAAACGAGATAAGGATGCGGAAGAAGAATGTAACTGAAATAACCCTGCCGACTGGCCTGGAAACCGCAGTTGATAAAGCCAAACAGCTAATGCCCAGTAAGGGCAAGTGGACTAATATTCTGCCAATGGTTTGGGATGCCGACAAAGCCCTTTGGGCTGGAGAGGTTATCGACTCGGGCGGTCCTAGCAGGGTCTATTACGATTCTGAAAAAGGTCTGATTTACGGGTATGAGCTCGAACGCATGTCAAATGACGATCAACTCGAAAAGGATGAACTGATATGAATGATATGAAACGATTCAACCTGTTATTCGATTCATGGATACCAGCAAGAACGCGAAACGGTGAGACTAAGCCGATCAAAGCATTTGAGATTGTGCAAGAGGATATTATTGCGATTGATGCGCCGAGGGCCGACTTCAACGCGGCTTTAATGCAATTCCTGATCGGTCTACTGCAAACCGTTTATGCGCCGGAGAATCCAAAAGTATGGCGCAACCTTTTCAATCAGCCCCCCTCAGAAGCCCAATTGAGGGAAAACTTTGAACAAATCAAAGGCGCTTTCTATCTAGATGGTGACGGCTATCGGTTTATGCAGGATACATCGATCAAAGAAAGTGGCAATAAAGCTAGTATTCTCAAACTGATACCTGGCATAGTTGGAGAGAATACGATCGACAAAAACCAAGATTTCTTTGTCAAGTCTTCTCAAATATCATGCATGTCAGTCAACAACTTAATCTCTGCCCTTTACTTATATCAAAACTATTGTCTATCTGAAACCGGCGGTAGGTTTGGCCGCCATCACGGTAGTTTTAGAGGAAGAAATACAATCACCGCCTTTGTTGTCAAAGAAGATGGCAATCTATGGGAAAACCTGTGGCTGAACGTTATTCAGAAAAACACTTTCAACGGATTGATCCAATCGGGGCTGACTAATTCAGACTTTGAATGGATGAACGACAGACCAAATGGAAAACAAAAGACCGACAACGACCTGATCCGTAACGACATCTATTGGTCAATGCCCAGAAGAGTCTGGGTCGATTTTTCAGAACTAAAGAACGGTATTTGTGATCTAACTTCAAAAAAGACGGAGGTGATCCAGAATGTCTACATAAAGGAAAATGGGATTCAATATGCTACAAAACTAACGCAACACCCTTTAATACCATATTTTAAAGATACTGAAGGCCTACACCCTACAAAAATCGGTGCCGAAGGCGTGAACTACGGCGATTGGCTATCTCTTGTGGGAAGTGAAACTGCGTCGCAGAATCTATTGGAGCACGCTAACAGAAGAAACTTGAACGGCGATTTCAAGATACTTGCATGTGGATACTGGAATCATCCCCAACAAGCAAAGACGTTATGTTGGTATCAAACGAACATGCCCCTATACGCTCTGCATGCCGATAAAGCTAATCGGGAACGACTGGAAGCTGAAATAAACCGATACGTTCAAGCAAGTAGAATTGTTGCTAACAGCAGCAGTGGCTATTTGTCAGCCGCAATGCGGATGGCCTGGTTCGGCCATGATTATTACAAAGAAAAGCAAAAGAAGATGGATAAGGAACCAGCCGGCGAGATTGCAAGATCATTCTGGAACAATACAGAAAGAATGTTTTATGAATTGATGGAAGCGCTACATAATCGTATCAATGGTGACACACTTAGCGCCGAGAAATATACCCAACTCCGGCGAGCCTGGTATGACCACATAAAGAAAGAAGCCGAGAGCCTGTTTAATCGCTGGGCATTCAGGTCCGGCATTCAGAATAATCCCAAGCGCATCGCGCGAGCATATAACCAGTTAATGGGGAAACTGACTGGGACGGTCTTGAAACAAGACATACTGGCTCTGCCAAAGGAGGAGAAGCAATGACAGAATCAAGAGAAATAAGGTTGTTTGAGGAGGGTCATCCTGCCAGCGATCTCATGCTGGAGTGGCGGGATGGCCTAAAAGAGAACAAAGGTGACAGGGCAGAACTTCGCCGCTGCAAGAATCTGGAAGAGATTCAAATGTCCTCAGCTTATCAGCGCTGCTACTGGCAATTGATAAAGCATTTTCCACTGGAACAGAGATCTCCGTCTAGGGAACAGATGGCGACTGTCATTGGTTTGGCTGCGCATATTGAGGAGGATGATGCCCAGAGAAAAGATGACCAAAGCGATGGTCAAGCGCATGATTTTTTTGCCTACCAGATCAGCAGAGGTGACAAACCGAAACTCAGCGAGATGCGCTTCCGTCAGTTACTGAGAATCAGAGACCGGGCGAGATTATACCGCTTTTTCATTCAAGTCATCCGTATCCTGGAAAGAAAGGTTAGTGTGCTGGATTTGCTTAGCATCGCCTATTATTGGGGCGACTCAGCCAAAACGAATCTGTCCTACAAATACTACGAAAAGGCCAACTTGGAAAAATAACTTGATAAGGAGGAGTCCATGTCTGACGCTCGTTTTGTTCAATTGCATTTGCTGGTTTCGTACCCACCATCAAATCCCAACCGTGACCAACTGGGGCAACCGAAAACGGCTATAATGGGGGGCACACAACGGTCACGTATTTCTTCGCAAAGCCTAAAGAGAGCGTGGCGGAATTCGCAGATTTGGAAAAAAGAAGGGTTGAGCATAGGCACAAGAACGCGAGAACTTTTTCTGTCAAAAGAGCACGGTGCTCTATATGACCAGTTGCTGAACAAGCACGGCGAAAAGAAAGCAGAAGAATATACAAAAGCAATCCTGAGTGTCTTTGCCAAGACGACAAAAGTGAAGCAGAAAGCGGAGGCCCCGGTCGATGAGAAATATGTAGGCAAAGAGATCGTTACTGAGCAACCAATACACTTCTCCGACACGGAAATAGCGCGAATAAAGGCTCTGGTTGGCGCTCTCAATAAGAAGCCGACCGATAAAGAACTAGACAACTTGCTTGACACAAGCCCGAGAAGCGTCGATCTAGCGATGTTCGGCAGGATGATTGCCAAGCGCCCGGATGCCAATGTAGAGGCGGCAGTGCAGGTTGCCCATGCCATCTCCATTAACAAGGTTGAAATCGAAGACGACTTCTTTACCGCTGTTGATGACTTGAATAACCATGGGTCCGCCCACATGGGGGAGCAGGAATTTGTGTCGGCAGTCTACTATTTGTATCTTTGCATAGATAAGGAATTGCTCACAAGAAATCTGAGAAACAACGGAAGCACGGAGGAGCTAGCAAGCAAGGCTCTCAAGGCCCTGGCAAAGGCAGCCGCGATGGTAGCGCCATCCGGGAAACAGAACAGCTATGCCAATCGCACCCAAGCTTTCTATGTCTTGGCCGAAAAAGGCGATGCACAGCCCAGGAATCTATCATTGGCATTTCTTAAGGAAGGGTCCCCCGATGATCCCCTAGAAGCCATCAAGCGTCTACGGAGCATGAAAGACAAATTCGATGCAGCGTACACAGCGCCAAAATACGAACAGGAAATGAATATATTCGAGGGCGGGAAGCTATCAGGCGTGCTCGCGTTTATCGGTGATTACAAATGAGACGGTATCTGTTGTTCAGATTGTATGGGGCTTTGGCATCCTGGGGTGATATTGCCGTGGGTGATATTCGTCCGAGTTATCGATATCCATCCAAATCGGCGGTTATTGGACTGATTGCCGCAGCCATGGGCATTGAGCGAGAGGCGCACAAGAAGCAGTCCGAACTCGCTAAGTTGGCTTTCTCTGTCAGGATAGACGGGCCGGGGGTTCCTGTTGACGATTATCATACTGTCCAAGCTCCAAGCGAACAGGCGATCAGGAACGACAGAAGCAAAGCCTGCTGGACGCGCTCCGACGAAATTGAGGCAATAAAACTCCGTGTTGTCGACACTCAGAACAGCGCCGAAGCGGGTGCCATCCAATCCAGACGAACGTATTACTGTGATGCGGTTTACACAATTGCGGTGTCCGAGGGCGAGGGCAACAGAATTGATTGGAGCGTTCTTGACGTCTCCGGTCTGAAAGACGTTGTCAGTTTTCTCTTAAACCCACGATTTCCTCTATACTTGGGAAGGAAATCATGTCCCTTAGGGCTGCCTTTAGAGCCGCAGGTCGTGTCCGCACAGAATTGCAGTGATGCCTTTCAACAAAGCGAATTCAAATTCGACGATGAGTTGGAATTCATGGTTAGTTGCAAAACGGTCCAATACTACACAGAAGAAGTGTCTCAGAAGGGCAAAATGAAACTGACAAGGCGGGATCAGCCAATCAACCGCACGGCATGGCAGTTTACTGAAAGAGATGAATACCTTTTCTAAACCCGACGAGGTAGAATTATGTACCTATACAGGATATCTATCGATAGAGATGCTCTGAACAGAGATCGCAGGACTTATGCAGATGCCTACTTGTTACATCAAAGCATGTGGGCATTGGTAAGCCAATACGAGAACCAACAAAGGGATTTCCTATATCGGGTTGAATATGACGCTTATCAGAATATCGAGCATATCTATCTGCTGGCACCTTATCGGGTGTCGCCAAAGAACAACAACGTGAGAATTACAATCTCGCCTGAGTACAAGCCAATGCTCGAAAAGAAAGAACGTTTGTATTTCAAACTGAGAGCCAATCCCGTTGTCAAAAGAAGAGAAAACGGCAAAGCGAGAGAATATGGTCTTGTCATGGACGCCAAGTGGCGGTTTAGAAGAGATGGGCGAACTTACCAAGAAGAACGCTCTCTGGATGAATTAGTACACGAAGTGTGTATGAAGTGGCTTATCAAGAAGGGAGAGCAGCATGGGTTCTCAGTGAAGCAATTTGAAGTTGCGATAGATAATGGCCGTAAATATTCAATCAAATCCGCCGGTAAGCAGGAGTACATGCTTAGAACGCAAGATTTCAGCGGTGTTCTTACGGTCGCTGATCCCGAACTATTCATCAGGGCTCTGTATAAAGGCATTGGCCCCGCTAAAGCCTTCGGCTGCGGCCTGATGCTCGTGAGGCGGATATGAGACTTATGGCGTTTCTAGACAGCAACGGAGACCATCCCTGATGAAGTCCCTTGATCGCGAGTTTCTCGAACGACAGGCGATTCCTCTGGAATTTGCCGGGACTCTTCGCCTGTTGGGAGAGTACCGGGGAAAGCAGGAACTTTACGTGCGGCAAACGCCCCAGGTGCTCGATACCCTCAGACAGATAGCCATCATCCAGAGCACGGAATCGT
>JBEKOL010000084.1:0-7816 GCA_049521775.1 Syntrophales bacterium
CGGGAGCGATCCATGGAGAACCGGCCAGGGATTTAACTGCCCCTTCAAATTTATTTAATGTAGAGGATACATAGACGGACAGGGTTAATGCTGAAGCTTCGCTTTCTCCGATGATTTCCTGTTGGGCTTTATTGCCAAGATAGTCCGTTGTAAACCAGCCGGCAACAGCGACGCTAAGCAGAAGAATAATCAGTAACGAATAAAACAAACGTCTCTTACTCAAGCGCAAAATCCCCCAGGTAGGCAAAGCCACATCTTTGATAAGAAATCGCTTCTGCAAGTTAAAAGTTTACGATGGGCGACCTTGTGAGTCAATGAAAAACGAACAACGATGCATGTATTATCAGCAGCCCGGTTTATACTGAGGATGAAAGCATTTACCTCATTCCCCAACCCAGCCTTCCTGACCACTTCACCGATCATCTGAAACTTATCAGGCAGCAGAATCTTGATGGCTTCCTTTCCGAAATAGCCATTTTCCCTTGAGACCAATTTGACAGCAGAGGCTGTTCCCATTGTTATAGCTTCCTTAAGGCCGGAAACCACCGTTCTCTCATCAAGTGACTTTATTGAAGGGGCATCAAGCTTTTTCAGCAAATCACCAAAGATGTCAGCCAAGACGACTTCAGGAGTGAGTGATGCAATACATACAATGACTAAGACCATCCGTATTTGCGTCTTGCTACAGCGACGGCAGATATAATAAAACATCTTTAATCTTAATATTCAATCTTTCTAAAAGTAAAATAATAAGCTTTACAAGTTAACAAGTAATGCTTTCCAGATTATTCGTGCCGTATTAAATTATCATAGATAATTTGTATTATGCATCGTAACCAATCTAGCTAGCAACTGTTTGCGTTCACTCCCATCTGAAATGTTGCATTCGTAGGCGTAATTAGAAAAACAGCACTGCAGGAACAAACGGGCATAAGAGATTCATTTGCCGGAAATGCCGCAACATCCTGTTGAAAAGCTTTGATTTTTAACGGGACCGTCTGTATATGAAACAAAACACGAGTCATGTTGAGGATGGTTCCTGTATGAAAAATAAGGATCGAAAGATAAGCAGACCAACACAGGCTTTAGTTCAAGACAAAAAGTTGTGGAAAATGACCTTTAATGCGGTCCCTGATGCCGTTACCGTCATTGATCGGAATCATCAGATTCTGCAGGTTAATAAATCCATGGCCGAACGCTTGGGTGTGTTGCCTGAACAATGCATTGGTCTGACTTGTCACACTGTCGTTCATGGTTTGGATACTCCGCCGCTCTTTTGTCCACACTCGCGATTGCTGAAAGACGGTTCTGAACAGAGGCAAGAGGTACATGAGGACCGCCTGGGTGGAACCTTTATTGTCACCGTATCTCCGTTGCTCGATGAGACGGGTAAATTGCAGGGAAGTGTCCATGTAGCTCACGACATAACTGAACGCAAGCACATGGAAGATAATCTTCTTTCACTCAACTGCGAGCTTCAGGAAACCAATAAGAAACTCCAGGAGGCCTATCGATGGATGCGGGATAGCAGGGATCTTTTAAGAAAAAGTCGCTATGAGGAAGGCCTTGCTTTCCTCGTTGACCGTGAGGGTCAAATTGAGTGGATATCAGAAAAAGTGCTCGAATATACGGGTAAACCCAGGAATGAGCTCATTGCCAGCAATATTATGGATCTAATCCATCTATCCTGCAGAAACCATTTAGAGCAAGCCCTGAAGCAGGCGTGGATCGGCAGCATCAATCCCATAAAGGTCGAAATCACCTTTGTACGGGCAGAGGAAAGACTGTTTGAGGCAAAAATCTCCCGTCTGACTTCTTCTGAGCAAAGACGCTTGTTGGTCTTACTAGAATGCTACTCCCCGAATTCCGGGGAGAGGAATGACACAGGAAGAAAACCAAGTCACCCCTTGAAAATATCCTAAAGACGCTGCCAGATGATGAGTTAGGCCACCTTCCTAATAGTGTTGCGATTATCTTATCCTGTCCAATAGATTTTTCTGAGACAATAAAATGAGTATAGCTTGATATACGTATTGTAGAACGCACATGCTGTCGCCAGCTACTCACATTCAATTTTCAATAGACATCATATAAGAATAGAAGGCCTCTCGCTTAGGTCTTATATATTGAGAGGCCTTCTATGTTAAGGAATCAAAGATGATGCATTACTTTATTGTATTGCTAAAGACTGCTCTAACCCGTCTGTTCTTCTGCTTGCCTTCTTTCGTTGCATTACTCGCAACAGGCTTATTGGGACCGTAGCCAACGGCCTTTATACGGGAGCTGTCAATACCAAACTTCTTCACAAGGTATGTTTTTATGCTATCAGCACGTCGCTGGGATAGCTTAACATTAGCCGCTTCTTTGCCAACATTGTCTGTATGCCCTTCAATCATGGCACTCGTATCAGGATATTCCTTCATGAAGTCGGCAACTTTCTTAATTTCATTATTGTATTTTGGCTTCACTGTGGCCATGCCTGTATCGAACTCAACCAGGAGCGCAATTGAAACCTCCTTGGATGCCGGCGCTTCTCTCTGAACAGTCGCTTCCTTCATGACCTCCGGCTGCACCTGCGGAACTACCTTAGCACGACGGGGTGGAGGCAGCGCCTCGGCCGGCTTGCGGGCCAGGAATATTCTTTCCACAAAAGCGGTCATTTCAGTGTCGCTTCCAAGTTTGTCGCCCTTCACAAAAATTCCGCATCCTCCGGCCTGTGCGATCTGATCGAGGAGTTTGCCTCCTTTTTCGTCGTTTCCTATCTGGACGGTGTAGATGCACAGATTATCGCCGTATTGGCTTTTCACGCTTGCGGCGGCATTCACCGGCGCATTGCCCATATCCTCTCCATCCGAGAATACTACGAGGGCGATTTTGCCCTGTACAGCTTTCAGGTCATTGCCCGCCGCCGTAATTGGCACATCGAGCGGGCTATCACTGAAGGGGCATTTTAATTTCTGTACAACCGCGTCGAGGCTGTCCGGGTTATACTTTACGATTCCATAGACAAATTTTGTGACATCAAAATCTCTGTAATTACCGCCTAAAGTCCTCAGTCCGGCCATAAGGCTGAGATCGGGAATAGTCCTGTTGAAGCTGCTGACGAGGGACTTCTCGATGTTAAGCTTTAGCTGCCCGGCATAGGTATTCCCCATCGAACCGGTCTTATCGAAAATGATATAGAAGTTATCCGCGTTTTGAATGTACTGGCCCGATTTCAGCTTCATGCTGAGGTCCTGGCTGCCTGCAAGGACCGGCACCGCAAAAATGACAAAAGCCAAAAGGGAAAACACCACTAAACAAACTACTCTTATCCTCTTTTTTGTCATCAGATCACCTCCTGCGTTATCTTGACAAATTATAGAAGGTCCCGCGAGCGTAAACGTTTTTGAGGCCTTCAGCATTAGGGCTTTCTGCCCAACAGCCCCCACGTCCACTTGTAGAGTATACCCACCTGATAGACGAAGTAAAGAAAAATAGCCAACAGGATCAGGATGAGTATCATGACTACGAAAGGCCATCGCCTTTTCTTTTCTGCGTAGGGATCGTGCATAAAACGCTCTGCCCCTTCCGGAAGACTCGCGATCTCTGTCAAGGTACTTCCAAAGGGAATATTGATTTTTGCCCGTGTATTAATGGCCCACCCGTTCGCATCTAGCAAAGGGCCAAGGTTTCGCTGAGACAATTTCAACCACGCTATGATCATAGAGAATCCGGAAATTACCAGCACGATCCCCAATACAGCCAACGGCATTTGCCACCATCCCAGTTTCAGAAAGCCCGTAACGACAGCTGCTATAGCCGTGCCTATAGCGCCGATGGCCAGTCCAATGGCCGCGAAGATCCCTGCAAACTTGGCCACATCGAAAGGTTGAGCCGGTACCACCTGTTTTGCCCCCGATACCTTTTCGGCAGCGCTCACGATTCCGGAGGCAGCCTTTTCCGATACAGCTTTGGCTCTGGCAGCGGCGAGTTTTTCAAGTTGCTCGCCAATCAATTTTATGATCCGTTTATAAGGACTCCAGAAGGCCTGACGAATACTGATTGGGTGATCAATGATTCTTATGATGGTTGCGTCCCAGTCCTGACCGTGGCGATCGTAAAACACGCCGTTTCTACCCACCATGAGAAAATCAGAATCGCCACTCGTAAATGCGGCGACAATCGTCATCTGATCGACGCCACCCTTTTTAGTGCAGTGACAGTAAGCCAGAAAAGTCTGGCACAACGTTGCGAGGACGGCATGTTTATCGGCATCATCCACGCGGATGCATAAATCGCAACTGCGCCCATCCATGTACAGGGTGCCCGCCTGAAAAATGGCCATTCCTTTGCCTGTGTAGAAATCGCTAAAGGATACAAAGTTGTTCAGGAGGGTAAAGAGATCGCGGTGCAGTCGGACGAGCTTTTCAACGGAGGTGATGGAGTTAAATTCCGATTCCAGCATCTGGTCCTTTGCTATGAGTTCCGTAATGCCTTCCTTGCCCCGGCTATCGACGATCTCGCGGATTTTCTCCATTCCAAGCCTTTCGCTGGATACGCCGGCTTTTTGTGACAACCAGGATTCATAGCCGGAGAACTTCGCAAGCAGGACGTTCCATTCCGACTCCTGGAGATTGGTCTTTTCCCCTAGAAGAGGCTCCACAACGCCGGCAACAAACCTAGCCATAGGGGCAATCCAGGCGGGATTAATCCCCTCCCGCAGTGGCAGTGGTTTACCGACCCCGACTCTTGCCAGGGGAAAGCCAGCTACTTCCTCAACATCTGGGGACAGATTTTTTTCCGCAAAGGAGAGATATTCCTCCGCCTGGCGGTTCACGGCACTCAATGCCCTGTCATCAAAAGCGGCAAGTCGGCAACGGGCAAAATAATCATTTATTTTCATCTTGACGCTGTTGAACGCCTCCGCGGCAGAAACGGTGGCATCGCCGAGAAGAAGGATTTTGGTGCCACTGGTTTCCGCGATTTGCCACCATTTCAGATAAGCATCGGCTTCCGCGAAGAACTGGTCAACCTTCGCTTTGGAAACACCCTCTTTGCCGCTTCGGTCTATCTCCGGCCCTAGGCAGTCGATAATATCCTGAATCATCTGCCTGATTGCAGGATCATCAGAGGAATCGGGGGGAATGATACCATCTCCATTGAACTTCGTTTGCGCGAAAATCTTTTCCATATCAGTGATATCTTCAATGGTGATTACCGCCGCATCTTCCTTGCCCAAATTCTTGAGGATATGTTTTGCCGAGGCGAGCAGTTTCTTCCCTTCCGGCGAGTCGTCATCGATGGAGGCGAGGGACAATTCGGGAGAACGATTCGTCAAGTTGCCCGCATCCTTAAGGAGGGAACCGGCCCACTTTGCAGCTTCAATAATTTCCGGCACACGAATACGGCCATCTCCGTCTGTATCTATAAGTTCCAATGTTCTATCGTCTAAATCGACGCCGTGAGTGGGACAGCTCAAAGCAACCCAGAGTTTCGGATCAAGCTGATCAAGGGCCATCAGGTCTGGGCCTTGTTCAAGGTGAACCTGGTCGAATCCGCCGGCCCGGAAAAACTTCCAGCGATGCTCTCCATGCTGAAGATTTGAATTTGCCATGTTCATTGCTCCGTTCTTCTTAAAGGATAATTGGCTATCTTGGTTCGTTTGAAAAAATCAATGATATAAATCCCGAAATGCATAGCATGCCGCGGGTAACGAGAGGAAAGGCGCTTCGATCCATCGGACTCACCCTGGATCATTTCGAACAGCGCCCCTTTGTACTGCCTTTTTTTGAGGTTGTTTTTTCATCTCTAAAATCAGCGTGTAGATTTTAAACATGAAGCAACACTTCTGACACCTCCTACACTCTTGACATGAGCAATAGTTTTAGTAATTTTGGTGGCGCCTATGGAAGGCGTTTCTATTTATTTCCAATTTTAATGTAACATAAAAGGGCAAAATAGAAAAATCAATACTTCAGCTTACTATAAGGAAGAGGGGTGAGCCGGCCCTATCATTTAGAGTGTAACATATTGAAATAATGTTGATATTATAGCATTACAGAGATCAGTAAGCTTCCTTTGTGAGCATAAATATGGATAAAAACTATACACTTTTAGTAGCTGGTTGATTAAAAAGTATTCACAGGTGATTATGCCCTATTGAATGGGATTTGACTCATTATCAAGTGGTAGGTCAATAAGAGGTGAGGAAATATCGTTATCGATTACCAGTAAAACAGAGCAGGACTCTGCATCACCAAAAATTGAATGATATAATTCTATCTGCAGGCTATCTCAATTTTGTTTTCCACGGATTCAACACCTTCGACTTCTAGTACAGTGCGCTCCGCGGCTGATTTATCCCAGGGAACTTGCACAACCCCTGTTAATCGAACTTTTCCCGGCGCATTAACGAACGCGGAAACGTAACTTGATGGAAAACCGGATTCTGCAAGGGCTGCCCCTACTCTTACAGCAAGTTCCATCATGTCCAGAGAGATTGTGACATCACCGGAGTGGCCCTGAGCTTCTTTCGCACGGGCTGCGCACAAGATCATATCAGCTGCAACATTAATCGTAAGGTTGTCCATATTGAGGACAATATCATACAGCTCGGGATTGTCCCAATCCCGATGGAAGGCAAACTTGATAAAACTTTCTCTCTCGTGATCACTCTTCTCCATGACCATAAGGGCGGCCTCCCTCTTATAACCCCTCTCCACAAGGTTGCGGATACGCTTTTCCTGCGATGCGATTACCCGGACATGAAGAGCATAGGGGAGAGACCGAAAAAACATATTGCCTCCCCGTCCGAGAATTATTGCGCTCCCAAGGCGCGCGAGTTCATAAATGACGGCTTGCAGATAGTCCAGGCAAATCTCAGGCCTGCATGAAAAAACCCTTTTCAACAGAGGCGGAGCCATATCGTTTACCTCTCTGATGTCATCGAAAAATCCCATCTCTTTGGCTTTTTTTTCGATATCTTCTGTATCATAGAAGGCATATTTCAGTTCTTTCGCTACGAGCTTCGCAATTTCTGTTCCTCTTGTGCCCATCTTCCTAGAAAAGGTAATGAAATACATAGGATCCTCTCTGCAATCAGACTATTCCATTATCAGTCTCTCTGCCTTGACCACCCATATTACATTGTTGATGGGAACGCGCTTATTTTATTAATATAAAGTATAAGGAAAAGGATGTTGTGGGTCAAGAACAATGATAGAAGAATGACAAGAAAGGTATAAACTATTCATTGATTGCAACTTGAAATTGAATGGAAAAGCTAAATATAAAAAGCTAAATATGAAAAGCAACAAGACCTTATGATAAAAAAGTAAAAGGCAAGTCTCAACCTTGCATGGTATATTTTGTTTTACCGAACAAAAACATACCCAAAGGAGGCTTGCCATGGATAACGGTAACAAACTTGATTTCACGGGTCAACACATTTACGTTGGCATGGACATTCACAAAAAGAGCTGGAGCGTGAGCATTCATACCGAGCACTTTGAGCATAAGACCTTCACCCAACCGCCCGAGGTTAAGAAGCTGGCATATTATTTACAAAAAAACTTTCCCGGAGCCACCTATCATTCCGTTTATGAAGCCGGCTTCAGTGGCTTCTGGATTCACGACCGGTTAACTGAAGAAGGAATCCACTGCATGGTCGTCAACCCCGCCGATGTCCCGACGAAGCATAAAGAGAAAGCCGGCAAAGCCGACAAGGTGGACTGCCGGAAGCTTGCCCGGAACCTCCGAAGCGGCGACATCAAAGGCATTTACGTTCCCTCCAGGGTGCAAGCGGAAGATCGCCATCTGATACGCACCCGCCAAA
>JBEKOL010000085.1:0-7167 GCA_049521775.1 Syntrophales bacterium
AATCGACTACTGGTCATCTCTGCCTCCTTACTGCTTAAATCAATAAGAAAAACAGAGAGATGATGACCAATAACTCTTTATCTGTCAAACATCACTTTGGTACGTATAGCAGGAAGATGTCCTTATTGTTGTAAGTACAAGAAACAGCTACGCGGTCTTTGTAGCTTCCATCCCGGATTCAATAAATTAATCCGATTAGCAACTATGCACATTAGTATTTTGAAAGTGTGGCTCATAGCTGTAGTGCAATCGTTTGCGTATAACAAGAAACAGAGGATATCTCTGTACCGTGGCGAACAGTGATTTGCAGTTCACGGCGATATATGAGCGGCTTGGATCAGTTTGAACCGTGGAGAGGGAAGGGAGAACATTTTGTTGAGTGTCCGGCACAATAAAAAAGGGAGTTCGCAAGTATGCGAAATCCCTTCATTAATTTACTGGCTCCCCGAGCGGGACGCTCAGCAAAACTTTTTTGCTTACCATTTCGGGTTTCTGATGACCCCAATGAAGAGAAATCATCCGAGAACTGAATTCATGTTCCAGAGGCTTGAGACGTCCTCATAGAATGATAGAATGAATCTTGTTTAACCGAGATTTTGTCCGTTATTTATTGAAGTCAATGTTTTCGTGAAATACGCTTCCGTAACAGCTTTAACCGGTACTGTGCGAGAGCAATAAATGAAAATATTAAAGAGGTCGGTTATTGGCAACACCTACGAGTCCACAGGTGCTGCTTGAGAAATAAATTGAGGATAACCATTTGAATTGTAGTATCCCACATCGCTAATGAGCAAAGCAAAGATTTGACCCCATGCCCCCCTCCTCTATGCCTGTGGACGATGCTCAACATGCTCTTTTATAAGCCATTCAGACCTCTTGAGACAAGATTCTTGTCTATTCCCAGTCTCTAATTATGAAACCGATTCCGATGCGGTTGATGTTGTGGTTGTAATCGAGCATGCTCTCGCCGTAGCCATTAAAGTACTGAATGTATCCGCTCATTCGCTCTACGAGCGGAAAGCTCCATTCAAGTTGTTCGGCACCACGATTCGTGTTTGAGTTTAAGTTATTCCGAGCCATTACGCCGAACCTATTCCCCTTCCAAAAATAATATGCCCAAAGTTCACCGTATCCAAGATAGTTCTCGATATCTGGATTATTATCATTTTCGGCGCTCTCTGGAAATCTGTACCATGTTTTCAGGATCAGAACGAGGTTGTCTCTTTCGAACCCGAAATTCGCAACTGCGCGGTTCCAGCTTCTCGACAGGGGGTCTGACTGGCCGTTGGACTGGTGGTTAAGGCCCACGTTAATGAAACGGCTCTTAAGCCCGAGAAGATCATAGTCCGTACGGAAGTTCAGAAGAACCTCCGGTTCGTAATTGGTTTCGCGAAAAGGTGAGGAGTCTTTGAAGTTGTAAGATTGCCAGAATGATCGCTGCGTGTAAGCAACCCATAGATCCATATCTTGTCCAAAGATATCCTGCCAAATCTTCGTCTTTAAGCTGATCTGAAAAGCAGTCTCAGCGTTTGTAAGCTCCTTATCAGGATTAGCCTTCTTTATGACCTGCTCGTTAGGCGACTCGACATATGTGATGGGAAGGATGTAGTTCGACCGGTGAGGTGATATGGTATATTTATCTTTCCGGGACTCTTTGTCCAATTCCCATAGCCGTTCTAGGTATGAAACATGGGTTTGCGAACCAGGCTTTGTTTCGGAAGCGGCCGTGCTCGTTGGTTTGCTTGGGGCTTCCTTGCGCCCGGCCAGCTCGTCATAACATTTCAGTCGTTTCGCTCTGTCCTCAATTTTCGCGCATTCGTCGATGCTCTTAGGCACATCCGCGTGTGTCGTGACCGCAAAAAGAAGCAGCAATGCCATGCAAAGGGTCCCGCACACCAGTTGACACTTACGACCGCATGGAAATCCGCATCGGTGCAATAATTTTTTCATAAACCCTTTTAGTGCGCGTTTGTAATGTTGCAGGGGAAAGTAGATCTCCAACATCCGGAATCAATGACCACGGGGCATCTATTTACCTTTGTTATTTGTACTACAATTAAAGTCAGAATTCAGCCATTAATTATCTGTTGGCAAAAAAATTTTGCAGCACCCACCGGTTAGCTTCAATTGAGAAGTTTTGCCCGGCTTTAAGGGGTTGATAGTCATTCGTAAAGTTATTTAGGCACAACTTCGCCATATCATCTTATTTTTCCTTGCCGCTTTATATGAAAGGAAGTATGCCTCGCTATTAGGAAGTAAGAACATGACAGGGGTGGAGGGCATGAAGAACGGCGTTAGGAAAGAAGATGGGGACGGAGAGAAACGTCATGTAAAGCAACGTGATTATCAGTAATCCCATGGTTCGGTAGCTGAAACCTTTTCCCTCCGCAACTCCACCCCCAAGTGGCTCACTTTTAAACGACCATTTTTGGCACGCTTATCACAACCGGAAAGATACAACGCATTTTTTTCGAGTTGATTTTTCTTAAAATTCTGAATAAAATTCAGCCAGATTGGAGAGCGATGATCAAATTTCTGAGAACGATCAAGAGAGGGGCGACATTATAAAAAGAAAATCTAAGATAAACCCCCAAACAAAGGAGCAACTTCTTCTTGAAGTGGAAGAACTTCGGACGAAGCTTGATGCCACGGAGTTGCGCCTGCAGGAGGCCGGTGAATTGTTGCAGGCTCAAATCGCTGAGCGCAAGCGAGCGGAGGAAACCTTTGAACACGCCCAGAAATACACTGAGAGCATTGTGGAGACAATACGTGAACCCCTTATCGTACTTACCCCCGACCTGAAAGTAATCTCTGCAAATCGTTCCTTCTACGAAACCTTCCAGGTTGCGCCTGGAGAGACTGGGGGGAAATTTATCTTTGATGTAGGTAACCACCAGTGGGATATTCCTGCATTGCGAAAGTTGTTAGAAGAAATTATCCCCCAAAATACCCACTTTAATAATTTCGAGGTCGACCACGCATTCCCACTCATTGGCCGAAAGAGAATGCTTCTCAACGCTCATCGGATCTATCGGGAAGGTAAAGGGACGGATAGGATACTCCTCGTTTTTGAGGATATCACCGACCAGAAGCAGACGGAGGAAGCGCTCAAAAGTTCTGAAATGCGATACCGCCGCCTCTTCGAAACAGCTCAAGATGGAATATTAATCCTCGATGCCGAAACAGGACAAATATCGGATGTGAACCCATTCTTGGTAGACATGTTGGGTTATTCGCATGAGGACTTTTTAGGGAAGAAACTCTGGGAAATTGGGGCCGTTAAAGATATTGAAGCATCGAAGGCTGCCTTTTCGCAATTGCAGGGTAAAGGATATGTTCGCTACAAAGATTTGCCGCTGGAGACGAAAGACGGGCGTCCACTGGACGTGGAATTTGTCAGCAACGTCTATCTGGTCGATCATCATAAAGTAATTCAATGTAACATCCGCGATATCACCCAACGGAAACTCCTAGCAGAGTCTTTACAAGAATCTCACAACGAACTGGAACGGCGAGTGGAGGAGCGGACGATTGAACTTCGGGCGGCCCTTTCTGAAATCAAAACAATGAAAGACCGACTGGAGGCGGAAAATATTTACTTCCGTCACGAGAACAAGATGAAATATCAATTTGAGCACATTATCGGGCAAAGTGATGGTCTCAAGTACGTTCTCTATCGAGCGGAACAAGTTGCTCCGCTTAACACAACGGTCCTCCTCCTTGGTGAAACCGGAACGGGAAAAGAGTTGATCGCTTTCGCGATCCATGACATGAGTCCCCGTAAGGAACGGCCATTGATCACGGTCAACTGTGCCGCGTTGCCGGGCAATTTAATTGAGAGCGAATTGTTCGGCCGGGAGAAGGGGGCATTTACTGGGGCCGATATCCGCCAGGTCGGCCGGTTCGAGGTCGCCCATGGTTCCACACTTTGCCTGGACGAGATCGGGGAACTGCCGCTGGAGGTGCAGGCAAAACTACTCCGGGTGATTCAGCATAACGAGTTCGAGCGCCTGGGATCATCCCATACGGTCAAAGTCGATGTGCGGATCATAGCGACGACCAATCGAGACCTTGAAGAAGAGGTTCGCAAGGGCAGGTTTAGGCAGGACCTTTACTATCGGCTCAACGTCTTTCCCATTACTATCCCATCACTACGGCAGCGGAAAGAAGATATCCCGCTGATGGTCCAGGCCTTCATAGAGCGGTGCTCCAGGAAATTGGGCAAACAAATCACGTCGATCCAGAAGGAGACGATGAAGGAGCTGCAGGATTACCCGTGGCCCGGGAACGTCCGGGAGCTTGAAAGCATCATTGAACGTGCCGTGATCTTGTGTCCCGGACCGGTTTTGCAGCTGGCAGACAAACTGGAAATTTCATCTTCCCCACTTTTGTCCGCCGTGAGGACATTGGAAGAGACGGAGCGAAACCAAATTCTTGCAATTCTTTCTGAGACCCGATGGCGCATCGAAGGAAAGGACGGGGCGGCGGCGATTCTGGGTGTCCACCCGAGCACCTTAAGAGCAAGGATGCATAAGCTCAAGATAGTCCGGTCGGAGATAAGAGAACCAGATTAGACTGTCCACCACTCTCCAGAGTGTCCCTCAGTATGTTGAGGTTCCACCAAATACTGAGGCTACACGAATCTTTTCATACTTTTCTGCTATTCTCTCCTAGCAATCTAATCACCTGTTATTAAAGGATGAATCAAAACTCATGGTTTTCCTTCGGCTCTTGGCAAGCCATTTGCTATTACTATTCTTATGATCCTTGTAATCATGCGAATGAAGGTCCTTTCTGAGAAGCGCATGGAGTTGTCACAAACGATTTCTTCACTGTCCGGTTCCATAAGGATAGAGAAGGGATGCCAGCGCTGCGACTTCTGTGAGAGTATCGAGGATGAAAATCGTCTCTTCCTTCTTGAAGAATGGGATACCGAGGAGAATCTTGGGACCCACCTGAAGTCGGAACATTTTAGGGTGCTTCGGGGGGCGATGAACCTTCTCAAAGAGCCGTATGAAAGGGTGTTCCACACCGTTTGCCATCCGGCAGGGGTGGAGGAGATTTAATCGAGGATCGGATGATCGTGCTCCAGGAGAGAATTAATACGAGGACCATGGCCGGAAAACTACATTTGAAACAAAATAGCCCAGCAGTCAAATCGCATCCTAAAGGAGGAAATAAAATGAAACAAGCAAGAGTTAGATTGTTCTTCATCGTCTGCATGGCTTTGATTATAGGAAGCTTCCCGGTTTTCTCTTATGCGGCCACGGCAGGTGAGATCGATGCCAACGTAAATGCATCCCTCGATCGATTTGTCAAGGAAGTCAAGGGTGCGAAGGAGTTTCTTGATGCCGCCAAAGGGGTCCTTATCATCCCCAAAGTTATACAGGGGGGCTTTGTGGTCGGCGCCGAGTATGGCGAGGGAGCCTTAAGGATCGGCGGTAAAACGGTAGGTTACTACAGCATCGCTTCCGGATCTTTCGGCTATCAGATCGGAGCCCAGGAGAAGGACATCATCGTTGTCTTCATGAATAAAGCTGTCTTGAAGAAATTCCGCACCAGCGAGAACTGGCAAGCGGGTGTTGACGCCAAGGTAACTGTGGTTAATATCGGCGCCGATGAATCCTTGAACACGACAAAATTCAAACAACCTGTTGTCGGGTTTGTCTTTAGCCAGAAAGGGCTTATGGCGGGCGCCACGATAGAAGGTTCGAAATTTACCAAACTAAAAAAATAAATAGCTGTGAACGCGGGCAACTATACATTTCAATAATGTGGCACATAACTTCTTAGCGTGTGCAAGCGCTAAAGTGAAACTCATAAGGAGACAGATTATGAAACGAAAAGCTTTTCCAGTTACACTCGTGGTTGTGATGGTGGCGTTTCTATCCACTATCTTTTTCGTCAATGCAAATCTTTCTTTTGCGGCCGCAGGCAAGAAGAAATCGCCAGCAGTTGCTAAGACCTCTGCTGTCGAGCAAACCGAGGCCCGCATCAAGCAGCTTCAAGGCGCGCTAAAGATCACCGAGGCCCAGAAAGAATTATGGAATAACCTTACTCAGGTGATGCGAGAAAATGCAAAAGACATGGACGCTCTCACCAAGGAAAGGGCTGAAGATACTAAGACGATGAATGCTGTCGAGCATATGAAATTGCACAGTCAAATTACCGAAGCCCATTTAGATCAACTGCAGAAGTTCATTCCGCCTTTCGAGGCGCTCTATGACAGTATGTCGAATGAACAGAAAAAGACTACCGACACAATATTCCGGACAGGAAAATTTGGGGGAGACAAGAAGAAATGACGGCAATATATAGAACTAAACATTGTCGCCAAGCAGGCGATTGGAACCGATCCAAGAACGGAGTGACTATATGAAAACATCAAGTACGTGGAATTTTAGATCCATCGTGTGCAAGATTATGATGGTGCTTGTTTTAGCCGCCATGATCGGCAGTATAGACGTGGCACCGACCCTCGGCAAGGATGACCATAAAGACAAGGGAAAACATGACAACGGCCGTAAGGAGCTAAGAGGCCGTGGGTATGACCGCGACCGCTATGAGCGAGACAGGCGTGATTATCGGCCTTATCGTTACGGGTATGCCCCGCCGCCGGTCATCTATGCACCGCCTCCACAGCCGGGCATCAGTATCTTCTTTCCTCCTATCGTTATTCGCTAAGGAGATGCTTCTATGTCGGCAGCCCAGCGTTCAAGCTGATTTGATCTGGACTGTCGCAAGTAATGCAGTTTGTTATAAGTGAACGGACAGCAGAAAGGAAATTCGCATGTTGTGGACAATTGCTGTGGTACTGGTAATTTTGTGGCTGCTGGGATTAGTGAGTGGTTATACGATGGGTAACTTTATTCATATCCTGCTGGTTATTGCCATTATCGTCGTGCTGGTCAGAGTCATCCAGGGGCGTAGGCCCGTTTAGGGCGGGAGAAGACATACCGGGGTAGAATATCGTAGTTCCGGAAGTTCCGCGAATTAAGAAGTTGCTATAGAGCGGAAGTGATAAATGAATCTTAACAACTAGGATGTAAAGGAGACCTTATATGAGAAGAATCGGCTATGGATTAATTTTCTTGTTGATGTTTTGCGTACTGTTTACCAGTTGCGCGTCAGTTAAGCCGGTTGATCTTAACCAGCAGATTAATTCAG
>JBEKOL010000086.1:0-7166 GCA_049521775.1 Syntrophales bacterium
CTTAACAGAATTGCAAGTAAGTATCTTGAATTTGTGCTTTGCACAAACCTAACATTAGTCACTGAAGATATACTTGCATATCTTCGCTTGCACAAGGTTCGCATTTCCACATCTCTGGACGGGCCTAAGCCGCTACATGATCTGCACAGAATCAAACGAGATGGCAATAGCAGTTATGATGACTTTCTCAGGAATCTCCCTCTTGTTCGGTCAGTTGTTGGCCAAGATGCGTGTTCGCCCCTCCTGACAATTACGAGAGATCATTTGCCAAGACTCAGGTCTGTAATCGACGAGTACTTAGACAAGGGGTTTTCCGGAATCTTCCTTCGAGCTATCAACCCTTATGGAATTGCGAAGACTGAATGGACAACCTTGGGATATCCGATCGAAGATTTTGTGTCTGCATACAAGGACGCGTTTGCTTATATTCTTGAGATAAACAAGTCTGGTCACCGTTTTATCGAATTTTATGCCAGCCTTCTTCTGAACAGAATTCTTACTCCTTTTTCTACCGGCTTCGTCGATCTCCAATCCCCCTCTGGTGCCGGTATATCTGGTGTTATTTATGACTACAACGGTGACGTTTTTCCAACTGATGAATCACGAATGCTTGCACGTTCTGGAGATCTCAGTTTTTATTTAGGTAATGTCCATTCGTCAAACTATGAAGACATTTTTGGCGGGATGCGCCTCCGCGAGATTACACGACAAACTTGTTTAGAGGTTCTACCTGGATGTGCTACTTGTTTCTATCAACTCTATTGCGGCTCTGATCCAATCCGCAACTATGCTGAAAGTGGAGATATTATAGGGCATAGGCCCTCAAGTGACTTCTGCAAGAAAAATATGCAATTATTTGATTTTCTCTTCGACATCCTTAGAGCAAATGACAAAAAGACCCTAGACGTCTTTTGGTCCTGGATAACAAACCGTGATATCAAGGATGTCAGTCTGTGAAACAGGCCCGAGGTGTTGCAAATGGCTTTTCAGAGCACATTATTGGGATTGTTTCAAGATCGAGGTTCCGACTGCCTTTTCACGGGACGTCTGTATTTGTAACGAATAGTTCGTCTCTTAAGTGCTCAGGACATATGGCCGCCGTCTCGAGTGCTGAAATCCCAACTAAATATGTTTTAGGAAGGGCTCCCAATATTACAAGCGTCCCCTGTGAATACATTGAAGACCTTCACAATGGAGATATCCTCAGCTTGAACCCGGATGGCCGTGTTACCAAACTGTGGGACCTTAGGTCTCGGCACAATGTCATTTTTGTTACGAATCTCTGTGACTGCCGGTGCCTCGCTTGTCCCCAGCCTAATGCTCCAGATCCGAAGGACATTTTCGCTCAGAACAAGTGGACCCTAAAGCATGTCCCACGGGGAAGCACTTCACCCATTACTTTCACTGGGGGCGAACCAACTCTTAAGGAAAAAGAACTATCGACTTTATTAGAGATTTGTAAGAAACGCGTTTGTTCCGTCCCCGTCTTTCTGCTAACAAACGGCCGAAGACTGAGCAACTTTGAGTTTGCGAAGCGAATTGCAGATATCAATATTCCTAACCTTACATTCTGTGTCTCTATCTACGGGGATGTAGATGAAATCCACGACTATTGTGTGGGCGCGAAAGGTGCGTTTCAAGAAACAGTTCGGGGATTGCATAATCTTGCCCGTCTAAATAAGCAGGTTGAGTTACGGATTGTCATTATCCGCAATAATTACCGGCGCCTTCTCCAAATTGCAGAATTTATCTACCGCAACTTTCCTTTTGTTTTACATGTAGCTTTCATGGGGATGGAATCAACAGGAAAGGCCTGGGAGAATATCAAAGAAGTATGGGTCGATCCCGTAGAATATATGTCACAACTTCACGCTGCGATACAACATCTACATCATCGAAATCTCAATACCTCAATTTATAATCTCCCCTTTTGCCTACTGCCCAGGCAGCTTTGGCCCTTCTCGCGTGATTCTATTTCGGATTGGAAAAAGATCTTACTACCTATTTGTAGTCCTTGTGTGCTCAGAGAGAAGTGTCCCGGATTTTTTACCACAAGTCAGATTCAAAGCTCTTACATACACCCTATATCAGATAGCGATCTTAGGATTTGAAGCCTTCGATGGGGGTTCAAAAAGCCAGAAAACTCTACTCTTGGCTAAACCAGTTTTTGGGCGAGGCTCCTTCTCTCAGGTTCTTCTCATTATACTTGGACCCATTTAACGGAGGCAGGTCATCAGGGCTACTTGGGCGTGGGCTGGATTCCCTCTGGCTTGGCAAGAGGCCCATAGAGAAGTTTTAATAATTGAGCAGTTTTTCCGTCTTCAAAAGAGGAGGCATTGTCGTTAGCGAGTTCAATATACTGTCCTTCTTTTGCTATGGTCGTAGCGTAATCCCAAGTTATGTGATTCAAGCCAATTTCAGAACTACAAAAAATAAAATACTTGCCCTTTGGAATTCTTACGTTGGCTTCTCCATTTAGGTCTGTTTTGAATACGGACACGAGAACTTCTTTGAACTTGAGAAGAAACTCGCTCCTGGCTTTCTCGAAATAACTCTTATCTTTTTCGGCAACCTTTTTACTGAAGTATTCGCTGAACTTTTCTCGCTCTTTAAGTAAATCATTTAGTTCGTGTTGTTCCTTGCTCGTATTAACGGCAGCAAGAGCGTTAACATACCTACGATACGAACCCTTAATTTCTTTAAACTCAGCGTATCTCGTCTCCAAAAACTGCTTGACCTCTGCCCATGGGTTCGCATTGTCATCTATAAGTTGCTTATATTTATTATCTACGGCCCTAAGCCCCGCTTCATCCAGCCCGACAGAATGGTTGGTCAAATAACTGAAACTTACGTTGAGTGAACCGGGTGCCTCCTGATACGATTTTTCAATATGCTCATAAAGGCGTTGGGCAAGAATTTCTCGCTGTCGTTGTAAATTTGCACGCAATTGGTTAATAGGAATGCTTTTCTCATTAATTGATTCTCGGAATGAGTTAATTTTGGCATCATATCCTAATTCCTCTTGGGTATCTTTCCTTATAAGATCAGGGTTCCATTTGTTATTCTTTTTTGATGTTTCCCATAAATCAATAATATCGGCTTTAGTAGTGATGAGGTCCTGTCGTGCAACAATTTTTACATCACCTGACTTCATCACAACGCCTACCTTGATTTTTACATTAAGTGGCTTTGACCCATTGCAGGTAACCAGAATTGTCACCATCCCCGCCACGAGTGCCATCAAAGCCGAACTGATCAAAATTCTTTTGCTCATCTTGTTCCTGTTTTATCAACTCTTCGCTGCCGCACTAAAGATGCAAACGATATAAAGAATCACACCTGGGATTATGAATAGAAAATATCCGCCGACAACAAATATGAACCACAAGAACCCGGCGCCAACTTGGCCTTTATACATCTGGCCCGCTCCGGGGATTATTAGGCTCAAGAGAGCCGCGATTCCAGGGTTCCAAGTGCGAACGGCCGTTTTCACCCCCGGGTTTTGCGCCGTAACTATTGGGTTTATCGGATGACCGCATGATGGGCATGCCACCGCCTCTCTCGATATTTCTTTGTTGCAGACAGGACAATTTATTAACATGGGGAGCGCTTTGAGACGGATTCCTTCAGCTGCTTGTCGCTCTTCTTCTGCAGCCTTTCGTTCAGCCATCTTGCGTTCCGCCCTTTTCGTAACCGCCCTGCCTAAGGTGCTAATGCCTAAGGCAAGCCCAACTATAAACAACACGACACCAGATATCGGTTGCCAAATCTCAAAAAAATCTTTACTTAGACGATCGGAGTCACCCGGTTTGATTAACAAGATGGCGACGCATGCCAATATAATGAAGAAAGCCAAGCCTATTAAGAACTTTCTCATGTTTGACCTGAACCCAACCTCCTGCTTCTTGCCTCCTCAATATTCTCTCAGCAGGAATTCGACTATTTCTCAACTATCTGAATTTGCTTTGGGTCCGTTGCTATAATTTCTGGCGCACCACGGTAACTCATGATTTTGCCGGTTATGCAGATTCTTTTATCGCGATACTTCTCCTCAGGTTCCCCAAATTTGTCGCGGTCTGCACCCCAAATCACCACCGTGAAGACCTTGTTCGGATAGGGCTTGTCCAGATTTAAGAAGGTTGGTTTGCCCCGACTTGACGATGCATAGCGTGTGTCTGCTACGACGCCACATACGGTAGCTACTTCACCGATGTGCGATGCCGCCTCAGCGGCGGTTAGAGTGGCTGAGGCTTTCGATGTTTTTCCCTGACTACTTTGGGCGCCCAATGCTACTAACAGAAATAAGATCGGGACAAGAATGCTAATTTTCTTCATGACCCCTCCCTACCGGTTTTGAATTGTACTCTCAAGCCAAGCGGTATACCAAAGGTTGAGTAGCATTTGACTTGCCGCTGCGAGTCTCCCGTTTGTGAACTCTAGGGCTTCTTTTGACCCGCTTCCTTCGAAACCCTGATTTTTGTAGATTTGGTAAAGCCGCTCAACCTGCTTATTCGACTCACGTAGGTAATCCATAAAGTCTTCGAAGGGATGTTCCAGTCTCGTCGGAGCATGAACCAAATCGGCAAATCCTTGAGGCGTTATATTCTGTGAAACGAATCGGGTTTCAAAGTCCGAATGGATGTTGTGGTCGGTTGAGTAACCGTTGGGGTTATCGCCCACCCATCCATGATGGTGGATAGTTACATGCATGGGTTGAGATCCGTCGCCAACATAGTGACTTAGCCAGCCTGCATAGAAAACAACATCTTTCTCCACTGCGCCAGTAGATTGGCCCGACTCTTGAAGAGTACGATACTCCCGGAAAGCAACCTTAAGCCTGTCATAGACCTCGATTGTGATGTAAGGAAGAAGCCCTATGCTCTCTGGCAACCAATCGTCCCGGTCTTGAGTCATAGAGGCTCTCTTTTCATAGAGCCGCTTGTAGTACGTATATCGTCCCTTCGGCAGCTCTCCGAACCCGGCCAGCTTCTCCAGGTCGATAAAATGGTCAGGCTCCTGGGAGTTCTTTAAAGTATATTCAGAAGCCTCTCTCCAGCGGTCAGGCTCGGGGGCAAGGTAGATAATTTGCTCGGCTGCTTTGGCCAGGAATGCCGGAAGTTCATTGGGGATTTTCTGGACGGCGACTTTATTTATGTATAAATGACCGTCTTTCCCCCAACCAAATGCCAATGGAATAAGGAGGAAAAGAAGAACGCAGAAACAAAGTCCCTTTTTATATAGATTTGCATTACGCCATGAAGAAGCAGGCCGACTCTTGAATATTAGAGGCCACAATTCCAATCCCCTTACTACCGAAAGCGACCTAGCATTTTTAGTATAGTTTCTGATGAAACTTTAAGTCAAGGCTAATGACTGTGTTCGATCAACCCGATACTTGGAACTCGCGCCTGATTATTAAATCTGGCTGTAAACGAGTCCCTTCGACCGCCCTTCCTACACGGCCCAGGGCCGATGCCGTAGCCATGGCCAGGCCGGGAATTCTCCCATTGCCTCGCCGGCGGCATTGCAGTAGAATCAGGCCAACACAGAGATTGATGATGGGCATTTGGGCCGAGGCTGTACAGCTGGTCTTTAATTCAAGTACGCGTGGTTTAGTCAGTTACCTCGGGCACTTGAGGTAGGTGGCAATGGGGCTTAAACATCTCAAAAATCCATTGGAGAGGAGGCTATCTTGGGAAATTGTAAGTATTGCGGAAAGCCTGCCGGGTTTCTCCAAAGCAAGCATGACGACTGCGAGAAACAATACCAGGAGCGTGAGCGCATTACCCAAGCCGGACAGCAAAAAATCGTTGATGCGGTGTCACATGCCATCAAAGAATCAGACAACTTTGATACGCTAGAAAAAACGATTTCTGAAATCGAAAAATCATCCTTTATTCCTTCCTCTGATCGAAAAGCACTTCTCATAAGGGGCTGGGAGAATTCTGTTGAGCAATTCTTAGAGGGCGGAATAGTTGATAGGGAAGGCGAGACGCGACTTGTCGAATTCCAGGAGCATTTTGCACTTTCTCAAGGCGAGTTAGATGTTAACGGGGCACTAACAAAAACTGCTAAATCTGCCGTCCTGCGCGATGTGCTTAATGGTATAGTTCCACACAGAATGGTTATCGAAGGAAACATGCCAGTCAATGTACAAAAAGGCGAACAAATTGTATGGGCCTTCCCTGGATCAAAATTACTTGAGGATAAAACTCGCCGGGAATATGAGGGCAGGTCTCAGGGCGTGAGTCTCCGCGTGATGAAGGGCGTTTACTACAGGCTCGGAGCTTTCAAGGGCCATCCTGTTGAGCACACTGAGCGCATTTGTGTTGGTACGGGTGTTGTAGTCATGACAGACAAAACCTTCTATTTTGGGGGACCTCAAACGAGCCTCCGGATTCCATACACAAAAATCGTTTCATTCATACCATTCTCTGATGGAATAGGTATTATGCGTGATGTTGCGAATGTAAAACCCCTGATATTTGTGACGGGCGACGGCTGGTTTGCTTACAATCTGGTAATCAATCTCGCCAAGATGTAACAGTGAACTTCATCCTCCCGGGCCAAAAGCCTCGGGCGCCTGAGAAAAATGAGGGACCTCATCCCTGAAAAATGTGCCACCCATTATGTGAGTTTTCGGACGATTAGACTTGCTCCTTAATTTGGTCCATTTAATTGCTGAGAAAAACAGCGGGGCTATGTCGTTTCTACTAATGAGGCGCAATTCCGCCACCCACGGCGTCCCGCACCAGTAGGGGAGGCCGGCTCTGCCGGCTCTCCCCCTGCCTCCTATGCACCCTCCGATACTCACAGGGTGGGCCTCGGGTTCGGCATCGACCACAGCCCCTTCTGCGCCTTCCTGGCCTCTTCCTCAGCCTCAGCCAGCACGGGATCTGACGAATAGTGCTTGTAATGCCAAGCCAATCCGGCTCTAACGAGTTCAAGGCACAAGTCTTTGCCCTCGACGTAGATCCTGGCAACCATCCGCCCGTACATGTCCAGGTTGTCTTCCTTGACCTCGACATCCTTCCCAAACACCATGCCGGATGTGAACTGCTTGGCCCTAGTCCCGAAGTCTTGGCCCAGCTCCGGGCAGTCGATGCCTTCAAGGCGGATCTTCACTGCCCTGCCAGCCTTCATCACGGAGATGGTGTCGCCATCAT
>JBEKOL010000087.1:0-7117 GCA_049521775.1 Syntrophales bacterium
TGATGCCGGTAATGGTCCAACAGGCATAGATAAACCAACGCCGATATACAAGCGTATATGGATCTCCTTACATAAAGAAAAACACCGAAAAGCAATAGAAATATTACATTCTCTGCCGAGGTATTGGTGGAGCAACTATATTGCTGCCGCAATAGAATCATATGATAAGAAAGGCAACTGGCATGCGGCACGTGATGCCGGTAATGATCCAACAGGCATAGGCATAGATAAACCAACGCCAATACAGACAGTAACGCCCACGGACAATGGCGACGACAGAGACACATTTTTTGGGTAATAGCGAAACCGCCATGGCTGTTGATACCATGACGGGTATCTAAGCTGACTAAGACGGCGGGCTACGAGTAAGGCAATTTTGGTCTTACTGCTTTAAATTTCCTGACGTATCTGAGGAAGGAGTTCTGTAGCAGGGTAAATTCGTTCCGGGCGAAAACTCGTATCTCTGGCGATTTTAAAGCGTTGCATTTCACATGAAACGGAGTTGACCTGAAAGATGGTTTGCTCCGGTTTTTATTTAGGGTTCATGTGTACTTTTGATTTGATAATCTGTTGAAGTGATCCTCTACTGACAACACAAAGCGTGAGGTTGAAATTTTTTTAGAACCATTGATTTCGGATTGAAAGAGTGTAACGCGAAAGATCACTGGGAGCCGGGAGCATTCCTGTGATCCAGTGAAGCGCTTTGGGTGCTACCTCTGACTTCCAAAGATGCCTCGTCCCGTGATGCAGTTAATTTCTGCTTCAAATAATCTGGTAGTTCTACGAGACATAATTCTATGTCTAACGGCAACCTGCCTTCAGATTGCTCCTTTAACGCCAACTCACACATACAAGTTTCTGTGAGAATCATGAGCTTTGTTTCTGCAGAACCGAGGGCCAACATAAGGCAGTCCGCACGCAATTTTGACTTCTTTCCCGACGCAATGCTGCCCCGGTAGGTAAAAGCTGTTGCGGTAGAGATGTTGCCAATGATTTTCTTGTCAATACTGACGGCGTCGAATTCAAATACTCCTCGGCCCTGCATAATCAGCCGCTGCTTTTTGAATAGCACGCCGTATCTTTCAGGAAGCCATGAGTCAACAATCCACTTTTCGCATTCTTTTTGGACGTGCGTAGATGACATTTCATTACCTCCCGGCGACGGATCCGTGTTGAACGCCTGGTTAGGCCCGCTGCAACTGAATGACATAGGAGAGTTCGCCGTGTCGGCCCGAGCGGACCTCCGCGTCGACTATGACTGCGTGCGAGTTGGAGATACTCCCGAACTTGAAATAGCCTTTGAAATAGTAATAGCGATTCGAACGCTTTTGTTTCAGGAAAACGGGAAACCTGGTGTTCGGCTGCTGAGAAAGTAGGATGGCCTTTGCCGCTACCTTTGGCAAGTTTCCAGCCTGTACTTCCGCAGGAGCACTGGGGTTCATTTTATCGATAGTGAAGCAGCCCGCGAGAATGATTCCGTCCCTCTGCGGCAAATACGTTTGCATTTCGCCGCCGACCATATGCTGTATGTCGGCGCGTGTGTAGGGAACGTTGGGCACTGGGTTCGGCATCTGTCTACTCCGGTGGGCCTAACATATAATTATATCTATATTATTGAGCATTATGGAATGAAAATCTACACTTTCCTACATTTTAAGTCAATTACTGACTTCAGGAGTGACTTCAGGAGACTTGTCCATAAAGAAGCCTCATTAAATTTTTCAAGTTCGCCCAACCAATAAAATCGCTGTATAGCTACAAATCAACTTTCAATTTGGAATTGGGGTGAGGATTGCCACTTGTTATCAGGTTTAGAGCCCCCCCGCTGAATCAGCGGCAGTATTCATTGTCTTTAGCCCATTCTAACGCTTTGCAGATTCCCAATTTACACGCTTTTTGGGCATCACGGCAGCCCAGCTTTTTGTTGCCCTGACTTAAATAAGTAAGTCCCCTGTTGTTGTAGGCATCGGCATAATCCGGCTTCAGGCGGATGGCTTTAATATAGTCCTCAATGGCACGCTGATTCTGGCCGAGCTTTACATAAACAATGCCCCGCTCATAATAATACGCGGCATCATCCAGCTTCAGGCGAATGGCTTCATTGTAGTCCTCGATGGCACGCTGATACTGGCCAAGGTCATCGTAAGCATTCGCCCGGATTCTGTAGGCAAGGGCATCATCCGGCTTCAGGCGGATGGCTTCATTGTAATCCTCGAAGGCACGCTGATACTGGCCAAGGTGAGCGTAAGCATTCCCCCTGCTCACGTAGGCAAAGACATAATCGGGCTTCAGGCGGATGGCTTTAATATAGTCCTCAATGGCACGCTGATTCTGGCCGAGGGTAAAGTAAACAATCCCTCTTCTTACATAGGCCTCGGCATCATCCGGCCTCAGGCGAATGGCTTCATTATGGTCTTTAATAGCCTGTTGATAGTCGCCGAGTTTAGTGTAAACAATTCCTCTTCTGCCGTAGGCATCGGCATAATCCGGCTTTAGGCGGATGGCTTTACTATAGTCCTCAATGGCACGCTGAAGCTGGCCAAGTTTAAGATAAACACCTCCCCGTTCCGAGTAGAATTCTGCAATATCCGGCTTTAGGCGTATGGCCTCGTTCAAGTCCTCGATGGCACGCTGAAGCTGGCCAAGGTTAGCGTAAGCATTCCCCCGGAGGTAATAGGCCAAGTCATCATCCGGTTTTAGGCGGATTGCATGATTATAATCTGCAAAGGCCTGTTGCTGCTGGCCGAGGATAGTGTAAACACTCCCCCTCATGCTATAGGCATAGGCATAATCAGGTTGTAGTTTAATAGCATTGTTCAAATATTCAATAGCCTTTTTCGGGTCGGTAAGTTTATGCCCAACAATTAATGCGTCTGCCTTATTAAACCAATCCACTGCCGTGAGGCCATCGGACGCTTGCCGGAATTCCTTTTTCAACTTCTCGGTGCTTTGTTTTTCTGCCGTCAGCTTGCGGTTTTCCTCTTCGAGTTGGGCTACCTTCTGAAGAAGTTCCTTTTCTCTCTTTTGAGTATCCCTGAGTTGGGTCAGATGTGTTTTATCCTGAAGCAGCTTTTTCACCCTTTCTTCCAAAACAGAGGTGTCCACAACTACATTGACAACAATCTCAATACCGAAGGCATCATCTGATGCGTAATTCTTTTGGGAAACAACTTCTGCTTTTAGAACACCGGCTGTTAAAGCGAGAATTTCATCCTTCTCCACTTTTGAGTTTTGGACAACGGTAAGGCTTTCAATATAGGTTCCCGCCATTTCCAGTGCTTCTCTTTTTGCCTTGGCCATAGCAGAAATCCGGGCGTCATCAGGGGACTGACCGCCCCCGAATGTTTGCTTTACCGTATGCTTAATTGTTAGAATTTCGCCCATTGAGGGGGAACAAAGAAAGGTTAAAACAAGAAAGACGGAAACGATAATTTTGCGCATAACGCCTCCCGTTTATAAACTAATTCATAACATAAAGAACAGACCACACATATCATAACTATTGAGTAAATGAAATCAATGACTACATACGGGTTGAAGTCCTGCATCTCTGCAAAGTTTGGCTGGCTGTTTAGTTCAGGAAGGTATCCGGATTCTATGCGAACAAAAAATAATCTGTCGAGCCTTCGCATGTTTGAACCCATACTGCGTAAGAACGATCAATGGAAATGTGAAATGCACCGGTTCTCGTCAACACCTAAAAACAAATGGGTTCGGAAAATCTTGTTTCTGAAAATTACAGTTTGAAAGATAGTTACGGACAAAACGTCTTTGCGAGAATGATACCCGTAAGAACTAAAATGGAGATTGTGAGGATGACAAGCACCCAGGTCAACCTTACAAGGATTTTACTGCTCCGCTCATGTTCCAACGCCACTCTACCCATCATGGAAACCATGCGTCGTGTAGCGAGCAACTGGCTCAACTCAAGCGAACGGTCAGGATCACTGGCCTCCTCATGAACATCGCAAATCAACTGTTGTATCGGCTTACGAAGGTCCTTATTCGTATCTTCCTCACATTGTCGGCGTCTTTCCGGATCGGTCTCAGTCAATGAACGCTGGCCGGGAGATTCTAAATTTATCCGCTTCCATTTCGTGTAGTCAAACATATTAAAATCGCCTCCACCTGAGTTTAGATCTTACCTCGGACAGACTTCTCTTCTCAATGAATCACCAATTGATTCTGGTATTATTTGTCGAATGTCCGGATCTGAATATTCGTAGTCTTCTAATACTTTTCCCTGATCATCATAATCTACCATCTTGATTTTTTTTTGTGTATTATTTATACAGTCCACTTCCGATAAAATTATTTGGTGATTCAATTTATCATATCCATCAATAGATTCTTTATTTTTCTTCCTCGATTGAATTTCATCTTCTTTTCCTGATTTTGAAAAATTTAGCTTCTTCCATACTTTGATAACATTTGGACTTACATGTGTCATACTTCTATTGTCATAATACCAATCACCATCATCTGTCTCTGCATAGTAAATCCACCCCTCTTCTTTCTCCGTTTTATATGTCTTGAATAACAAAACTTCCCCAGTATCAACCTTCAATACTTTTGTCACCTTGCTTTCTTCATAGACCATTCTGAGAACAATAATGTCCAGATTAAGGATCTTACCTAATTTGACTGTGTCACTGTCTGTGATTCCAGACGATGAAAGTTTTTGTTCCTCTAAAATCTTAGTCAAATGTCTTCTGTCTACTACTTTGTATTTGTCCTTATTGTCTTGGATCATAAAGTGAAATTGTCGTTCCTCTTTATTCTCCATCATTTCTTTTTTATATGCATCTGAATCTGGGATCTTGGTTTCGATTATTAGACCTATATTGATCTTGTCACTTTTCTTAGTTAAAACGGTATTAATATCATCATACCAGTATTCTTTCTTTTCTAAACTCTCTTGACGAAAAAATGCTTCCATTACTTCAGAGTCTACAGTTATTTTGATCTTATCACATATTTTTCTTTTTCTTTCTGTGTGACTAACAACAACTATTTTTTCAAAATATCGGTCATCCAAACAAAAGAAAATCACACTGTAGCCTGAAGAGAATCTCTTATCTATTTTTTTAACACCATTCCACAATGACTGTTCCCTTACAGATTTTCTAAATTTTTCCAAATCTTTTTTATTCTTCATATCCCCCAAATAGATTTCACAATCTTCACCAACAACCGTTTTTGATTCTGAGAAACAGATGGATGGGAATGAGAAGATGACAATCATAAAGAGTATGAACAATAATTGAATCTTATTTCTCATAAGTCCTCATGATTTAATCGGGGGGAAATCTAGTTTTTATTGATTAAGTTTACCAATCAATTCCCTCTGACCTTAAAAAATCCTGCGCATCTTTAAGACCTAATCTTGCAGCTATCTTAATGTCCTCTGTTGCCTTACTGTCGAGACCGAGTTGTCTATAGGCAAGTCCCCGGTCATAATATGAGTCTTCATCATTCGGTTTAAGCTCAATGGCTTTAGTAAAAT
The DNA here is from genome assembly GCA_049521775.1 of Syntrophales bacterium. GTDB lineage: Bacteria > Desulfobacterota > Syntrophia > Syntrophales > UBA2185 > Fen-1135. The sequence continues at coordinate 5,507 of JBEKOL010000087.1, forward strand.
CCATTACAGCCTGCTTGTACCTATGGAGAGCATTATGTGCACACCCCCGGTTATAATAGTAAATGCTTGCATCTTTCGGATTGAGCCTGATGGCTCTATCATAATCCTCTATCGCCTGTTTGTAGTTGCCCAGAAGTGCATAGGCTCTTCCCCTGCTGTTATAGGCTGCTGTATATTTTCGATTTATTTCGAGTGCTTTATTGAAGTCCTTTATTGACTGATTATAATTGCCGATATCAATATAAATAAGTCCTCGTCTATAATAGTTTACTGAACTTTTAGGCCACAACTCAATGGCTTTGTCATAATCCTCTATCGCCTGTTTGTAGTTGCCGAGTTCACGGTAGGCCGACGCACGGCTACGGTAGATAAGTTCATCTTTGGGCTTTAACTCGATGGCTCGATCATAGTCCCTGATCGCTTGTTGGTAGTCCTTAAGATCGGCGTATGCCATCCCTCGTGCTCTATAAGCCCTTGAATCTTTCGGGTCTAGTTCAATCTGTTTGTTATAATCCTCTATCGCCAGCTTGTAGTTACCGAGATCAATATAGGTGTGACCACGCCATAAATATATTCCTGAACGTTGCGGGTCCAACTCAATGGCTTTGCTATAGTCTTTAATAACCTGATTGAGGTTGTGTAGTTCACGATAAGTATCACCACGGAAGTCATATAATTCTGCATTCTTTGGGTCCAGTTCAATGGCTTTACTATATGCCTCAATTGCATCCTGATATTTGTCGGAGGTAAACAATGCATGCCCCCTTTCAACCAAGGCTGTTACACTTAATTTATTTATTGCTCTATCATATTGGTCAAAATTCTTTTTTTCTGCTTTTGTTATCTTTAGTTCCTCTCTTAGCTTTTCTAATTCACTCAACGCCTCATCTGCTTTTTTTCTCATTTCCTCCAATTCTTTTGTTTTCTGGCGGTCATTTCTTAGGCGATCGATTGATTTGGAAACTTCACCTGTATCTGCAGATACCTTAGCTTTTAGCCAGTAACTGCGACCATCCCACTTTTCCTCTATGATCTGAGCCATGACTATGCCAGCGGTAAGGGTAATAATCTGGTCCCTGGTAAGTTGAAAGTTCTTGACCTCAGTCTGGCTTTCCAGGTAGGTGCCCAATTCCTCCAAAAGCAGTCTTTTAACTAGTTCGAGAGCAAGCGCTCTACAAGTAACCTTACTGTCGTATTCACTTGCCTGATAGGTGTATTCTTTGATGAAGGTTTTTGTTTCAGCGGATGTAAAATTGGGGATAAATAAAACAAGAAGAATAAAGATCAGGTTGATTCGTATAAGAGAAGATTTCATCATGGTGGCACCCCTCTTACAAATTGATGTCATTTTATACATCAACCATTAACAAACCACAAGATTTCTTAGTGACTACTGTTTGGAATATTCAATGGATGAACTGAATCAGAAAAACAACATTCCAGGAAGTACGCATCAACCGGATGAACCTTATTTAGATCAATGATTCTATCTTTTTTATGGTTCTGGAACTCGATTTTTAATCCAGAATTTTTGATCTCAGCAGCTTTTTCAAAGTTTCATATACGTCTATCTTTGATCCCTCTTTACGTATACCTATGCCGATGACAATA
>JBEKOL010000088.1:0-7043 GCA_049521775.1 Syntrophales bacterium
GGAAGGATATATCGGATGTGATATTTATCTCTACCCGAAAGCAGGGGGTGAATTATCGTGATACCGGGGGGGTGAAATCAGATGATACTGACCCCTCTAAAGGGGTGAATTATCATGATACTCGACAAGGTTGCGCAAGCTGCGTGGCAGCCTGTGTTAACTTTGCGCTCTTCGTTGATTTTGAGGCAGGTGATGATGTCCAGAGGAAAATGGTCGAATACGCCTTTGCCATACTCAAGGATAAAAGAAGCAAATCTGGTTTTCTAAATTTTGCCGTGCGGATAAATAAAGAGTGCGACTGCTGGGCCTATGAAAACTCGCGTATTGCACCGGATGTTGGGATTCTTGCATCGCTGGATCCTGTAGCCATAGATAAGGCCAGCCTTGATCTCGTCAATGCGTCCTGTGGCAAAGAGATCTTCAAGGAGGCTCACCCCCAGCAAAACCCCTTACTGCAGCTTGAGTATGCCCAAACGCTTGGCCTTGGAAGCATGGATTATGAACTGATAAGGGTCTGACAAAATTAACAGGAACTGACGACAGCCACGAGCCATGAAGGCTCTTTAGAACATCATAGCCTCGGCAAAGCAGGATGAAGTCTGTATTTGGGTCAGAGAGTAGTTCTGCCTTTTATGCACATTCCAATCCGTAATCATCAACTCTAAATCTTGTATTGAGGTGAAGAGTTGTAGGTGTTGCCAATAACGGACCTCTTTAATATTTTCATTCATTACTCTCGCACAGTACCGGTTGGAAGCCGCTATTCCTTGGCAGCTTATTCCCATTACATGCAGCTTACGGCTACCTTCCTGAACTCAATGATTGACTGATTTCGAGAACAATGCGAGAGTACAAACGGTAATGCTTGAAGTACGTTGACACCGCTGGGGAGACAAGGCGGTAAACGGAAAAAACAAATATCAACATGTGGCATCTGGAGAAACCGGTCTATTCGACATAAATTAAGGAGGGTTGTATTATGAAGCGATTAACGTTTCTTGTGGTTGCAATAACCCTTTGTTTCGGTTGCGCTCAAACGGTACAGACAACGAAGTTAGACCCGACAAAAGTTCAGTATGTAGAGGGTGTCGTTCAGAGTATATCAGGCAATCAAGTTATCCTCTCATTAAAGCTGCCCGAGTTTAGAAAAATGGCAGATACGCCTGCCGCAGAGATTTCACAGCAAATCGTACAAAAGGGTCTATTTATCGAGGGAATAAATGTTGCCATAGACGGCAATGGTGGAGAAATAACGAAAGTGGCGGGAAATTTGGTCACAATCCTCTTCAATAAACCTCAAACATATTCGATCGGCCAGAATGTGAATTTGGAAATACCCAAGAAAAGAATCGCCGTTGTTGATTTCACAGTGATTAGAGGAGGATTAAAGGAAGCTGGACCAATTCTTATGGAGCAGCTATCCACATTGTTAATTGAGTCGAAGCAGTATATTGTCGTGGAAAGATCAAAGCTCAATACCATTATGGAAGAAATTAAGTTGATCCAGTCGGGGATGACCGAGGAAATTCCAGAACACTTGAGACCGAAGCTCATGTTTGCCGATCTCATCCTGACAGGAACGTTGGCCGAAATCGGTGACAAATACGACATAAATCTTCGACTCCTTAATGTCAGGACTGGACAAGCGATTGCTGCCATTAATGTATCGTCACCGCTCTTTAAGCCTGTCGAAATGAGAGATTCCGGTGATTGGAACGAAGATTTTGAGGCAGCTTTCATTGATCGTTCCTGGGCAATCGGGCCGAGAGGAAGAGATGGGTTCGCAAGAATAGACGATAAAACAGGAGCAGAGAACTCTAACAAATCGCTCCGAATGGATTATACTTTCGATCTGAACAAAAAAGAGAGGTCGTGTCCGGGTATGAGAAATAACAAAAAACGAGACCTTTCTCTTTTTAGCGGAATAGAATTTTGTGTAAAAGGGACGCATCCTATAACTGGCTACATAAATATCGACATATCGGATCGTGATGATCCCGCTGTAAGAAATAGGTGGTTCGCAAGATATGAATTTACGGATAGTTGGCAACTAATAAGGATACCATTTGATCAATTTAGCTACACAAGAAGTGAAGGGTTAATCAAAAGAGAAGGTTATAAACCAGGAAAACAGGTGCTGGATATGACTCATGTAGAAGCATTCATATTTGGAACCTGCAACGATATGGTGAGTGAGGAAACGAAAAAAGGTAGCATCTGGATTGATAAGATACGTTTCTATAGGCAATGATTGTAGTAATCGTCCAATGTTGCATATAGGAATAGAAAAGCCCGAAGTCATAAAGAAACTGTGCCTGGCCGTATGGAAGAAGTTGGATAGAAAATAACTGATGGCATATTCAACAGTACGAACCATAATCAATGACTTTGAACTAGACAGTCGTGTGCACCTTTGTAGGTGACAGCAATAATCGGCGTATTCTATTTTTTCACTGCTCGCTATTGATCATAACGGGATGAAAGGTGCTACATAGACTAACTGCGCGTGAATCGTATTTTTCGATAAACGCAGGGAGTGAACGGTCATATGATGGTCTCTAAACCGAAAATAAGGAGATAGCTGATGTCGGAAACTGGAAAAGGGGTAAAGGAGTTGTTCGAGGAAGTGATAAATCAGGGCCTGTGCACCGGGTGCGGTGCGTGCATTACAGGTTGCCCATACTTGGTTGATCATGAGGGGAGAATCGTCTTGATGGACAAATGCACCGGCGGTGACGGGGATTGTTATAAGCACTGTCCCAGGACGTTTCTCGATAGGGATGCAATAAGCAGGACAGTCTTTGGGAGTTCCTATGACGATGGTGAAATAGGCCAGTTTCTTGAAATCTTTATGGCTCGATCTAAGGATCCGGAAATTAGGAAAAGAGGGCAGGATGGGGGTACCGTTACGGGCCTTCTGGTCATGGCGATGGAAGAGGGTTTAATTGACGTTGCGGCCTGTACACGGATGAATGAGGAAAAAGTGCCGCGGGGTTATCTTGCGCACAGCCGTTCGGAACTGCTCCATTGCGCCGGTTCGAGTTATGAAGCTTGCCTTGCCTTGCAAGCCTACCGCAGCCTTCCCAAGGACAACCTCGAAAAAATAGCGATCGTCGGCAGAGGTTGTCAAATTGAGGCCGTGGGGAAGATGAAGCAAATCCAGCCTCAAAACAGCCCCGATCCCAAGAATATTAAGTTGAGTTTGGGATTGATATGCGGCTGGGCCCTTTCCCCGAGCTCCTTTCATCCTTATCTGAAAGAAATCTGTGAACTTTCAAATGTCAGCAAATTCGACATCCCTCACACGCCTCACTATTCCTTTGATGTACACTTCAATAATCATCCTGATACCATGTCACTCCCCCTTGATAAGATTAAACCCTTTATCAATCCGGCCTGTTGGTTTTGTTGGGATATGACTGCTGAATTTTCAGATATTTCCGTTGGTTCAGCAGGCGCCGAATTTCCGGGATGGAATACCGTCATCGTTCGCAGCCCCGTTGGGTCCAAACTTGTCCTCTTGGCAAACAGGAAAGGAATTTTGGAGACTCGATCTTTGCCGAATCATAGATTGGAAAACCTCAAAAAGGCCGCGCTCAAGAGAAAGAATGCGGCGTATGAAAATATTGTGCAAAAGACGGGAAATGACGAGGATCTGTTATACTTGAGAACTCTGCCTGGCTCTATCGCCGAGAGGTATTCAGGTAAAAATGAATAGTTAAACATCTATATGCAGGGAGGTAGAGAATGGCGAGTATTGGATTGGATAAATCCGGAGCTGAGGTGCTTTTAATGGGCAATGAGGCTGTGGCGAGAGGGGTGATCGAAGCCGGCGTGGGAGTTGCGTCTGCCTATCCCGGAAGTCCGACTTCTGAAGTGATTCCTGCTATCGCGGAAGTCGCCAAAGAAAGAAATATTTATGTCGAGTGGTCTACAAATGAGAAGGTCGCTCTCGAAGTGGCTGCCGGAGCCTCATTTGCGGGAATCCGCGGCTTTTCGGTCATGAAACAAAATGGGGCCAATGTTGCGGCTGACTTTCTGGTAAATCTGAATATGACCGGCATCGGCAGCGCGGGGCTGGTCATTTTTATTTCTGATGATCCCGGCGGGGGAACCAGCAACAACGAAGAGGATTCCAGGGCTGTGGCAAAATGGCTTGATAATCCCCTGATGGAGCCGAGCAGCGCCCAAGAAGCCAAGGAAATGATCAAATGGGCATATGAGGTTTCGGAGGCAGTGAATCTTGTGACCTTTGTGCGCGGTGTAGGCCGAATTTCTTATACCCGGAGCAATGTCGTGCTGAACGAGTTGCCCGATAAGAATAAAACAAAGCCTTTTTTCCCCGAGATCTGGGATATGAATAATCCCCGGAAAAGCAGATTTACCTCAGGTCCATTTCCGATTTTTCACAAACCCCTCCACGAAAAGTTGGAGAAGGCGCGGACAATTTTTGAGACCTCTTCCTTCAACCGATACCTGGGGCCGGAGAAACCTGAACTGTTAATAATCACCTGTGGCGCTTGCACTTCCTATTGCATTGAAGCTATGGAAGAATTGAAATTGAACGAGGAGGTTGGAATCTTAAAGTTGGGCACCACTTGGCCTCTTCCGGAAAAACTGGTGGCTTGCCATCTGATCTCCGCGAGAAAAATACTCTTCGTCGAAGAGATGGATCCCTTCGTGGAACAAAGCGTGATGGAATTAGCCGCCAGTCTGCTTCCGGCGACGGCAAAACTCAGCTTCTTCGGCGCCCGCTCGGGGCACATCACTCCTTACAACGAACTGAGCACTGACATCGTCATCGATGCCTTGTCGGATATCCTGAATGTGGCTTATCGGGGACGGGACATCGCCTATGAAAATCTATCCAGGGAAGCGGCGAAGCTTGTGCCGCACCGTCCGATCAACATGTGTCCGGGTTGCCCCCATCGGGCGACTTTTTGGGCATTAAAGCAGGCCATTACACTGGACGGCCGCAACGGTTTTCTCTGTGGCGATGTGGGTTGTTATTCGATGGGATTTTCTGAACCGGGCTTTTTTCAATCACGTACGATGCATGCGATGGGTTCGGGTGCGGGAGTGGCCAGCGGCATGGGCAAACTGAAGCAATTCGGCTTTGATCAACCCGTGCTTGCGATATGCGGCGATTCCACTTTTTTCCATGCCGCCATGCCGGCTTTGGTCAACGGCGTTTACAACAATTCAGACTTCACGCTACTTATCGTTGACAACAGTGCTACTGCCATGACTGGTTTTCAGCCTCATCCAGGAACGGGACAACTGGCAACCGGCGATCCGGCGACTGTGGTGAGCATAGAAGCTGTATGCAAGGCGATGGGGGCCTTCGTTGAAGTTTGTGATCCCTTTGACTTGCACAAGACGACCAATGCCTTGTTGAAGATGATGAAGAAGGAGGGTGGCACAAAGGTCATCGTCATGCGCCACATGTGCCAATTAGTGAAAGATAAAAGAAGAATTGCTCGAGAATATAAGATGCACGTGGACCCATCAAGATGCTTGGCGGACAACTGCGGCTGCAATCGGCTCTGCACCCGACTCTTCGGATGTTCCGGACTGATAGTGGATAATAAAAGCGGCAAGGCGGTAATTGACGAGGCGCTTTGCGCCGGATGCGGGCTGTGTTCGAGCATTTGCCCGGCAAATGCGATAATCAGGGAGGCCAACTGATGAGAAAAGAGAAACTGAAAAAGGATCCGTATAATGTGATTATCTCTGGGGTTGGCGGGCAGGGTAATGTCTTGCTTTCCGGATTTATCGGTACGGCATTGTTAAACGAGGGGTTTATCGTCAGCGTGGCGGATACCTTTGGCGTCAGCCAGCGAGGAGGATCGGTATCAAGCCACATCAAAATCTCAGAAAAAACCTTGTACAGTTCAGTTACACTTAAGGGTAAAGCCGATGTAATTATTGGAATGGAACCTGTTGAGACCTTGAGAACCTTGGTTGATTTCGGCAACCCTACCGTGATAACGATCGTAAACCCCAGACCGTTCTACCCTTCCGGCGGCGTTGAATATCCCGATCTGAGCGAGGTGCGACAAACCATTGAGAAGATGTCTTCAAAAACTCAATATGTCCAAGCGACGGAGGAAGCCTTAAGAATGGGGAATCCGATATATACGAATGTTATCCTGTTGGGTGCTGTCGTGGGATCTGGTATCTTACCCATCAGCAGAGAGTCAATGATTCCTCTTCTTGAGGAACGCTTCCCGGACAAACTATTAGATCCTAATATCAATGCGTTCAACAAAGGAATGGCGCTTACCGCCGAGACCTGATTTGAAAAATGAAAAAGGAGGTGCAAAAATGACGGGCTATGTTGGAAACATCGAGAAGCAGACATTGAAGAATAATTATTTCAGACAGGTTTTATTCACCGCTAAGAATGCTCAACTGGTTGTAATGTGTCTTCAACGAGGAGAGGAAATTGGAGACGAGGTTCACCATGCTGTAGACCAGTTCTTCAGGATTGAGCAAGGTGAGGCAAAATTCATTTTCAATGAAAAAGAGGAGCATGTTGTCCATGACGGCGATGCGGTTATTGTCCAAGCAGGAACCTTTCACAACGTGATAAATACCGGAAGGGGACGTTTGAAGCTATATACTATATATTCACCGCCAAACCACTCTGACGGCACGGTTCACAAGACCAAAGCCGAGGCGGATAAAGCTGAAGAGGAGCATCATTCAGGTGAGTGAATATAATTGGTGGATAGGAAAGCTGACTGAGTGCGTTTTAATTGGCTTGAACAGAACGTGACCTAATAGTGGGCGCCAATTCGTATATTAACTTCTTTCTTGTTATCCACACATCCCTGTCGCCATAAAAAATTCATGGTTCAGTCTATCATTCCAGTGAGAAGCAAGTCATTTGCGGGAATCTAATAATTACCTCCCGTGCAGTGTAACATTAAGTCTTGATCCCGGCAGGAAAGGTGGAAGCAGACAATGAAAAAGTTTTTCATCTTTCTATCTGTATTGATACTTTCCTTCAGCACGATCCCAACACTGAAAGCAGATCT
>JBEKOL010000089.1:0-6847 GCA_049521775.1 Syntrophales bacterium
TCCAAAGCTCTGGGAGCTCTTCGTCATTTGGCCAATCGTCCCGATAAAATTCGTGGGTTCTTCCATACACCCGCTACTCTATATGCCGCTTAATCATATGTATGCTCTATTATGGACTGGCTTATAAATCGCTCGAAAGCTACCGGATACTTGTTGAGATGTCAAATGTAATATAGCCCACCAGAAACTATTTACCACTTGATATCAGCAACCTTTTTTGACTCTGCCTGATTGTTGACTTCAGGAAGTATTTATCTTTGTCGTGAGCAAAGAAATGGAAGTTGTAGGTTTGTATGTTTCAACTCGCATTCAAAGGTATCGCCTATCAGTCTATCTTACGGCTTTGTCTCTGTTATCTCAATGAATTCGTCAATTGAAGAGTACAGAAGTACCTTATACCAAGATTTATATTGTCTATCAGAACATATGTCAGTAATGACATATAATGCCATAATGGTGTTATCTGATTTGGAAAATTACCTTATCTGTTTAGCCTGATGAAATGTTGTAACCTCTCACATCTAACTTTAAGGTTTTTTCTTTAAAAGAAGCAAATTAATTGATAACAAGAGGCAGATAACAGCGAGTCCACCGAACACTCGTGATTCAAGACCAGCAATAGGCAAATAAAATATTCGAGAAATAGCACCTATTACCGTACTTGCTAATCCCACAAAGATTATTACAATCGCCAACTTTCTCATATCTTTCATATTTTTGCCCTCCTCCTACACAATTTTTATTTGCCGAATATTTTTCTGGTAATTTCAAATAGGGACAACTGCCTTGACCTGCCCCCAGAATAATGGCAGAAGTCTAACTTAAACCGCTATCTATGTCCATCCCGTCTGAAGGGAAAAATTTTCCCTGGATTGAGAATATTCAAAGGGTCGAAAGCCTGTTTGATCCTTTCTTGGAGTGATATAAGGTCGGAGTTCATTACCAGGGGAAGATAGGATGCTCGTTTGGAACCTATGCCATGCTCTCCGCTGATGGTTCCTCCCAGACGATATACTGCCTGATAAAGTTCCGTAAGTAACGATGGGAGTTTTTCTTTCCAGATATCCAGACGGGTTTCCGGCTTCATCACCGGGGTAGCGTGCAGGTTCCCATCACCTGCGTGGCCATAGCAGGGAATCAGAACATCATATTTTAGAGAAAGTCGCTCCAGTTCTCTAATGAGATCAGGAATCCGTGCCGTGGGAACCACTATATCTTCAAGGCTTTGCACAGGGCAGATGGCCTTAAATGCCTCGGCAAGTTTCAGACGGGGGTTCCACATTTTCCTCTCAATGGTCGGAGTATTGCCAATATAAACATCGAGGGCCCCTGACTCAAGAAATTGCTCACCGATTTTCTGACAATCGCCGTCAACCTTTTCTCTGCTCGTCCCATCCACTTCAACAAGTAGCATGGCTCCTATATCGGGTCTTGGGGGTGTTTCCCCCAGGAATTTGTACACTGTTTCCACAGAAAGGCTGTCCATAAACTCAATGGAAGAAGGTAGGATTCCTGCCTGGGCAATTACTTTTGGAAAAGCGGCAACAGCGGCAGCAGCATTCTCAAAGGGGATTAAGATTACAGCTGTCGCGGTGGGTAGAGGGAGCAGCCTCAGGATAATTTTTGAAAAGATCCCCAGTGTCCCTTCCGACCCGATCATAAGGTGTATGATGTCATATCCTGTAACGTCTTTCAGACGTTTACCTCCCATCTCCACAATCTCTCCTGAAGGCAAAACTACCTCCAGGCCAAGGACGTAATGTCCGGTGACCCCGTATTTAATTGCACGACCACCACCGGCATTTTCCGCTACATTCCCTCCAATAAAACATGATTCAAAGCTCATGGGATAACCCGCATAGAAAAGGCCATGTTCCTGAACAGCAATATTAATCTCACGGGTGACAACTCCCGGCTCCACCACAACCATCATGTTCTCTTTATCGATTTCCAGGATGCGGTTCATCCTGTCAAGAGAAAGAACGATACCGCCCAAAACAGGAACTGCACCGCAGGAAAGGCCGGTTCCTCCTCCCCGGGGAGTGACTGGGATACGATATTTATTGGCCAGTTTAATTATTTGCGAAATTTCTTGAACGGATTGGGGTTTGACCACCACCTCAGGCATGTGAGCATATCCCGGATCGGCCACCTCGTCGTGTGAGTAGTCTTGCATGCGTTCAACGTCATTGAAAATGATATTTTTTTCCCCAACGATTGATTGCAGCTGGACTGCGATCTCTTGAGTTACAGGTTGATAGGAATGTTCTCCACTCATAAGCTATTGCTCCTTTCGTAAAAATTCAGATCCTCACGAAACAAAAAACTCCCGTCTTGTAGTCCTTTATTTGATAAAAACTTGCCTCTAGCTGGGTAAAGTATAGGAAAAGAGGTGCTTGTATGTCAAGACAAGTTCCTTACATAACGTTGTGGTTACCGCCATTCGATTTCCACAAGTATGCCGGAATCCTGACATAGAAACTGGACCGCTTTTAGGGGGGCAGGTCAATTTTGAGGGCTCCTATTATCTGTGAGACCCGTTTCTATTTATTTCGAATTGAAATCTTGTATTCATGCGAGAAAGGCAGGCCTATTGACTTCAGGAAGGTTTCTGCATGAGACATGACCGGAAAATACATGTCCGGACTTGTGCATCTTTTATCCCGTAAGTCGCATACAAAGTCAAATTTCCACCTTATAACCAGTAATCAATAGGGCTGCGCTTGGTCAAATATCAATGAAGCCGAGCGCCTGTGCACCCACAAAGCGTGAGGCATGGCTTCCTTGATAACTCAATGCATACCGGATAAAACATACTTAATAAGCTAAGCATATTTTCCGGATCAAGAAGGACTCTGTGTCTTCCCTTAACCTTCATCGTGCATTTTTAGAACAAGATGCGCACTTTCAATCAGTCTTATAATCATAAACGTATAACCATTAAGTATGGGATCGGTGACCTTAACGTTAACCTTGATTTATTTATTCATGTTTGATAGTTTTCTATAAAAGCGGGCGGATTAATGCTCAGTTTGTCGTGGCGCTTCGCCATGGTAGCAACATATCGAGACCACGAACCTTTGGAAAGGGATGATAGTTGTGGCAATCGGTGCCCTAGTGATCAGCATGGTCGATAATCTCCTGCGGCCTCTTCTCCTGGGGGAGGACGCACAGAGGTATCCCCTCATGATCTTTTTATCCATCGTGGGTGGAATCATGTTGTTCAATTTTTTCGGGTTCATCTTGGGTCCGGTTATCACCTCTCTTCTATTTGCCGTCTGTAAGATGTACATCGACCATTATCAACATGATATCGCATAAATATCAGTTCATAACGGACCCCAATCCTGAGGAAATCGAGCAAATAACGGTCTTATACCGAGAAGCGGACTGGTGGGATGAGCGGGATAATGGAAATCACGAGCTCATCCGTCGCATCGTTTCGGGGAGTCACTGCTTTCTGACCGTCAGAGACGGAAACAAGATTGTGGGGATGGGTCGGGCAATCAGCGATCGTGTGAATGACGCCTATATTCACGATGTGATCGTTTTCCCCCGACTTCGACGTCAGGGGATCGGAACAAAGATCGTCGAAGAAATCGTGGGCCGTCTCTATAGTGACAACATGCGGTGGATCGGTTTGATCGCTGAAAATCGCATCCATTCCTTCTATCGAAAAATAGGCTTTGAGGAAATGCCCTTTTCTCTGCCGATGCTGCTAAAGATTGATTATAAGTGATGAAGCCACTATCCAGAAAAGACTATCCGTTGTTGAAGAGCTTCTTTGAACGTCAGCCGCACCGACTCAGCACTTATTCCCTACCTTCGATCATTGCCTGGAGCGGCAACTACTTCGAATCTTATTACGAGATCGTCCATGGCGAGGTGATCGTCGTGACCAAGATCAGCAGGGACAATGACGACAAAGGACACATGATTCTGCCCGTCAGTGGCCATGGTCGGCCTACACCCGTTGCCCTGAAAGAACTGGTCATGGCGACGGGGTGCGGGCGGATCTGTTTCGTTCCTGGGGATTATCTGCAAGAGGTGGGAGACAGCTCCCTCGATCCTTATTTCAATATCACTGAGCAGAAAGAGTATGAGGACTATCTCTATCTCACCCAGGATCTTGTCGAACTCAGGGGAAATCGATACTCAAAAAAACGGAATCTGATTCACCAATTTACACGTGTATATGTTAATGACAAGCGGGTGACCACGGGGATGATCACAGGAAAAGATGTTTCCCAGTGTCTCGACTTTCTTGAAAAATGGTGTGATTTGCAGGAATGTGACAAAGAGCAAGAGGAAAATATGACGTGTGAGAAGTCAGCGGTTATTGAGGCACTCCATACCATAGAAGAGCTGGAGTGGCGAGGGTTATGTGTCCGGATAGACGGTGAGATCTGCGCCTTTGCCATCATGTCCCATTTAACGCAAGATATGGGCGTCCTCAATTTTGAAAAGGCCTATCCCTACATTAAAGGTCTTTACCAGTTTCTGGACAATGAGTGTGCTAAGGAACTCTTCCAAGGATATGTGTTTATGAACAAAGAGAGCGATATGGGCCTTGCCGCGCTGGCCAAATCGAAAAAATCCTATCAACCCGTTGAGAAGCTGAAGTCTTACTGCCTTACGACAAAATCTTAAAGGCTCGGGTTTACCTCTTTGTATTTGCAAAGTTCGGTTCCTTCACTGGTTGCAGTTTCTGATAAAGATAGCCGATGGGATCAGACCGATCCGAGTTCCAACATTACCAAGCATCTGCTGGAATTCCTCTCGGCTCACGCAAATGTTCTTTCCCCCTTTGGGAGGATAGGGGTCATTGAAGGCTACATGATCATCTCCGACATCCGTCACTACTACCCAATGAGGTATGTCCATCTGGTGTACCACTCCCATGTGTACCAATGCTATCGGGATGAACCCTTCATAGAAGGACTTAGCGACCCGCTCGACCGTCAATCGGCTGTACGCCACAGTCAAGCCACGACCCAGAGCGCGCTTCTTGTTCTCGGCAATACCGAAAACAGCTAAATCCTCGTCTTCTGGGGTCAACCCATGTTCCTGCATCCTGTTCCTCCACAAATCAGGGTCGATCATACTCCTGCGTTGCGTTAACAGGTGGACCTCATGGCCAGCATCTAACAACGGGACACTCAACCCGAAAGGGTCTGCGCCTCTTACTCCGATCATGTTGCATTGACGCCATACCTCAAACTCCAGGCTGCGATTCAGCTTAAGGTGGGTGTTAAAGAACTTGAAAATCATCAGCACACAAGCGGGACCACAGCTGAATTCGGAACTCTGGGCGTAGTAGGGTATTTTGAGCCTCATGGATTACCTTCTTACAGTTTGAAGTTAACACTTCAATTATAGAATGACTCTTCCCAAGTAATCTTTTATCTTTTCTACTTAGTGTACATCCTGACCTGCCCCCAGAAGTTGTACCACATTCAAAGTTAGATTTCTGCCATTGTTGCATCAAGAATGGAAATTCAGAAAACAACATTACAGGAAGATATCAATTAATTCTATTTTGTTGGTCTCTGGAACAGAGGATATCAACAAGTCGGTCAGCTTTCATATCCGCGGGCCTTCCGAATTAAACTTAGATTATTTAAGAGTCTTGTTTCTTAGTCCTATCCGAACTCGGCTCATCTCTAACTTGTATTTTCTCATCTATCTTGATGGCACCAGATGCAATAAGCAATAATGCTCCAAGAATTAGGACGGCAAACCCCCATTGGATTTGAAATAGTTGCATTGCCATGGATGCATTTCCTTCTAACTCAGATTCCATTCCTGACGTCATTTCCGGAATTCCCTTCAGAAATTTAACTAATGAGTATAAAATTACACTCAAAGATCCGATTCCCGTAAACAATAAAGCTGCATCATACTTTTGAGTAATAATCACCACGATTAGTGAAATTACTGCAATAATGAGAACTATGAATGCACGACCCTCACCTGCCTCAAAATAATTTTGATTGCCAATCAAGGGAAGGCTTACTACTGGAGCAAAGACACCCATGAAAAGAATGGCTGAACCAATTAGACCTATAATTTGTTTTTTGTTCATGACGGTCTCTCCTACATAAAAATTTTTAATAAAATGTAATGAAGCATGATGAGTTCAATTAATCGTAAAAAGAAAACCCCGCTCTCTTTTGAGTAACGGGGGTTCAGTAATCTCTCCATGGAATTACCCTTACAAAAAGGGTTCAAATTGGTTGTTAACCGATTGACAATGCCTTATGCAAATACGTTTTACTGTCGCCCTAATGAGTCGAGAAGTCAAGGAAATGATTTATTGATAACTACTTGAAAGCTTCTATATCTCCTGAAATCTCATTTCTATTGATAACAGGAAGGCAGCCGCAGGCTACATACACGGGGAATAAGTTTTCAAGACGTTGCACTTTTCAACCCGTACTGTGCGAGAGCAATGAATCAAAAATATTAAAAAGGTCGGTTATTGGCAACACCTTGTAAGGTCATTACAACCATCATAAAGTCGAATTAAGATTATTGTATATAGCCCTATGTTGTGCTTTTGACGTTGTCTTCTATTAGTTTCGGTTCAGCCATATCTGAGTCTGCGTTAGAAGTTTTTGCTTTTAAATCAGCCTTTTGCTGCTTGGCCGTTATGCGCTTTGAAGCCTTATCCATTTGTTTCTGCTGTCTCGCTTTTTCTTTCGCCCGTTTGCCAAAGTCGTACATGGACTTTCCCATGTTTAAGCTCCTATTTTTATCCTTCTTTCAACCGTTACAGAATATACTAAAAATGGAAAAGCGCTCCAAAATAGAATATTAATGGAGCGCCTTTTTCTTTACCCAAAGG
>JBEKOL010000090.1:0-6683 GCA_049521775.1 Syntrophales bacterium
CGCTCACGGTAATGGCCGCCCCTGAGGAGAGAGAACCGGACATGTCCGTGATCTTGAGTGTACTGAGAGATCCTACAGAATTGGTGGAGTAGTTTGTTGTCCCGCTCGTAAACACGATGGGAACATTGATTATACCATCCGTACTTCTCTTGACATTGGTGATTATATACTGTGATGATGCCACGCCAAATTGGTATGTCATGGGTGTGCCCGTGGGAAAACGGGCCGCAAGGTCGGTGCCTGCGATGGTTGTCGTCCCATAGCTGTATAGCAATAGAGGCGCGGCGCTTGAGGATTGAGTAAGCGTAGTCCCATTGGTATCCAAGGCAGTCACGGTAATGGCACTCCCCGAGGAAGAAAGGGAGCCGGACATGTCCGTGATCTTGACCGTACTGAGGGGGCCAACCGTGTTTACGGCAAAGTTGTTCAATCCATTCGTGAACGTGACAGGGAAGTTGAGTGAACCGTCTTCGCTCTTCTTGACATTCGTCACTACCGTCATTGAAGAGTTAATGGTAAAGCTGTACAGCATGGGTGCGCCCTGGAACCG
The DNA here is from genome assembly GCA_049521775.1 of Syntrophales bacterium. Taxonomy (GTDB): domain Bacteria; phylum Desulfobacterota; class Syntrophia; order Syntrophales; family UBA2185; genus Fen-1135. The sequence continues at coordinate 551 of JBEKOL010000090.1, forward strand.
GGCCGCAAGGGCGGTACCTGCGATGCTTGTCGTCCCGTAGTTGTATAGCGTAAGAGGCGTGGCGCTCCCCGATTGAGTAAGTGCATTTCCATTCGCATCCCAGGCAGTCACGGTAATGGCACTCCCCGAGGAAGGAAGGGAGCCGGACATGTCCGTGATCTTGACCGTACTGAGGGGGCCAACAGAATTTGTTGAAAAAGTATATGCATCTGACCAGCCTTGCATGAGAAGAAGAAAGATTATCCCTGTGACACTTAAAAAAAGTGCTTTTCCCCTGACCATAATATACTCCCCCCCTTTTGAGTGATGGCACAATTTCAACTATATATATTTTATCACGGATTCTGAGTCAGAACAGGGCTTACGGGTGTGTTTTGCCCATACCGCTAACCGCCTGGTTTACGGATGGTGCCACAATATATCAACCATGTATCCATTGGTCCCAGCCGCTCATAATACTTGAGGTATGATTAAAACATAAAACCCCGCTCTCTGTTTTGAGAAACGGGGTTTCAATAATCCCTTCATGGCACAACCCTTACAAAAAGGGGTTAGATCAGTTGTTAACCTTTTGACGATGCCATATTCAAATATGATTGCTTTTATGCTTCTAATTATTTGAAAAGTCAAGAGACTAATTTCATTGATAACCATTTGAAATGATGTAGGCCTGTCAAAATCACCGGACGCTTGACTTCAGGAAGGTAGCCGCAGGTTGCATGCTAGAGGAATAAGCCGTCAAGACTTTGCACCTTTCAATCGGTACTGCGCAAGAACTGCAGTTGACTCGCTGCATCAACCGGCAGCACTGCTGTAGCGCTGGTCGTTTAGAAAAAGAGAGGCGGTTCTAATCAACAATCACCCCTCTTTTAATTACTTGTAATGGTTGTGCTTGCTCTAATCTCAATATTACTTAACCGCTTTCATACTTACTTCATACAGGGTTTCTTAACTCGTGTCCGTGCTTCTCCTCATACAGCTGTCGATAATAGGCTATAAATCCAGGTTCATCCAAACGTTCACGTAAATAAGCTAAACCCTGGCTGATTGCATCTACCTGGTCATTAAATTTATGAAATGGGAAAGAAGTGAGCTCGTGCACAAAACCTGTAACCCAATGCGCCTCTTTGGGAACACGGACAACGCCAGATTCAAAAAGACTTTGTTGGGCGAATAATCGTGTTTGCTTATCACCCTGAGGCTTAAAAGGCTTCACCGAATAAATCCGCTCCTGTTTTAATTCCTGTACAAGCTGAATCCCGGATGAAGCATCTTCCACCAGAATGGTATGGGGCTTATATTGACGAGCCAATTCAATGGCAGTACGCCTGAGGGTCGGAAAATCCATCCGTGCCCGGCGCACATCCAAAACATAAATCATTTTATTCTTGAGGCCCATGGTCACACAGACAGAGAAGTCGGCAAAATTATGATCCTTCGACGCGGTGTCCCACGACTGAACGACCATTTCAAATGAGGGCGGCAATTCCGATAATTCATAAACTTTTATCCAATCAGTTTTGATCATCGCGCCTCCTTCCGGCACGGGCGACTGCTGGTACTGACCGGAAAAGCGAAACTCCCCCATAGCGGCCCGGATCGATTCCAGAGTTTCCAATGGCTCCCGCTCAGGATGCAGTGCTGTGCCTGCCAGTCGAACAATCTTTTGACGACCAAAAATCGTCTCAAATTCAATTTCAGTGTCTTCTTCGGCGATTGCCGGCAGGTTGATGACCTCCCATCCGCCTTTTTCCTGAACATAACCTGCCAGATCTTCCAAATGCAGGCGTTGCATAATGATCACGATTGCTCCATGCCGTTTCGAATCCAGTCGGGTATAAGCCGTGCCGTCAAACCATTCTTTAACGTTCTTGCGAGTCACCTCCGATAGGGCTTCATCCGGCTTTATGGGGTCATCGATAATCAGGATGTCCCCTCCACGGCCGGTGATACCCCCGCCGGTCGATACAGCCATTCGGCCGCCTCGCGCTGTAGTCGTAAAATCATGCACCGCCATTCTGGCGGATAACCTTGTTTTAAGAAATGCCTCCTGATACCAGGGAGACAGCATCACCTGCCGACAGTCTGTGGCAAGCTTCATGGCCAGATCTGAAGCATAGCTCGCACAAATGATCTTGGTGGAAGGTTTCCTGCCCAATACCCAGGCCGGGAAAGCTACCGAGGCACAAATCGATTTGAGGTTTCTGGGCGGCACGTTTATTATGAGGCGTGTGATCTCGCCTCGTGCCACCTGCATGAGTTTGGAGGCAATCAGATCCACATGCCAGTTATGTAAATAATCGGTTTGGGGACTTAGCTCTTGAAATGTGCGGCAAATAAAGCTGCTCAAATCCAGACGTAGTAAGGCGGCCATTTCATAAGATTTATGTTTCATTTTGAATCTCCTTTCTTGCCGGATGATGCCGGCCCAATAATTTTTGTAACAGGGACTTTCATCCGTTTGAGTAACTCTGAGACTACTTTTCTATCCTGTTCGTCATTAAGAACAGGTATACCTGCCTTGGCCAACTGATTCTCCATAGTCGGCATGATCTGGAGTAACAAGCGAATTGCATTTGTATCCCCTCCGGCTGCCTTGTTGGCTAATTGCGTAGTTGCAGCTTCCCATTTAGTCACTTCCTTGCTACGACCATTCTCAATAACCGTGACCTTCTTTTCCAGGATGGAATGAAGCACCGTGGCCCAGTTGCGCTTTCCTTTAGGCCGACCATTGGGATTGCCGGATTGACCTTTGACAAAGCGGGTATGCTTCGGGGGCTTCCGGAAGCCTACATCATAGCCTTGGGCCTTCAGCTTGATCTTCTTAGTCATGGTTTACCTCCCCGACGTTTCTTTTTTGACTGAGCTTCTTTCTGAGTGAGGGTTTTGCCGGTAACTGCATCAACCGCATCTTCACCTGTCATGTTTTGCCACCGACGGATGGCTGTATCCATATAAACGGGATCCAGTTCCATGCCATAACAGTGGCGGCCGATACGTTGGACAGCCAATAAGGTCGTGCCGCTTCCCAGGAAAGGGTCCAAAACGATATCGCCACGTTTCGAGCAATCCAGAACGGCATCCGCAATCATGCGCACTGGTTTGACCGTTGGGTGCATCGCTAAAAGATCACCTTCTTCCCCATGGCGCATGGCTTGGATACCACCGTATTGCCAGACATTGCTTCGATAGCGACCGAAACGTCCCAATTGAACGTTGTTTTGATGACAGGCCTTACCGTTCTTGTAGATAAGCACAAGTTCATGTTGGGATCGATAAAGGCTGCCCATCCCGGCCTGGTTTTTCACCCAAACGCACATGTTCAATAAAGCGCTGTAAGTTTGTTGACCTGCAGAAATAATTTCGGGCAAATGCCGCCAATCCATAAAAATCGCATGGATTGATCCTGGGGAGCTATGCCGGACCAGCAGACTGAAGGAATTTCGCAGGAATTGTGTAAACTCAGGGGAAGACATCTCGCCCGAAGCCATCTTGAATTCGCAATGACGGATTTTTCCTTTACCGCCGACGTGTCCTTGAACCTTGACGTTATAGGGTGGGTCCGTAATGACCATGCCTGCGGACTGACCATTCATCAAACGATCGAAAGACTGGGCCTCTTGAGAATTGGCGCACAAGAGGCGATGGGGTCCCAGCAGCCATAGATCACCTGATTGAGTAATCGCCGGGCCTTCCTGGTTCTGAAGAAACTCATCATCAGAAGAATCGTCATCCACCTCTCCACCCTCAATCCGCAGGTCAATCTCGCCGACTGTGAAACCGATCGCTTCGAGGTCAAAGTCCAGTTCGACAGCGGATAATTCCTTCAGATGAACTTTCAATAGATGATCGTCCCAGGAAGACATCTCTGAAAGCCGGTTATCGGCAATCATGAAGGCCTTGGCCTGTTCGGCACTGAGGTGGTCAAGACGAATTACAGGCACCCTTTCCATACCTAATCTCTTAGCGGCCTCCAGACGGGCGTGGCCGGCCAGCACTTTCCCCTGGGCATCCACCGCAATCGGCATATTGAATCCAAAGCTCTCTATGCTTTTTGCCAGCGCCTTGATCTGGCGGTCCTTGTGAGACCGCGGGTTATCCACACTCGCGTGAATCTGCCCCATGGGTAAAAAGGTCACCGCAGTCGCGCCCCTCTGAATCGGTTTTGTCTTCCTTATGGTGGTATTCATATGAACCTCCTTGTTAGTTGAAGATATTGAAAGTAATTTTACGTTTAACTGAACAAAAAAAAGATATTACCCCTTAGGACCGGTACGGAACTCCGGCGCTTCCAGAGCCCAGGCAGTCCATTGCAAAGCCAGTCTTGTTAAGGACACGAGCCGACGTGAAGGCCCGCTGATATAACGCTCAACAGGATCAAACAGGTATTCAATGCCTTCTTTAGCCACATCATCCATATCCATCACATCAATCTTCCAGGGGGTTTCCGAATACCGGTCATGCAATCTCAAAAAGAGCTCGTGCCCAAGAATTGGTATAATTTGTCCCCTGCTTTTGATCCAGTCTTGAGAAAGTGCTGCAGCAGGCTGCTCCCTCAATGCCTGTCGGTAAATTTTTCGCACGTATGTGCGCTGATTAGCCAGTATCTTTCGGATATCGACCGGATTCATGCCATTGTTCAGTGCATACAGAGCCACACCGCACTCGATTAGATCGTCATAACCATAAATAACGCGGTTACCCCGCCCCGCCCTCTTCTCCTTCGGAAACGGGATACCCAGCTGACGCAGGTAATTCAGCTTATCCAGCATATAACGCGGTGGCGGCTGGCCAAAATTCAGGCTCCAGGCTACCTGACCAAGGGACAAACTGAGTTTAGGTATATCCATGACATTGCCCTATTGATAATACGTTCAGCTTATTGAACGTAATATTACATCTAAAGATAATTGTCAAGCGGAATTTCTCGATGAGGATGAGGCAGGTATGTACATCTTTAAAGGTCTAAATGTTGTCTTTTTAAGAGAATGCGTAGACTCTTAAATATATTTTCTTAAAAATACCGGCTGTGGAGAAAAGCATCCTTTTGTATGCTTTCTTGAAAATACTATTTCATATAGTTATTCCTTAAGTGTTGCATATCTTTTTTTGCCGATCCATCGAACGTTACTAACGATAATCATTAGTAATTATGTTATGTTTTCCTTTTGGGAAGAAAAAACATGTGCTATGATGCTTCTCATATTATTGGAAAAAGCGTTGTTAGCATATTAATTGCCGAACAAAATAATAAAGGGAAATTTGATAAATCATGGGTGACCATTATGTCCCTAAATACTATCTTAGGGGTTTTACTTCTAAGATTGATGGCATGATTTGGACTTACGAAAAAGGTGGAACAAATAAGTTTCAATCTGACGTCAAAAATACGGGTCACGAGACTAACTATTATTCCCCTGAAGTTGAGAGATATTTAGCAAACAAAATTGAAGATCCTGCAAATAAGGTAATCGAAAAAATTCGAGGCAAAAGAGAAGTAACAGAACAAGATAAAGAAATCTTAGCGACCTATATGGTCGTAATGCTTAAACGGGTTCCCCGAAGCAGAATTATGATGAAGGAAATGGCCCCTCGTGTCGCGCAACAACAGCGAGAGGAATGGGATCAAATAATTTCTGATTCAATAGATAAGCATCCAGATAAAACAGATTTGCTCAAAAAAAGAAGGGCTGAAATAAGAAATAATTTAGAAAAGTATTCGAAAAATCCCCCGAAAGATTTCTGGTTATCATTGATACCACCAGAAAGAAGTCCGAACGTGATAAATGCTCTGTATCAAATGACTTGGCATTTTTTAATGTGTGATGATCCTGTATTTTTGACATGCGATAATCCTGTTTATTATTTCCCGTGGATGGGAATCGGAAGGCCAGAGTCAGAAGTAACTTTCCCAATTTCAAGTCATATTGTTCTCTGGGCTACGTGGAGAAAAGATATAAAAAAAGGGTATTCTCCCATAGATAAGCAAGCTCTCAGGGAAATTAATTGTGAATCGGCATGCAATAATGACCCACCTTTTGGCATAATCGGCATTGAAAATTGACCCACCCCTATCAGCTCTATACTCTGTCGACAATCAGACAGAAGGAGGGCTGTGGGGAGATGCTTATTG
>JBEKOL010000091.1:0-6617 GCA_049521775.1 Syntrophales bacterium
TCCTGGAGAATGAAACACAGGTCCTCCTGAAACGATTGCTCAGGAAGGTTTAACAGAAAACTTCTTTACGGGGGGTGGGTCAAAATTGGATGCCTATGATGGGTCAATTTTCAATGCCGATTGACACAATATCGCCGATCTGCTCGATTTCGCAGCTAGCCTTGCCGATTTCAGGTGTTGGATTTTGCCTCTCTTCTCGGGCCAGGGGCTTTTGTTTAGGCAACGGGTCCTTCACGAGCGTCGCAATCTTTAATTCCGAGAAGACTTCTTTCTTCCGGTAAGCCGCCCAGATGTCCTTCAGGCTTCTGTTATCTCCGGAGTTTTCAACAAGGCACTTAGCCAATTCCTTAGCCATGCTGTCGGAAGTTTCCGATAATGCCGCAAGGCCCTTGTCGCTGAGTTCACCTTCGATTGCGAGGCTGGTCGTCAGCTTGTCCGCCATGAGCTGCATAAGTCGGGTCTGCATTGTCTCCGCATAGGCCAGAAAATACACCTTCACCGGCCTTTCCTGGGTAATCCGCCAGGACCTCCGGGAAGCCTGTCTGAGAGTATAGGTGCTGAAAGGCAGTTGATAGAAAATGATGGTCGGAAAATCTATCAGGTCCATCCCCACCTCAACTTTTTTAGGGTTCGTGATGAGGACGTCCATGCCGTTTTTCACCCAGTTGTCGATTATCCTTGCCCTGCCTTCCGTATCGCCTGAACGGAGCACTTTAACCTTGATCCGCTCCTTTTCCATCATCGGGACCAGTCTCGGGCTGATATCCGTGGTATCAGAGTTCTGGATATATACAAGCACCTTCCTTCCCTGTGCCAGTTCCCGTTTGATGATCGAAATCAATTCCTGCTCCTTGGGCATCTCGCCTTCCAGTGGAGGGCCGTAGGCCACCAGCTCCTTTGTATGGGGATGAACAACCTCCAGACCCTGATAAATCCTTTCCGGATAGGAAAGAAGGGCATGGAGATAAGCACCTAGCAGAGAATTGTCTCCCTTGTTCAGGGCTTCTCTCAGAGCGTCTTTCAGAGTATGCTCAAAATCCCTGTAATACCCGGCCATCCGGGGATGCATGGCAAGCTCGATCACGTCCTCTTCATAGGGCTGCAGATACTCAATGCAGTCCGACAACCTCATGAATACCGCATTGGACAGAAGCATTCTGCCAAGCAACAACGGGCTGATCCCCGGTTTTTCCCTGATGGAAGTGCGTCGCTTCGCCATCGTAGTCGAGCCGTCCTCTTCTTTCACCGTGGTGATCTTTTCCAAAACACCGTAGCGTTCGATGAACGCCTTAGGATTGCCCCATGTATGTTTGTCTTCAATCATGAGCTGCGGATGGGTACGGAAAAGCAGATAGTACACATCCGAGGCATAACCGCCGGCAAGGGTGCCGGTCAGGCAGAGGACGTATCGGCAGGCGCATGCCAGAGCGCCGAAGGCATATCCCTGGCCGGATTCGTTTTTAAACTGATGGATCTCATCGGTTACAAGGAGATCAAAAAATCCCTTCATCCTGGTCTTGATGAATTTCGCCGGTATCGCCTTGCGGTATTGTTTCTGTTCGATATCCGGCTGCCAGAGCTGCTCGTTGCAGACGGCAGGATGCTCGTAATGCCGCTGGGTGTCCGGGTCGTAACGCCATTTCGATATCCTGTTTTCACAGGCATAGCGTTTCTTGTATCGTCCTTGAGTGTTCTTTTCGAAGACCGGCACCGGATACCCGTCTTTATCGAGCAATTCCTGGCCGCATTTCGGGCAGAAATATTTTCCCCGCCTTCTCACTACCGCAGGCCTCCAGAGAAAGCCGGTTTTGGCCCGTTCACGTCCCATGACGTAGAACTCCAGCCTTGCTGGCCGGGGCTGTCTTCTCAGGTCCTTAAGCCGCGTGATGACATCCCTGCCGTTGAAGTTATAAGCCTTTGCTTCAGGGAGGCTGTTTTTGATTTCATCGATCCACTTTAGCACCAGGTGGGGCGGGCAGATAACCAACACCCTGCGGCTGCCTTTCATCTTATGGAGAATATGAGCAACAGCGATAGATTGCAGGGTCTTGCCTGTCCCCATTTCACAGACGACGTAATTGGCTTTGTTACCCGCGATTAATGACTTGTAGCAAGCCTTGATGATCTCCGCCTGGGAAGGGAAAGGCACTTTTGTCATGTTATCAAGAAGCTCGGCTATGGCCTCTTCCTTATCTACTGCCGGGTCGTGAATGACCGTCAATTCCTTTGTAACTTTTTCGGCCATGCTTTCCCCGTACTCGTTCAAGAAGTCCCTAAGCGCGATTGCTTGTTCCATCGCCGTTTCCTCCGTTATATTTCATGCACTTCACGATCTCCGGCACTTTTCTCCTGATGGCCCCTGATATGAGGTCCTGAAGATTTGTCGGATGAAAATCAAACAGGTAACCTTTGAAGTCTCCCGCCAGCGTCTGCTGTTCTGTTAACCAGTCTTCCTGCTCTTTGAATGCATTCCAGAGCCAGCCTGTCCATGAAGGATGCAGGGGGATCTCTGTTATCTCATCGAGGTGCCGGAAGAAGAGGGGAAGGATATCCCGATCGTCTTTTGTGATGACAAGAAAGCGGTTCTGCTTTCCGTCGTTGTTTGTGTTTGAAGGAAGAGCCAGCTTAAGGATTAACACGGCATGAACCAGGCCGGATGGAAGTTTCTTCATCTGGACCTTGTAGCTCGTATGTGAACACTTGAGGTAATGAGCAACGCCATCAACCTCCAGGGCAATGCCTTTATTCCCCCAAAAATTGGCGATAATCCCTTTTACCGCAACCTGATAACCGCATACAGACATGAAACAGACTGTTTCCATGTCCTGGTCGACGATTAAGTCCGAACAATATGCTTTGATGCCTGTGGCACGTATACAATAGAGCGTATCCGATGCCTCCTTTCTATTCTTTTCTATTTTTTCTGTTTTGCAGTGGGTGTTTGTTACTGGATGGTAAACATATCACCTCGCCGGTTGAAGGCATTGATGGTGATCTTGATCCTGTCTGTTTCGATGTGCTTTTCGTAATTGCCTGCACTTTCGAACGTGTGCTCCACCTCTTTTTTAGTGATTCCTTTGATCAGAAGAGGCTTCTTCTTTTTCCTGTCCCAGACAATGCCGTTCATCAGGCCGCATGCCAGGATCTGGGCAAGATGCCCATGACGCAGGGGCATGATGGGCCTGATCTTCTCGGTCATTCTCAGGGGTGTTGTCATGTCCCGGATGTGATCAAACAACCCATAGCGCTGGATTTCTTCCCCTAGTTCCTGTGGATCGATGTCTCTGGCACGAAACACTAAATCAGTTCTTGACGGTGTCAGGGGGACCTCGTAAACATGAGGTGGATTTTCCGGAAGGTAAGGAATAGTCACTTTGAAGCTTCCGCAGTTTTTCAGGTACTCCGCCATGGCATCGTCCTTATCAGGCATATTCTTCAATACGCCGAGGATGACAAGTTGACGGTAGGCTTTGTAAGCATCTTCCGGAAAGCGATATACGCCGATCTGCTCGAAACGGTAAGAGAGCATGCCGGCGATACGGCCGTCCAGTCTTCCCTGAGGGATCAGGTAAACCAGGATCCCCCTGGGGCAGAGATATGGAACACAGTCGCGCAGAAATGTCCTCTCATACCGTTCAGACTTCTCGATGTCATTGTCACGGGCTGCCCAGTCATAAGGCGGATTGAGCCAAAGCAGGCTGAATGACCCGTGACTGATCCTGGTGTTCTGGTAATCGGTGACAAGACAACGATCCAGGACGCCTTTTGCAAAGTCGCCGCGTTCCTGGTCGATTTCTATTCCGCAGGTTTCCGCCTGCAGGGCGTCTCCGATTTTTTTCACAGCGACACCGGTACCGGCGCAAGGATCAAGTACCCTGATCAAACCTTCACACTCTCGTTTCAAGTAGCTTGCTATTAAAGGGATGACCTGCCCGGGTGTCGGGTAGTATCCCATCTTAGCTTGGCCAGCAAACCTCAATTTTAAATTTCTCCTTTCTTGCGGGCAGGAGGGTAGTTGAGCCTACCCTCCTGATATATATCTTAGCCGTGAGCCCGCTCTTTGATTCTATTTCAACAAAGCTCCCGTTAAGGCGATCCAGGCGACCGCTATAATGAGAAACAATAGTGTAAGATCGCGCAACATCAAGAGCGCCACCTTTGCCAATCCCATTTCGCATACCTGTCCCTTGAGAAAATCAATCATTCCCATTGAATCTCCTTTATCCTGATACGGGTGTAAGTTCCTGTGAATCCCTTGGCAGATCGAGTATCTCGCGGAGTACTTTTTCGGTGTCTTTGAGAATGCTCATGCAGAGCTTAGGGATGTTGGTGCAGTCCTCGGCGTATCCGCTGATGTAATTGTAGGACGCCTTGGAAGGCGTCGGGTAATCCTTTTCATAAAGGATCGCGAGCACGGTCGCCGCCAATTCGGCTACCGCCTCCTGTTTCCATTTTGGAATGCCCTTGAACTCGTCTCCTGTCAGCCTGTGGTGTGCGGCATGCGAAAGCTCATGGTAGAATACCGTTGGCTCTTCGCTCGACAGCCGTATTTTCTGGTTGCTTGGCGAGTATGTGCCTAATAGCCCGTTCTCCATGGCCGTGTAATGCACCTGGAGACCCCATTCCTCGGCCTTGCCCATAAGAGAAGGCAGCTTTCTGGGATTATACGAAAGCGGCATCTCCTCCCAGCATTGTTTCTCCGCGTTCCACCCCAACGTGTCCTCTACCCTGAACACAGGGACCGGACGAAACGCGGTGGCTACAGGAACTTCGGAAATTCTTGTATCCTTTGTGCCGTCAGGATTGTCGATAACTTCTTTCACTTCCTTTTTGACTGTGATGGGAGCAAGGATATAAACGGCCTTTGTTCCCTTTTTGACTCTCCGTTCGGCTTCGTTCCATTGCTGGATACCGCGGGCATCCCTTGTGTTCGCAAGTGCGAGCAGCATCTGGTTGGATATGGACCATTTCGATGACGGCGTGACCCATTTCTGGGTTTCCGCCATCGTTACAGCCAGCTTCCCCGGCTCCTTGAACGCGTCAATGACCTGGTTCAAAAGCTCGTTGACGCTGATCTTTTTTGTGTTATCCATTTACCGGGACCGGAACGCTCCGTTCACAGGGGAGGGACAGTTCGCCCGGAAAGACGATGTATCCCTCATCTTTAAGAAAGTCGGCAATTTCGGTCACCGTATTGCGATACAGTTCCGCCTTCATTGCCCTTATTTCCTCTGCCTGTTTTGGAGAAAGGTCAGGTTCCACCTCGGTCAAAGACCACCGGTTAAGAACCCTCACCGCAATCCCGACATCGAGCATGAGGTCTCCCAGTTTAGAAACTCGCATTTGTTACCTCCATTCTACCGAGTTCATAGTCCGGAATATGGATGTTTTCGAGCTCCCGGCAGCTGTCGCACCTGATCCGCGGAGTGCCTTTACCAGTCCAGTTCATCATTCTCTGGTATTCATCACCGCAGTTCGGGCAACGGCAGATAGTCATGAGATCCTCGATATTGCATGCGAGGATCCCGATGAAGGCTTCTTTATCGACCCTTCTCAGGTCAATCTCTTCCGGATGCTTGATGATGAACGACCTTAACCAGGCGGAATCGAAGAACCATATATCGCCGCCTTGGCACTTCTTACGCTTTGTCCCTCTGGGTTTGCCTTTTAGATAACCTTTGGAAACCCACTTCCTGACTTTGTGGTGATCGACGCCAAGAAGAGCGCAGACACCAAGCATCGTATAACCCTCATCGGATTTACAGATCATGAGACGCTTTGCCTTCAGATAGATCGCGGTTGTAGACCTGGCGAAACCGCCGTTGATTCTCTTCAGGGCGCTCCGCAGGGCCGCATAGCCGCAGATGTGGTAATGATCGAGAAGATACGTGATCTCCTGCCTGCTCCAGTCGGGTTCTTTGGTCCTTGCAAGCCCCATTTTCTGTGCGAGCCTCCGTATATACCAGCGGGGATATTTCCGCTTGAGGCGCATCATGATGACGTTGATCTTCACGGTAGTGCCGTCATAAAGATCGCGGATGGTCTTAAGCTCTTCCCCGGTCGGGTTATATTTCCTGGTGGTTTTCGCCATGATCACTAACCTGGCTTTCATCGAGATATTCCAAATCCACAGTTCTTTTTTCTCCAGTCTTTTTATCGACGACGGTAAAGAACGTAGCCTCTGAAAATGCGTCTCGTTGTATCCGGAGAGCTTCCGCTGCGGCTTCTGCCGATGTATCGGCAGATATATCTATTTCCCAAATAACGAGAAATTCTCCCATACTATTTCCTCTTAAGAACGCTCGGGATGCTTTAATTAGACGTGTTTGTGACGGGATACGCGGCAATGAGGTGGCCGTTTTTACTGCATTGACTGGGTGGTTTCAAGTACGCAAATACTTGCGCACCTTTTTCCAGTAGATCAACTCCTTTTGTATTCCCATTAATATTGTACCAAAGGCCTTCGGAATTGATCTCTCTGCTGAAAAGCTTGACCGCTTTGCCGTCTCTGCGAACGGCATCTACATGTACCCTTGCTTTCATTTACCTCCTCTTCCATTGATTTCATTAAACATGTCAGAGTTAATTTGTACTTCTTCATGAACGCCCTTCCACGC
>JBEKOL010000092.1:0-6456 GCA_049521775.1 Syntrophales bacterium
CTCACGACCCTTCCAGACAGTATAACCCTGATAGGATCCGCCTGCTGCTGGAATTGCCTGAGAGCCTCCTATTAATGGCAACACACAGGCACCGCATCCCGATATTAGGCTTGTAGCAAGAAACAGTAAAACAACAAATTCTCTTTTTGTCATTATCCTTCCTTAGCGGAGATCAGATTGTGATGCTCCTATTGCACGGTTATTTCAAAAAGAGCCCTCATGTTTGCTTTCGCTGCTTTTGAGTAAAGCTCTTTGGGCGCTGCTTCGTACATTGCCGGGTTTGTCTCGCCATAGCCGATTGTGGAAAGCCTCTCAGGTGCAATGCCGCCTTCGTTAATGAGGTATTCCTGGACAGCCTTTGCTCTTCGTTCGCTTAACTTCTGGTTGTAGGCTTCAGTGCCGGAAGCAGAGGTATACCCTGCAATGCGGATTTTGGCTTTAGGGTTATCTTTCAGAAGCTGGATATTCCTTTTCAGAATCGTCTGGGCTTCCGGCTTAAGTGTCGACTTATCGAAATCAAAATGCACGTCCTCAAACGCAAGGATAATGACCTTGTTTTCAGCCTTCATCTCCGACATAGCGTCAAAGACCCTCTCTATCGGCTCAGACGCAACGATAACGACCTTCTCCTTTGGTTTTGCAGCTAGCTCTTGATAACGAGAACAATTTCCGGTGATTACTTTCTTCACAAAATCTGCCATGGCTGCCGGGGTTGCCAGTTTATCAGCATTTACGTTATATCCGCCTTTAACGTTCTGCACAATCTGTTCCGAGAGTTCTTTCCCATCGGGAGTGTATCCCACCTGAATGGCATAAACGCAGAGCTTGTCGCCGTAATCCGCGTTAACCTTGGTTATGGCCTCCATGACACCTGCGGGCCTGATGTCATCAACACCCGGAATTTCAGAAAAATCACTGACAATAATAATGGCCGAATTGCCCCCCCACAATCTGATATCATTGCCTGCTGCCGTAATAGCCTTTCCCATAGGAGTTCTACCGTTCTCATGTTCGATAGAGTTTATTGCCTTAGTATAATCTTCTTTGACAAGGGATTTCATTCCATAAATAAGAGCAGTTTCTTCGGACCAGAAGGTCCTGAGCCCTGCGTTCAGCCTTATTTCTGGCATCATCGCTATCATGTTTTTTGTAGTATCTTTCGCAAGTATCAGACGATTTGATTCACCAACTTTCTCCGACATCGGATCGACTCGCATCTCCGTCTTCTTCGACAGGCCCATGGAAGCAGATTTGTCAAAGAGGACAATGAAATTGTCCATTTTTTGAACCAATTGTCCTGAATTAATCTGCTGGTTAAGATCAACCGGCTTAACTGACGCGCAACTGGTAAACAGTACGCAAAACATCAACAAGAAAATTAATCCATAGCCGATTCTTCTCATAATAAGGTCTCCTTTACATCTTAGTTGTTAAGATTCATTTATCACTTCCGCTGAATGCAACTTCTTAATTCGTGGAACTGCATGGACTACGATATTTTCCCGCACCGTTGCCGTCCGACGCACGCCGAGACCAGTCATAAGATAGCCGGCATTCTATCTGGCAACACCTATACAGTCACGACGTTGCTCAGAATTAACAGGAACATCATACAAATAATGCTACAAAAAGTTTCTTTAACCTAAGGATCATCCTTTCTAAACGGGCTTCCGCTCGTGAATGACTTTAACCCGCACAATAATAATGGCAATGACAATATAGTTATTCTGTGTCGCTTTTCTCTGAATCTGTTTTGCTATCCTTGCTGCTCTCTTTTTTCCCTTTCTCCTTCGTGATGGGGCTTTGAACACCGTAGCCTTCTTTCTTCGCCTCATATCCTCCGGCCGCTCCTGCTCCTGCAGCAGCCGCAAACCAGCACCCCGAGAGATACGGAATTGCAAAAGCAATTGTAATACCTGCGATCATCCTGTTTAATTTCATTGTTATGACACACCTCCTTACTTGGTTAAGAGTATGCGAAATTATTGATGGCATACTAACTTGATAAGTGAACCACAATCAGGAAAATTTTGATTTATGACTGAGAAACATTTTCTATACAACTCCCTTTTACTTGCACCGAGTTACTCGGAAATGCGTGATCGGTACGGAAAAGGATAATGGCTGCCTATTTCACGATGAGATTATTTCTGACGGATTTGACCCCTTCGACGCCGCCTGCTATCTTGCCCGCCTTATCGATAGCGTTTTGAGAATCAACGAAGCCGCTCAGCTGAACGATGCCTTTGCGGGATTCTACTCCGATCTGAAATGACTTGAGAAAATCGTCAGTTGCAAGCTGAGTTTTTATTTTGGCCGTGATGACGGAATCATCGATATATTCCCCCGTGCCTTCGTGTTTCGGTGTCGATGCACATGCCACAAAGGCAGCGATCATCATGAGGACGACAAGAAAACGGATACCGATATAGCTCTTTTTCATAATCCTTACTCCCTTCTCTAAATTTGCCGATTAATGTTAAAAGGTTGGTTGAATGGTTGATCGCTAGATCTTTTTTCTGAAAGTATAATATCATCAAATTGCCATAAAGGAAACCCTGATTTTCAACTTCGAAATACCTGATGTAATGTTACATGGGTGTGAAAGAGTAGTAGCAAACGTTACGATCCCTAATCCTCATACTCGACAGTATCCATGCTTGATGGCTTGTAGGTATTGCCAATAACCGACCTCTCTAATATTTTCATTCGTTGCTCTCGCACAGTACGGGTTGAAAAGTGCAAAGTCTTGACAGCTTATTTCTCGTGTATGCAGCCTGCGGCTGCCTTCCTGAAATGTTGTTTTTCGTATTCAGCTTTTCCATTCAAAATTTCAAGTTGCGATCAATGAATAGCTTATTCCTTCGTGTCATTCTTCTTGACCCAAAACATCCTTTTCCTTATGCTTTATCGATGAAATAAGCGCGTTCCCATCAACAATGCAGTAAAGATGGGTGTTAAGGGCATCGATTTCTCAAGAGGATGAAAATCTCGGCACATCCGTCACACATTCATCAACGCGCATCCCCATATTTTGTGGTCAGTATTCATTGACATACAATTGCGATTTACCTATAATCCCTCTCCCAGAAAGCAAGTCCTTATCAAAGAGAGATAGCCACCGCTTATGCGCCATAAAGAAATTCATCACTCTCAACGAATCGGATGGCTGCGTGCCGCTGTCATGGGTGCCAACGATGGCATCTTGTCTACCGCAAGCCTGATTCTGGGCATCGCTGCTGCTGGCGCCACAGGAGGTACAGTGGTCCTCACAGGAATAGCTGGACTCGTCGCGGGTGCCATGTCCATGGCTGCTGGAGAATACGTCTCCGTGAGCTCCCAAGTAGATACCGAAGAAGCGGACTTGGTGCGCGAACGAAAAGAATTGGACGCCGACGATAAATTTGAGCGAGCGGAGCTGGCGGGAAGCTATGTTTCCAGAGGCCTTGATTCTGCTCTCGCGCGGCAGGTCGCTGACCAGCTAATGGCACACGACGCTCTCGGGGCTCATGCGCGTGACGAACTCGGCATTTCTGAGATCCAATATGCTCGCCCAGTTCTGGCAGTCTTTACATCGGCGGGTACTTTCGCTGTCGGAGCTGCCCTGCCGCTTATGGTTGTACTTC
This sequence comes from Syntrophales bacterium, assembly GCA_049521775.1. Lineage (GTDB taxonomy): Bacteria > Desulfobacterota > Syntrophia > Syntrophales > UBA2185 > Fen-1135. The sequence continues at coordinate 3,627 of JBEKOL010000092.1, forward strand.
TTGCTCCCGCAAACAAGCTTGCAGTGTCTGTTGTAGGCACGTCGCTCACGTTCCTAGCGATTCTTGGATCGATGGCAGCGCACGTCGGCGGCGCGAGTTCCACCGTCGGTGCCCTGCGCGTAACCTTTTGGGGTGCACTCGCAATGGCACTAACGTATGGCGTTGGCACCCTCTTTGGTACCCTTATATAAGTCTTGAATTTGGTTCTATACGCCGTCTGACAGACGGATGCAGCGGAATATTTTCAACCACCACTGATCCGTCTCGTGGCACGGTGGCCGCATAATCTCGGGGTTATAATTAGGCAATGAACTCGGAAAGATTGATGTCCAGACATCCTCTCAATAATGGACTGACCCTGGAGTTTTGGGACTACTCCAGGCCGATAGCCGGCGACCGCTGGTTCGTGCTCATCGAGGTCCGGATCGCCATTCCGATTCGGCCCGACACTATGCCGCCGGAGCTGCGAGGGCAAGCCGACCAGGTCAAGGAGGTGTTGGGGAACGAGATTACCTTCTCACACAAAGACGAGCGCAACTTTGTTGCCGCAACGGAGGCCCCCGAAATCCTCAAGAACATGCAGTATAGGTTTTTGGACATGGCGTCCGGTTACTTCGGGCATCCTGATTTTGCCGCCAGGTTCATCCGAGGAAAATTTGCGGAAAAGCAAGAGCTGCGACGTTGGCAGCGTTTAGATACTCGACAGGGCGATCATTCATGATAGATACGTTTTGATCTCAATTTTGATCTCCTTACCCTTTGACCGGAATCTCTCAAATGTTCAAGACCATTGAGCTGCGTTCTCAGATGGCCATCGAAAGGATAGCATGATGGATCAGAAGGCGCACGATACAGCAGAAATGCTCTTTCGCTCGAAACATGAAGAGCTCACTGAACTGGAAAAGCATGTTGCTCATCATATAACCGAAAGAACCCCTATTTCGATAAATGTCGTTCAAGACTTTTCCAAACAAATGACTTTGGGCCAGAAGATGGCCGATACGGTCGCTTCTTTCGGGGGATCTTGGATATTTATCTCAATATTTATGGTTGTGATGGTTATATGGATTCTCCTGAATTCGTTTATCCTAATCAATCTTAACAGCTCATTTGACCCATATCCATACATCCTGCTAAATCTTGTTTTATCGATGCTTGCTGCCATTCAAGCTCCAATTATCTTGATGTCTCAAAATCGACAAGCCTATAAGGATCGACTGAGCGCGGAACACGATTATGAAGTCAATTTAAAGGCAGAACTTGAAATAATAGGGCTTCATGAGAAAATTGATTCACTCAGGGAGAAATAGTGGAGTGAGCTGATTTCAATTCAACAGGAACAGCTAAAACTTTTAAGACAATTACTTGAATATCTAAAGAAAGACCAACGAACCATCGGTTAAAAAGCTTTCATCCCGATATCGTCCATCTTATTTACAGAGCGATTGTGAAGACTTGCAGGTAAGAGACGCAAAGCGCGGCGTTTCACCTTAAGCCCCTCCTTCGCTCAAGTTTGAGCTCTCTCTCGCCTACTTACAAAAATCACATTTTATCATTATATATTTGAGGACTGCCTACACCGGCTAAGAAGGCCGGTGCAGACAGTCCTTCCATGCCATCGACTTGAAGTCTCTCTTCCTTATAATTTCTCATCATACCCTCCATTTGAAAAAGAGTTAACAACATTTACCTTGATTATTTCACCCAATATGATATCGATCTAGTCGCAACGCTCACATACAAACGCAATGTTTCATAATCTCACCTTGCAATGTCAAAGGAAATTTGATGCCATCGTTGTCCATTATCACCGCGCTCTTTTCTCTATGTTTTATAGTATCGTTCATATGCCTTGCCTCAGCTGTTTATAAAAAATCACCACCCCTGATTTTCGCCTTCACTTTCATTGCCACCGTCATTTTTGCCCTTTTGATCGCTTCTTTAGCCAATCCTGGCTCACACCTTCATGCAAAAGTTGCATGGTTTGAGGTTGATTTTAAAACGCCTTCTCTAACAGATAAATTTCTAGGCAAGAACCATAACACTCTCGAAGCTCGCAATACTGACACCGAACATCCAAACTACGTCATCATTACAGCATCATCTACACATCCCACTACCACTTCAGCTTTCAATTTCCCCACAGGCCAACAATATGTGAAACCCCTTTATCAATCACAAGACGGCAAAGAATTCTTGTTCGGTGCCGCACTGCCCCCAGGTCACGCACTTAAAGTAGCCACACCTCCTCAAGTTACAGTTATTGCGTCACCGGCGTTTTCCAACTGGCCAAATAGATGACCCTCCTCCCACAAATTGGATTTCTATTATAAACCAGACCAAACAAAACAAGTGACAGCATGACATCCGCCTATGCTTTCGAATGACTCCCGACAAATTTTAGCCATTGATTTTATTAACAATAGTAATGATACAAAGTGGTAATCATCATCTTATGCCTATGTCTACAAGATTTTTAACAAGCGAAGGTACTATATCGGTTACGCATCATTGCAGACCGGTAACTGCCTTATTCGTTTGTGAATAAACTATATAATGAAATGCCTTGACTTTGCGTAAATAGTAAAGTATCATTTCAACATATCCTGTACCTCACTATGGTCTTAAGTAAGTTTGGTACAATTAAAGTTGAGCTATAACAATTTGAAGTGCAAAGGTGGCCACCATGCTCTTTAGAGTCTTGGTGGTTTTTTTGTTTCTGTCATATTGGTAATTCGACTTTTGGTAAATTCTAAGAAAGGAGGATACTAATTATGTCAGAAGGTAAAGTAAAATGGTTTAACGAGAGTAAAGGTTTTGGATTTATCGA
>JBEKOL010000093.1:0-6344 GCA_049521775.1 Syntrophales bacterium
CCTGGAATAAGCTTTCCAGTATCTCGAAAAGTTCCTATCCGCTAAAAGACTTTGTCCGGGACCATTCCAATCATCAGGTTAAAATCAATGATTTCCGGATAGACGATGTGATTTTTAATAAGTACGACAAGAGTAAAGTTGTTGCCGTGGTCTCGAGTCCCTTCTCCCTTTATGGCCAGAACACAATCCAACTTGAAATGATCAAGGAAGAAAACGGCTGGCGGCTAGTCTTCAGCAAGGAGATATTCGAGAAAGCATCCCCCCGGAAAAAGAAAGACGGAATTCTGACGGGCCTGATCAGGAAAATATTCTGAAAGCGGAACTGTCCGCTAGGAGCTCTTAGGATTCTTTATCGCTTTAAGAATTGTGATGTATGACGGCGTAAAAGCCCCGCGCTTCCCTTGATGCCTGACCAGGAAATGGTGAGGGACCTTGCACCTGTCCAGTTTTTCCAGACCAGCTCTAAATGATCAAAGTGACCACGGTTTATTCCTCTCCGAGGTTGGTCCCATCTTTGTCCGCTGAAGGCAGCGAAAAATAGAATGTCGCTCCTTCATTCACTTTTCCTTCCGCCCATACACGCCCACCATGCCTGTGTATGATACGCTGGATGAAGGCGAGACCCACACCCGTGCCCTCGTATTCCTCTGCGCTGTGGAGGCGCTGAAATACGCAAAACAATTTATCGTAATAGGCCATGTCGAAGCCGACGCCGTTATCCCTGACGTAATACACGCTCTCATTTCCATCGGCGTAGCCCCCCACTTCGATATTGACGACATCTATGTACTTTGTAAATTTAACGGCGTTGGAAAGAAGGTTGAAATACACTTGCTTAATGAGTGCCCTGTCTCCATATGCGGGCAGAACGCCGTTTAACGACAGTTCCATGTTCCTGTCCGGGTTGATGACTCGCAGTTCTTTCCATACATCCCTGGCAAGTTGCTCCATGTCTATCTTCGACACAGATATTTGCTTCCTGCCCAGGCGGGAAAATGTCAGGAGATCGTCGATGAGTTGCCCCATCATATGTGCGCTCTGTCTGATTACATTGAATTTACTCAAGGTATCTTCGTCGAATTGGTCCCCCTGTTTCTTGAGTATCAGGCGTGCATACCCGTCGATGGCGCGGAGCGGTGCCCTGAGGTCGTGGGAGACGGAATAGCTAAAGCCTTCGAGTTCCTTGTTGGCGGCTTCCAGTTCTAAAGTGCGGTGTTTAAGATCTTCCTCCATCTTCTTACGCTCTGTGATGTCCATTACGATCCCGATGAAGCGTGTCGGCCGTCCTTCTGTGTCGTGAAGTGGCCGACCACGGGACATCAACCAGCGCAACGAACCGTCACGGTCCTGTACTCGCCACTCCGCATTAAGTTCGATCGCCCTTGTAGCCGCTTCCTGCACCACCTGCTCGACCTTTTCCCGATCATCGGGATGTACAGTCTGCCGCCACGTTTCATAGGTAGGTTCGTAGCAATGAGGCTCCAAGCCATAAAGTCTCCACACCTCCTCGGACCATACGTTTTCGTTGGTCATTAGATCCCATTCCCAGGCACCGGCTTTTGCGGCATCTTGAGCCAGATTGAACCGCACCTCGCTCGCACGCAGGGCATCCTCAGCCTTTTTGCGTTCGTCACGGAGTGCCAACTCTGCCGCATAATCCGCTGCTCTTTCCCGGGCGCAGCGGTAAATCTTGGCCATTACGCTTATAAGCACGCCATTGAATGAAAAAATCGCCAGACCTACGGCATCGGGAAACGATGAAACAGCAAGCTGCCCTTGCGGGGGAAGAATCCAGTATGCCGCAAGAAGTGCAGCCGTTACGGTTGCCAGAAGTCCGGGCCCGAAGCCAGCCAAAAGAGCAGTGATTATCACGGCTGGATAGAAGGTAATGTACGTTGGTAAGTTGCCACCAACGGTCTTCACCAACACCTGGTATGATAGAAGTGCCGCTATGGGGATAAAGATCGAGATGCCATACCGAACCAGGAAATGCTTTGGCAGGACATATCCAATTTTCACATCGCATACTCCCAAATCATTGGAAAAAAGAATTGCTATTAGATGGTACAGAAGTCAAAATATCTTTTATCAGGAAAGTTCTTGGAAGGAAAGATAGAAAAAAATTAGAGGTCACTCTTCAATGGATTAGAAAAATTGCGGATTTCTATATGGAAGATGGTAGGCGATGTTCGAAATCTGGCTTTAACTCCTTATGCGAAAGAGATTATCGACAGATTAGACCACATAGGGCCGTTTCTGATTGCCCGGAAAGATGGAAAGCCGTATACTAATAAAAACTTAAATGCAATTTGGCGCGAGGCTTGCGAAAAGGCTGGAATCAAGATCAAGCTGTATAATGCGATTCCCATTCTCTCGGATGCCAACTATTGGATGAAGGGCAAGACCTTTCTCCAGTTCAGGAAATCCTTGGACACAAAAGCCAGCATATGATCAGGCGTTATGCGAAATGGACAGCAAAGAAGGATGGTTGCATAACGGTATTAGGCCTTGCCGATTACATAGAGGAGCACGTGATTAAGCTCTCCGAGGAGATTTTCAAACGGCAGCAGACGCCGACTATACAGACAGGAGCAAATTTTCCGATAGGCAAGGTTAAGTAACACTTCAGCAGTATAAAAGAATAGTAAGATTGAAAAATGAATTAAAATGATCACGATTTCTAAAAATTGCCCAATCTCGAGCCGCTGTACTGCAGATTATACAGCACTATCAGAAATACTGCACTTCAAATGATAATCCTCACTTTTTTTATGAACGGAAGTCTGCTGACAAGGTGCTGCCAATAGCCGGCGCATTTCATTTTTTCATTGCTCGCTCTTCTTGAGCATAGCGAGATGAAATGTGGAAACGCTTGACGGCTTATTTTCTGTTCAGGTGAAATCTGGCTATATTCCTGTAGTCCTCAAATCGTCAACCTAAGTGAAGATGCAGGACTTCGAGTCGTAATAGTCAATATTATTTCCTTCATAATTATGATATAAACTGATTACCTGACTGTGAAGGACTGGCAATGGATACATGGTTAAAATGATGCAGCACCGCCGAGAAACAAGGCGGTAAACGGAGAAAACAAAACTCAACATGGAGTGTCTGGAGAAACCGGTCTATTCGACTTAAATTAAGGAGGGTTGTATTATGAAGCGATTAGCGTTTCTTGTGGTTGCTACAACCATCTTTCTCGGTTGTACTCAATCAGTGCAACAAATAAAATCGGATCCGGCAAACCTTCAGTATGTGGAAGGGGTCGTCCAGAGTGTATCAGGCAATGAAATTATTCTGTCATTAAAATTACCGGAGTTTAGAAAAACAGCGGACACACCTGCTGTGGAAATTTCACAGCAAATTGTACAGAAGGGCCTATTTGTCGAGGGATTAAATATAGCCATAGATGGAAATAGTGGAGAAATATAGAAGGTGATAAGTAATTCTGTTACTGTCATTCTCAATAAATCTCTTCCATATTCGATCGGCCAGCATGTGAAATTAGAAATTCCTAAGAAACGGATCGCTATTGTTGATTTTACAGTTATTAGAGGAGGATTAAAGGAAGCTGGCGCAATACTTATGGAACAGTTATCCACATTATTAGTTGAATCGGGACATTATATTGTGGTGGAAAGATCAAAGCTGAGTACGATTATAGAAGAAATTAAGTTGATCCAATCAGGGATTACCGAGGAGATTCCGGAACAATTGAGACCAAAGCTAATGTTTGCCGATCTGATTCTGACAGGAACGTTGGCCGAAATCGGAGACAAATACGACATCAACCTTCGGCTTCTTAATGTCAGGACTGGCCAGGCGATAGCTGCCATAAATGTATCCTCGCCGCTTTTTAAGCCTGTAGAAATGAGAGATTCCAGTGATTGGAACGAAGATTTTGAGGCAACGCTTATTGATCACTCTTGGGCAGTAGGGCCAAGGGGGAAAGAAGGTTTTGTAAGAATAGATGAAAAGACCGGAGCGGAGAATTCTAAGAAATCGCTCAGAATGGACTACACTTTCGATTTAAATAAAAAGGAAAGATTATGTCCAGGTATGAGAAATAACAAAAAACGAGATCTTTCTCTTTTTAAAGGTATTGAATTTTACGTGAAGGGGACATACCCAATAACCGGCTTCTTGAATATCGATATCTCAGACCGTGATGACCCCGCTACAAGAAATAGATGGCGCGCAATATTTGAAATTACTGATGATTGGCAATTAGTAAAGATTCCATTTGATCAACTTAGCTATGTTAGAAGTGACGTTCTAATTAAAAGAGAAGGCTTTAAAGCAGGAAAACAGATTCTGGACATGACGCATGTGGAAACAGTAATTTTTGGAACTTGTAACTTCATAGTGAGCGAGGAAACGAAAAAAGGCGCCCTCTGGATTGATAATATCCGTTTCTATAAATAGTTATTACAAAGATCAGTTATATTGACATTAGTAAACACTTTGCTTCTTTACTGTAAGCGTTAAAACTTCTCTTATTGCAGGGATACAAAAATTCAATTGGAAATAAATAGAAGCGGTCCCCATAGGAACCCTCACAACAAGCTGACCGTCTGCCTTAAAAGAAGCTTAAGTTATTCTTAATTTCTAACGATATCACGAAAACTATATGTGCCATTAAACGGCTGAGAGAGGTATCTGGAGAAACCGGCCTAGTGGACTCAAAGGGTGTTTGATAAATGCAATGTATTTTACCATTTCTCATTAAATACTCTTATCTCGGGATCTTTGCTGCATTGGGACTCGGCATTCTGGGTTTACCCATACCTGATGAGACACTAATGGCATTAGCCGGATTTCTGGCTTTTAAGGGGCAACTCAGTTATCCGAACGCTGTATTGGCGGCATTTGCAGGAACGATATGCGGTATTTCAATTGGATATCTTCTGGGAAGGGGCTTTGGGCATCCTTTCTTGGAGAAATATTCAGCCAAACTGAGAATTAATCCCGAACACCTTCACAAAACCGAAGGATGGTACAGCAAGTATGGAAAGTTTGCCATATTCATCGGTTATTTCATTCCCGGGGTTCGACATTTAACGGCAGTTTTTGCAGGAATTGCTGTAATGCCTTACAAGGCGTTCGCCACATACGCCTTTGCCGGGGGTTTTCTGTGGACCGTAACATTTGTGACAATGGGGTATTATCTGGGTGAGAAATGGAAACTTGTTTATACTTATTCATACCACTATATCTTGCCCTTTGCCATCGTGGCCATAGTGATTTTCTTATTGATAAATTTTCTGATAACGAACAATCGTAAATATAATGGCAACACGTAAATAAGAATCTGAAGCGGTATAAGGCCGCCCATCTCCTGTAGCGTTTCAAAGGAAAGTGGACAGATGAGGGGATAAGACAAGAGACGGTTTCAGGTTATAATGAACCCCTGAAAAGGAGAGGAGCAGATGGAACCTAAAGCTAAACAAAGCCCCGAATCTGTAGTACGAGAGATAAAGAGATGTACCCGCCGTAAATTCAATTCAGAAGAGGGGAGAAAGATATGTGAAAAAGTAAAAATAACTTTAACCCCAGAAGTAATAACTGAATATTTTAGTCAAGAGAAATGCATGTATTATATAGATATGCAATAGAGGTTGTGGGATAGTGGGCAGGTCACACTAGAGGCTGATCTTTGTGCTATAGGAAAATAAAGTGAATGAAATAAAATTAGAACCCATAGGATATGTATTGTCTTCGGTAACTGAACGCATGGATGAAAACTGGGGTGAGATTAAATCAAAAATTATTTTAAACTCCGAGTATGCCGGTGCATTGTTGGGTTTAGAAAATTTTTCACATGCTATTATTGTAACCTACCTTCATCAAGCCAACTATGAAAAAGAAAAACATCTTCAGCGCAGACCAAGGAATTTGGAAACAATGCCTAAAGTGGGCATTTTCTCCCAACGGGCTAAAGATAGACCCAACCCAATAGGCATAACTGCTGTTGAAATTATCAGCGTTGGTGATGACTATCTTGAAATAAAAGGATTAGATGCCATAAATGAAACACCGATACTTGATATTAAACCATATTATCCACATTATGATAAAATAGATTCTCCAAAAGTCCCTGAATGGGTAGATAGATTAATGAAAAATTATTTCTAAATTGAAAAAATCGACCTCTTCCTGGACGGTTAGTTTTCCTCCAGGGCTTTAATTTAAGCTGCTTCTTTTGTCAGCATTTGCTTCTTCCTTGTTTATTCCAGTCAAGATATTTTCATAAGTGTTTTTGGATTTGAAGGTATCTTCATAGGCGGTTATCCCCATCAGTTGTACAACATCCTACCCAACCCTTGTGATTAGAAAGTCGTGTG
>JBEKOL010000094.1:0-6263 GCA_049521775.1 Syntrophales bacterium
CTGTCTGCTGATAGGAGATTGATTTTTAAGATTGTGATGATACACATAAAATAAAGAACAAAAACTTCCATCACCATATGAGTAAACAAGAGACTTGCTTTTTTACATAGGGGAAGTTAACAGGGACATTTCATATTAAAGTGTATCTTGGTGATTGGACGCGAAGGTACCGATAATAATGATAAAGGAGCGCACCAGTTTCACTATCGGAGAAGAAGCAATACTGACAAAGATTATCAGCGATGATGATATCAAGGCATTTGCTCGAATATCGGGTGATCACAATCCTGAACATATGAATGAAGAATATGCAAAAGGCACCATCTTTGGCGGCAGAATAGCGCACGGGATGCTGGTTACAAGTTTAATATCTGCCGTTTTGGGAACAAGCCTTCCGGGGCCGGGGGCAATTTACTTAAGCCAACAGTTACGATTCCTTGCTCCTGTGAGGCCGGGTGACGAGGTGACAGCCCGCGCCAAGGTCACTGGTTGGGATCCAGAAAAGGGGCGTGTTACATTGTCTACGGAAGTCGCAAATAAGAAGGGCATTGCCGTAATAGCAGGAGAGGCACACCTCGTCATGTCATCGTACCTAAAGAGATGACAAGCGAGCATGCCGGGATAGTTTTACAATCATAAAGATATGTCGGAGATGTTCGCTGATGCACTTATGGCCTTATTCCTCCCTATCAGGGGATTAGAGAATTTATCGTGCTCTCGAGGGACTGACAGGAAGGACATATGAAATTGCTGGATGCCTGTCTCGATCTTATTGGCATGTCTTATATCCGTCATATACAATACCCCTGCTTTCCTGCACCATACTAGAGACATCCAAAATTTATTAGGTATATGCTTTCTTCGCAGTCGTACACCATTCTGATCTATTCAATTGACCCTATACGAGATCAATGATACGTAGCAGGAAACCGATTGACGGTAGTCAGAGATTGATTTTAGTAATGTCGGCCGTCAGGTTGCGCAATGGATGAGAGGAATAAATATTGAAGATCAAACGTGACAACCAGCAGATTACGCTCATTGCGCTTGTGCTTTATGGATTAATTATGTTGTCCTTAATTTTAATCTATCGTGATTTGCTGATAACGATTACGGCAGTGACAATTATGGCGGTGTTGTTGGTTCAATATTTTGTTCCGTTGTTAAGAGAGAGGAAAAAACAAAAGGCCGATGCTGCTCCACGCAGTGAAAGTGAATAAGCTATAATTTTGCTTCAGTATCTCAATAGAATATAATTTTCTGCAATTTACCCACTAATTTTATCATTGCGAAGTGAGTCAAAAAAGGATTTAGACTTGTTTCTGGGACTAGCGAATATGTCTGCGAATTCAACTATGTTTTGAATATAATAAAATAATCAAAGAACCAAATGACCAAATGACCTATGTGCCAGAACGCACTGGGAGTGCCCGGTCGAAGAAGTGCGGCCAGTGCCGCCTGGCATTGAGAAAACTGAAGTAGGCGGCGTCGGAACCGCACGTTTCTGAGGTCCAAGGACAACAACGGGTCAGGTAAATCAATTCCACCTGTCTGACGGAATTCTACGGTATAATTCTCTAATCTATATTACTTTAAATAAGTATGTTTTCGATACTGAGGTGTGATTACGGCAACAAATAGTTTGAATATTTAAGACGTCAGCGCCGAATGATTTTTATTCCTTCCATGCTATCACTCAGATTCTGTCCCCTGCTTTATGCAACAGCAGCTCCCAGTCCTCGTTCACCATCTGCTGAATCTGGTCGAGGTCTTGATCGGTCAAATGCTTGAAGCGGCCCTGAAGTTTGAAATACTCCCGCACGAGATATTCCTTGGGTTTATAATTAATGGTATACCACCGACCATCTTCCACCTCATAGAGGGGAAAGATATTGGTCTGTACGGCCATGCGGGCGATCTTGACGGACATTTCGGAGGGGATGCGCCAGCCCGTCGGGCAGCTTGCATAAATGTGAAGAAATTTCGATCCTTTCGTTTCCTTTGCCTTCTGGGCCTTGCGGAGCAGGTCGTCCGGAAAAGCAATACTGGCCGTCGCTACATAGGGAATCCGGTGGGCCACGAGGACTTCCACGATATTTTTTTTCCGTAGTCTTTTCCAGTCCTGACCGGTGGTGGTCGTCGTCCAGGCACCGTAGGGTGTGGACGAACTGCGCTGGATACCGGTATTCATATAGGCTTCATTGTCGTAGCAGACATAGAGGAAATTTTCGTTGCGTTCCACGGCGCCGCTCAAAGCCTGAAAACCGATATCAAAAGTCCCGCCGTCGCCGGCCCAAGTCAGGACGGTGGTTTCCGTATCGCCCTTCATGTCTAGGGCGGCCCGCACCCCGCTGGCCGTGGCACCGCCTGTTTCAAAGGCCGCGTGGATCACGGGGATCTTCAGTGCCGATAGGGGATAAGGTCCGGTGATCACCGACCAGCAGCAGGCCGGTAGGACCATTATTGTCTTTTCTCCCAGGGCCTTGAGTACAAAACGCATGGCGATTGTCGCGCCGCAGCCGGCGCAACCCACATGCCCGGAATGGACGAATTCCCGATCCATGATATCAGTCGGCATTTTTCACCTCCCGCAAGCCCATCCAGACGCTTTCCTTCTGAGGAACATCGCTGGTTTTCGTCTGCCAGTAAATCATCTCGAGAAGTTCAGGCGTTACATCCCGGCCGCCTATGCCCGCCACAAAGCCGAAAATGGTGGGATGATCCGGCACGTTGCACAAGGCCGCCCGCACTTCCTGGGCAAAGATCCCGCTGGCCCCGAATGAGAAATTCCGATCGACAACGGCCACCTTCTTTGCCGATTTGAGTTTTTTACGGATCTGCTCAGCGGGGAAAGGTCGGAACAGCCTCAGCTTCAGAATGCCCACCTTTTCTCCCCTAGCCCTTAGGTCCTGGAGCACGAGGCGGCAGGTGCTCGTCACTGTCCCCGTGGTGATAAAAACAATGTCGGCGTCCTCGCAATCAATCGCTTCCACCGGACCATAACGGCGGTTAAACTGTGCGGCAAATGCCGCTTCAATCTCATCGAAACGGCCAAGGGCCTCCTCCATCGCCATCGCGATATGATAGCGCATTTCCATGTAATCGTTGGGAGTTACCAGGGGACCGAAGCCACATGGATGAGCCGTATCCAGTTGAAATTTCGGCGCGAAGGGTGGCAGAAACTGATCTACTTCCTCCTGATCGGGCACCTCCACCGGTTCATAGGTATGAGACAGATAGAAGGCATCGAGAATGATCATGACCGGCAGATTGACCGCTTCGGCCAGGCGAAACGCCTGGAGGGTCGAGTCGAGAACCTCCTGACCGTCTTCACAGTATATCTGTATCCAGCCGGTATCGCGCTGGGCTAGGCTGTCAGTCTGATCGACCCAGATGTTCCATCCCGGCGCGAGAGCCCGGTTAACCTCGGCCATGACGATGGGAAGCCGGGCGCCGGAGGCCCAGTGGAGCAGCTCGTGCATCAGGGTTAATCCCTGTCCGGAAGTGGCCGTGAAGGTTCGTACCCCCGCACTCTGGGCGCCGATCAGCGCGGCCATACAGGAATGCTCGCTTTCCACGCGCAGGAATTTGGCCTTCATCATTCCTTTCGTGCAGTATTCCGACAGGATCTCCACAATATGGGTTTGCGGTGTGATGGGATAGGCGGAAATCACCTGAACCTTCGCCAGTCTTACCGCTTCCGCGACCGCATGGCTTCCTTCCAGGACCCGTTTCATGACTTCTCCTCTCCGAGGGACATGGCGTTACGCGGGCATTCCACCACACACAGGCCGCATCCCTTGCAGTAGTCATAATTGATATGCCGTGCCTGATGGTCCTTGTCCCGGATCACCGAAATATCCGGGCAAAAGATAAAGCAGTTATCACACTGATTGCACAGACCGCAGTTGAAACAGCGTTCCGACTCTCTCATGGCTAGATTGGCGGAAATCTTCAAATCGATTTCTTCAAAGGATTGAACACGTTCTTCGGTGAGCAGCCGGGGTTGTATCACACGGGGGATGAACCGGAAATAATCCGTGTTGATTTCCTCGTAACGAACCACATGGGGGTTCCGGAGCCGTCGCTCCGCGCCCATATAGATCTCCATGGACAGAGACGAACCTTCACCGACACGGCAGGCCTCCAGCTTTGGAACAATTGCTTCGAGCCCCTCCTGAAAAAGTGTATCCAGCGCCATGGCCGCCTGTTTGCCCGACGCGACGGCGTGGACCACACTCTTTGTTTCGTTAGTCAAATCTCCCCCAAAGACCATCACGGGGCCATGATTCCCGCGAACCAGAACGGTATGACTTAAGCTCAGCAGGCCCGACGCACCGGCCGGAGGTTGATACAGGGGTTCATCTGCCTGGGCACCGATCGCCTTGAAGATCCGGTCAATCCGGGCTTTCCGGGTTTTTCCCTCGTCGGGAACTACGCGCGCTCGCCCGCCCTCCTCACCGGCAATTTTCATCTCCTGCAGGGTCAGTACGATCTGATCCCCTTCCCGGGCAACCGCAGCAGGAGCAACTAGTTCCTGAAGTTGCACGCCTTCCTCCAGTGCCATTTCCACTTCCACTTCCAGGGCGGGCATATCCTGACGGCGCCGCCGGTAGAGCAGCAAAGCTTTTCCGCCCAGGCGCACGACGCTGCGGGCCACGTCAATGGCCGTGTTGCCGCCGCCTATGATGGCCGATACACCCGGGCAGGGAGGCGTCTTACCCTCCCTGAGCTTCCTGAGGAAATCCAGCCCTTCGCTGACATCTTTCAGGTCTTCGCCGGGCACGTTCATGGACATTCCCCGGCCGTGACCACAGGCGATGAAAACGGCGTCATAGTCTTTCTTCATGATCTCCAGAACATCAGGACTCACCGGTTTTCCCGTATAGATCGTGACGCCCAGGGCTTCAATCTGCTGAATATCATGGCGGAGCGAGTTCAGAGGGAGGCGATACAGGGGAATCCCCCAGCGCAACACCCCACCCGCTTCCTCTGATGCCTCAAATACATGGCAGGTATAGCCCAGCATGGAAAGGAACCACGCCGCCGAGAGTCCCGCCGGACCGGCACCGATCACGGCAACCTTCTGCTTTTGCGATGACATTTTCTTCATATCCGGCTTGATCCCGTAACGGATAGCCGTATCCGCAAGAAACCGCTCGAGGCTGTGAATGGCAACGGCCGTATCGAACTCCCGTCGGTTGCACTGGCCTTCACAGGGATGAAAGCAGACGCGCCCGCAGACGGATGGAAAGGGATTCTCCCAGAGGATCGTTTCCCAGGCCTCCTTGAAAAGCCCTTGGGTGGCCAACATCTCGATCCGGGCAATATCTTCTCCCGCCGGGCAGGTGGCGCTGCAGGGCGATGTTTTCTCATCATACCGGGGGCGCAGAAACCGCCACGATCCCGTCTTATTGCTCTCCGTGGTAAGATAAGTAAGAGGCATGAATAAAGGATTGGGATTTTCTGCTTCGTTCATTTTAGATTCCTTGATGTCTTATCCGATCCGGCCCATCAGACAGACCGTTTCGAACGCCTCGTGGGCCGCCTCGATATTTCTCTGCGCCTCGACCTGGATGTCTTCACGGATAGCGGCGGCAATGGTTTCCATGGGGGGCATCTCCAGCATCCGGGCAAAGGCGCCGATCATGGTTGTATTAACTATGGGATGGGTTCGTGTTCCCAGCTTGTGATTCAAGGATATCCGGTTGGCATCCACATGGGCCAGTTGAAAACCGGCAAAGAGTTTAAGATCGGGAGGCGTCGATGGACTATTGATCAGGACCCAGCCATCGGGCTTGAGGCCCCGGGTGACGTTGATGTTATTGAGGAGGGTATGATCCTGAACGGCCACATGATTCGGCGTGGTGACATTGGTCCTGAGTAGGATCTTATTTTTGTCCAAGCGGACATAGGCTTCGACCGGTGCGCCCCGTCGTTCCACACCGAAAAAGGGGAAACTCTGCACCTGATAGCCCGCCTGGAAAAAGGCCTTGGCCAGCAGAATAGTGGCCACCACCGTCCCCTGACCGCCCCGTCCGTGAAAACGGATTTCAATCATCGCGTACCTCTTTTCAGGTCTTGCTCCAAACGACCACGACGGCCCTTGCCGGCGCATCGGTCAAAGAACGACAACTGTGATTTAGGGCAGAATCAAAATAAATCGTATCCCCGGCGGAAAGGGTTTCGACCCGGTCATTGGTGCGAAATTCGATTTTTCCGTCCAGGAGATACAGAAATTCCTCTCCCTCATGGCTGGTGAA
>JBEKOL010000095.1:0-6135 GCA_049521775.1 Syntrophales bacterium
TGCCGGAATCCCTGATAACAGTGAGAAAGATATAAATCGCTGTCAGAGCACTGAAGTATGTTTTGGGCCGGAAGTTCCGCCGATACATGTGACGAAAATATTCCTCCACATGCTCTTTGCCCGGTAATTCCCAGCCTGCAAGGCGATTCAACGCCCAGTGAAGCGCTTTTGCCTCCTGCGTGTATTCGGGATAAAATATCTTTCCAGATTTTCCTCTATGGATCTCGGGTAAAATAATGGAGGGGAGAAGCCCTGCACGCAGATCGTTGCTTCCAAAGTCTGCCAGGGTTTCTTTCTCTGATATGTTACTGAAGTTTTCTGTGGCCATCTGGTCCATCGCTATCTCCTTTCCTCTAATTCAATAGGAAATACAGATAGATGATGAACCTGATAACCTTAAGTTTCAATCACCATTTTGTTACGTATAGCACCTACTACTAAATACTCTTGGATACTTGACGGTATTGATGATTATCGACAGAAGTGTTGTTAGTTACTCTGTGATAATTAAGTGTGATGTTACCCCACTTTGACGATAAATTTTATCGTGAACACAACTACTCCCTGCACCTGAAAAGAAAGAATCAAATAACCAAATAATCTATCTGACAGAACGCGTAGGTAATTCTTATCTTTCTCTATAGAGTCTTAAATCATGTATTCAATAATACACCACGCAAAACTACTCCCTTACAGTTGTCCTGATAAGGGAGTAGCAGCAATGAAGTCACTAAGCAGATTAGTTTTTAATGCTTTTAATAAAATCTATATATTGTGTTGCTGTTTCCTTCGGTTTTTCCATCAGGGGAACATGGCCGCAATCCTCGATGATTACAGTCTTATGATTTTGTAATCCTTTTTCGAAAACCGGTACGCTGGAAATATCAACGATTTTATCCTTATCCCCCCAAAGAATTAAAGTTGGTGCTTTTATATTCGGTAGGTCTTTTTCGAGAGAGTAAAAATCAGGAAAGATTTCTTTGGCCTCTTTTTCATAAAATTGGCGATTTGTTAAATAAGTTTTGAACATTAATTTATTGATAGGGTAAGGGAAACTAGGCGGATTAACAAAAAAGAATGCCCTCATGCGTTGCATATCGTTGCTGTCTTTTATTGCAAATTGATTTTCGCCTCCTTCCATCATTTTTTTTACTAAACTATTTCCCGAATACCTGACCCCCGTGGCGTCAAACAGCCCAACGCTGATAATTTCATCAGGATAGAGCACAGCATAAGTTCCCGCAAATTGACCGCCCATGGAATTACCCGCGATATGAAATTTTTTCAACTCAATTGCCTGGACGAATTTATGCAAACGCGGCATCTGATTTGATAGATTATACGAGTCTTTCTCGATCATGGAACTTTCTCCGTAGCCGGGGATGTCGGGGATCACTACATGGTAATCCTTAGTTAAATAAGGGGCAAAACTTAACCAGTTGTCTTTGCTTCCTGTATAGCCGTGCAAAAGTAATATTGTAGGTCCTTTCCCTCCCTCCAGATAAACAATGTTATGATCATCGATCTTGATTTCTTTTTTAGTCAGGTCAGCCTTGCTTCTGGCTGCATCCATCATATAACCGGCCACTTTTTCCGGAAAAGCATAATAACAGGCAACTAACGCGACGATAAGAACTAATATTGCAATTAAAACTTTTTTCACAACCTTCATAACCCCTCCTTTTGCTTCAAATAGGTTAAAATAATATGATTGGTAGGGAAATTAAGAAACAATTGTACTCCTGCCTATTACGCTAAAATCGGTTTAATAAGAACTCCCTTTCCCCGATGTTGAATATTATAATAACACTATTCATTTTTTTTAAAAGAGGAAATACACCGCCTCATTCATTACGGATTGAAGTCTTGCATATTTGTTGAAGTTGACGATTTGTTGATAACAGGAAGAAACGGATTGTCGATGTCACTCACAATTTCTCGACATCTCAATGATCCCGTAAGGCCTTCAATACTTTTATCTGCTCTCTGGTTTGATAAAATTCGGGAAGGCTTACGCCGTGGTTGCCGCTTGCTGTAGTTTTTTGACCATGTCCGTTTTTTCCCAGCGATAGTTGTCCATAAAGAAGGTCCGGGGAATTTTTCTATAAACATCACTGTTCAGAAGGTCAAAGCGTTCAATCATCCCTGCTGGTGTAAGATCAAACAATTCCTTAATGATTTTTATTAGCTTCTCGTCAGAGATGTTTCCTGTGCCAAAGGTATTGACATAAATGGAGAAAGGTTTTGCGATACCGATGGCGTAGGCCAACTGGATAGCACATTTGGAGGCGAGACCTGCGGCTATGACGTTCTTGGCAACATAGCGGGTGCCAAAGGCAGCTGAACAATCCACCTTTTCAGGGGTCTTGTTTACAACAGCACCACCTCCCAGCTGAGCACCGGGATAGCCCCCGTAAAACTGCACAACCAGCTTGCGGCCCGTCACACCTGAGTCGGCAGCGCTGCATGAGTTGATAGCTTCCCATTCCCCTGTTGGATTGAAAAGAAATTCCGTTTTCTTGTCAACATAGTCGGCCAAACAATTGAACGCCATCTTTTTAGCTTTTTCTTTGACTTTGTTCTTGTTGCCCTTCATAAAACGATAGTCAATAGCATTGGACATGAGGACCTTGGCAAGACGAATTGGTTTACCCGTCTTAATATCATAATCCACCGAAACCTGTCCCTTGCCATCAGGGGCAAAGATAGGGTCGCCACAGTTTTCAAATTCCCGCATCATCCTGTTGACGAGTACGTAGGGAAGTGGGAGAAGCTCAGGCGTCTCATCACAGGCAAATCCATACATAATGCCCTGGTCACCAGCGCCGACCTCATGATTCTTGTTCAGTTTGCAGCTTGTACCCTGGTTGATATTATCCGACTGAGGGATGATAGCATTGAGAACACCCATCAGATGCCCGTTCAACCCCACAGCTGCGTGGTTGTACCCGATAGATAAAACCGATTCACGGGTAATTTTGTCAATGTCGACGTATGCCCTTGTCCTCACCTCTCCACCGACAAGACATATCCCTTTACCCAGAAAGACCTCGATGCCGCAATGTGGCATGTTTGCCAGATCAAGTCCGAGCTTCTTCTCTTCATCCAGGATTTCCGCAATCACATTAGCCGCAATTACATCTGCAACGATATCCGGATGCCCTACCTTGATACTCTCCGATGAAATCTGCATGAAAACAATCTCCTATTTAAAATTCATTTTTTGGTGGTAAAATGTCCAAAAACTAAAAAGCCCGTGCCAAAAGGCAACGGGCTCATTTACAACATTACACTGGCCTTTAGCACATTTATTAAGCGGAGCAAGTAACCTAAGTAACTCACCGCTGTTGGATATAAACTATCAAAGCATCAGAGAAAGTCAAGATATTTTGCACAAATTTTTTATTGCCGATTACCACTCGAAAGGGTGTATGTTTGCGACAATAGCATCACGATTGACTTCAGGAAGGCTTCAATAAAAAAATTGCACTAAGATTCTTCAAGAGTGGTCATCTGGCCAATCGCTGTCTGCGTTTACAAAGTCACACTTGACGACAGTAAGAAGAGTTGTGAATTACTAAACCTATTGACGCGGTATTTTCCCGTAATAACATCGAAGCGGGGCTGAAGTTACTCCCATGAGGCAATAACTGCAATTTATGCATCGGGACTCACTTTGTTTGTTCTCCTGGAATTTTTTCACTATTGTGGGTTCGATAATAAATGGGCGACACATGGAAATATAGTCAATCCCTTTATTGCAAATGATATCCTCGATATCCGTCAGCCTATGAATTCCACCTACAACAATGACCGGAATAACGACGTTCTGTTTTATCTGCACTGCGGCGTCCACATTGTAGCTGAATAAAGGAGTATGGGATTTCATGGTAAATCTCATCATAATCGATGCAAGAAATTTGACCGGTTTTGGCATCTTTTTAAAAGGCGAAACAAAGGCCAATGCGGCTTCGACGGGAAATCTATTTGATCTAATGGAGGGGAATGAATCGTTAATACCTCCGCATGAAACCTCAATCGCGGAGCATCCTGCATTCTCCAGTATTCTGGCTATTTTGATTGATTCATCTATCCTCATGCCGCCTTTATCAAAATCGTAGGCGCTGATTTTTATTAAGATCGGATAGTCACCCACCTGCTTACGGGCACGTTCAAGAATATCTATGATGATTCTGCCTCGGTTTTCGGTGGTTCCACCCCATCTATCCGTGCGTTTATTCACATGGGGTGATAGAAATTCGGAAAGAAGGTATCCATGAGCGGCATGGAGTTGTACCCCATCGAAGCCTGCTTGCCGGACACGGATAATTGCCTTTACAAAATCACTGACGATCTTTTCGATCTCAATATGGGACAATTCTCTGGCCTTTTGACGTGAAATGTTATTTACGAATGGTGAGGGAGCGACAGGTTCCGCGTTCGTTACCGTCTTGGCGGAAAACCCTCCACAATGGGCGATTTGCATCATGATGGGGGTTCCATTCGCCTGGACGACCGAACTGAGTTTCCGGAACTCTGCAATATAGGCGTCATCATCAATTATACCCATGGACCTGTGATTTCTGCCTGTTCGATTGACAGCCACTAAGCCAGTAATGATGGCTCCTGCCCCACCACTCGATAATTTTTCATAGAGTTCATAGTATGAAGGCTTAGGGTGGCCTAGAGCATCGCACATTCCTTCGTAGGTTGCGGAACGGAGAATGCGGTTCGTCATCCGGATACCGGCGAGTATTGATGTTTCAAAAACTTGCATCTGTTCAGGCTTCTCCACTTATTATCACCATTTTCTACCAACGGAGGCAATGTAAATAGTGAATTCATCCTGTCCGTCAATTCTGAGTAGTCTGTCCATCTCTTCCTGATCATAAGCAGCCATAGCGCAAGTTCCTGCACCTATTGCTTCGCAGGCAAGATAAAGATTCTGGCATACATGACCGACGTCAATCGCAATGACCTTATGAGCAGCGATTTCATAGCGCCATTCCATTCTGTAAGGGATGGTTGTCCAGATAAAGGTAACGGCGGCTTCTCCTGGATAGCGTTGACCAAGAACAGCCTGAACAATTTTGCTGTTTAAGTTCTCCTCAGTAAATTCAAACAGGAGTTGATGTTCAAGAGGAAGATAACGGTAGATACCCTGATCAAGACCCTCGACATTCAAAACACAGAGATATGTTTCAAGTGCATGGCGGCAGCCGGCAGAAGGAACCGTTCTGAATGCATGACCGGGATCAAGCTTCCGTTTTATTCCTTGGGTAGCCCACAGGAGAAAAGACAGTTCTTCAAGTGAGAGAGCTTGATTGCTATAGGTTCTGCGGCTTTCACGGTTACTAATAGCAGTTCTAAGATCAATCTTGCCGGTGTCTTTGAATTGGTCATATTTGGGAAGGTCAATTCTTTTGGCTTCTTTTGGGTAAGGCTTTTCAATAGGCGGGGGCGCAATCCCTCTGTTCTGATCAGTTTGAGAAAAATCAATCACCTTACGGATGCTGTCTTTTAGAAATAATCGGTATGTTTTTATGAGTTCTTTATCCATTTTGGCGATCAATATGAAACTGTGACGAGCCCTTGATCCTTAGACTATTCCGAAAATCCTCAAAGGATTTATAGGGTCTTATGGATCAAAATAGGAAAAAGAACCGAGGATGTCAACACAATAAGTGTCAAATAGTAAAAGTGAAGAGAACTTTGAAGATTATTTCTTGCACCTGCCAGCTGTTCAGCAGTGGATGAATAGCAGAACTGAGACCTTATGATAAAAAAGTAAAAGGCAAGTCTCAACCTTGCATGGTATATTTTGTTTTACCGAACAAAAACATACCCAAAGGAGGCTTGCCATGAATAAAGGTAGCAAACTTGATTTCACGGGTCAACACATTTACATCGGCATGGACATTCACAAAAAGAGCTGGAGCGTGAGCATTCATACCGAGCGCTTTGAGCATAAGACCTTTACCCAACCGCCCGAGGTTAAGAAACTGACCAATTATTTACAAAGAAACTTTCCGGGAGCCACCTATCATTGTGTTTATGAAGCTGGTTTCAGTGGTTTCTGGATTCACGACCGGTTAACTGAAGAAGGAATACACTGCATGGTCGTCAACCCCGCCG
>JBEKOL010000096.1:0-5925 GCA_049521775.1 Syntrophales bacterium
TTCAGCCGCTTCGTTGCCTCCACGACTACCCTGATTGCTACCGGCTGGAGCGAAAGTTGCCGGACGGGATTCGCACCCGTTGAAAAACAGCGCCTTTTCACGGCGCACTGCTGACAACACCTACAAAGTCACACCCGGCTACATCACTTATAATCAACGATAACCGTTTGTACTGTTGTGAATATACTGCCCCATCTATTTTCTATCCAACTCTGTCCTCACGGCAAGCCCCAGTTTCTCTATGACGTAGGGCTTTCTTACATAGGCACCCGCACCGATGGCCTGGGCTGCATACACCCTGTCCGTCTCCGAAAAGCCGCTCACGATAATCGCCTTCTGATGTGGATGGATCTGAAGGATACTCTTGTAAGTATCAAGTCCGTCCATGCCGGGATCCATAATCATGTCCAAAACAATGAGATCGACCTTGTGTTCCTTTAAGTACGCTATTGCTTCCTCACCACTGGAAACACTCGCTACATTGTAATTCAATTTTTCGAGCATAACTGTCGCCAGTTCACGCTGCTCCTTTACATCATCCACAGTGAGAATCGATTCGCCGTTCCCCATGTATTCGGATATTGATATGACAGCAGCTCCTGAGAAAATGCCTTCCTTCGTTGCGGGAAAATAAAGGGTAAAGGTACTCCCCTTTCCCTCTTCGCTCTCTACGTTAATGTATCCGTTATGATCCTTCACAGTACCCCAGACCACCGCCAACCCCAATCCCGTTCCGCTTCGCCCCATGACCTTCTTCGTATAAAACGGCTCAAAGATCCGCTTCAGATCAGCCGCCGATATGCCTTCCCCCGTATCGGAGACGGAGAGAACCACATAGTCCCCTTCCCGAATATCTTCGTATCCATGAATTGGTTTGTCCAGATACCGATTGTCCGTTTTGATGGTCAGCATACCGCCGCCCGGCATGGCCTCACACGCATTCGAAACCAGATTGAATAAGGTCTTGCCGAGATGAACGGAAGAGCCGGAAATATTAAAGAGCCCCGGATCAAGATCGGTCTTCATCTTCACGGAAGGGTGGTAGGAAGAAAGTTTCTCAAACTCCGGGGATTCTTGAGAATCAGCGATAATCCTGTTTAGATTGATGACTTTCCGGCCGGAGACGCCCCTTCTCGCCAGGGTCAGTAGATCCTGAACAATAGCGGCAGCCCTTTGCCCTCCCGACATGATGTTCTGGAGGTCGGATTTGATCGAACTTGACTTGTCCGCATCCATCAGGAGCATTTCCGCATAGCCGACAACAATGCCCAGGACATTGTTTAGATCATGGGCGATGCCGCCTGCCAGGGTCCCAAGGGATTCCATCTTCTCGGCTCTTTGCAGACGCTCCTCCAGGCTCCGCCTTTCCTCCTCGGCACGCTTGTGGCCAGTGATGTCGATACAGATCCCAACCAAACCGGCTATTTCACCAGAAGGACCATAAAAGGGAGATTTGCTCGTGGAAAACCATATTGTATTGCCTTTCCCATCCTTTCCCTTCATTTCGTAATTCAGCCTTGCTTTTTCTGTTGCGATGATTTCCGCATCATCTCTACGGAAAGAGTCCGCGTCTGTCTCCGAGAAAAAGTCATAATCAGTTTTTCCTGGAATTTCATTTTCCGGAATGCCACTCAATTCACTAAATTGCTTATTGCCCAGCATGTACACCGAATTCGTGTCTTTGATATAAACGTAAGCTGGAATGGATGACATCAAAACACTTTTGAGCTCATATTGTTTCCATAGTTCCAGTTCCATTCGTTTGCGCTGAGTAATGTCGCGTATAATAGAGAGAAGGCCAATTGCCTTTCCTGCTGGATCGCGCAAGAATCGGAAATTCCCTTCAACTGGGACAGTACTTCCGTCCTTGCGGACAAGCTCTAGTTCCAGTATTCGTGATCGATTAGGATCACCGTTTCCTGCATTTTCAGTCGCAACTTCTTCCGTGAAAATCTGCATTGCCTTCTCGAATGCCGCTGGAGTGAAAGCTTGCTCCATCGTTCGCGCCATTGCCTCTTCCACCGTAAATCCCAAGAGCCTCGTCACGGAGAGACTGACATAGGTCAGTTGCAAGTCCATACCTGTTGTCCAAATGACGTCCGTCGCGTTATCGGCAAGGAGGCGATAGCGAGTTTCGCTCTCTCGCAAAACCTCTTGGGCGCGTTTGCGCTCGGTGATATCGCGTGCGACGTGGATACTTCCGATGAGCTTTCCCTCTTGATCGCGCAGCGGCGAAACGCTTACGATAAAATCGCCGTCAAGACGGTCCTCGTGAACCTCCACGATGTGTTCGAGTCCATCCTCGAGCAACCGTCTGTGTGGGCAAAACTCCGGCGGCTCGGCCATCCCATGGATAACGCCATAGCACAATAGTCCCACGCACTCTCCCGGCGTTACGCCCAACCGGCTTGCCATGGCCCTGTTTGCACGGACAATCCGGTACTCTATGTCGAGTATGGCAATGAGATCGGGCACTGCATCGAAGGTCTTCTCCCAGTACTCTTTGGCTCGAAGGGCAGTATCTTCCGCCTGTTTGCGTTCGCGTATGTCCTCCTGTAGTAATTCATTGACTCTTGCCAAATCTGCCGTCCGCGCTTTGATTCGTGCTTCTAACTCTTCATGGGATTTCTTCAATGCCAGTTCTGCCTTCTGTCGTTCACAGAACTCCCGTCTCAATTGTTCATTTACGATTGAAAGTTTTTCAGTCTGGCGTAAATTTACCGTCATATAGAGGGATGAAATACCAGTCAGAAGCACCACAAATATCAAAACTACCCAGGACCACAGACTTTTTTCTTGTGCAATATAATGAGGGCCTGTTTCAAATCTCATTAGCCATTCCTGCCCGGCGACATTGAGCGATTTCCGATAAACAAACTTTTCCCCCGGTTCAGATTTCTGGTCATTTACCTGTTTTTGTGAGTGATTTGGGTGGAAGTAGAGAAGATGATCGTTATCTGGAACGGGCGCCTCATGCAGTGAGGTGTTGATGTTTCCAGGCTTCAAATAGGTATAAGATTTGTCCAGAATGTCACCGATCCGAAAAACCCCCAGGGCAAAACCCTTCAGGTTCTTACGGCGTTCTTCAATAGTATCTGATCGCAAATCTTTCCCATATATTGGATCAAAGACTATGAAGCCAAATTGACCGGCGGTCTCCTGGACCAGTGTTATCCGTCTGGATGCAGCCATCTCGCCGGTAATCAGTGACCTTTCCAACGATTCCATTCGCGCGGGATCGGAGGCCAGGTCATATCCTAAGGCAATCTCGTTCCCCTTATAAGGTTCAACAAAATAGACGGGATAATACTCGCTGCGCCGGGGTGATCTTACCATTACCCCCTTGGATTTCCGGTCGCTGATTTGAAAGTTGCTGAAACCATCCGCCTTCGCCCTTGCCTCGTAAATAGCTCGCTGAGAATCGCTTATTCGCGGTATCCACTCAAGCGCCTGAATGCTTGGATGACGCAATAAAAGTGGACTCACCAACATCCGAAAATCTGATCGCCGATATTCTCGAGAAACTGCATAATAAGTCTTTATTGATTCAAGCACCTGCAAGTCGGATTCGATCTCTCTTTTGAATGCAGCATAGCGCTCGTCTGCTCCTCGTTCAAAGGATTCCCGTATTCTTTGGTAATCAAATCTATCAATAATGACAAAAGAGATAATGGATGCTGCAATGCCAATAATGAACACCGCCGCAATTGGAAGATACCGTTTTTTCTTTTCTAAATATCTAAACATTTTATGGCCGTAAATATTCAAGCTGCTCTGATTGTTGAGGAGTCCACCAAGGGCTAATAATGGTTTTGGGGCAACTATGTCTTCTAAATCATTACTTTCTGTATATACCATGTTATAGTATATAAGATAATTCTATTAAGCAAGAAACTCTTTTAGAAACAAAGTCTTTCAGGGATAATGAACAGGGGATAATTAACATACGTCACGACTTCAAAGTCAATGTTGGGAGCAGATATTATATCGTCACGCCCGGGGTCCCATAAAAGTGATGGTCCGTGCACATTACTGAATGCCACTTATAATGGAGTATGGAACGATAAAACGGCACCTGCTCGTTTACAGGAAGGTTTCTGCATGAGAAATGTCTGGGAAATACCTGTCCAGACTTGTGGATCTTTCATCCCGTAAGTCGCATCCAAGGCCCAACTTGCACCTTCGATCAGCAATCAATAGGGCTGCACCTTGTCAATATCAATGAAACCGAGCGCCTGTTCACAAAGGGTGAGTGGCGGCAAGTTATCGAGATTGAGCATTACGAATCGAAAGAGAGTGACGGGAAGCTCAGCTGTGCGGCTTAGCCGCATCCGCTCGAGCGTTTTGATAGGCTTTTATAGTCTCTCATTTGCTGAGTTTCCTCACCAAAGGATGGGTGCTGCAACGGATTGAACCCCCATCCTCGTTGTGGGCCGCAAAATAAATCAGATACACCTTGATCCCGATTGTCTCCAGAGCTTCCTTGACGCGCTTGCCGTCGAAGTGGTCGTTGTACCCCAATATGTAGTGGTCCTTGTCGATAGGCAATCCGTTGGTTGCAAGGTAACGCGTCTCTTTCCTGGTTACCTCAATTCTCTTCCACCCGTCGAAGTAGGATGGAATTCCGTCCACAAGAACCTCCGGACAAACAATAATCACGCCAGGACGAGGCACTGACAAGGCCACATCCAGATGAAGAATGTCTTCTGAAAGACGCACCCGCTCCACGTCATATCCTTGCGGTGCGAGATACGACTTTAACCACAGGTAACCCAATTCGCTGGAGCCGGTGGCGCTGTTCATTGATGTGCCGACCAATATCTTCTTGCCCAGCACAATGACGTCGCCTCCCTCCAACACGGGGAATCCTGTTTTGTCGAATTTTCCATCCTGCAACATAAGTGCGTAGTCTAAACCGGGCATGGCAACCCACTGGGCATTGGAATTGGCCACTCGTTTCAGGAAGAGGCGTCGAAATCCCAGTATGTCGCTGCGTCGGTAGAGCGATCCCATTGTATTTTCGATGACATTGTTGCCAATAACGAGAATGGGATCGCGGGTGTACTGCTGCGATACCCCGGCAAGGCGAACATATTCTTCGCCAAAGTTATTGACGACTCTCTCACGGGTGAGTATATCTGGCCGCCAAACTTTCACTCCATGCTTCTCAAGTATGGCAATGAGTTCCCTATTCTCTTTCTCCATCGCGTCGAATTTGCCGATTTCGATGGAGTCCTTTCCAGACCTTTGCATGCCTTTCTTAGCTTCCGTCTCAGGCAGTATTTTGAGGGCTTCTTGTATCCATTTAGCCACTCGCATATCAGGATAGATCATGAATGGCACGCCGACGATCACTTCTTTAAGATCGCCGTACTCATAATCCACATAAATTTCATTCGGCACTGACTCCGAGGCGATAACTACACCAATTCCTGTAAAGGTTGCCAGGGCCAAGGCGATTAATATGTTCGATGCATATACCATACTATTGCTCCTCCTCTTGAAGCCAAATCCGAACTGTTCTGCAATCTTACTTCGTCTCATGAAGAATGAAAAGAAAAATTACATCATAAAATCAATACAATTGAATTTTCACCATTAGATATTTTGTGCTAATAAAGACCAAAAGCCAAGGGGGCAAAATATGAGAAAAATGGCAACAGCTCATAATGAATACTGTTTGAAATAGCGCATTCCCTTGAACATTATGGAACACTCACTTACAGCTTACTATAAGGAAGAGAAGTGAGGACATGGTATTCTCGATCTGTTAAAGTTGAATATCGCAAACAACATAACAGAAAGGAGAAGTGACCATGTCCGAGAGAGATTATAACAGGCAGGCAGCAAGGCGTCAAAGGGTCAGTAAGGCGACACTGATAGTTGGTGTGGATGTCGGCAAAGCATTCAATGCGGTAGGATTTA
>JBEKOL010000097.1:0-5905 GCA_049521775.1 Syntrophales bacterium
AAGGTAAGTTGGGCAGAGGGCCCGCAGAATAAAAGAGGTTAGGTGAAAAGGAATAAAAAGGTCGAAGTACCACCACAACCATTTACAGCTTTAACAGTGTGTAGGAAGAAAATACTTGACTCTCTTCTCTAGAAGAGGAAGTTCTCAGTAATTCCTCCTTGGAGAAGCGCCAATTTATCCATAGAGATTGTAGGCTCCCCATATGCCAAGGAATCCACCAATGGCACTTCCTATCAACGAAGCGGAAATTGAGTCAGCACCGAACAGCGTAGGTGCATACCCTCCTGCTACGGAGCCTATAACCATTCCGATCATGATAAACTTTTTTCTCGACATGGCATCCGCTAAACGTCCTTATCTTTATTTGCCTCCTTGTTATTCTTTTTTCTTAAGCCCTGCCACCAGAAGGTTGGGGTGACATGGCGTCCTAATATCGTGATAAGCAATAAAGCGACGGCTGCTCCTACGACGCACATATATCCATAATCATCCCAGACACCCAAGGTGTAAGGAACGACCAAGATCACAACAAAAATAAGTCCCCAAAAAGCCTTCATCCGTTCTTTCATCTTTCGTTTGCCTTATCGCTCCGTCTATATTTTCGGTAGAAATATTGCATGTAAGGTTCAAACTTGAAATACAATATCAGGAAGAAATCGCTTGCAGAAGTCGTTTTTTGATGGGTGAAGTATAGGAAAAGCGGTCTTGTTTGTCAATGAGGTAGATGCTGTTTACCATTTAAAATCATCAACTTTTCCTGATTCACGCTGATTGTCTAGTACAGGAAAGTAGCCATAAGCTTTATGTGATGGGAATAAGCTGCCAAGGAATAGCAGCCTCCAACCGGTACTGTGCGAGAGCAATGAATGAGAATATTAAAAAGGTCGGTTATTGGCAACACCTACAAACAAACGACACCTGTTATTCTTAGAATTGATGAATTCCAAATGAAATATTGTATATTCCTATTCCGCCCTTAATACATCCCTTATCGCAATTGCGAGATCCTTCTTGCTGATGGGCTTCATAACAAGCCGGCGTATGCCAAGCTTGTTTGCCTTCTCTTCAGATATCATCTCACTAAAACCGGTACAGAGGATAATGGGAATGTCCGGCCTTATTTTCAACAGCTCCCTTGCAAGTTCATCTCCCCTAATATTCGGCATGGTCATATCGGTGATTACAAGATCAAACCAGTCAGGCCGGGTCCGAAAGAGTTCCAAAGCTTCCAGACTGCTTGTTCTGCCTACAACCTCATACCCCAGACCGCTCAATGTGCTCGTCGCGAGTTGAACGAGAGCTGCCTCATCATCCACAAAAAGGATTCGCTCTTTTCCACCGGGAATCGGCGCCTCAACCTTCGCTTCCTGTTTATCCTCAACGTCGGTCAGCAGGGGTAGGTACACGTTAAATTCGGTCCCTTTCCCCACCTCGCTTTGCACGGTGATCGCGCCGCTACAGTTTTTCACAATGCCATATACCACGGAAAGTCCTAAGCCCGTTCCCTCACCAACTTCTTTGGTAGTAAAAAAGGGATCAAATATCCGGCCTATGATCTCGTCATCTATACCGGCTCCCGTATCGCTTACCGTCAACCTGAGATACTTGCCAGGGGATAGGTCATGATGGATAATAAGATCGTCGGATGGTTCAATATTCACAGGGGCGAGACTGACCTTCAATTCACCTTGTCTCCCTCGCATAGCGTGTGCTGCGTTGGTACAGAGGTTCATCATTACTTGATGGATTTGTGTGGGATCAGCGAGTACCGCGTCCGGTTCGGATTGGATGTCCTGGCGTATCTTTATTGTCGTGGGCAGGGATGCCCGGAGAAGTTTCAGGACTTCCTTGATAATGGGGCTGATCCTCAGTGGGCGCGGCCTTTCGTCGATCTGGCGGCTGAAGGAGAGTATCTGTTTCACCAAGTCTCTCGCCCGCTCTCCGGCCTTGAATACCTGCTCAAGACAACGCCGCAAACGGTCGTTTATTTTGGGCTCTTCAAGGGCCATTTCCGTGTAGCCTAAAACGGCGCTGAGGATATTGTTAAAGTCATGGGCAATTCCGCCGGCCAGCGTTCCGATGGCTTCCATCTTCTGGGCCTGACGAAATTGCACCTCAAGCCGGGTGCGATCAGTAATGTCCTGCGCTGTTTGAATTGCGCCGACAACTTTTCCATCGATATCAATAATCCTCGCTGCCTGTATGACAACGATCCTTTCTTCTCCCTTAATCCAAATCCGTCCTGTGCTTTCGAAAGCGTGAGGTTGAACTTCGCTTTTTCGTAAACCTCGCCTTCCGAACTTGGCAATCAACTCCTCGTCTCCCATTTCAAGACTTAACTCTGCCAGTGTGGGAGATACCTTCCCCCGAAAGAGAGGACTCAGGTCCAGGGGCTTTCCCAATACTTCTTCCTTTGCAATACCGGTATATATTTCATTGTTGCTGTTCCATAGGAGAACATGACGATTGTGATCAATCACGAACGTTGGAACGGGAACCCCATCAAGGATCGAGATGAGATGTTCGTGTTCTGCCCTTAGTGCTTCCTCCGCCTGCTTGATATCGGTCACATCTTGAATTATTACCACTGTGCCAGCCGTCGGGTCATCGGCACGCAGAAGTGCGGCTGCCAAGATAACGTCGCGAAATACACCATCACTGCGGCGTAGCCTTGTTTCGGTCGATGCCAGACCCCATTCCCGCAGATGCGTGTATAATACCTGTCCCACTCGATCATACTCCTCGTCATTCTCATACAGCATACGGGTGCTCTGGCCGATGACACTTTCCTCGGGGTAGCCAAAACTTTCGCACCAAAAAACATTTGCGCTCTCATACAGACGGTTTTTCATGATGCAAATGCCAACCGGTGCAGCCAGGAACACACTGCGCAGGGTCGACTCACTCTGACTCAGCGCATCTTCTATCTTTTTGCGCTCGGTAATGTCTAAAGCTACGCTCACAATATGTGGGACTCCGTCTATTTCAATAACTTCTGCGGAAAACAAAAGTGAATATATCTTGCCGGATTTTGATCGGAAGAGGTATTCGTGATCACGAATGACGCCACCTTTCATGATGGTTTGCGCTAGCCTTTGCCGATCCTCAGGATTGACCCAAATACCGAGTTCAGTTGAGGTATGTCCAATGACTTCGTCAGGAGAGTATTCCGCTGTTTTGAACCATAAATCATTTGCTGCCACATAGCGGCCGTCGGCTAAAGTTGATAGGGAGATACAGGCGGGGCTAAGACGAAATATTGTAGAAAACTTTTCTTCGCTTTGTTTCAGCGCTGCCTCTGCACGTTTACGTTCGGTGATATCACGACACAGTGTTAGGATCTGGGCCACTCCCTCTGATTCCATGTATGTTGCATTGATCTCAATGGGTATGATGCTGCCCTTTGAATCCACATAATCAATTTCCAAGTTTCTTATATATCCTTTCTTAAGGCATTCCCCGACAGCCGCTGCATTTTTTTCTTTTTCGTAATCGGCAGTCCATTCGATGACGCTTCTGCCAACTATTTCACTCAGATTATGGTGTCCGGAAAGACGTACATATTCTGCATTTGCATCAAGCACTAAACCATCCCGATCAATAATGACGAAGCCTGTCCCGGTGGTTTCAATTAGTGTTCGGTATTTCTCCTCGTTCTCCCGAAGCGCCTCTTCCGCCCGCCTACGTTCGGTGATATCTTCAATGGTCTCTATCGCACCAACGAGGTTCCCCTGAGAATCCCTGATGCTTGCTGCTGTAAAACACAGCCACTTCCCTCCATCACCCAATTCCGGGAAAAAGTCTGTTGCCGTATACGCCTCTTCTATCAACGTGGACTTAATATATTTCCCAGAATACCACTGTGGGATCGTATCCAGAAGCTCGTCCACCAGCAAATCGGCCATAGATGGTCTTTCTTCTTTGTAAAAGGCCCTCCACTGCTGTGTTGTGCCAATTACTTCTTCAGCCCTGATGCAGCTCAGTTCTTCCAATGCCTTATTCCAATATATGACCTTGTGGTCTTTCCCGATTACAAATGTAGAGATGGGAGAACCCTGGATAACACTGTGTAACCTCTGTTCACTCTTGATTCGCTCGTTGATCTCCTGTGATAATTTTTTATTGGCATTTTCAAGCTCTTTGGATCTCTGGTCGACCAGATTCTGCAAGAGGATATTGCGTTCAAAGATAGAATACGCACCCCCCAAGGAGTCAACGCTTCGCTCCACCCTTTTGGTTAAAATCTCACAGATTTTTTCTTTGGCTGAAAGGCTTTTTTCGAGCACTTTCACTTTTTCTTCAAGCTGACAGATTTTTTCTTGCTCAGCCACCGATCACAACTCCTGTCAATGTTTGATTCACGTGAATGGAATTGAACTGTTCCCCATAGGTGCTGAATCCGATAGCGCTGCAACCTCCGAGCAGCCGGTTCATTTCACCAATAATTCCACGGCTGTTAAATTCCAACTTCCGTAAAATACAATCACAGAGGATGAAAAAACGGTTTTGCGGAATCTCTTTTTCAAAAAGAGTCATTTGATCCATAAAATTTTGTGTGATATCGACCCCTTTTCCGATTGTCAACACTAAACCTTCTTCGATTGCACTGAACATTGTCAGACTGTTGTCAGTATTGTGCTTCTGAACTGAGCGCACATACCACTCACCGCCGATTCTCAGCAAAAGCGGATTCTCGGAAAACACCGTTGGAGTCAGTTGATCCGGCTCAAGCCCGAGAACCCTGGCATATTCAAGGGCGGCAGGTTCGCCGTTGATCTCGGTAATAATTCGTCTTTTCGGATCCGCGCCGGTGACGACAATTTTTGTATCGGTCGGCTGGAAGTGGTGGGTCTTGAATGTCATAAACGGAAGTGTGGTCTCAAAAACCGCAAAAACAGCGGCATCGGATATAAATTGCCCATTGTCATAGATATAGGTTTTTTTCAAATCCAGGTCATCGCCGGCGGAACCTCCGATGATGGGAATGCCTTCACAGGAGGTGTACAGCGAGGCAATGGTCGTCTCTTCAAGCATGGAAAGGCCGTCGATCAAAATGAATCCGAACATTCTTTTCCTGTCGAATCCCTCTGCGAGCGACAGATGTGTCCGGATAGTGGAGGCCATTTTTCCTGCTTCGCTCAGGGAAAACCGGCTCAGGGGAGTAATGGTATAACGATGAATCCTCAATTCCTTGGAGGAAAGGCTGGCGCCGACGATACCTTCTTCCTGAAAACCAAAGGTGGAGAGTTCCCCGGCAGTGGTGCAACCGATAAGGGGGCAGTCGAA
Organism: Syntrophales bacterium; assembly: GCA_049521775.1. Lineage (GTDB taxonomy): Bacteria > Desulfobacterota > Syntrophia > Syntrophales > UBA2185 > Fen-1135. The sequence continues at coordinate 5,287 of JBEKOL010000097.1, forward strand.
GTGTTTTGCCAGTTCCCGGCCCAGGACGTCCATGTTGTATTTGGAAGAACAGAAAAAGATAACAGCTTCAGTTTCGGGCTGCTGCACTGCAAGCTGGAATTCAGAGACGGCCTTCTTTTCATCCTGCAAAAGGGATCGCCCGATCTTTATCGTGAGTCGGGTTTCCACCATTGTTAATATACCCCTTTTTTGAAGTGAAGCTCCCCCAACGGGGCAGGTCTTCCTAGTAATAAATTTATTTGTTCTTGATTAGAACAGATCTCTTTCTACTGATACTGCAGGTACGAGGTCTGTTTTCTCTGTCTGACACCTGGTTTACTTGCAGCGCCACAATACCTTATGTTACTATATATCAGATTTATTCTGGCATTGCATTTCAATTATTACCAAGTTTCGCATGATAATTGAAATTGAAAAATTGGAGATTATAGTCAATAAGGATTATCTTTTGAAAGAGAGCATGTAAGCGAAAATTGCCGGATGCTTGACTTCTGTCGAGTATCATGATAATTCACCCCTTTAGAGGGGTCAGTATCATCTGATTTCACCCCCCCGGTATCACGATAATTCACCCCCTGCTTTCGGGTAGAGATAAATATCACATCCGATATATCCTTCC
>JBEKOL010000098.1:0-5832 GCA_049521775.1 Syntrophales bacterium
AATAAATAAAAATGGCAAGTAATAATCATAAGTTGCCAAAATGACGCAATGGCATATATCTCCTTTATTGAGGAAGTATTCCCCTTCCTTTGGGGAATACTTCCCTAACTAGACAAATAAGTTATCGCATCTGAAATCAGCCACTCAGGGCCATGGCATTTCCGCGTAAGGAATACAGAGACGCTCTGCCCGGCTTTCCCCATCGTTGACAGAAGAAACAGCGAAGCGCAGTAGTGCAGCGGCCCGCCCGGTCTCCGCCCTAGAAGGCGGCAAGCTTAAACAGGGAAGCCTCTCAAGAAATCGTCGTCAGTAATCACCAACTATTGTGATGAATCCTTGAGGTATTAAATCGATTAGCCAAAGGCTTATGCTCATCGGAATACCCGATGGGAATGACTGCAAGCGGTATCACGTGATCGGGTAGCTTCAGGAGCTTTTGCATGCCTTTAACACGTTCTGTTATCGGGTGGATACCGAGCCAGACCGCGCCTAATCCTTTTGCCTGAACGGCAATCAGGATATTTTCTGCCGCGGCCGAACAATCCTGCACCCAGAAATCCTTATGTACTTCCAATTTCAGGTCTCCGCAAACCGCAATAGCCACGGAGGCCGTCCTTACAGATTGAGAGTATGGATGGACCTTGGGAATTTCATCGAGAATCTTTCGGTCATTGACAATAACGAAATGCCAGGGCTGTTCATTGCCTGCCGACGGGGCATTCATAGCAGCTTCCAATATCTCTTGCACTATAATATCCGACACCGGCTCCTTTGTGTATTTGCGAATACTTCTTCTGGAAAAAATCGCTTCTATTGCATCCATGAGTGTCACCTTTGTTATCTCTATGCTATAGCCTACCGGCCTTTGCAATCCGACCTGCCCTTGCCGTAGATCCCTGTCTCTTCGCGCTTGAGAACGACCCCCTCGAAAGTGAGAACTCAGATGAAATCGTTTTCCCCGAAGTTATAATATCACTTTTCCACGGCTTTCTTTTTTTCCTTCAAGTAGGTGCTTTTGGTCTCATCGCTCTTGTCTGTCTCTCTTTCGTTCGTCCGGTAGTAGCAGCCTTTTTTCAAACGTACCTTTTCCTTCGAAGTCGGTTTACCGCATTCCAGGAGCACTTTCGTCTTGGAGTTTCCCACACTGACATACCCGTCGCCGCATCTGAAGGCGCTACTCTCAACACTTCCCGATAATATGAAGAACGCAGCGACTAATACTGAAATGGTTATTCTTATCATGACCATCACCTCTCCATATCTATGATTACATGGCCATTTACGAATGGCATCATATTTCACGAAAGGGGCCGGATGGTCATCAGGGCACACTCTTGCCTTTGCTTTGGCTTTAGAAAGCGTGAGTTAATAATGCGTTAACTTTTCCTGCTGGTCTTGGCCGTGAACGCTGATATTTGCTGCTTTACCTTCTTGCTTTCACATTTCGGACATGCAACTTTCGCCTCTTCGCGTTCTCTGAAACTCTGTATCAATGAAAACTTCTTCCTACAGGCTTCGCAGAGATACTCATACGTTGGCATATTCTTCCCTCCATATTAGGATTATTGAGATTGCTATTTTCTTGTCAGTATCTTAATAAAATGCCATGTATTGTCAAGTAAAGTAATAAAGGAGCTTCGGAAATACCATGTGCAGGATTTTAATAATATATCATTCACAGACAGGAAACACGGAAAAGATGGCGCGGGCTGTCGCGGATGGCGCCCAGGTTATTGAAAATACGGAAATCGTTCTGAAGAGGGCACAGGATGCCACGCTCGATGACCTCTTAGGATCAGCCGGATTGGCGATCGGCACACCGGAAAACTTTGGTTATATGTCAGGCATGGTCAAGGATTTTTTTGACCGGACTTATTACCCCGCCGGAGACAAGGTTTTCCGAAAACCCTATGTAGTATTCATCAGCGCCGGCAATGACGGCACGGGCGCCTTAAGGGCCGTAGAGCGCATCGCTCTCGGCTATAAGTTTAAAATGATCTATGACCCTGTGCTCTCGAAAGGAAAGTTAACTGACGACGACCTTGCGAAGTGTCGTGAATTGGGCAGTACCCTTGCAGCGGGATGTCAGGCGGGCATATATTAAAGGGTGCCCTCAAGCGGATATTTGCGGTTCAATTACCACCTTAAGGGATTCTCCTCCTTCAGCAACAAGCCGGAAACCGTAACCGGCCTTATCCAGAGGCAATCTGTGTGTAATCATCTTCCCTACGGGCACGCGTCCCAATCTGATGAGCTCTATCGCAACGGTCGAATCCAGGGGGCTGTTGCCATATGACGGTATCAACTTTATTTCATTGCGCCAGAACTCATTGAGAGGGACGGATAGTTCCACGTCCGGTTCCGTTGTGGCAAAGCAGAGGATCGTTCCGCCGCGGTCTACGGCGTTCAGGGCCTGGCGGAAGGCAGCCAACGCCCCCGTACAGACAATAACCAGATCGGCAAGCCTGCCCGCGTTAATCCGCCGGACACTCTCCGTTATATCTTCCGCGGCGTGGATAACTGCGTCCGCCCCGAATGCCCTTGCCGTCTGCAGGCGGTATTCGCTGACGTCCGTCGCCATAATGCGTCCCGCCCCGAGGGTTCTTGCCAAAAGAAGATGGAGAAGGCCGGAGATGCCGCTTCCCAGAATCAGCACGGATTGGCCTGCCTGAAGATTTGCCACCCGTTGCCCGCGGACAACGCATGCCAGGGGTTCAATAAAGACGCCGTCTTCAAACGAAAGCTCCTCCGGCAGGAGAAACACGCCTCGGTCAACATTGAGTTTGGGCACTCTGATATATTCGGCAAAACCGCCGGGGTCATAGTTTGTCGTATGCAATGTCTCGCATGCCGTGTGATACCCCATCAGGCAATAATGGCAGGTATTGCACGGAATATGGTGAGAGACAAAAACCCTGTCGCCGATTTTATAACGCCCTACCCCTTTTCCTATCTCGGCGATTTCTCCCGCGATCTCATGGCCCAGGACCAGAGGTGCCTTGCGAATACGATACCATTCCATGACGTCGCTGCCGCATATGCCGCTCGCTATGACCTTCACCAGAATCTCGCCCGGGCCGATCTTCGGCCTCGGCATCTCTTCCAGCCTCACGTCCCTGTTATTATAATACATTGCCACGCGCATATTCTTATCACCTAACACCATTATCCCCCCCTTTGACAAAGGGGGGCACGGATGAATTTGTTGTGCCATGTAAAATCACCCTGTATCCCCCATTACGAAAGGGGGAAAAGTAGCGCGGAGCCGTTCGCCATTTATTTTTTGAGACTGTTGAACAGATCCCATGCCTCCTTGGCTGTATAGTTCTCATGAATGATGGACCGCAAAGCCCTTATCATGGCTACCGGGTAGGGATTCTGCCATACGTTTCTTCCGAGGTTGATGCCTATGGCGCCGTTCTGCATGCCGTCATATACAAACTCCATGACTTCGAGCTCCGTTTCACATTTCGGACCGCCCGCCATAACTACCGGTACAGGGCAGCCGCACACGACCTTGTCGAAGTCTTTGCACCAGTAGGTCTTGACTACCCGTGCGCCGAGCTCCGCGGCGATGCGGGAGCTGAGCCCCAGATACCTGGCATCCCGCTTTTCCAATTCCTTGCCGACCGCGGTAACCGCCATTACAGGGATACCGAAATTCTCACATTCGTTGACAAGCCCCGAGAGGTTAGTAAGAGACTCGCGCTCGTAGTCGCTCCCTACGAAGATCGAGATTCCTACAGCAGCCGCATTGAGGCGGATAATCTCTTCTATGGATGTGGTAATGCTTTCATTTGCCAGGTCCTTGCCAACCACGCTGGTGCCTCCGGATACCCTGAGGATAACCGGTTTGCTTCCGACGGGATCCACTGCCGCTCGCAATACACCCCTCGTTACAAAGATAGCGTCGCAATAGGGAAGGAGCGGTGCTATGGTTTCTCCAGGCTTTTCCAGGCATGACGTCGGGCCCTGGAAATAGCCGTGATCTATGGGAAGAAAAAAACAATGGCCATCAGCCTGGATGAGCTGTGACATACGGTTCTGCATTCCCCAATCCATTTTAAATTCCTCCAAAAAGTAAAGTTGTATTCTCTTCTAATAAGACATTGTTCTTGACAAATATATTTTAATTATTGATTATTTTCAATATAAAGCTGCTTAAATGAAGCTTGGTTTACTATTAGTTGATTTGCCAACAGTGAGCAATAAAAATCCTCCGACCTTGGCAGTAACGATACCTGCAATTAGCTAAAGTTCATGCCGGAAGACAGCCGCCTTGAGCCGGGCCGACTCGCGGCAATATTAGAAAGGGTGGACGGTAAATCGTGTTTTATCTGTCGAGATATCAATGAGCCTTTTCCTACTTACCTTTTTTCTCATCTACGGCGTGGTGCACCTTTATCTTTTCACGAAGATCAAAGTTGCATTTCATCCAAGCCCTGCAGTCAGTGTAATCCTGATTATTATTCTTGTGCTAATGATTCTCGCCCCCATCCTCGTGCGGATTTGCGAACGGTATGGCTTAGATACCTGGGCCTCCATCATGTCGTACACGGGATATATATGGATGGGCGTGTTGTTCTTATTCTTCGTCTCTTCCATCCTTCTCGACATATACCATCTCCTCATCCGTGCAGGCGCCCTTATTTCCCACAGGGATTTCTCTCATCTGGTACTTTCACCTTTATATGCATTTCTGCTGCCTCTCATAATTTCATCGGCCATAAATGTGTACGGCTATTTTGAGGCAAAGGATATCAGGACAGAAAAGATAACAATAGCATCTCCCAAAATCCCTGAGGCGGCAGGAAGGATAAGGATCGTGCAGATATCCGACGTCCACATTGGAATCATCGTGAAGGGGGAACGCCTAAAGCACATCGTCGAAGAGATAAAGAAAACGGAACCGGACATCCTTGTATCGACGGGAGACCTCGTGGACGGACAGATAGACAGCCTCACGGAGAACTCGACGTTTCTGCGCGACATACATCCGCGGTATGGCAAGTTCGCCATTACGGGCAACCATGAATTCTACGCCGGCCTAAACCAAGCCATCGATTTCACGCGGACCGCAGGATTTGTAGTGCTCAGGGAAGAAAGCATCAATGTGGCGGGAGTGATCAATATCGCTGGTGTCGACGATCCCACTGGAGATGCTTTCGGTCTTGCCCAAGAAATTTCTGAATCGAAATTGCTGTTAGGACTCTCCCATCAACGCTTCACGGTGCTTCTCAAGCACCGCCCGGTCATAGAAAAAGATAGTGTGGGGCATTTTGATCTCCAACTTTCCGGGCACACCCACAACGGTCAGATTTTCCCTTTCAACTTTGTTGTGCGGCGCTTTTATCCACTCATCACCGGATACTACAATCTGCCGAATGATACGCACTTATACGTAAACAGTGGCGCCGGCACGTGGGGGCCGCCGATCCGTTTTTTATCACCCCCGGAAATCACTGTGATTGACCTGATACACGGAAGAACTGAGAAAACGAAATGAGAAATAAAAATAAATTATTGTTGAACTCATTATGGCTCCTGGTAGGCATGGCCGCCATTGCATCCATCCCGCTGCTGCTGCTTGAGCAGTGCTTGGAAGCGAGGAAACCGGGGACCAGGGAGAACTAAAGCCAGAAACAGGGTGCAGTCGATCATTCCATAGGGAAGCAAGTCGTTTGCGGGAACCTGGTAATTGCCTGCCGTGCAGTGTAACATTAAGTCTTGATCCCGGCAGGAAAGGTGGAAGCAGACAATGAAAAAGTTTTTCATCTTTCTATCTGTATTGATACTTTCCTTCAGCACGATCCCAACACTGAAAGCAGATCT
>JBEKOL010000099.1:0-5368 GCA_049521775.1 Syntrophales bacterium
TTCTCAGGGAAACATTCTCGTGGAGACGATTCATTTGACGAAGAATGGACGGAAGATCCCTGTGGAGAGCAACATCCGCCAGTTCCAGTATTTAGACAGACAGGCCGCTCTCTCCATTTCCCGCGACCTCACCGAGCGCAAGCAGGCAGAGCACCGTGAGAAACTCGCTCGCGAGGTGCTGGAACTGTTGAACCGTCCAGAGGGTTCCACAGACATAGTTCGCGATATTTTACAACTGATCAAAAAGAACACAGGCTTTGAAGCCGTGGGTATCCGTCTCCAGGAAGGCGATGACTTTCCGTACTATGAGACCAGTGGCTTTCCCGGGGACTTCATCCAGGCCGAGAGGTATTTGTGCGCACGTGACGAAGAGGGAAAGATCATTCGCGATGGACAGGGCAACCCAGTAGTGGAGTGCATGTGCGGAAACATCCTCCGCAACCGGACAGATCCCACGCTAACCTTCTTCACCGAAGCGGGCAGCTTCTGGTCTAACTGCACAACGGAGTTACTGGCCTCGACTACGGAGGAGGATCGTCAGGCGCGAACCCGCAACCGCTGCAATGGCGAGGGTTATGAATCCGTGGCGCTCATCCCGCTGCGTTCAGGCGACGAGATCATCGGTCTTCTTCAGCTCAATGACCGGCGGCGCAACCAGTTCACGCTGGAGATGATACGGTTTCTTGAGGGACTCGGTGCCAGCATCGGCATTGCGCTATCCCGTAAGCGGGCGGAAAAAGATCTGCGGGAGAGTGAAGAGAAATACCGTGCAATCATCGAAAATATGCAAGAGGGCTACCATGAAGTGGACCTCAAAGGCAACTTTACGTTCTTCAACGAGTCGATGTGCAAGATCTTAGGCCACGAAAGAGAAGAACTGTTGGGGATGAATAACCGCCAATATGCAGATGAAGAAAATAACCGCAAGGTCTATCAAGTTTACAACCGGGTCTACCGAACCGGCGAACCGGTAAAGAACTTTGAGTGGCAGATTATCCGGAAGGACGGTAGTCGCAGAGATATCGAAGTTTCCATATCACTCATCAAGGACGCGGAGGGTCATCCGACCGGATTCCGGGGCATCGTACGCGACACCACCGAGCGCAAGCGGGCGGAGGAGGCGCTGCGCGAGAGCGAGGAGAGATTCCGAACCATTTTTGAGAACAGTTCATCTGCAATGGCGATCATCGAGAAGGATACGACGATATCAATGGCCAACAGAGAATACTGCAGGATAGGTCTTTTCGAGGAGAAGGATGTCATCGGAAAGAGCTGGACAGCCCAGATTCCTCCGGAAGACCTTGAAAGATTGAAAGGATACAACCGGCAGAGACTGATCGATCCGAAGAAAGCTCCAGACCATTACGAATTCACGTTCTACCGTAAGGACGGTAAGATTCGACACTCCCTCATGTCCGTGGCCGTTATTCCAACAAGCCAGAATATCGTCTGTTCATTCCTTGACATCACCGATCGCAAGCAGGCAGAGGAGGAACGGGAGCGGTTGATTACGGAACTGCAAAGCGCTATTGAACACATCAAAACATTAAGAGGCATTATACCCATCTGTGCCAGCTGTAAAAAAATCAGAGATGATAAAGGATACTGGCAGCAGGTCGAAGCCTATGTTTCCAGGCATACCGAAGCTCAGTTCTCCCATGGTGTTTGCCCTGACTGTATGAAGAAGCTCTATCCTGAATTCTGTGAGGATAAAGAGACTGACTCAAAAAAATAGTGATGTCCTAATCGGGCAGCTTGGGTTCTTCTCCCCCGGGCTTAACACCAGCCAACATGCGTGTCCGCACCGAGCGGTTCACAGAAGTTACCAAAAGATAACCAGAGGGTGGATATTCATGGTGTCAACCGACAAGTAGCTATGCGCCCTTTCTTTGCGTAATGCTCAACGTCAAGACTTTTCAAAATCATTTGTTTGTAGATGCCAATAACCGACCTCTTTAATATTTTAATTCATTGCTCTCGCACAGTATCGGTTGAAACGTGCAAAGTCTTGACAGCTTATTCCCCGTGTATGCAGCCTGCGGCTTCCTTCCTTGAAGTCTTGATTCTTGGCATTGTTTCCTGATACAATATTTCAACTGGAAATACTTATCATCCTCATCGGAACAGTGGGGCACTTAGGAGGAGAACATGGAGAACTATAAGGTTATTCAACCCGATGATCGGAAGTGGGACCCTCATCCGCAACTGCCCGGCGTTGAAGTCGCATATCTCGTGTCCAAACGAGCGGACAAGGTTGACATTACATGCGCTCTCGTGCACCTGCCGGTCGGTTCGCATGTGGAGAAGCACTTACACGAGAACTCGGACGATATCATCTATGTGCTGAAGGGCAAGGCTAAGATGTGGGTCGATGGCATCGGAGACGTGCCGTTGGTTGCGGGGACCTTTCTAAGAATTCCGAAAGGGACGATGCACCAGCCACATGACATCGAAGAAGACTTCGTAGCCCACGACACCTGGTATCCTGCGCTCGCCTGATCTACTACATCAAGTCAGTGATAAGAACGAATGCATTCTTTAGTCCTGGCATTTCTATTCGCCGTCATACCGACTGATCCTGACAGGAGGCAGAACGATGACAAAAAAATCAGTAATCTCATTCTGGGGAGTGTCGGTATTTGCGGGCATCCTCGGTTCTTTACCGATTTGGGCAACGGCTGCCGAACTTAGCGTATACGCACCGGGGGGAGTCAGATCTGCTGTTCAGGGTGCAGCTACTGCGTTCGAACGCCAGACCGGCCACACCATCAAGTTTACGTTCGGCACGGGTGGAGGAATCCAGAAACAGATTGCCGCCGGAGCGCCTGCCGACGTTACCGTGCTTCCGTCCAAAGTAATTTCCGAGCTCGAAAAGGGTGGGCTGGTAGCACCAAGCTCGCGGCTGGAAGTGGGCAGCGTTGGGGTGGGAGTAGGCATCAAGGCAGGAACGCCTCGACCCAAGATAGGCACACTGGAAGACTTCCGCGAAACGCTCATCGCGGCAAAATCGATCACTTATGCCGATCCGGCTCGCGGTGCGACGTCGGGCACATATTTCGCGACGGTAGTGCTCCCGCGTCTCGGCATCGCAGAGCAGATGCGGGGCAAGACCACTTTGACGGCCGTCGGTGAGGATGCAGTCCGCCGCGTAGCCAATGGGGAATCGGAGATAGTAATTGTCCAGTCGAGCGAGATCGTTGCTGTTCCCGGCGCGGAGCTGGTTGGCCCTTTGCCGGCGAGCATTCAGAACGCGATTGCCTACGCTGCCGTGGTGCTCAAGTCAAGTAGGACACCTGATGTCGCTCAAGCATTCGTGACTTTTATAGACTCCCCCTTTGGACGAAAGGCGTTCCAGGCCGCAGGATTTCAGCGAACTTGCACGCGCTGACGGGACCGTCGAGATCCCTTCTTCCCGTTATCCACAAATCGTCACCCTTGAAGAAAATGCTGGACTTCAATCCGTAATAAACACAATTCACGCCCGACGACAAACATCAACACCCAGGCCACACATTGTGCGGTCATTATGTCATTGACACACAATATCCTTTTTTCTATGCTTTATCCTAACGAAAGTAAATACTAACCAAGAATACTGAAAGGGGATATACTTGTTCTAACGGAGGACCAAAACAATGAAAAACGAAAGAGGTATCTCCAAGTTAGTTTTGTTTGTGATAATCGTAATAATCATACTTGCTGTGATTTACTGGGCGCAGTATTTCGCCAAACCGATGGCTACAGTTATGATGGGCGGTGCTGAGCAAGCTCAGCCGGCTATAGAAAAAGCCAAACAGTCCAGTGACGCGATGAACAGACTTACTAAAACCGCCGAAGAAGTGGCGAAAAAAGCAAGCGAAGGTGCGGAGAAGTAGGGGATGATTTTTCCCGTGTGAATTGCAAAGACAACGATAACGAGCATCAAAATGAAAGTATCATATAAGGCCGCGCTTCTATCTACATTCGTCTTTCCTGGTGTTGGCTGTTCTCCAAGATCTTTACCTATGGCCACCTATTTTTCCATAAGAGGGATGCGGGGAGCCTGCGCGGTATGGAGAACTGAGGATCCAAAAGAAGATAATAATACTTCTACCATACCAAATCACTAATCCCATAAGTAATTAAATTTATTTGAGACACCACATTGATATATGGTACATTTGAAAATATATGGATGAAATAAAAAATTGAAGGTGACTTATGAAGAAAAGATTAATTTCAATCATGTTGGTTGTTTTTGTTGTTTCAATGTTTTCATTTATTTATACGGCAGCGCCTGCAGTGGCAGATGAAAAAGCGCAGCATCCCCGAATTGCTGCAGCGATTCAATCTCTTGAAGGAGCTATCGCTGAGTTAAAAGCAGCACCGCACAATTTTGGTGGTCACAAGGCCGAAGCCATTGCTGCTTGCCAGAAAGCAGTGAATCAGCTCAACAAAGCGCTTGCTTTCAGGGAAAAAGAAGATACGAAGAAGATGAAAAGAAAATAGAATATTAAATCTAATGCATTCATTCGAAACCTCCTTTCTGTTTATGTCGAGTAGGACATAAAGTCAGGAGGTCTTTTATGCTCCCAGAATTGTAAATCTGTTGAGATGACGGCGTTAATACAGTCTCATAAAGTTCACTATAACAAAAGGTGCAAGGTGATTTAACGGCTGAATTCATTGTATCTTCTGTTTATGTAAAATTCGACTGTCTTCCTGAAAGAGAGATTCCTCAAGTCTTCCGGTAGACGCAACATTTCTTCGGGAAATCAACAGATGTCATCAGTTTTCAAATCAGATAATTCTTTTCTATAAGTTATACCGATTCCGTATAAATCATCTCCGTTTGTCAATATGCCGAATTATTAAGTTGTTTCCCACGATTTTCAGAGAATTTTCTAGTTCATTTTGCTTGACATTGCTGGGATGAGTATAGAAAATACTGCTACGCATCAACAAACGCAGAAGGACGCAACAATGCCAACTAATATCAGGATTATCCACGCACACGACTTCATCAAAGCGACCCCAGAAGGACGCCTCAATTTCGAAGAAAGTAAGAAACTGCTTATGGAGATCGCGGCAGCCTCCCGCCCTATGATCTACTACGAAATAATACTAGATACTCGAAAGGCGAAGTCAGTAATAATGTCTGCCGACCAACTTTGGCTTCTAGCGGCTGAACTCATCAAGTATCATGCGGCCTTTTCTCGAAAGACGGCCGTTATTTGTCCACTTGAACAATTTGACTACGCGGAGTTCTTCGCACTCTGTGCCCAAGAGAGAGGCTTCAAAATCAGTGCATTCACTTCTTTGGACGATGCAATCGAATGGCTGAGTGCGAATGGAACCTGACGCCTAACAAGCAGTGGGAGCCGACCTC
>JBEKOL010000100.1:0-5162 GCA_049521775.1 Syntrophales bacterium
AATAATCTTGTTCGGTTCGTTGCCCATCGTTACTGCTCACCCTTTCTATAAGAGACTCAATTTGTGTGATCTGAAGTATACCATAATCACGTTACCCGATACGTCTACCGGGGCGCGGAAAAGCACAGGAAGCCGCTAGGGGACGTAGGTAACTTTGGTAACTAATGGGGGTAAAGGGGGAGATCCTATACTCCTTCCGCATGAAAGAAGACCGAACGATGCGGAAAGAAGTGGATGTGATGGAAAAGAGGTTGTCCTCAGTCAAGGGCTGACCCCGCCAATCCTTGCCTGGTGGCTATGATTAACGCATGGCGTGGGAGGGAGATGGTAATTACTTACTTATTTACGGACGCCCCCCTCCTGCCCCCTTCAAAATTCAAGGGCTGACCCCGCCGCCTCCCATAAGGATCGGTACGAGAACATGAACAGACAAGAAGATGCATACCGGACATTTCTACTTTGCTAAGAATAGGACATTTCTACTTTGCGTTGACATCTAGTGTTTTTCTTGTTGCACAAACATAGTCTGAAGTGATAATAATGAGACAGCTGGAAGTAGGTGACTCAAATGCCAGAGGTCAGGAAACGAAATGTCCATCGACCATGAGGATGAAGGCGTGACGGGGCTTCCACTGTGGGAGACGCACCAAGGCGAAGAATCCTGCCAGGCGGAAAAGAAAAGAAAACGTATTGAAAAAGAAAAAGAAGAGTTGCTGGCCTCGCTATCTGCCGGTAATTACTCAGCGATGAGAACGAAGGTAGCAGCCATATTGAATCTCTATCCTTATTGCCGCAACAGCGATGTAGCCCTAGCCCTGAAGTATTGGGAGACTTTTCAACCTGACATCTACAACGAAAACGGCATCCTGCCGAACGATTTATTTGAGTTAGAACGGGTACAATACATAGTAAGACTAAGGGCAAAGATTCAGAATGAATATGGTCTATTCCAAGCGGACGATGAAGTACGCGGGCATCGAAAACACATCGAAAAGCACATGCATAAAGCCGTCGTACAAGATACGCCACCAAGACGGGTTACCTACGTCTATGCAGATGAAACTGGGAAGAACGACGACTATGTGATAGTGGGAGCTGTATGGCTACTCTCAGGTCATTCAGGCTTCAAGTTGACGCAGGCAATTCTGGACTGGCAAAGGCAGTCCCCATGGGTTCAACGTGAGATTCACTTTAAAAAATTCGGTAAACTAGATATGAAGCCTCTCGCAGAATATTTGCAGATTATTAATAATAACCGGGAGTTTTTAAGCTTCAAGGTGATAACGATCAAGAAAGCAAAAACAAGGAGACCTATTGAAGAAGTGATCGAGAAGCTCCATGAGCACATGCTGTTACGAGGCACCGAACATGAAATTCAAACAGCCAGAATCGATCTCCCCCGCGAGATTGAAGTAACGATGGATGAAGAGCAGTCCTTGGACTCGTTCAGGCTATCAGAGATGCAGCGGCGGATAACAGCGCATTACCAACGCCTCCACCCTAATCAGCTTGCTTTGACGGGCATAAGAACGGTATCATCGCGCTCTAGCCCCCTAATACAGCTCGCGGATACCGTGGCGGGGTCCATTAATCGGCGTTTGAACCATAAAGGCGATGGTAACGTAAAGGATCAGATGGCTGATATGGTGATTGAGGAACTCGGGCTCGTATTGGACGAGGGCGAACTTCCCGGGCTAGATGCAACGGCGCTATTTCTTCTATAGAAAAATCAAAATGGCTTCTGACGCCGCCAGGCCTGTTCGCTTTATTGAGCTGACGAGGGCACGGTGGGGGCGTGCGGAGTCACGAGGGCGGAATGTCAGCAGTAGACTCTCTGTCGAGACAGGTGGGGCAGAGTAGACCTTGGGAGGATGGCGCTGTCTTCCTGAAATTCTAGATTTTGTTCGACCGAGCTGATAGCAAATGCTACAATCGGTAATGATTGGGGAACGAGGATTATGAGCTATTGCAGAAAGGGCACGGGGCAGCTTATTTATTTTCTTGACAATGTCCTCTTCTCCCGGTACCTCATAGTAATTGTTGGAGCGGTGGGAAACCTACGAGGACCTCGGAATGATTGATCCCATGGCCCTACGACATGTGCGAGAGAAGACCGAACGAGTTCTTAGCCGCTTAACAGAGAAATCGCTCGTCTCGCCTTACACTTTTTCTTACGAGATGCCACGAGTTCGTGGACAATATTGGGAGTATGAACTGTCGGTGTGGGAGGATGCGGATACGTGGCACAACCTGCGTTGCGGCTGTTTCACAGGTCAGGGTACCTTCCGCAACCGGGATCTTGGTGTAAACACCTTCTTTGAGAACAATGATCGTGTCCTCGACGAATTAGTAATTGCTTTAGAAGCAGGTGCGTTTGATGAACTCATTCCTGTACTGGTCGACGCCGAGGGACTCCTACAGACTAACGGCGTAGATCAATCGAATGCTGGTGCTGCGCTAAACCTCTATTCATATGTTGTTGCCACTGACGAATGGACTAAGACGCTGTGCGAGGAATACATACTTATCATCCACCTCGACGAAAAAACAAAGGACAGGCTCACCATAGGATGTCAACAGTCTGAGCGTTACCGGATTAAGGTCCGAAGTGAAAAGGGCGATGCATATCTTAACGTACCCTTCGACAAGGTACAGTTCTTCAAAGACCATGAGCGGGTTGAGAACTACCGGGATAAGCCGTATTTTGAATATCAAGTTGCCTTGTCCTTCGCGGGCGAGGATCGACCATATGTGTCTAAGGTCGCAAGTTTTCTCCATCAAAGAAAAGTGCGTGTGTTTTATGATGAGTATGAGAACGTCTCTTTGTGGGGCAAGGATTTATACGTGCACTTGGATGAGGTGTACCGAAAACGTGCTCGCTATTGCGTAGTGTTTCTCTCTTGTCATTACCGGAAAAAGCTGTGGACAAATCACGAACGAGAAAGCGCCCAAGCGCGAGCCTTTCAGGAACGAGAGGAGTACATTCTCCCAGTCAAGATTGATTCAACAGAGATACCTGGAATCAAGCCAACGATTGGCTACGTGAGTAAGCTGCCAGCCCGGGAGCTCGCAGAGCTGATCTACAGAAAGATTTATGGCTTCTAGGCGATGAGTCAATAGAGTTGTGACCTTTAGGATATAGTAGTCACGGGTTGTAGCGGACCGCCGAGAGTTACCACTGAATCCGGTCGTTACCTTCGTACAGGTGGTAATGTTGAGTTCGAATCCTCTTTTCCATTCCCAACAGTACCTAGGTGGAGCCCGCAACTTTTGGACCGGCAAAAGTTTTCTGGCCAGGAGCGCTTCGTGCCTACGGGCTCCTTCCTGAAAGAGCGAACGCCAACTTCCTCTTCAAAATCGCAGAGTTCCAGCGGTAATGGTTAGCAGCCGCCTGCACCACGAAGCCCCTTGACAACCGTTACTGCGTGTATTAATGATGAATTGGAAAAGAACCAAAGGGGTTTATATTCGCGGCTTATGGCGCCTACGACTTCAGCAGAACGCCCTGATTCCGAGAATCTGACATGGATATGCCGCCTCTTCCGACAAGCGAAGATACGCTCTTTTCAACTGCCGAAGACTGGTGGAATAATGCCTGCCTTAATTTCCTTCATGAGGGTTGGGCGCTCTATACCATAGGTTATAAGGAGGCTGCCGATATTCTTGTTGATAAGGTCAAGACGAGCCGACGCAGGCAAGATACACTTGTATATCCTATCGTATTCCTGTACAGGCAGTACCTTGAGTTGGCTATAAAAGATCTGATCCGCCGAGTCTATAAGCTACACGATATCGACCAAGAGTTCCCGAAAACTCATCACATTGACCGGCTTTGGCCATTGTGCAGCAAACTCATGAAGCAAACATCGCTCGGCGACTCAGAAAACGAATTTGGGCAGATTCGTAGGCTACTTTCCGAGTTTGCCTTAGTGGACCCAACATCGGAAGCATTTCGATATCCCGAGGATAAGTGCGGGAAACGATCATTGCCGGAAATGCGTCACATAAACCTCCGCAACCTTAAAGAAGTGATTGCTAAGATAGCTGTTATTTTTAGCGGGGTGGACGCCATGATTGACCATTATCTTTCCCTTAAGGTTGACGCGTGATTGTATCTGTCGAATTAAAATCAGGATAAAGAGGACCAATCATGCAGAAATTCATAAAACATTGCATAATCCTGATAGTTTTCGTAACACTGCTCCCCGCTTGTGCGAAGTCGGTTCGGTGCGACATCTCGGTATTTCACGAAATACCCGCGACATTCGCCGGCACCACCTATGCAACCCTTCCGTTGAAAGGGCAAGAGGGCAGCCTTGAACACAAGACCTATGAACAGATGGTTAAGCGGCAACTTAATGCGAAGGGTTTTAGAGAAGCACCGGTAGAACAGGCCGATGTCCTCGTTTTTATCTTATACGGCATAGACACCGGCAAAGAAGTCGTTGGCTCCTATCCCATCATCGGTCAAACTGGGATTTCTTCAAGCCATTCGTACGGGACAGCACAAAGCTATGGCAGTTACGGAACTTACTCCGGCGTTACTACTTATGCGCCGAGTTACGGCGTTGTAGGAACCGGCGTAACATCGCAGACAGTATATACCCGCTTTCTCAAACTCGATATTGTTGATAATAAAGCCTCTACTGAGAAACAACTCAAGAAACTTTATGAAGCCAAAGTTATAAGCCCTGGAACCAGCGGACAACTATCCGCAGTTCTGCCAACCATGATCGAAGCACTATTTCAGGATTTTCCAGGTAAAAGCGGAAGCGCAAGACGACGAACGTTACATCTTAGACATGAATAGCTGTTACTTTGCCTTGGTTATCCTCATTTTTGAAAGATTGTGCGTCTATCCTTCGTAGGTGAAACACGTAAGAGCCCCTTCCGCGGCCGGAGGAAATTTTGATGGATTTTTCGTTGCTTTGCGAAAGCGCGCGCCGGAGGCGTACTGTTGGTGTACGTCGAGGACGCCGCGCCGAGCAAACGACGGGAAAGGCGCAAAATTAACCCGGCCGCAGGACGTGTCCCCCCCGGCCCCTTACGGGCGGACCTTGTGTAGATCCTTATTCTTCTCGTACAATATCTTCAACCCCCGGAGCGTCAGGAGCTCGTCCACTTCCTCAATGGATTGGGATTCCCCGTAAATCAGCTTTGCC
>JBEKOL010000101.1:0-4970 GCA_049521775.1 Syntrophales bacterium
TAAATCCTACCGCATTGAATGCTTTGCCGACATCCACACCAACTATCAGTGTCGCCTTACTGACCCTTTGACGCCTTGCTGCCTGCCTGTTATAATCTCTCTCGGACATGGTCACTTCTCCTTTCTGCTATGTTGTTTGTGATATTCAACTTTAACAGATCGAGAATACCATGTCCTCACTTCTCTTCCTTATAGTAAGCTGAAGTCAATAAGAATGATATCTCCTTCACTATGCAAGCTTTCGATTGATAATTAATAAATATATTTCTTCAAACGATAATCTTCAATAGACAAACGGTCTTCTGAACATTTTCTTGAATACCAGGATGGAAACGTGCACAGTTTTGCTTGGAATAATATGCCTTGACTGCTTTGAAAATGGGAGTACACTCAAAACAACAGATTGGTTGGCTTAGAATAATTGATCTTCCCATATAGGGAAGTTAAAAAAACTCCGATCCCTGTCTCTCATGATTTGACAGGGCTTTGTTTTTTTGGCGGGAATGTCAACAAACAGGGATAACCCGATGCAAGATCAAAGCAAGACAAAACAGGAATTGATTCAGGATCTGGCTTCTCTAAAGCAGAAAATCAAAGAACTGGAACAATCTGAATCAGAGCGAAAACGGAATGAGGAAGCGCTACGCCGAACTGAAGAGAACTTCCGCCGTTCTCTGGATGACTCCCCGCTGGGCATACGTATCGTTACCATAGAAGGTGAGACCATTTATGCCAATCGGGCGATTTTGGATATCTACAGCTATGAGGACTTGAAAACAACCCCCCTAAAGAAGCGCTATACCCCAGAGAGCTATGCCGAGCATAAGATAAGAAGGAGAAAAAGAAAACGAGGTGATTATGTCCCGTCCGAATACGAGATAAGCATTATCAGGAAAGATGGTGAAGTCCGCAATCTCCAGGTCTACCGCAAGGAAATATTGTGGGACGGTGAAAGACAGTTTCAGGTAACATACCAGGATATCACCGACCGCAAGCGGGCAGAGGAGGCGCTGCGGAAGAGTGAAGCAAATTATAGGCAACTTTTTGATAATTCCCCTACTGGTATATACCAAGTTGACTTTAGAACGGGAAAGTTTTCAAAAGCGAACGATGCCTTTTGTGAATATTTTGGCTATAGTCAAGAAGAAATAACTTCACTATCCCCATACGATATCCTGACCAATGAGAGCAAACGCTTATTTTCAGAACGCTTAAACAAATTGCTTTTAGGCGATAAATTACCAGAAAATCCGGAATTCGAGATAATAAGTAAAAACGGGAAGCGAAAGTGGGTTCAATTAAATACTAAATATATTTACGATTCTGAGGGTCTTGCGGGAGCAGACGTTGTTGGGCATGACATTACCGAGCGCAAGCGGGTGGAGGAGGCGCTGCGGAAGAGTGAGGAAAAATACAGGGCAATCATCGAAAATATGCAAGAGGGCTACCACGAAGTGGACATCAAGGGTAACTTTACCTTCCTCAACGAGTCGATGTGCAAGATCTCGGGCTATGAGAGAGAAGAGTTGTTGGGGATGAATAACCGCCAATATACAGATGAAGAAAATGCCCGCAAGGTCTATCAAGTATACAACCGGGTCTACCGAACCGGCGAACCTGTAAAGAACTTTGAGTGGCAGATTATCAGGAAGGGCGGTGATCGCAGAGATATCGAAGTTTCCATATCACTCATCAAGGACGCGGAGGGTCATCCGACCGGATTCCGGGGCCTCGTACGCGACACCACCGATCGAAAGCTGGCGGAGGAGAAGCTTCAGCAGACCCTCGAAAGCCTCAGGAAAGCAGTTGGCGCAACCGTTCATGCCATAGCGGTGACCGTTGAAACGAGGGATCCTTATACGGCGGGCCACCAGCGGAGGGTGGCTGATCTGGCAAGAGCCATTGCAACGGAGATGAACCTTCCCACCGATCAGATCGATGGGATCTATATGGCAGCCTTCATTCATGATCTAGGTAAGATATCCATTCCGGCGGAGATTCTCAGCAAGACGTCAAAATTGATAGACTTGGAATTCGGTATCATCAAGACCCATGCCCAGTCCGGCTTTGATATCCTGAAGGATGTCGAATTTCCCTGGCCCATTGCGAGGATGATTTTGGAGCATCATGAACGGATGGATGGTTCGGGTTATCCGAATGGGCTGGATGCAGGAGAAACGCTCCTGGAATCACGGATCCTGTCTGTGGCAGACGTGGTGGAATCCATGGCTTCACACCGGCCTTATCGTCCCGCCTTCGACATCGATGTTGTTCTGAAAGAGATTGAGAACAATCGCCGAACCCGTTACGACACAAGTGCAGTAGATGCATGTCTGAAAATATTCCGGGCGAATGGTTATCAACTTAAACAGACCTGATTTCAACTGGCAATTTTCACAGCAATTGCTAACCGAAAGTTGTTAGTAAGTAAGGTATGCCGTATAAAACGTATGACTTGTCGGTTAAAGTCCGACCGTGGGCTAATTGATTACTATTCTGCTTCTACTACTAGTTCTTCAGTTCTTCAGAATAATAAGACAGGGCTATCAACAGAGGCTTTTTTATAATGGTAATGGATTTATTAAAGAACGCAGACTCCTGCGTATTTCACGATATTTCTTAATGAAGAAATTCCCATAACATCAAAATTAGGTTTTTAACCCTTTCGGATCATTCTGGTATTGTGGCTGATTCTTAGGTTTCTTGGCAAATACAATGTTGCCGGATGATTATTGATAACTGGTTGTAGTCTTTAGATGAACAATTTCAGTTATGATAGATGGGGATGGGTGAGAGCTGCTTCCTGTAACAAAGCGCAAGGCAGTTCTGACGTAGATTCACCCTTTCTTCCAGTAATCCTCGACTGTGTCGAACATGCCAAATTTCCATCATTTTCTCCTTGATTTTCATTAGATTGTCCTCTATCTTGCCTTCGATAGTATACTCCTTCCTGTTAACAAAAAAAGTATTCTTAGGGGCACCTATAAACCTCAAAAGATATTAGTTTCTAACTATCTCGCAGATTCGTTTCTTTATTGCTTCACATATAGATAGGCATACCTTCAGACGTGTAACAGGACAGCCCTCTTGATGGAGGATCAATATAAAGAACACCCCGATGTCCCAATATTACACGTATTTCACTCCTGCGAAAATTGAGCAGCCATACTTGAGACATTAATTATAACGCTGGGGGGATGCCGAAAAACAGAGCATTAAGTCTAAAACAAGTAAACTTAAGAAAAAGGGGGGTAAGCGCTATGGCCAGACAAGGTAGAAAGTTAAATCTCTTAAACTGGAAAGAGGAATATCAGAAGAAGTTAGTAACAGCAGCAGAGGCCGCAAAAATTGTGAAGTCAGGAGATAGGATTAATGCTGCGTGTGCGCTTACAGAACCACCGGGATTCATGAGAGCGCTGGCGGCTCGTGCGCATGATCTCAAGGATGTATGGATCGATTCATTGACGGTACGCCCTTATGATTATCTGAAACCTGAATTTGATGGCAAGTTGATCATGAGCAATTGGTATCCGGTATTTGGCAAGGATGCCATAATGGAGCGACGTGCGTTTGGAAACCCATTTCATTTCCATGATCTGGCGAAATATTACCGAGAATGCATGAATATTGACATTGCTGCGGCAATGGTCTCCGAACCTGATGAATGGGGTTATTGCAGTCTGGGTCCAGGTGTCGGAGACGCCCTTACTGCAAAGGATGTGGCAAAAGTGGTCATCCTTGAAGTGAATAAGAATAGTCCCTATGCATATGGAAATAATTTAATTCATATTTCTGAAGCTGACTATATCATTGAGAATGATGAATCTCTGTTGGTATTTCCTTGGCCTGAGGCTACGCCAGAAGACGAGGCGATAGGTAATTACATTGCTGAATTGGTTGAAGACGGTTCTTGTCTACAAATCGGGCTAGGCGGTATTTCTAATGTCTGTGCTTTAGCACTTAAAGGGAAAAAAGACCTGGGGGTTCATACCGAACAATTTGTCGATAACTTTATCGATCTCATCGAAAGCGGGGCTATAACAAACGAAAGAAAGAACATCAATAAAGGAAAATCTATTGCCATGTTTGTTTTTGGGAGTAAAAGAGCGTACGATTTTATTAATAGGAATCCATCCATAGAAATGCATCCTTGTTCTTACACGAACAATCCTTTTATCGCATCACAAAATGACAAACTAATAGCCATAAATAATTGCATGGAGATGGACTTGACTGGACAGGCATGTTCCGAGTCAATCGGACCCCTGCCTTATAGCGGAACAGGGGGGCAGGTTGATTTTTGCAGAGCGGCCTGGGAATCGAATGGCGGCAAATCCTTTTTGGTGTTTTATTCTACGGCAAAGCGCTTTAAACCGAAACTCCAAAGGGAGGTGGTCCTTCATGAACCATATGTAAAACATGGAGATATCGTTTCTAAGATTCAGCCTTGGTTGACTCCTGGTGCAGTAGTCACTACGCCCAGGACAGATGTGTCCTATGTCGTAACAGAATATGGCGTAGCCTATCTTAGGGGAAAGAGCACATCGGCAAGAGCAAAGGAGCTGATAAGAATTGCCCATCCCGACTTTAGAGATGAGCTCGAGTTTAATGCAAAAAAAGTCTATCGATAGTGAATTAAAGCGTATTACATCAGAAGATAAAACCACGATGAAGGTGGTTGCTATCATTGAAGTGGCTCAATATCCCGTACACTGTTGAGCATTACTCCGGAACGCAAGTAAACGTTTCAATTCAGAGAGGAGTTAGGGCTGTTTTGAAGCAGCATAATCTTCACTGCTTTCAATCGGAAATCATTGATCTAAAGAACGATTGTCGTTAATACTTTGTAGGTGCTATACGTAACAAAATGGTGATTGAAACTTAAGGTTATCAGGTTCATCATCTATCTGTATTTCCTGTTGAATTAGAGGAAAGGAGATAGCGATGGACCAGATGGCCACAGAAAATGT
>JBEKOL010000102.1:0-4899 GCA_049521775.1 Syntrophales bacterium
CAACCTTTGTCATCGGGAAGGACCACCGGGTCATCTATTGGAACAAGGCACTGGAAGAAATGAGCAGAATCAAGCCTGGGGACGTAGTAGGTACCTGTGAGCACTGGAAGGCCTTTTACAATGATGATAGGCTGTGCATGGCAGACTTATTGGTGGATGAGACCGTTGAGTTGGTTCCCCAGTGGTATTCCGGGAAATATATTAAGTCTCCGTTGATTGAAGGCGCCTATGAGGTCACGGATTTTTTCCCTGCCCTGGGGGAAAACGGGAAGTGGTTGCGCTTTACTGCCGCTGCAATCCGGGACTCACGGGGGATGATTGTTGCTGCCGTCGAAACCCTGGAAGATATCACAGGGCGCAAGAGTGCAGATACCGAGTTACGTAAGGCCTACCAACAACTCAAAGCGGCAGATGAGCAAATGCGAGCGCAATATAACAGCCTCGTAGATAGTGAGCGATCATTGCGGGAAAGCGAAGAGAGGTTCAAGACGTTATTTGAGAAATCCACGGATGCCCAGATTCTATTAGACGATGAGGGGAAGATAGTTGATTGTAACGATGCTCATCTTGGACTATTTGGCTTGCAGGGAAAGTCTGGAATCCTTGGTCATACCCCTGTTGATTTTGCACCCGAATTTCAGCTCAATGGAACACCATCATCAGACATAGGTAAAAAAATTCGGATGACTATACTTGAAAAAGGCTCGGCAAGATTCGAATGGGCTCACCAAAAACATGACCCCGCCCGTACTCCTATTCTGACAGAGCTGTCATGCACCATGATCCAGATTGCTAACCGCCCAATGATACATGCCGCAATACGAGACATCACCGCACGCAAGCAGGCAGAGGATGCGTTGCAAACAACGCTTCAGCGCCTCCATGCCCTGGTAGCAAGCATGCACAGCAGTATACTGCTTGTGGGAGAGGGCAGGATTGAGATGGCCAATCAGGCGTTCTGTGACTATTTCGGATTGCAGGACTCACCCGCAGACCTGGTCGGGCTAGCTCCGCGTCAACTGATTGAAAAAGTAAAGGATGCTTATCTCCATGCCGACGAGCAAGGAAGCCGTATCTGGGAAATCGTTCGCCGGGGACAACCCGTCACAGGCGAGGAAATCTCCATGCAGGACGGCCGGACATGCCTCCGGGATTTCATCCCCATATACGTAGATGGAAGATCATACGGCCTTTTATGGCACCACCAGGACATCACCGAGCGCAAGCGGGCCGAACAGGAACTCAAAAAAGCGGAAGAGAGCTACCGTAGCATCTTCGAAAACGCCACGGAAGGCATTTATCGGAGCACGCCGGATGGAAAGTTCATCCATGTGAACCCTGCCATGGCCAGTATCTATGGCTATGAATCTCCTAAGGACATGGTGCAAAGCGTCACTGACATTTCCACACAGGTATATGAGAATCCGTATGATAGAGAGTTTTTTAAGGAAACGCTTAAGAATCATGACCGCATTGAGAAGTATGAGTATCAGATTCGTAAAAAAAATGGGAACATCATTTGGGTATCCAACAACACCCGCACAGTACGTGATAACGAAGGAAGGATACTTTACTATGAAGGAATGGTTCATGATATCACTGAACGCAAGCGAGCAGAGGAGAAATTTCGGGAAGCGCACAGGCGCCTGGATGAAATCATCGAGTTTTTACCGGATGCCACGTTCGTGATTGACGCAGATAGTAAAGTCATCGCCTGGAACAGGGCCATGGAACAGATGACCGGTGTTCCCAAGGCAGAGATGATTGGCAAGGGAGAATATGAATATACGCTCCCATTTTATGGTGAACGAAGGCCGATTCTCATCGATCTCGCCCTTTTACCGGATGCTGAATTTGAGAAGAGAAGGTATGATATTGCTCAAAGGAGTGCGGATACGATTTACGGAGAGGTTTATGTTCCGAAAACATACGGAGGGAAAGGTGCTTATTTATATGCTGCGGCTTCGAGATTGCATGATGCTACTGGAAGTATCGTTGGGGCCATAGAATCCATACGCGATATCACCGAGCGCAAGCAGGCAGAGAAGGCTCTGCGGGAGAGTGAGGAAAAATACCGGTTAATTACAGAAAGGATGAGTGACGTCATTTGGACACTTGACTCCAATCTTGGAGTTCAATATGTCAGTCCCTCTATTTCAAAAGCCCTTGGCTTTACCCCGGAAGAGCGGATGAAACAGACCTTATTTGAAAGGATAACTCCTGAATCATTTAAAACGGTCGAAGAAGTACTTAAGTTAGAGGCGCGACGTGAGCGTGAGAGTATTGTCGATCCAGCTAGAGCCGTAACATTAGAATTGGAGTATTACCATAAGAATGGCTCTACGGTATGGCATGAAATTGTTATAACTGGTATTCGAGATATTGAAGGTAATATCATAGGCTATCATGGAGCTTCCCGCGATATTACAGAACGTAAGAATGTCGAGAAGGAGCGCAAAGGACTTGAAGAGCGTCTACAACGCGCCGAGAAGATGGAGGTGATAGGACTGCTGGCGGGAGGTGTGGCACATGATCTGAACAATGTACTGGGCGTTGTCATCGGCTATTCGGAGCTGCTCCTTATGGATGCTGACAAGTCAAGATCGATCGGCCCCAGTCTCGTAAAAATTATGAACGGGGCACAGAGGGCTGCCGCGATTGTGCAGGATCTGCTGACCTTAGCCAGAAGAGGAGTCACCGGCAGAGACGTTCTTAATCTGAACAAGATCATTGCTGATTGTCAGCAGTCCCCGGAGTTTGAGAAGCTGTCTTCCTACCATTCCGCTGTAAAGATCAGGACCGATCTTGAAGCGGATCTGCTGAACGTCTCCGGTTCCTCCGTACATCTTGGCAAGACCTTATTCAACCTGGTTTCGAATGCGAGCGAGGCCATGCCGAAAGGCGGCATTGTGACCATCAAAACAGCCAATCAGTATCTGGACAAACCCATTCATGGATATGACGAAGTCAGGGAGGGCGACTATGTCGTTCTTTCCGTATCCGATACGGGTGAGGGGATACCGGCGGCTGATTTGAAACGTATCTTTGAGCCGTTTTACACGAAGAAGGTCATGGGGAGAAGCGGAACGGGATTGGGGTTGGCGGTGGTCTGGGGTACGGTGAAGGATCATAACGGATACATTAACGTAGAGAGCGAAGAAGGGAAATGGAGTATCTTTACCCTTTATTTTCCCGTGACGAGGGAAGACATCACTGCTGAAGCTGCCGCCATATCGATATCCGAATACATGGGGAAAGGCGAATCCATTCTGGTTGTGGATGATGTCAAGGAACAGCGTGATCTGGCGGCCGGTATGCTCAGGAAGCTGAATTACAACGTATCGAGTGTTTCCAGTGGTGAGGAAGCAATAGCGTACTTAAAGGAACACAAGATTGATCTCCTGGTTTTAGACATGATTATGGACCCAGGCATGGACGGACTGGACACCTACAGGAATGTCCTTGAGATCCATCCGAGACAGAAGGCGATAATCGTGAGCGGTTTTTCGGAGTCTGACCGGGTGATTACCGCCCAGGCCCTCGGTGCGGGCGCCTATGTGCGGAAGCCATATGTAATAGAGAAACTGGGACTGGCCGTAAAGACAGAGTTGGATAGAAAATAGATGATGGCATATTCAACAGTACAAACGACATTCATTGATTCTCAGTGATACAGCCAAGTGTGATTTTGTAGGTGACAGCAATAACCGGCGTATTCTATTTTTTCACTGCTCGCTATTGATCATAACGGGATGAAATGTGGAAACGCTTGACAGCTTATTCAGTTATATCAAGCCCCAGGTGGAGCGGATAGCGAGAAAGCAATACAACAATGAACAAACGCCGCAGTTGATAGAGTCAAAGAAGGATTGAGATGTGTATGTGAATAGCCGTCTTCAACAAGCACCTGCAGAGAGGATGAATTATGAAAGGATGTCTGAAGCTGGGAGGAGATTCTGTTTTAGATCGCGGTGGTATAGAAATTTTTAGAAATATTTCAAAAGATACTGTAATTAGAATTTTGAAAAAATACAGTCTAAAGGAATTCAAGGTTGATTGGCCTCTTATGTCTTGGCCAAAACCTAGATGTAGTGCGTGCGATAACATATTATATTCTGCAGAAACATTTGAGCAGCAAATGTGCTGGACTCACATTCATTCGAGTCTCGTTGTAGATGTGGATGAAGACTTAAAAAAACAAAAGATATTTTTGCTCTGCCGGGAATGCGCTGACAAGATTAACCATGACAGAATTAATTATAAGTGAATCGATGACTTTATCGCCCCCACGTTTGGCTTCTACTAACTTTTACCACAATGACCGCCATGTTGCGGGCTGGCAGTATCTGGTGCTATCGCGATAAGGCGAAACGCTTCCGGTAGAGAGCAGATAGTGAACCGCGGGCCGTCGCGAAGTTGAAGATAAACGAAATCGTGCGATGGCGTGACGACCGGATGGCAATGCTTCCGAGATAATGCAAAGGCTGTTCACTGTCGAGGAGGTCATCCAGTTGATAAGGGGTACCAAATGAATGACCAAGTGACATATCAAAAGCTGATCGAAGACAATTCCTTTTTAAAGCAGAGAATCCAGGAACTCGAAAAATCGGAAGCTGAGCTAATGCTGACGGAGGAGGCTCTGCGGGAGAGCGAGGGCCGCTACAAACGGCTTCTCGAATCGGTTACAGATTATATTTATACGGTGCAGGTCGAAGACGGGCGTCCTGTCGCCACGGCGCACGGATTGGGCTGCGCGGCGGTAACCGGCTATACGTCTGAGACCTTATGATAAAAAAGTAAAAGGCAAGTCTCAACCTTAGATGGTATATTTTGTTTGTCCCGAACAAAAACATACCCAAAGGAGGCTTGCCATGGCTAAAGGTACCAAACTTGATTTCA
>JBEKOL010000103.1:0-4636 GCA_049521775.1 Syntrophales bacterium
TTCAGGTTTGCCTATGGTGGGACTTCGGGCTAATTCCCTTTGGACAACCTTTTGTAGATGGAACTCAAGTAAGCTATTGCTTCTTTCTCATTTTTAAACACGGAACATAATCGCCTGTCGCATTTAAGTGATACAATTCTGTTCCATTGTTTTTCACGTTCAGAGGCTGGGGATACAGATTCGAAACATGTCGGTTGGCCTGGGGCGTCAAAAATGTTGGATATGATGAAAACACCTTTGGGAAGGCTCAAAAAAAACCTTTTGCTTAATCTTGCTCTGATTGGTTTGCCAGATATGCTGCGATTTGCAGCGATTTTTTCAAAAAAGTTTGGGGCGAGAAACAATATTGTCTTGTTCGAGCACTCATGATTCACACACCGGAATGTTGTGCAGTCGCGTTCAATAACTCCATAACAGTTATTCCCGCAAATACAGCAGGTTACTCGTCGCAATGAAGTATCCACTGAAAATTTACCTAAAATCATTTTTTGTTCTCCTCTTTTTCTCGTCTAACATAATTTCCACCTAATTTTTAAATCACCGATGCCGCTCCCTAACTCCTTGGCAAATGTGGGCACCTATATCTCGTTCTGATAAATGCTTTTTATTTCGGAAGGCTGAATACCAAGGTAGGTCAACGTTTGGCGCTCGCTGGAGTGATTAAACACAACCATCAATTCAGCCACGCCGCGCCCGAAGGTGACCCGTTGATGATAGCCGAAGGTTTTTCTGAGGGAGTGGCTCCCATAGTTACCTTGAAGGTTGACCGTTTTACACCAGCTTTTTACAAGTGCATTTACCGTTGGAACAGCAAGCGGTCCTCTTTGGCCGGAAAAAAGCGGCTCATAATCCGTATACTGACGGGACTTCAAAAGCGCCTGTATAGCGTCCGTACAGCTTTTATTCAGGCTGATCCGGCGCAGTTTCCCAGTCTTCTTCTCCTTCAGCTCGATTTCATCCATCGGTTTTAGATTTCGGACCATTCCGGCCTTGATCTGGAGCAGGTCGCTTGCCCTGAGATTAGTATTGATGCCGACCGTGAACAAGGCCAGGTCGCGCGGCTTGTCGGCCAGAAGCTTTTTGATAGCCTTGAGATTTTTTATGTTGGTGATCGGCTGGACACGAATCATATCGCCTTTTTTGGGGTGGTTGCAGTTCTGGCCCTTGCACATGGTTTTTCTCCTTAAGTATTCAACAGATTGTTGGTAATACTTAATGGGATAAATTATTCGAAATGGTGAGAAGCTCCCCCGAAAGGTAATAAAACGTAGGATAGGAAAGGGTATGCGGGTCGAAAAATCTTATTAACTTTTAGGTTAAAGTTAATAAGCTGGGTGCAGGAACCGGGATGATCTTGTCCCCCATCAATGGATTTTGGAAGGCGACTTTATCCTGAAGCCCCTGCATTGGGACGGGGGGGCGATTGTCGTCATCTATCGACCATATACCTTCCACCGTTGCCGCCCGCGAACGGCCTTGACGGGGGCTTTGGGGAAAATTTAAAACCTGACCGGGAAAAAAGATCTCCCTACTTATCTAATAAGGCCCATTTCGGTGGAAAAAAAATTATTTGACGACAAAATACATGCCACATGAACTTTTATTAAGTGACCGAGTTACTTGCGAATTATTGGCTGGTGAAGAATATTTTCTCCGTTTTTCTGTAGCCGATGATCGGGGAGGGATGTTTCCAGTGATTGCCGGACACGATTCCAGCGCGTTACCCGACCGGTGTTTTGGGGCTGCTTTTCTTACCGACGCTAATACTAAGGGGAGATTTTCTTGCCAGGTGTACTCCAGATCCTCCACCGACCAGCCTCTTTCACGAATTCAAGATTTACCTCTCATGATTCAATTGGCTGGTTATATGGTTTCTGTTTGAGCGAAGTTACAGCCTTTGCCCTTATGCCTTTCACCGATGCAGATCTTGCCCTACTCTATAAATCTGAGGATGTCCTTAAACTGTCAAAAATGGTCCAAACGGCATTCCAACTTGCGGGTTTTGTGTGGAATATGGTATGATTTACGGACATTCGGCATTCCAAGACCTTTTTTGGATGGAATCCGACCCCGAAATGGGTTCGGCTCCAGTTGGGGGTCAAGTTGACGCATTATTCAAGTTTATAATTATAACTCAAAGAAGGCCAAAAATGAACATTTTGTATCTTGCAATCGAGTCTGTTGCCGACTTTCTGCGTAGGAATGTTAAGAGGGGTTCTTGGCTATGGAATGGTCTGGGAGGAATTCAAGACGTATTTGCTTCTCTTCGTTATAACCCTATCAACAGGCACAGATGGAAATCAAATCACAATAGATTTGAGGGCATAATCGAGCAGCATTCAAGGGACACGCGTGATTTTTTTGTATTACAAATTGGTGCTTGCGACGGCGTTTTATGTGATCCCATACATAAGTGGATCAAGAAGTATAGATGGCAAGGAATCCTTGTCGAGCCACAAAAGAAGGAGTTTGAACGTTTGATAATTAACTACAGAGACAGTGATAATCTCCAGTTTGAAAACGTGGCTATCGCCGAGGACGATGGACTACGACCCCTATACAAACTCAAGAGTGAGAACATTGAACATGACTGGCAGCATGCTATTGCGTCTCTTCATTCGTCTCTCCTTGCTAAACCAAATCTTGAACAACAGGGTAAGGTGATAACAGAGATGGTGCAATGTGTCACCTTTGACACTCTATTGGACCGCCATAAGGTTGACCGGATTGACTTGTTGCAGATTGATGTCGAAGGTTATGACTATGAGCTACTTAAGATGTTTGACTTTGAAAGAATACAACCAAAGCTAATATGTTATGAGCATTTGCATCTAAAACTCTCTGATAAAAACGCTTGCAAAAAGTATTTAACAGAAAATGGTTATAAGACACTGGAAATGGAATACGACACTGGAGCAGTGCTTCGACGCGCTTAGGGCTCTACACCATAATTGTTGGATGATCGGCCACTGGCTTGAATCCAGCCGCATCCTTATTTTTCCCTGAATCCGTGACTTCAAAATGAGCACACTTCTTGTGAGTTATTTTGGGGCGTTCGTTCTTTACGGCAACCCGATAGCAAGGTCAGTAGGCTGCTCAATTTACGGCTCAACTGGCCATAACGGTTCCTTGTAAATAATAATTATCTTGTGTTTGGCACTCCTTGGGCAGAGTTATACTTGTGATTCGATCTTCTATACGTTCGACTTTCTCTTAGTTCCAATTCGCGGCTTCAGCCACAAGTAAAGCGTGTGTGGATGCTCAGGAAAGCCTCAAACGCAGGACAATGGCGGCTAAAGACCAATTTCAGACGCCGGCCTGTCTTCACCAGCCGAGCAGCCAAATACATGAGTTCCTGTATCACGGTTTTGATTCGACGCCGTTTTGCCAAGTGGCGCACCGGGGTCTGTCCATCGACAAGTCCGATCTGTCCGATGAAGCGCAGGATATTGTAGGACAGGCCTCCCAAGGTCAAGATCAGGGCGTTGGTGGCGAATTTGCCCGAAGGGAGCCTTTCCATGTCCAGATCGGTCTTGATTTCGCTATGGAACTGTTCACTCGTTCCATGGTCTTCGTAGAGTCCGATGACATGCTTCATCGGCAGATCCAAAGTGGTCCACCATCCCTCGATCTCGATTTCCGGGGTAAGGAACCGTTGTCCGGATCGGTCGATAGTACGTTCAACTGCCCGCATCACCCGTTTGAATTGATACGTTTTCCCTTCATGGACCTGGCGGATATGAACGGTAAGCAGACCAACCCTTTTCCCCTCTCGCGGCGAGACAACTTCTCCATCTTCGAAAATTCGGTTCGCCCATTCAATCTGGTCTTCCCTTCGGGGATTCCACTTGATGATATAGCTGACATTCCTTTGTCCCGCCAGGGCAACTCGGGTATCCAGCGCGTCATGGGCAGAATCCAAGCGTGCCAGGAGCTTTCGGGAAGTCAAGGTGCGGGCCTTTTCAATAACCCGCTTGATAAAAGGGATGAACCCCTCCTGACTATGCTGGCTGCCCTTTCTCAACTCCAGCTCCAGGCACCATCCCTCCCTCCCCAGATAGGCCGCTATCGGCGCATAGCCGTCCCGACCATTATAGATACGGGACACTCCTTCTTTTTTGGTCTTGGAGTTGTCCATACCGAAGACATCGCAGTCCAGAGGTACATGTCCGGTCTCAAGAGGAGTAATGGTTACTCGGGCTTTCTTGAGAAATTCCACAGAACAGGCATCGGCAAGAGCCAACAGATCAGGTGCAACCTCGTCCAGCCGCTGACGCATAGTCTCAGTCGAAGGAACTCTGCCAATTCCCAGGGCTTGCCTGAAATAGTCGTCTTCCCTGCGGTTGGTCACGGCCTCGAAATCGCTTTGCCCAATGGAAAGGAGTCCGACATAGCTGCGAAGGATATCGTCCATGCCAATACCCCCGGAACTTACCGGAAAGCTTTTCCCGGCCTTAACCGGCAACGAGCACAGCTCATTGATGCAATGGCCGACGAGTACGAGTCCGGAATTGGAGGTATAAAATTCTTTGTCAGACTGTTCGATGATGAAGCGCTTCATGTTCACCTCCCAAGTGAGTTCGTGTGAGGTGAGTGTATACCACTAATAGTTAATTATTACCAGTAGTTATGTATA
>JBEKOL010000104.1:0-4544 GCA_049521775.1 Syntrophales bacterium
TGCCGACGGAACTCGAACCCAGGCAGCGGGTATCGAAGGCCATCGACTCTCTTGTCAGAGATGCAGACGACAAAACGTTGAATCTTTACCTGGATTTTCTGAGAAAGGTTTCGTCGTAATCCTAACTGGCCCGGAAAGGACGGGACGATCCACTGAGCAAGGAGATAGAGAATCTATGATCTCGACTAAGTCTTGGAGCGTCATTCATAAAGAATGTGCTGCGAGGGCTCGATGGAAATACCCAAAATGATGATATCTCCTCCCGCCGAATATCTTCCGTTTCTCGTTGCCCGTGCCGTGATGTGGTAGAAAGCGTCCCGAGCGTGGGATAGTTCACAGTGCCGGGTGCTAGGATATAATAGCAGACCGGGCAGCGTCAAGGCGTCATGAGCCGGGCAAAGGACTCTGTTTCATAGGCCGTACTGGCCGGTTTCCCCTTGGGAGGGGAGATGGTAATTATTTACTTATTTACGGACGTCCCCTTCTGCCTTCCTTCTAAATCCTCTTGATTTTGTCGTGGTCGTGGTTAATACTCCTAAAACACCGATTCGCGCCCTATTAATCATGCTTTGCGACGTGACTCATGGCTGGCGTACCAGGATTAGGAATCGATCCATCGTTTCGTAATCCTTTTTTGTTCCTTCACTGGTTAGCTATGGGTATAATATAAAACGAAAATAAAATGCGAGGGGTGAATATGGCCAGACGGGAAACGAAGGTCAGCGAGGAAAGACTCCAAGCAGTGATCGACAATTGGAACAGGGCGGAGATCGGGGATCTGGCTCAAATGCTCGGGGTTGATGAGAATACTATCAATTCCTGGGCCGCTCGGTTAAGAAAATCCATGAAGAAGCATGGCATGAGTGCCGAGCAGATCAAGAAATTGCTACCGACAAAAAGAAAAGTGCCGGCTAACGTCTTTGACATCGTTGTGAAGAGACTGCAATCCCCGGAACAGGCACCCAAGAAGAGAGGTAGAAAGCCGAAAGAAACGCACTGAATTACGGGAATGGGTGCGGAGTACAACTTCTGCTGAGCATCTCCCGTGATCCAGGATCTGGCGCGAAGCTACTCGATACAAAAGTCTCATTTATTGGGCTGCAACTCTGATCTCTTTAACAGGTGTCGATTTCTGCGCCTGAGCCGGGAGAACGTTAGAGGAAGATATAATGGTTATAGATTTTGATCCGCGTGTCAGTGCTACATAAAGTTCTTTTCTGGATAATGAAGCTGCGTCCAGTATTATCGCATGGTCGAATTCCAGTCCTTTCACAAGAAGAGTTGTACCGATCAGTTTAGGATAGGAGACAGGCCGGCCGCCGTGTCTGAAAACTCCTTGATATTTAATGGCCGCTCCTTCAAGGCTTAATTCGGGAAACTGGGAGTGCAAAGTAAGTACATGGATGGTGCGATTCAGTAAGTCCCTTCTAAAGGGAAGCACCGATGGGGTCTTCTTTAGGGCCGTCAGGAAGTTTTTTAGGTTATCGCTGGAAGGACAAACGAGATAACTGTTTGCCGCTGCTGTTACTGCCGGACACTTGAGCTTCTTTGAAGAATTGACTACTTCACACCGCTTTGTTCCCGCCGATAGTGATTCATTTACTCCTGTCATGCATTTTGACGCAAAATCGATAACAGGCTTCATTTTTCCCGCAGGGGTTCGGGCCTTGGATACCTTCTTAACGAAACTAAAAAGTACAGTGCCCTCAATTTCTTCGATTGAAGAAAATGTTCCAGATAGTTTACGAGCCAAATAATGGCCCTTGTTTTTTAACTCCGCTGAACCGCCATGAATAGCGATAACCTTTTCGGTGCCTTTCAAATTGAAGTACCAGCATGTATTAAATTGCTTCTTATCCTGTGCTTCTTCCGAATCTACGCAACAGACTTTTACTCCCTTCGGAATCGATGACGATAAGCTGATTTGTTCTTGTCGTTCCAGTTTCCGGCGGACATCGCTTAACCAATCTCCAATTTCTTTAGACCCCGCGTTATGCCAACGCCAAGGCTTTGTTAATTGGCCCAAGGATGTGAAATATGGATATACATCTTTTTCCCATTCAACTGGTTCATCAGCAAAATCAAAAATCGCCTGCAATGGATCACCCAGGAGACAGAATGGTAACATCGCAGCCAATCGCATGAGCATGGCGTGCTGGGCTTTGGTGCAGTCCTGATATTCATCTACATAGACCTTTTTATAGGATGCCCGTATAGCCCGCAATATAAAACCCTTAGTCAACAACTGTGAACACGAACCGTACAAAGCAGCCCATTGATCGCTATTTGGGTGCTCGATAGCCCAACCTGAATTTCCGGGATACGAAAGACAGAGCCGAAGAGACCAGCTTGCGATGGTATCGACCTGGTACTTTGACGTAGAGACGCCAAGCGCTCGCATTTTCTTCTTTAAAGCATTAACGCCAGCGTATGTGTGGGTGAGTATCAATGCACGCCCGGTGCCTCTTTGGACCGCTTCAGCAATTAAATGCGTTTTTCCAAAACCGGCCGGGGCTATAACATAACCCCTCCCTTGATTCTGGGCGAGTGTGACTGGCAAATCATTCATGATCGATCCACTTCCGCAATAGCGAAGCTTTCTTCATAAAATCTTTTTTTGCCATCTCTGGCAAATTGAGATAATCCTTAAACTCCCCGAACCACGCCTCGGCCCTGTCTTGTCGCTTAAACCACTCACCTTTATTGGCGGCCTTTCCGATGGCGTTCCTAATCTGCTCTGTGTCAGTCCATTTTTCGCAGTCTCTCTCGAATCCCCAACTGTATTGCGTGCCGATTTGATCAATGATCCTTTCGCCATGAATACTTTTTGCTAAATTAACGGATGCCACTATTGCTTTCCAGGGGAGATCAGCTATTATCCTCTCTTCAACGGAGACTTCTCCTTCCCACGTAATAATCTCGATTCCTGCCCTGCGCATATCATCGGCGTCGGTCGAGGAAAACTTTTGGGGCGAATCAGAATCCATAATTATGGAAACAGCGTATCCCAGTTCATTAATGTTACTCGCAAGATTCTTAATGTTATCTACGCCTCTCGCATCTATGCAGGCCACGCCCCGATAAGAGAAACTCGGTTTGTCTTGCTCTAGCCAATAATTATCCAGGCCCCTACACAACCCAAATTCCGTGGCTCCTTCACAAACGATCACTTTAGCTGAAAGAAAAGCCTCTGCTCCAGAACGAATATTGCCCTGGACAGAGTCGGCTATAGCAGCTTTATTAGTTCTGATGATGTCGGTCTTGCCCTTGTGATATTGGACCACGTACAGATCATTTATAGTCAACTCCCTTAGTACGACCGGTGAATGTGTTGTGAAGAAATATTGGCCAGTCTTGTCTTCTTTTATATATTTAAGTAACCTTGCAATCCGGGATGGTTCCAATCCTGTTTCAATTTCATCAAACAAGGTGATGTGCGTTTGCTTCAAAGTCTGCGTCTGCAATCCGCAGGTCAGCATGCGTCTCGATCCTAAACCTAATTGACGAAGAGGAATATCTCCGTCATGGAGTGCTAGTCCCCCCAGTTTTATATTCACTGCCCCAATATCAAGATGCGCTTTGTAGCTGTCGCTTATGGTTATACCCAGTTCTCTGGCGACAGTTTCCGCTTTGCTGGCAGTGGAATCGAAGTCTATGAGATCAGTGGCACGTTTGCCGTCCAAGGCGCCTTTCGCTGCACGTGCAGCACCCGCCAGCGAAGAATTAATACTCTGCGCCTCGGTTAATTGGGAAAGC
This sequence comes from Syntrophales bacterium, assembly GCA_049521775.1. GTDB lineage: Bacteria > Desulfobacterota > Syntrophia > Syntrophales > UBA2185 > Fen-1135. Next base: position 3,757 of record JBEKOL010000104.1, read on the forward strand.
ACCGAACCTTTACTCCACGTCAGGTGTCTATCGGAATATTCTCCAATATAGCCGACGCTGACCCTCGCCCTGTCTCCCGCCTTAAATTCGACCCCTTCCTTCCGTCGATCGTTTATGATCCGCCACTTTGGTTCTAAACTTTCATCGACTTCAAGCAGAATCGTCAGAACGTCCTCAAGCTCCGGTCCAGGCTCATCAAGAAGCTCAAGCGTAGATGGGTTCCACCCGCGTAGGTACTGTCCGAACTTCGTGAGATCCAGAAATTCATCTGGAAGATCGCCGATAGTCACTTCAACGGAGATGGGCTGCTCGGTTTTCGAAAGATAGAAGTCCGAATCATCGAAAGACAAACTCCACTGGGGATAAAAAGCGAAACGTATTGCTTCAAGAATAGTCGATTTCGTTGAATCTCCGCGTCCGATGAAGCAAAAGAAGGAGCTATCCGGTAAACTCCAGTCTAGCTCTCTAATCCCCCGGAAATTGTTGATCTTAATATGACGTATTTTCATAGGTGATGCCTCACCTGAATTCTACTGTTGTACTTTTAGGGAGTCAATGACTCTTTTGTCCTGAAAGCGTTTCTGGTGGGGTCAGCCCTTGACAGGCTGTTGAAAAACTAACCGCCCAAGCAGGTTTCATACCACCCCACACTATGTGTAAACCTCTTCTCCCTGAAGACTCGGACGAGGAGAAGCAGGAAAAGCAGACATAAGGCAGGCAGTGGCTGCCCTATCACCTCTGGTTCTTTCTTCGGTCCCTTCCTTGACAGGAGCTTTACCATCCTCTTT
>JBEKOL010000105.1:0-4392 GCA_049521775.1 Syntrophales bacterium
CCAACGCCTGCATGTATTCCAGAGACCAGCTATATGAGCGGTCACTGCTCGCGGTATCTCCGAGTGATCCGCCAAGCAGATAAAGCTCCTGTGCATATAGAGGGGTACAGTAGATCAATAGCCCACACAAGAGAGCGAGAATCTTACGCATTGGAATTACTCGTCATGGCAGGGTTCCGATGAGAAAGGGTCGGTAGAGTTCGCAGGGGATTCCCATTAAGAGCCAGGAATTGCGGGCGTCCAGTTCCTCTTTGATGCGCTCTTTGACCGTTTTAACGGTTCCGTCGTCACAGCATACTTCCATCAAATAGGGCAGCTCTTCAATCGCATCCGGCAGGGTGCCGCCTATTTCCTCGCGATAAAAGTCACAGGCCTCTTCTGCAATATCGGCGGCAATGACTATCTTATGAATTCTGTATGCTTGCATGTCTGTTCCTTTGTCTTCATGTGACCCTGCTGCGAATAAATCGAGTAGCATTTTTGAAAACGGCCAGTCCCATTCCTTGCTTTGTTCAGCTACTGCAAATATCTTTCAGGCGGCAGGGAAAATCAACAGAGAAAGCGCCGCTCTTAACCGAATTACGAATTAGAATCCACAACTCATCCTCCGTTGGGTGGAGGGGACGCATAACAAGGTTCCCATCTTTCCACCATGCGAATCGAATCTCTTCCTGGCTGTGAGCTTTGATGTATAGACGTTCGATCCGGGCTCAGAGTTTTGTGACGAAGAATAAATGCCTTGCGAAATTTCACGTACGTAATTTGTATCTCTCATTTATTTCATCCTTTTATCTGTTCGTGAATACTAACGATCTTATTACAAAAATGCACAAAGTGTTTAGACGTTAAGTCATTGTTCTATTTGAGGCGAGAGATAAGACAGAGCATCAGCATTATTCGTTTGTCTTTTCCCCGTTACATAATGCTATATGGATGCGTGATAATGGACTTGGCTATACCCTATGTTTTTGTCGTGGCGGCGGCGGTCCCTCCATCCACCGCTTGATGCGGTCGGCGTCTGCGAAGCGGGTCAGCTTGCCTTGAGCATCGAGCAGCACGATCAGCACGGGGCGGTGGGCCACCTGGGCCTGCATCACCAGGCATCGTCCTGCCTCATCGATGAAGCCCGTCTTGGAGAGGCCGATCTGCCAGCGAGGGCTCCGGACCAGGCGATTGCTGTTGCGGAACTTCAGTGAGCGGTAACCTAATTGGACCGTGGCATCCTCGCGGGTAGTGAATTCCCGGACAAGAGGATATTGGTAGGCAGCATCCACCATCCGCGCCAGCTCCTGGGCGGTGGAGACGTTGCCGCTGGAAAGCCCGACGGGGTCCTCAAATCGCGTCTCCGTGAGTCCCAGTGACTGGGCCTTGGTGTTCATGGCGGCAACGAAGGCGTCAATACCGCCGGGGTAGGTACTCCCGAGAACATGAGCACAGCGGTTCTCGGAGGCCATCAAGGCCAGCAGCAGCGCATCTCCACGCGTAATGACGGTACCCACCCGTAGGCGGGAGCGGCTGTGACGAAGAGTGTCCACATCTTCGGGTTCAATGGTGAGCGATTCCTGGAGGTCCAATTGGGCATCCAGCGTCACCATAGCGGTCATGAGCTTGGTGATGGAGGCAATGGGCAATACCGCCGTCGCTCGTTTCTGAACCAGGAGCTCACCTGTGCGCTGATCCTCCACCCATGCGCAGGCTGAACGGATAACGAGCTTCTGGGGAGCCCGGAAGACTTTAGCGCGGGATTTCTTTTTATGTGCAGTCTGGGATTTCGACGACTTTGACAATTTTGAGGATGCTGCAGCCCACTGGACCGACAGCATACCCACACTCAGAAGGATGACCAGGATCGCTATGACATATCTACGCGCCATTCTCTCTCCGTGACTTCAAGATGCCGAAGGTGCTTTTCGTTGCACATTACCTCGGTGTGCTGCCATAGAATATTAGAGACAGTGTTTGAAAAAATCTTTTTAGCAACTTCACTGTAAAGAAAAAGTTGCCTGCATGTCAAGAAAAATGAGCACATGGTCATTGCTGATTATCATTTGCAATATCGCACTTACGTCTTCGTTATGAAAATCAGCGTTTCAGAAGGGTTCGTTCGATTCTGCGCTCTTGATTTTTCAGGGCAGGATCGTTATACTATGTATAAGGTTAAACACATGTTGACCATTACAGCGGAAGCAAAGGCATATGCACTCGAAAACGGCGGCTCGTTATTCTTGGAATATGTTACCGTAACGGGCGGCTGCTGCATACCATACCAGCCGGAACCAGCCGTCAGGCTTGGGAAGCCACGTAAGCAGGATCAATACAGACAGGAAAGCTTAGACGGTTTGACTATATTTATACCTCATAGACTGCCGGAAGAAGAATTGGCTATCGCGATGGTTTCCTTTCTGGGGTTCAAAAAATTAGTAATTGAAGGCTGGCGCTATTATTGATGGCGAATGAGTGAAGTGTCTATTATCCTTTCTTGAGAAAACCAGAAAGACTTCTTATCAAACCACATGGAGAAGAGAGATTTTGACAAGGAAGCTGAATCCTATGACCTGAAGTCCGGACGGGTTAAACTGGCCGAGGACGTCGCTACAGCCATAATGAGCGAGGTCCAGCTTAATCACGACATGGACGTCCTTGACTTCGGGTGTGGAACGGGTTTGGTTACCTTGCAGCTTCAACCTCGTGTAAGAACCATCACGGGAGCCGACACTTCTCGCGGTATGCTCGATGTCCTTAAAGCCAAGATCGCAGAGCGGAAGCTATCCAATGTCAAAGCCGAATTTATCGATCTGGGAAAGAGCGTCGCGCTGAAAGATAAATATCACTTTGTTGTCTGCAGCATGACTCTGCATCATATCGATGATCTCGGATACATTTTCCGTGAGTTCTATAATTGTCTCTTGTCGGGAGGGCATTTAGGTATTGCCGACCTGGATTCCGACGGGGGCGAATTTCACAGAGACAAGACAGGAGTAGTCCATTACGGTTTTGACAGATCAGAGATGCGTCGGCTTTTCATTGAGGGTGGATTTCAGGATGTGCGGGATGTGACGGCGGCCAGCGTTGTAAGGGATTTACCCGATGGACGGTCACGGAAATTTACGGTCTTTCTCATGACCGGGCGGAAATACTAATAAGGCAAACCCTATGGAAGGATTAAGAAGAGAGAACTGCTCGTAATCTATGGAGCTAGTTCCCGTTGGTGTGATACATTCACCTTACCGGGTGAAGGGCGATGCGCCGCACCAGAGAAGGCCTTCTCCCACTACAAGTGAGATTGAAATTTTTCCGGAATATGCCGAGGGGTTAAAAGATGTCGCAGAGATGCCGCACTTGATCAGACTTTACTGGCTTGACAGGGCGGACCGCGACACGCTCACCCAGCCGACCGAACCCGATTAGCTTTGCAGTAATAGATTTTCTTGGCATGGATGGCGCCCGGCCAATCGTGAGAGGCCTTGATGCCTATGACGGAACGTCGGTACTCGACATCAAGCCCTACTCTCCGGAGATTGACTGCGTAAAGGAATGTATATCTCGACGTACGGCACAAGCCTCAGCAACAGGCTAATGGAAAGGATTTGTCCTTGACTAAGAAAACCGCGATAGATGGAAGGAGTAAGTTATGGCGCTAAGAGCCTTTCAAGATTATTATCCTGATGAGTTTGCGCATTGCTTTGGCTGCGGACGGCTCAATAAAGAGGGTTTGCAAATTAAGAGTCTATGGGATGGTGAAGAAAGCGTATGCCATTATACACCCAAGCCTTTTTACACGGGCGGTTTTCCCGGCTACGTCTATGGTGGGTTTATCGCTTCATTGATAGATTGTCATGGGGCTGCTACTGCATCGGCAGCCAAATTGCGTGAGGAGGGCTTTTCTCCGGATGACCGGCCGATTTCCCGCTTTGTTTCAGCATCGTTAAAAGTTGATTATCTAAAACCAACGCCGATGGGGCCGGTCCTGGAGATAAGGGGAAGGGTTAAAGAAATCAAGGGAAGAAAAGTCACAGTCAGTGTCACGCTATCTGCGGAGGGCGAGATTCGCGCAAAAGGCGAAGTAATAATGGTGCAGCTCCCGGAAAGCGGTAAGTGATATGAGATAAATGGATTCCTCAATTAAAGATTACGCGCGGAGATGTTGGCGAAAGGCACATGATACGAAACGAAGATCATGTTGAAGCAATCAGTATGAGGATTTGCCGCCATTGTCATCCGGCGAGCGCTCAGGCAAATTTTCGTAGCTTTTGCCACGTGAGGTAGGCCTCGGCACATTGCTGCCGCCGGAGCGCACAGCCATTGCGTAGGCAATGCTGTTCTTGGCTATCGAGCGCTGCCTGCCGGTTCTGAAATCGAAGACCCAAGCGAAGTCGGCGGGATTGTCCCGAA
>JBEKOL010000106.1:0-4345 GCA_049521775.1 Syntrophales bacterium
ATTTTCTGGAAAGTGTGACGCAGAAGTTGTCTAAATCCACACGCAGGCTCCGGTATGCCCAGATAAAATCCTTTTACAACTTCATCATCGACCGCTGCTCCCTGAACATGAGGAATCCCTGCAACACAACGCTGCTCAGCAAAGCCTTCAGGGCACCGAAACAGTTACCACGTAAGATCCTCGACAGGGAAACGGTGGAAGAAATGATCTACAACGCGAAAAGGCAACGTGACCAGTTGATACTGGAACTTCAGGCGCGATGTGGATTAAGAATCGGTGAATTGCTGAAGATCAAGGTGTCGGATGTCTCTGACAGAACCATCACCCTTCGGGAACCCAAATCAGGCAAGGAGACGGAAATTGCCTATATGCCGGAGAACGTATCGAGGAAGCTGGCAGAGTACATCAAAGAGAAAGCCCTTCAGCCGGAAGACAGGATATTCCCCATCTGCTATTCGACGGCAAGGTCCCTTGTCAGAGGACTGGGAACCAAATTGAATGTCCATGTGTCGCCCCATGATTTCCGGAGATACTCAGCCACTTATGCCAGCAGAAACGGTGTACCCCTGGAAGTAGTATCGAAGGTAATCTTGAGGCACCAGGATTTAAAGACCACGCAGGTCTACCTCGGAAAGATCACCGATTCCGAAGCGATCCGATGGATGGACATCCTTCACGAGAAATAGGATCACTCAACATAACCAATTGTAACGAGGAGGTCTTTGGGGTTCATAAATCGCTTACAGATAACCCATAATGCATTATCCTATCATCAGAAATTGCATGTTTCATCCTGAATGTCGTTTTTCTGATTCAGGCCATTCGTTCAATCTTTCAATCAATAATAAATAAGTGGGACGTGATAAAATTCTTGCAATTTCTGTTAAACACTCTAATAATCCAGCACGCAGTAACAAGGCCAGAGAGTTCTATATACAAATAAGTTGCTCTCACGAAAGAAGACGTTATTGCCGCCTATTGCGAGTCTAATACTAAAAAGGGAGAAAGAAGGAAAGAAGGAATGAAGAAAGAAGATCTGATTACTGAGGTTGCGAAATTTACCTGCACGAAGGCTGAGGCGGGGAAAGCTTTGGATGCTATCTTTGGGGCAATTAAGAAGGCTTTGAAGAAGGGAGAAAATGTGACTCTTGTCGGCTTTGGGACATTTTCTGTCAAGAAAAGATCTGCCAGAAAAGGGAGAAACCCCCAGACTGGCGCAGCGATCAAAATTGCGGCTAAGAAGATTCCCAAATTCACTGCCGGCAAGGGATTGAAAGACGCCGTTAAATAGACCGGCCATTTCTTCACATCTTGATAAATTCATTGAGCCGTCTCACACTCTGGCGGGACGGCTCTTCTTATATACAAGTTTGTATTTTGTTGATAACGGTTTGAAGGTGCAGATTTATTTAGGCTGAATTTTTCCAATGATGATGGGTTGATGTTCTTCCTGAAGTCAAGAACCTGCCATCTTTGATTTTCATTGTAGATTTCAAATGGGAATCGTGATATTTAAAAAACATATATGTAATATCATAGATTAAGATTCATGGACCTATTAACCTTGCGTGAGGTTACTATGGACTGATGAGTGAAACCCCGTTTCTGACAAAGAGAGCGGGGTTTTTGCGCTTATAGCCCACCTCGAAGGCAGGTTGTGAAAGCGATAAGACTCTTCGGAATATCAACTCTTAGTCTTATTTGTTTCATGTTCATGCAGTATCACGTCAGCGTGTCTTCTTTTGCTAAGGAAAAGAATGCTGACGAATATTTAAAAGAAAACTAACTACTTGCAGAGAAAAATCCTCAGAGTTTTGTGAAAAGACCATATTGGGGAGCTGACATCAAAATCAATTCGGTCAGTGAACTCGTAATTATAGATGTTCATAAGGGCTCGCCAGCAAATGAGTCAGAAATTAAATTCGGCTATGTCGCTATCCAAAGTGGCGGCGATTCGGCATTTTCAGGTTTCGCATGACCGGTTTACATTCGGAACAACGCAGGAAAGGAGAAGAATCATGACCGAAAGAGTTACAGAAGATTCCAAAAGCTGGGTGGAAAAGGCCGTGGCATTTTTTATGGCTTCAGGGAAAAGAATAGCTCTTGCCGAATACACAAACCCCTATGGGAAGTTTGTTCAGGATGAAATGTACATCTATGTATTGAACCCCAACGGCACCATGCTTGCTCATGGGGTCAATGAAAAGTTCGTAGGGGAGGATTTCTCCGACGTAAAGGATTATGACGGCAAGAGTTTTATAAAAGAGATCATTAAAACCGCCAATGCACAAGGGAGCGGCTGGGTTTACTATAAATGGTACCATCCGATAACCGGACAGGTGCTGCCCAAGGCCACGTATTTTGAGAAGGTCGATGATTTGATCATCTGCAGCGGCGACTATAAGGAATACCCCATGGGCGTAACCCTTCTCCATGATCCGATGCTCAACAAGGGCACTGCCTTCACCGAGTCTGAGCGCCATGCATTGAAACTGAGAGGTCTACTGCCGCCTCACGTTCAAACCCAAGAAGAGCAAGCGGGGCGAGTTATGGATAATTTCCGGAAGAAACCCAACGAACTTGAACGTTATATTCAGTTGGTCGGTCTGCAAGACCGTAATGAGACACTCTTCTACTACGTCCTCATGAACAATATCGAAGAGATGATGCCCATCGTCTACACACCCACCGTCGGCAAGGCCTGCCAGGAATTCGGCCACATATTCCGCCGCCCACGCGGCCTCTACATCTCATTGAATGACAAAGGTAAAATAGCCGAAATTCTGGAGAACTGGCCTTACAAGGACGTGCGTGTCATTGTCGTGACCGACGGAGAGCGCATCCTGGGCCTCGGCGACCTTGGCGCCTTCGGCATGGGCATCCCCATCGGCAAGCTTTCACTCTACACGGCCTGTGCAGGTATTCATCCTGCTTATACCTTGCCGGTATTCCTAGATGTAGGCACAGAAAATGAGACCTTGCTGAAGGACCCTCTTTACACAGGCATTTTGCAGAAACGAGCCCGCGGAAAGGCTTTTGATAAATTCTTTGCAGAATTCATCAAAGCCGTGCAGAAGGTTTTCCCGAGAGCGCTTATCCAGCTCGAGGATTTCGCGAATATCAACGCCTTCCGTCTTCTCCACGCATACAAAGACCGCATCTGCACCTTCGACGATGACATTCAGGGCACCGCCGCAGTGACGCTGGCAGGTGTTTATTCCGCACTCCGCCTGACCAAGGGGCAATTCAAGGACCAAAAGTTTCTCTTCCTTGGCTCCGGCGAAGCCGGCATCGGCATTGGCGATCTTATCGTTTCCGCGCTGATCGACGACGGTATGCCGGAGGACAAAGCCCGCAAGCGCTGCTGGTTTATGGATTCAAAGGGTCTGGTGGTAAAGAGCCGCACGGATCTGGTCAAGCACAAACTCCCCTACGCTCATGAAAATCCCCACTGCCCGGATCTCCTGGCGGCAATCCAATTGCTTAAACCCACTGCTCTCATCGGCGTGTCGGGCACTCCTAAAGGATTCACACAGCCGATGGTTGAAGCCATGTCAAAGCTCAACGAACGCCCGATGATATTTGCGCTCTCGAATCCAACATCTAAGGCCGAATGCACGGCGGAAGAAGCCTATACCTGGTCGGACGGCCGCGCAATTTTCGCCAGTGGCAGTCCATTCCCGCCTTTCACTTACAAGGGAACGACCTTCATTCCGGGTCAAGGCAATAATGCTTACATCTTCCCGGGAGTAGGTCTGGGCGTCATTGCATGCGAAGCAAAGCGCATCACCGACCAGATGTTCCTCGCGACAGCAAAGTCGCTTGCTGCTCAGGTTCTGGAGAGTGATCTTGCACAGGGCCGGATATTCCCATCATTGCAGCGGATTCAGGAAGTGTCCGCTGTCATTGCAACAGCCGTAGCTGAAGTCGCTTACAGCCAGAGTCTAGCGCGAAAGAAGAGACCCGCAGACTTGCTGGAATACATCAAGTCGCGGATGTATCAGCCGGTTTATCAAAAATATGTCTAAACGGAGTGATAGAGAGTAATTACAGAACGAATTCAGTCTGCTGAATCATATCGATGACATGGGAGGATACGCTATGAAAGGAAAAAAAATTTATCAGAGTTTGTACCTCCAGGTATTGACGGCGATCTCCATCGGTGTTCTGCTCGGGTATTTCTACCCCGAAACCGGCGCGGCCATGAAACCGCTGGGCGACGGCTTCATCAAGTTGATCAAGATGATCATCGCACCGGTTATCTTTTGTACCGTGGTAACCGGCATCGCCGGCATGGAGGATATGAAGAAGGTCGGTCGGGTCGGCGCCAAGGCGCTGCTCTATT
>JBEKOL010000107.1:0-4301 GCA_049521775.1 Syntrophales bacterium
GGAAGACCCCGGCTATGGTTTACTTCAGCACCCAACTGCAGAAACAGGCTGCAGCATGAACATCAACCCGGAGCAGTTTCCCACTTATAAATCCCTGTCTCCTGTCCTAAGAAACCAGACCACCTGTTACATCACTTTTTGCCAATAGTAGATTTAGCTTAGCGTTTACTTCGCTAATGTTGTCGGCATCCACCACCTTTACAAAATAAACCTGACTCCTCATATTCTTCACCTCACAATTATATTCTGGGTTTTATTAATAATATTGTAAACCACCAGCGGGTACCCCGCGTTTCGTTGACTTGATTCTTGGTCACTCATTGAGGAGCCAGTTCGCCGTACCAATAGGCGGCAGTCACTCCACCATCCATGAGGAAATCGCTGCCGGTGATGAAGCCGCCGTCCGGGCCCATGAGCAGCGCGCCGACAGTTCCTACCTCGTCTGGAGTCCCAGCGCGTCCAGCCACAGATACCTGGATCATGCGCCGGTACCCTTCCCCGCGGGGCCCGGTGAGCTCTTCCTTGGCGAGCGGGGTCATAATGATGCCGGGGCTGATCGCGTTGATTCGCGCGCCACGCTTGCCCCAGCGAACCGCCTCGGCCATTACCCGCAGAGAGTTCCCGCGCTTCGCGAGCTGGTACGCGTGAAGAGAATCCTTCACTTGGTCGGACTGAAGAAAGGGAAGACTGAGCAATTCCTCCACGGGCGTAGTGGCCAACGCTCTATTTTGTTCGACGGTGAGCGGCGGAAGGCGATGTCCGGACTGTGACGCGATAACGACACCAGCGCCACCGCGGGCGATCACATTGCCGAACTCCTCCAGCACGAGCGCCGTGCCATACAGATCGACTTTGAGGATCGTCGCCGACGAGGCCTGCGACGGTGAAACTCCGGCCGCATGGATCAGCCCGGTGACCTCACCAAGACTCATGGCCATCTCGACAAGCACATGCACCGCCTTGCGTGAGGACGCATCTACCGTCGCGGTGCTTGTCTCGTAGCCCGCATTACCCAGGACTTCTGCCGCTGCATCGGCGTTCTCTAACCGCATATCAGCCAGCAGGACATGCTTTCCCACACCAACCCGCCGCGCAATCGCCTGACCGATCGAGCCGGCACCGATGACGACGATAACATTGCCCATTGCGATCTCCTTTTTCCTCGCTTAACTCTTAAAACTTTCTTACAGGAAGAAGCAGAGTGTCCTCGCTAACGCGAACCAAGTAAGCTTCAATCAATCTATTGCTGATCAATTACTTTCTTCAAGTGACTAAACCCCGAGGCTGCCGTGGGCCATCCGGCGTAAAAAGCAATATGCGTAATCGCAGCCACAAGTTCTTCCTTCGTGAGGCCGTTTTCAAAAGCCTTTCTGAGATGAAATTCGACTTGCTCGATACGATTCAACGCAACCAGGCATGTGACCGTGATTAAGCTTTTATCGCGCTGCGAGAGGCCGGGACGTTCCCAAATATCACCGAAAAGAAAGTCCCGCGTAAGTTTCGCAAATTCCGGTGCTAACGCCGCTAACTCGTCTATGGCTTTTTGTTGCTCGTTTTTGTCAGCCATGTTCAGCTCCTTTTTTTAATTTCTAAGTTATCGCACTACAGATCGTCCATCGGGCAATTCATCTCTAAAGAAAAGTGGCGGAGACATTACTTTCCTTGCAACTTGCTGAGCCAGGAATCGAGAGCTTTATCAAACTCGCCTCTCCTAGCTTGCCGCACGTTGTACAAATCGAGACCTTCAAGGACAACGGCATTCTTAGCCTGCTCCTTGAAATCTGGGAAAAATTTCCCGATCCCTCCCTCATGGGTGCAAAAGGCGGAAACTTTCTTACCCGCGAAGTCCGCCTGTCTTAAGAAACTCATCACCGGGGTTGATACTGTGTACCACCACACCGGACTGCCCACCAATATCAGATCATACGATGACATATCGGGTGGATTTTTTTTCAATGCCGGCAGGTCACCAGTCTGCAGCTCTCTCTTCGCCTCTTCTGTAAGTGCGGAATATTCGGCGGGATAGGTTTTCACGGTCTCAATTTCAAACACATCGCCCCCGGTTTTCTTCCGTACCTGTTCCGCAATGTATTTTGTGTTTCCCGTTAGAGAGTAGTAGATGATCAACATTTTTGTCCTCCCAGTGCCCGATGCGTTAGAATGAGTTGACCCCAGATAGGGGAGTAAGGGTATTGCGGCACCTGCAAGCAGTCCAGCAGCGGTCACCTTCAATAGGTTCCTCCTGGATAGGCCAACCTTATTTGCGTCTTTTGTTTCATCGCTCATGACAGTACCTCTATTATCTTAATTCTAATTCTCTCAATTAGCAAAAATCAAGAATGTTTTATTGATTTCTGGTTGAAAGGTTGTATGCCTATCAAAATTACCGTATGATTGACTTCAGGAAGTTGTCAAGGACTTACCATTCTATCAATCCCAGCCTCCATCAACTTCATTGTGTTTACTAAGAACCGTATTTTTAGCCATCAATAGCTGAATGATTATAACCCCGTAAAAACCTAAATCAGAGATTTTGAGACACCATTTAATAAGAAAATCATCATTAATGAACTGAGTAAAAACTATTTAGATAAATATAGCCGGTTTCCCCCTCCCTCAAAAGGTTCATCAATCTTACAATAATAAAAAGTAATTTGTAGAAGAAGAACCAGTTTAAAAATAGATTAACTTTTAGAAGGCCTGTCAATCTAAAACATGGAATAAGAATAATCCTTTCTGGTAAAGATTAACAGATTAACAAGATTTCTTATTTTTTTATATTCTCTATATTTTATATATTTTACTTTTACATTCTGAAAAAAGTTTAAATGCATATATTGTTAATCTGTTAATCTTTCTAGTTAAAAGGTTATTAATATTCTTCTTTCCAGATTAATTCCTCTTGTAGAAGTTAATCTTTTTTTAATCTTCAATTCTCTATTTATAGATAATAATAGATTCTTGAACTTTTGAGGGAGGGGAAAATTAAATTTGTATTTGAAGGCTAGCATGCTTTATAGTGTACTGAAATACGAATAGGAGGGACAAAATATGCCCATTGTGATTATCGAAGCGGATGAAGGAAGAACGGTCGAGCAAAAAAGGGGTCTGGTGAAGGACATTACCGATGCCGTTTGCAGGAATTTCAAAGTCGCTCCGGAAGCTGTGAGCATTTTGATTCACGAAGGGAAAAAGGAAAATCGCGGGAAAGCAGGAAAGCTGGCTATCGACTGAGGCCTCCACACATTTTAATTTTCCCTCGTTCGAGCGGCTGTCATCAAGGTCAAGAATTCTAACTTAACATGTGGTACATGTTCCGGGAATCTGTTCAGTATGAAATATCGTGAAATACGCAGGAGACTGCGTTTTTTAATAAATCCAGAAGCACCTGCCTGATAGGTATAGTGCTTGATGAATGTTTCGTTTCGACGAAAGCATTGCCGTTGAAAGGGAAGGCCTATATGGCCTTCGCCTCTTCCCTGAGTAGCTTAACAAGCTCTCTGGCCTTGGCTGCGGGGTCATCCCCTGAGATAATCTTTCCCGGAGGTTTGGCCGGGGGCGGCATGATCCTGAGTACCTTTGCCTTGACATCCATTGAGACACCCAATATTGCCGCGTCCTTGACCTCAACGGGTTTATTCCTGGCTTTCATAATTCCGGGAAGGGATGCGAAGCGCGGCTCATTCAATCCCTTGTCGGCTGTAACCAGACATGGCAGGGGACTCTCTATGAGGAGCTGGGCGCCTTCGACGGGCCTTACCACCTTGATGGAATTGCCTTCAACATCAACCTTTGTTGCAAACGTCACCTGGGGGATATCAAGAAGCGAGGCCAGTATCGCACCCACCTGGCCGGAGTCGTCGTCAATGGCTCGCTGCCCGCACAAGATAATATCGTAGGGAATAGTCTTAATGGCGGCAGCCAGGGCTGTTGCCGTCATGTAGGCGTCCGCGCCATCGAAGACGGGGTCGTTGATATATATCGCCCTGTCGGCTCCCATGGCCATGGCCGTTCTGATAGCGTTCATTGCCCTTGCCGGACCCAGTGAAACGATGGTGACTTCTCCGCCGAGTTTCTCCTTCATTCTCAGGGCCTCTTCAATGCCGAACTCGTCATAGGGATTCATGACCCATTCGATGCCGGTTTCATCGATCCCTGAACCATCCGGTTTCACCCTGATCGTGGTATCGGTGTTAGGAACCTGTTTGATGCATGCAATAATATTCACGTCTTCCTTCCCGGTTACTTGATAACCTTGAATCCTACCTCCGTCATCAGTTCATCGACCGTCATCAAATACT
>JBEKOL010000108.1:0-4222 GCA_049521775.1 Syntrophales bacterium
TATCGATCTGTCTGCTGATAGGAGATTGATTTTAAAGATTGAGCTATACACATAAACTTTAAAAGAACAGAAGCTTCATTCGCCTATGAAAAATAAGAGACTTGCTTTTTTACATAGGAGGATTACGAACGTTTCTTGGTAATAACGAGCAAGACGGAGTAAGGTCATCTGAACGGCCGTGGTGGAATAACAATGCTGTCAAATAGGGATAGGCGCAGTGATGATGATTTCAAGAAATATCGAGATCTCTTGATATGTATCATAATTTCAGCCGCTATCGTTATTGTATATTGGCCGGTGCAGCATTTTGACCTCATTTCCCTGGATGACATTGACTATATCGCGGGAAACCCTTATGTCAAATCCGGATTGACGTGGAACAGTTTTTTGTGGGCGCTGAAAGACATCCATACGGGCTACTGGCATCCCCTAACATGGGTTTCGCACATGTTGGATTATCAGTTCTTCGGCTCCAGGGTGGGCGGACATCATTGGACGAACGTGATCTTTCATATCGCGAATTCAATACTGCTGTATACAGTATTGAAGCGCATGAGCGGTGCTGCATGGAAGAGTGCGCTTGTGGCAGCGCTCTTTGCTGTTCATCCTCTGAATGTGGAATCCGTTGCGTGGGTCTCAGAACGGAAGAATATATTATGCACGTTCTTCTGGTTCATGGGGATGTGGTCTTATGCTTATTACGTGGAGCGTCCGACGCCATACAAGTACTGCCTCATCCTCATGACATTTTCCTTAGGCCTAATGTCCAAGCCAATGATTGTCACATTCCCCTTCACCTTATTGCTCTTAGATTACTGGCCCATGGGACGCCTCACGTCGTGGAAGATGTTCCCCCGTCTATTTTTTGAAAAAATACCCCTGTTTATTCTCGCAGCAATCGTCGGTATTGTAACATTTCTCTCCAGCTTTCATGGGGATGTTACAATTTCCATTGATAAATTACCTATCGTCGACCGCGTGGCCAATGCAGTTGTTTCCTATGCAAAATATTTGGGGAAGATGTTCTGGCCCGAGAGCCTCGCAGTCTTTTATCCGTATTCCAGGGAATTTGGTTCGTTTCAAATAATTGGAGCTGTTTTGCTGCTCTCAGTTATATCCTGCCTTGCGATCTTTATGGCCCATAAATACCGGTATGCACTTATGGGATGGCTTTGGTATCTGGGAACCCTTGTGCCTGTCATCGGGATAATACAGGTGGGCAAGCAGGCCATGGCCGACCGTTACGCCTATGTGCCCATGATTGGCCTTTTTATTATTATAGCCTGGGGCATCCCCGATCTCCTAAGAGGATGGCCGCGGCGGAAGATTGTCTTCGCCATATCTTCAGGCGCCGTCATCTTGGGCTTAATGATTTGCACTCTTCTGCATGTCCGATACTGGCAGAACGGTGTGACGCTTTTCGACCATGCCCTGCGGGTGACCTATATGAACTCCCGTGCCCATTACAATCTTGGAATCTCCTTAATTGACCTGGGTAAATTTAATGAGGCTATTTATCATTTTGAATATGCTATAAGATTAGAGCCTGAATACGCAGGGTCTTACGGCTATATGGGTATTGCCCTGGCAGGGCAGGGGAGGATAGATGAGGCGTTAGATTTTTATCATGAGGCATTGAGAATAAAACAAGATGATGAAATAACGCACAACAATCTGGGCGTAGCCTTGGCCGGTAAAGGGATGTTCAATGAGGCAATTGAGCATTTTCAAGAAGCCTTGAAAATCAGACCTGACTATGTCTATGCCAACCGCAATATGGGAGACGCCTTGGTCAGGCTGGGGAAGACGGAAGAAGCTATAGGCTATTATGAAAAAGCCCTGAAAATTGACAGAGACAACGCCGTGACCCATAACAATCTGGGCCTGGCATTGGCAAAAGCGGGGAGAGATAGAGAGGCAATTGGACATTTTCAAGAGGCCCTGAAAATCGATCCCTATTATGAGTATGCTATTAATAATCTTAAGTCTCTTCAGAGAAAAACCATTTATCGCTGATATGAAATCACAGGATTTCCCGCGTCGACTATTTGTCAGGCATCGGAAGATTCGGGCAGATGAAAAACTGAGATTGAGCATAACGCGCGCAAAATATTAAAGGTGGTATAACGCAATGTTTAAAGATAAAAAAGTGATAGTTGTCATGCCCGCATATAATGCGGCGCAGACCCTCCAAAAAACCTATGACGAAGTAATGGCCCAGGGAATCGTGGATATGATCATTGTTGTCGATGATGCCAGCCAGGATGATACTGCCGAAATTGCGAAGACCCTCACGAATGTGCAGGTATGCGTTCATGAGTGCAACATGGGTTACGGTGCGAATCAGAAGACATGTTATAGGCTGGCGCTTGAACGGGGAGCAGATATTATCATAATGGTGCATCCTGATTATCAATATACGCCGATGCTGATTCCGGCGCTGGCAGCCCTGATCGGGAATGGTCTGTACTCCTGTGTCTTGGGTTCGAGGATCCTCGGAGGTTATGCCCTAAAGGGCGGGATGCCACCCTGGAAATATGTTGCTAATCGATTTTTAACGCTTGCGGAAAACATTCTAATGGGTGCGAAACTTTCTGAATACCATACCGGCTATCGAGCTTTTTCGCGGCAGCTGTTGGAGGAACTGCCGATAGATGCAAATTCCGACGATTTTGTGTTTGACAATCAGATGCTGGCTCAGGTCATCTGGTATGGACATACCATAGCCGAAGTCAGCTGTCCCACAAAATACTTTGCAGAAGCCTCTTCAATCAACTTCAGGCGGAGCATGAAGTACGGTTTTGAATGTCTTCTAACGGCTCTAACATTCCGTCTCGCAAAAGCCGGGATAACCACATCAAGATTGTTTCCGGGGAGGTGATGAATTTATTTTGAAACCGTCGCTTCGAAAGACAATCTGTCATATTCTCACCTTCCTTCAAGTAGCTGCCCGGAGCGACTCTCCGGCATGACCCCGTGCGAGCATAACGCCTCGCCTTTTGTCGATGGTCCTGTCAGTGAAATCTATTTAAGATTTAACTCATTAAGATATCCGCTCGCCAGATAGACCAACGCCTAATTATCTTAGATTATTTTCTTGACATAGTCTAAATCATGGTGTTATGCATGACCAGCGGTCATATAATGACTACAGTTCAGATTCAATAGTAGTAAGCCTGATAACCGTCAAAAGCATTTTTTCGTTTCAAAACGAAAGGCATCACTATCTTGGCATTTGAGAAAAGAAGAAGTCGCGAGAAAGAAAACAGGAAAAGCGCCATCCTCAAAGCGGCAAGGAAACTGTTTTTCGAAAAGGGCTTTAAATCCGTGACCGTCGAAAGCATTGCCAGGAAGGCTGAACTGAGCAAAGGTGCAGTCTACCTTTATTTCAAGAGTAAGGAGGAAATATATAGTCAGATCCTTCTTAACGACATTGACAAGTTTCACAAAAAGGTAGCCGATTTGTTTGAGGACAGGGGAAAGGCTTCGGATATGCTGTTTCGCCTCTCTTCTACTTATGTGGACTTCTTCCTCCGGGACAGAGAGCTCTTCAGGATCCTTATGACCTTTATGCTCCATGCTAACCATAGCAATTTGCCGGAGGATCTTCAGAACCATATCATTAAATCCACCAATAAGACCGTCTTCATGGAGAAAATATTTCAGTATGGAATTGACACGGGAGAATTTCCGTCGTCCATAAATGTGCGACAATGCAGAAACGCCCTCTGGGGGCTGCTCAACGGTATCATCTCATTATATATATTTGTCGGTTCGGAATCGAAGAGAGACGACCTGATCAGGTCGACCGTCAATACAAGCTTGGATATCTTCATCAAAGGCCTAAGGAATAGTTGATCGGTAGCTTGTGCGCTTGGTTATTCTTGTCGGCATCAGAAGTGCGCGACTAAAGTTTTTTTGCAAAAAATGTGAACTGATGTAATTGAAGGGAGGTTTCTTATGAGCAATTTGCTTGTTAACACAAGAGATCAGCAATTTGTTCTCTTTGAGCAGCTGGGCATAGAAAAATTGTTCGAATATGATAAATTTGCGGATTTCTCAAAAGAAATGGTGCTGATGATGCAGAACGAGGCGGAGAAGCTGGCAGTGAATGTCCTTCTTCCGGCATACACTGATGGGGATAAGGAAGGATGCACCTTTAAGGACGGGAAAGTTTATGTGCCTGCAAGCTTTCATGGGGTCTTCAAGAAATATGTTGAAG
>JBEKOL010000109.1:0-3729 GCA_049521775.1 Syntrophales bacterium
TTCTCAGGGAAACATTCTCGTGGAGACGATTCATTTGACGAAGAATGGACGGAAGATCCCTGTGGAGAGCAACATCCGCCAGTTCCAGTATTTAGACAGACAGGCCGCTCTCTCCATTTCCCGCGACATCACCGAGCGCAAGCAGGCGGAGGAGACATTGCAGAGATCGGAGGAGAAATTCTTTCAGGCATTCCAGGCAAATCCCTCTTTGATGGCGATCAGGTCCAGGGAAGATGGACGCTTCATCAATGTGAATGAGGCCTATATCCGTGTCACGGGCTACAGCCAAGAAGAATTAATCGGTTCGAACTCAATAGCACTGGGTATCACCGAATCCGCGTCTTATGAAAGCGTAAGAGAGACATTCAACAAACAGGGCTTTATTCGCAATCAGGAAGTTAAAATCAGGACAAAGACGGGCGATATCCATACGGGGCTGTTCTCTGCAGTGAGCATTGAGATTGAAGATGAACCATGTATCCTCTCGGCTTTCCAGGACATAACAGCACGCAAGCAGGCAGAGGAGAAACTTCGGGAAGCGCACAGACGCCTGGATGAAATCATCGAGTTTTTACCGGATGCCACGTGCGTGATTGACACGGACAGTAAAATCATTGCCTGGAACAGGGCTGCAGAACAGATGACCGGGGTTCCCAAGGCGGAGATGATTGGCAAGGGAGAATATGAATATGCCCTGCCCTTTTATGGTGAACGAAAGCCGGTTCTCATCGATTTAACCCTTTTACCGGATGCCGAACTTGAGAAGAGAGGGTATGATATTGCTGGAAGGAGTGTGGATGCGGTTTACGGGGAGATTTATGTTCCGAATTTATACGGAGGGAAAGGCGCTTATTTACATGGCGCGGCTTCGAGATTGCGCAATGCTGAGGGAAATATCGTTGGGGCCATAGAATCCATACGCGACATCACCGGGCTCAAGCAGGCCGAGGGGGCTCTGCGGGAAAGCGAGGAGCGGTTCAAGCTAAGCATGGAGGCGACCAACGATGGCCTGTGGGACTGGAACATCAAGACTGACGGTGGGTATTTCAGTCCGAAGTACTATCACATGCTTGGCTACGAGGTGGGCGATTTCCCCGTGAAAGGTAACTCCTGGCAGGAGCTGATTCATCCCGATGATCGCGAGAATGCTATGCGGATGAACATGGAGTGTATTGAAGGCCTGCGAGAACATTTTGAAGTTGAGTTCCGTATGAAAGCCAAGAACGGGGAGTGGCGTTGGATTATGGGCCGTGGCAAGTGTGTTACGCGCGATGAGCAGGGCCACGCCCTTAGGCTTGTGGGGACACATGTGGACATCACCGAGCGCAAGAAGGCAGAGGCGGCTCTTCGGGAGAGCGAGGAACGCTTCAGAAACCTGTATCAAGAAAGTCCCATCCCCACCTTCACCTGGCAGAAAAAGAAGGACGACTTCATTCTTGTTGATTTTAACAAATCTGCTATTCAAATGACCAACGGCAAAGTTGCCGACATTCGCGGAAAGAGCGCCGTGGAACTTTATAGAAACAGGCCGCAGGTCTTGAATGATATGAACCTTTGCTACAAAGAACGATCCGCAATCAGACGGGAATTAACTTCCCAGCACTTCGCACCGGGGAGATTCCTGTCTGTAAATTATGGTTTCATTCTTCCAGATTTGATTATCGTCCATACGGAGGACCAAACCGAGCGCAAGCACGCCGAGGAAGCGCTGAGGGAGAGTGAGGATAAGTACCGCTCCATTTTTGAGAATGCCGTCGAAGGATTTTTCCAGAGTACGCCGGAAGGCAGTTTTCTTACCGTCAACCCTGCCTTTGCCCGAATCTTTGGATATGCGTCACCTGAAGAACTCATATCTACCATTTCCGACATTTCTCAACAGTATTATGTGAATTATGAGGACCGGCTTCGGTATATGGAGATTCTCCAAGAGAAAGCGGCAGTGCAGAATTTTGAGTTCAAAGCACGTCGCAAAGACGATACAGCGGTCTGGATTTCCAACAGCACCAGGGCCATTGTCGATGAAGGGGGTAACATCATCCGTTACGACGGCATTGTGGAGGACATCACCGAGCGCAAGCGGATGGAGGAGGAAAAACAAAGTCTGCAGGAGCGTCTACAGCGTGCAGAGAAGATGGAAGCCCTGGGCACCCTAGCAGGAGGCGTCGCCCACGATCTGAACAATGTACTGGGCATTGTCGTCGGCTATTCGGAGCTGCTCCTTATGGATGCTGATAAGTCAAGTTCGATCAGACCCGAACTCCTGAATATCATGGCGGGAGGGCAGAGGGCAGCCGCGATTGTTCAGGATCTGCTGACCCTGGCGAGAAGGGGAGTCTCCGGCAGGAAAGTCCTTAACCTGAACAAGATCATCTCTGATTCTCAACAGTCGCCGGAGTTTAAAAATTTATCCTCCTATCATCCCTCTATAAAGATCAAGACCGATCTTGAACCGGATCTGCTGAACGTCTCCGGTTCCTCCGTGCATCTCGGCAAGACCATATTCAATTTGGTTTCGAATGCGAGCGAGGCCATGTCGAAAGGCGGCATTGTGACCATCAAAACAGCCAATCAGTATCTGGATAGGCCGATTCAGGGACATGATGAAATCAAGGAGGGGGATTATGTCCTCCTTTCCGTCTCCGATACGGGTGAAGGAATAGCGGCGGCTGATCTGAAACGCATCTTTGAGCCGTTTTATACGAAGAAGGTCATGGGGCGGAGCGGGACTGGATTGGGGTTGGCGGTGGTCTGGGGTACTGTGAAGGATCATAACGGATACATTAACGTGGAGAGCGAAGAAGGTAAAGGGAGTACCTTTACCCTTTATTTTCCCGTAACGAGGGAAGACATCACTGCTGAAGCTGCCGCCATAGCAATGTCCGAATACATGGGAAAAGGCGAATCCATTCTGGTTGTGGATGATGTCAAGGGGCAGCGCGACCTGGCGGCCGGTATGCTCAGGAAGCTTAATTACAATGTATCGAGTGTTTCCAGTGGTGAGGAAGCAATAGCGTACTTAAAGGAACACAAGGTCGATCTCATGGTTTTAGACATGATTATGGACCCGGGTATGGACGGACTGGATACGTACAGGAGTGTCCTTGAAATCCATCCGAAACAGAAGGCGATAATTGTAAGCGGATTTTCGGAGTCGGATAGAGTGCGTGCAGCACAAGCCCTCGGTGCGGGCGCCTATGTAAGAAAGCCCTACGTCATAGAGAAACTGGGACTGGCCGTAAAGAAAGAGTTAGATAGAAAATAGATGGTGGCATATTAAACGGTACAAACAGTATTCAGTAATTTTTAAGACTTATATTTTTACGGACTTGTAGGTGAAAGAAACAATCCATCAGGGATAATGGCAAAACTCATTCGAGGTCACTATAAATGTTTACTTGTGGTAGATATAGGGTAGAAAAAGATCAAGGGGTTACAGATTTAAGTCTGTAACCCCTTGTTTTTCGGAGCCGATGGCCAGAATCGAACTGGCGACCTACTGATTACGAATCGCACCCCGCGAGTCTTCTAACTTCCTCATTTTTTGTATGTTTCTGAATATATTAATTCTTTACTTATCAGCCTTTAGCAGATATTTGCCGATTTTTGCTAATTTTGGAACGGTTTTCTCACACAAAGTCTCACACAAAAAATGCTGCATTAACTGACTTCCATGTTAACTTGGCGAAGTATAATTGACCCTGACTAAATTGCGGCCATGCAAGACTTTCA
>JBEKOL010000110.1:0-3303 GCA_049521775.1 Syntrophales bacterium
GACCCGCTCTGCCGGATGTACCGGGGGAAACGCTTTCGCGTCTCCGCTCGCAGGTTCTTTACGGTACCATCCCGACTGTCGCAGCACAGGTTCCTGATCTGCCCACATCTCATCGATATGGGATGGATGGTGCCGGTTATCCTCAACGCAGTATGCGAGGAACGACGAATAGATGTCTCTTTGAACTATGCCGCTGCCGTCTCCCAGGACGTGCCATCTCTGGTTTAGTGGCTTCTTCGTGAATGTCCCGGTCGGGTGGTCGTATTGCGACAGTTTCAGGTCCCGGGTGTCCAGATCCACAAATGCTCCGCCGGCGCTTTCAGCCTTGCGGTGCAACATGGCGATGAACATTCCGGGGGCCTTTACCTTAACGCTCCGTCCGTAGTTCTTTTGGAATGATCTATAAGAGATACGTTCCGATTGTACGGTATTGCCATGAGAAATAATGGCATTTGCCAGCTCTCCGTGTGACCTTTTTCGCTCGGCGGCAAGCCTGCGCTC
Organism: Syntrophales bacterium; assembly: GCA_049521775.1. Lineage (GTDB taxonomy): Bacteria > Desulfobacterota > Syntrophia > Syntrophales > UBA2185 > Fen-1135. The sequence continues at coordinate 502 of JBEKOL010000110.1, forward strand.
GGCCTCGGCGAGTTCGTTTCGGGTCTTCTTGTATCGATTGGAGAAGACGGTTTGCCTTTTGCCCTTTTTCCATGTGCCGTCCGGGTTGAAACAATCCGGATTGGTTGCCCTTCGGCTTCGGTCGAGAGCACGCTGTAATTTTCGTGCTTCCTTCCAGGGCTGTTCGATGGTCGGGCAGAAAGAAACCAGTTCGGCGGTTTGTCCGCAACAGATCGCCACGGTGGAGGGGCCGACATCCATGCCGACCTTGCCGAGACCTGTTTGATGTTTCACAGGTGGCAAGCCTTCCTGTGCAAGCTGAGCGTACCAGCGGCGCCTGCCTTTCTCCACACGCCAGAGTATCCGGCAGAATTTTGTAGCATGCGAGAGGGCTTCGGCCTGATATTCGTCTTTCCCCGATGGTGCCAGACTTGCCGGGAGATATAGGCCGTTCCATTCAATACTTCCGCTACCTTCCTTCCAGCGGATGCACGCATCTTTTGTTTTCGCCTCTATCGAGTGTATCGGTCGTGATAACCCCTTGAAGCGGGGCCTGCCCCGTAATCCAAAGCCGTAATTCTCGACCGCGGTAAATGCCCGCTCCGCGATCCGTTGCGTTTCGTGGGCGCCAAGCCTGTCTTGCCAGCCCGCGTTGTTCTTGCAATTAGTCCCGAACGAGGACAAAGAGGCGCTGGTGAATCCATGGGCGGCGCTGATTTTACGGAATGTGGAGGACCGTTCCTTCGTGTCCTTCAGAAGTCTTGTCTTTTGCCATTCTTTCGATTCCCGCATGAGGCCTTGCCGTCGCAGCGCCTCGCCTAGGACGGCATTGTACAGCTTCCGGGCCGCTTCAAATCGTGCCAGCAACTGCCGTTCGTCTCCCGGCGTTACTACCAGAGGCAGCTCAAAGATAAATGTATTAGTCTTGAATCGTTTCATATGTCCTTCTGCTTGTAGATTAACTTTCTGATATTTAATAATCAACAGAATACCGTTCCGCTTACCCCATGTCTAAAGCCAGGGGCTTGCGCGAAACTATGGTCAGCTTCTTCGGACATGAGCCTAATGTTTCGACTGCATGAGATATTTTGATCTAATCCTGTTGAACATTTCAATGACCGGCTTTTCTCCATAGTCCGGGTAGGTCCAAGGCAGAGTTTGAAAGGACTTCCCGCTATAGATCAGGGTCAGATCGGCATAAATGCCTTCTCTCATGTAGGGGCGGTGAGTATAGCCCTTGCCTGTCGCCAATATCAAATGAGCCTGAGACATATATCCGGGGTCAATATTAACCCGTCTTTTTCCGCCCTCCAAAGTTCTGTCCTCCATATCATTTGTACATAGCTTCACATCGGGCAATGATTCAGGCCTGATCAATGTATCGAAAAAAATAAATCGCCTTTCCAGAGGCGATCCCATCTCCTCCGCATAGTAGTCAGTGTAATGAAACGGCATCCGGGCACTGACAAAGTCAATGTCTCCATAGCGTTCAGATAATGCCTCAAGAATATTTTTCAGCAAATTGCCGTCTGCATATATATGGCTCATGAGCAACTTTACTGCCTCTGCAGGCCGTGGTTTGCTCATAAGACCTCCTTGAGTTCATCCAGAGAAATCGTTGCCGTTCCCACCTTTCCCACAACAATACCGGCAGCGATATTGGCCAGAGCTGCTGCCTCCTTTAAGGTCGCTCCGGAGGCCACGCAGAGAGCTAACACACCGATGACCGTATCCCCGGCGCCGGTGACATCAAAGACTTCCCTCGCCTCAGCTGGAAAGGCTGTATGCATAGTCTTGTCATTGCTTTCAAAGAGATTCATTCCTTCTTCACCGCGGGTAATAAGAAGCGCCTTGAAATTAAATTTCTTGAGAATCGTCTTCCCTATTTTTACAATGTCATTGCCGTCAACAATGTCCATGCCCGCAGCACGACCGGCCTCATGGTGATTGGGCGTAATGATGTCAAAGCCCTTGTACAAAGAAAAATCATTCTGCTTGGGATCAATGCAGACGGGGATGCCTTTCCAGGATGTGACTTGGCGAATACCATCAAGAAGGTGCTTTGTTACGACTCCCTTATTGTAATCCGAGATGACTACGGCACCAAGATCATTGCGCAATTTTTTTGCGTACTTCATTATCTTCTCTACGCTGCTTGGCCGAATAGGCTGTCTGCTTTCCTGATCAAACCTGACTACCTGCTGACCGTGGGCCACAATTCTGGTTTTCAATGTGGTCGGACGGTTCGCTTCAATAACAATTCCATCTGTATCTATTTGTCTGTTGCGGAACTCCAGGAGCAACCTCTCTCCCATGCTATCGGCACCTATAACTCCCGTCCCGTATACTTTGCCTCCTAGGGAAAAGATGTTATTTAATACATTGGCACATCCCCCCAGCAAGAGCGAGTCAGATTGGATCTCCACAACAGGAACGGGGGCCTCTGGCGAAATCCGCGCCACCTTGCCCCATATGAAATGATCGACCATGATATCACCGACCACCAGAACCTTTGATCTGGGGAAGTTTTTAATAATTTCCAATGCCCTTTTTTGATTAAGAATTTTTTTCATAAAAACCATACCAATTCTTGAGACGCTCTATTTGAAAATTGAACGGCAACAATTATCCGGCATTTTCTCGGGGCAGTCATGCTATTACCATGACTATCTTTTGTCAATCCTTTTCTCGGAACATGTTAGAAGCAAGTAATATGTCCGGTATTGTAGCACGTAATCTGTCCGGTTTAATATGGTCGCCGATGGAGGTGCCCGATGAGACGGACGGAGATGTTACAGGAGATCCGGAAGATGCGATTTGAAG
>JBEKOL010000111.1:0-3185 GCA_049521775.1 Syntrophales bacterium
AAAGCCCGCATTGGCGGCATATGGACAAGATCCTGCAAAGTGTTCCCGGTGTTGGGCCTGTTATGTCATTGACCATCCTTGCTGATCTGCCGGAGATTGGAACAATGAACCGAAGGCAGATAGCGGCCCTTGTTGGAGTTGCACCCCTGAATCGGGATAGTGGCAAATACAAAGGCAGGCGTGCCATCTGGGGCGGCAGGGCAAGAATCCGTTCCGTATTATACATGTGTGTCATATCAGGCATTTGTCATAACCCCAAGATAAAAGCCTTTTATAACAGGTTGGTCAGCTCTGGGAAGAAACACAAAGTTGCCATTACTGCCTGCATGAGGAAGCTTATGATTATCCTCAATACAATGATCAAAAATGATACCTGTTGGAATGAATCGGGCTGTTAAAATACTAATAAAAAATACTACTTGACGTGAAACACAGTTGCTACCTACTCCTCAATCTACGTGATTAGATTATACCGATGATTACGGCTTGAAATGCATAAACAATAAAAAAAGCAGGGCCATCACTGACCCTGCATCCTATAATTGTTTCAAAGGGCAATTAAGATCATTCGCTGGATAATTCCTATATCTACATTGCCAATCTTTCAAAGTTACGATCGTATCCCGATATATCCTTCAAGCCTGGAACTCTCTCGCCTTTTCCACCTCAAAACGGCTCCCGATATAAATCGGACAACGCTGATAAAGTTCCTCTACCTTGATGGACAGTATATCTTTTTTGCCGTCTGTTGCCCTGCCGCCCGCCTGTTCAATGATGAATGCCATCGGCTGCAGCTCAAACAGAAGTCTCAATTTCCCGTTCGGGCTTTTCTTGAGTGCAGGGTATGTGAAGATACCCCCTCTCTTGATCAGAACCTGATTGATATCCGGCACAAACCCTCCGCTGTAACGGAGTTTATAGCCTTCCTTCTCCAAGTACTCTATATACTTGAGGTGTGCCGGGGTCCATTCTTTTCTCAATCCTCCCAGGCTGTATATGTCTCCCCGTTCCTTCAAGATTATGTTTTCCTCAGAGAGAACGTACTCGCCTTCCCTGTTCAATACGAATTCATGGGTTCCCTTTCCCGCAGAATAGACCATCGTTATCAGAGGGCCATATATGATATACACGGCCGCTGCCAATGTCTTTTTCCCTTCGGCCAGCATCGACTCCTTGTGAATGCCTATTATGGTTCCTATGGCCAGATTGGTATCCACCAAAGATGAGCCGTCAAGCGGGTCGGCTGTTATAAAATATTTCTCGTCACCTTTTCCGACTTGTATGACTGAATCCCGTTCCTCCGAGGCATATTCCCGGACGAATCCCGAATACTCGAGCTGGTTCTTGAGAATTTCGTCGGCGCTTCTGTCCAGAGTAAGCTGCTCTTCGCCATAAATATTTTTGAATCCTGCGAGCTTCCGGTTTGATTCATGAATCTTGGCGGAAATGTATTTTCCCATGACTGCGATCTGCCATATAAGCCTGCGCAATTCCATTTCCACACCTGATTTCCACATATGTCTGCGGAGATCTACAGTAAATTTCGTATAATCCGAAATGCCCTCTCCCATGATCGTCCATCCTTATAAAATATTTGTCTTCTTATAACAATTAATAATCATTTCAACAAGCGCATTCCAATTTTTCCGAGAAGATACCCATCAATTATTAACGTATGAAATCCTGCATATCAATCGATGCTGAAGATTTGAGGAGTGCAGGAAGGAAGGGATAAGAAAAAGATCCTCGACAACACCTACTAAAAAACAGTGAATCCTTACTAACGAAATTGCAGATTAACAAAAGAAAGGTATAAGCCCCGGTGGTTTCAAAGCCGATAACTATGCCTCTCAAACCTTTTGCCAGCTTGGTTTTGATTACGCAATCCCAAAGCTTGGTCAATCCGGCTCTGTTGTTGTGAAATTCAAATGGTTTGGCTTCGCTCCTGTCGGGACAGCTGCAATACCTAACAGGGTTTGTCTTAGCCATATCAATGGTCACAAGAAAAATCTCGTCATGGACAAACTTTTTCTGGCTCAATCTCCTTCATGGCTATACTCCCTGTACGCCCCGCAGCATAAAATGATGTCGCCCTCCTTCTGGCAGTAAGTCGTCTTGTGCTCGTATTCTTTCGTTTCCGGATTCAGATACATATAATCGACCCACCCGGAACCCTTCGAATTCGCCTTTTCCACGATCTCCTTGCGGAACAACTTCCCTTCACTGTCCGGAATGGCAATCAGATTCTTCCCGATCAGTGCCGGATTTTTCGGGTGAGCAATCATAATGCCCTGAAGATCGTATGCGAACACATATGTCTCGCCCTTGTCGAACATCCCCCTGGGCTTACTGATCTCTGCAATCGCCTTCTCTTTTCCCTGATATTTCACATACGCAACCGCTTTCTTCACCAGGGTCTTTGCATCGTCTTTACCGGAAGCGCATGATAAAACTGTCAATATAAACAATCCAATTAATCCTATCACGATTGAAACTAATATGATTTTCTTCATAATTCTCTCCTCGCCTTGTTTTTAATTTGCGAATGACGTTGATAAAAGTACAGCGCATTAAGCTTATCGATTGCTATCTCGACTAAGGCGCCTGGATGCCTTCAGAGATTAATAGTGATTAATTCAGGCTCCTCGGCTTCCAGATCCGTTTCTTTGCTCAGCATTCGCCTCATCTTGTCCGTATCGAGTTCCTTTTCCCAGCGGGAGACCACCATGGTCGCCACACCATTACCGACCAGGTTGGTTAGGGCACGGGCCTCGGACATGAAACGATCGACGCCCAGGATCAGGGCCAGACCGGCCACCGGGATGGTAGGAATGGCAGCAAAGGTTGCTGCCAAGGTAATGAAGCCACTGCCTGTAACCCCGGCCGCACCCTTTGAAGTCAGCAACAGCACACCCAGAATGGTAAGGGTCTGGATGAAGGTCAGTGGTGTATTGGTGGCCTGGGCCACGAAGACTGCCGCCATGGTCAGGTAGATGGAGGTGCCGTCAAGGTTGAAGGAGTAGCCGGTGGGAATGACTAGGCCGACCACCGACTTGGTGCAGCCCAGATTCTCCAGCTTGGCCATCATGCGCGGCAGAACCGACTCGGATGAGGATGTTCCCAGCACGATCAGCAACTCCTCTTTGATGTACTTGATAAACTTGATGATACTGAATCCACACAGT
>JBEKOL010000112.1:0-3015 GCA_049521775.1 Syntrophales bacterium
ATTCAAGTCGCCAGTTCCAATAACGGGATTAGTTCATTGATAACGGGTAGAAAGATGCAAAAGTGGGACAGTTTATTTTTTGTTCATATAGAATCCGGCTTGCTTCCTGTTATGTTGTTTTTTTATTTTAGCTCGGCCATGCAATGTTTCGCTTGGTAATGCTCATACCGAGCCCCCGAATATCTGTAGGGCGCATTCATCCGGTCATAATCCGGCAAGAGAAAAAAAGAAACTCTCATAGGCATATCTCTGGAAATCGACAGCGATACCTGCCACATTTCGTAGGAAAATCAACTTGACATAGAAGAAAATTTCCTCTTATACTTCCCCAACAAAAAAGGGGATTCTTAGCAATTGGCATCGCTATTTCTGCAGAAAAACACTATCGACTCGTTACACCTGAAGAAATGACACCGGAAGATTTGATGGCTTACCGCAATAGGCCTTTCTACACTTTTTATTAAACAATTTCGCCGAATCGGAGGCTGACACTTCAAAGGCGCTATAGTGAAACCACAAAGATGGCGGACATTTTAAAATCAGGTTGCTTCTGAGTGAGGGGGAGCCTGACTCCCGGGTTGGCCAGATTATGGATGCTCTTAGTCCCGCTTCTCGACCATGAGCCGAAGGGTGTAGAGACCTTGAGATGGCTGGGACGACAGATATGCGGCAAAAATTGATTCGGTTAACGAGCAGGATGGTGGAAAAGAATGTCATCAGTCGATTTTCAAAGAATTCACGATGAGTTCCGCCCGCGGATTTTCCACTACCTGAGCGGTATGGCAGGTAGGGATAATGCGGAGGATTTGACGCAGGTGGTGTTCGAGAAGGTCAGCCGCGGCTTAAGTAATTTTCGGGGGGAATCAAGCATTACCACCTGGATTTACCGTATCGCAGCTAATGTCGCACTGGATCATAGACGTTTGGCCGCGACACGACAGACGACAATTTACTTGGATACCATTGACGCCAACTGTGACTGTAATATCTTAAATGATGAGAATCCGCCTGACGCCGACCAGGTCCTTATGAGGCGTGAAATGAATGCCTGCATACACCGTCTTGTTAAGCAGATGCCCGAAAACGAACGCGCCGTGCTACTCCTTAGCGAATTCGAGGGAACGAAAAACCGTGAAATTGCCGATATTCTCGACATCAGCCTCGACGCAGTCAAAATCAGGCTGCACCGAGCACGCGCAAGATTGAGAACGGATATCAAGACCGAGTGCAACCTGGATCGGGACGACAGGAACAAACTCGTCTGCTACCCGAAGTAGTGACGCGATAACCTTTAATACGACACATTAATAAATAACCCCTTCAATCGGCGCTCCTCCATATTTTCCAAAAAAACGAGCAGAGCAATGTATCCTTTTGGACTCTCTTACCGTCTATACGGGTAGGAGGATGTACGATGGCTAAAATGAAAACAATCAGTATTGAGGCAATGTTGGATGAAAAATTTAAGATTGATGTAAAAGCAGGAGATCATACATAGAATTCATTTATGCTTATCCTGGATGTCTCTTGGCTTTAATAAAAGCCCCCATGGACATAAACTGATAGTAACCATCATTGAACATCCTAGGGCTGTCATTAGGTATGCCAAAGCAAACAAACGATAAGGAGGAGATATGGCTGATACACAGCAACTGGATCGCACCTATCATTTCATTCTGGAAACTTTCGTAAAGCGGGGCTATGCTCCGCACTATACTGAGATTGCGAGAGCGTTTTCTGTACAACCGGAGGAAGGCAAGAAATTTCTTCATGAGTTGATGGACGTCAAACTACCCATCTGGCTATACCCCAATACCGATTTGATCGCTTCATTTGCACCTTTCAACAATATGCCTACGCAATACCGCATTACTGTTGACGGACAGCAAAAGTGGTTTGCGCAATGAGGCTTTGAAGCCCTGGCGGTCTGCTGGGTCTTTCCGGGTAAAGCGGTACAGATTGACGCGCCATGTCTGGACTGTGGTGAATCCATGCGAATAATTGTTCGTGACGGGGTCATTGAAAGCAAAAGTCCGAACGAAATCCACGGCTATATTGATATCCCCCTGAAGAATTGGGCGAAAGACTGGCCTTACACATGAAGCCGTATTCATCTCTTCCGGTCGGAAGGGCATGTAAGAAACTGGTCGGAGTTTCGCGCTGGAACGGATGAGGCTATTCTTCCGCTTTCGGATGTCATGGCGATTGTAAGCACGCCTCGTCATCAGGCGCGTTTGAGCGGCAATTACGTCTCGTCCACGCCGAACCATGCCCCGCTCTTCTTCGAGAATCTAAAGAAAGTAACCCGTAACGCGGCATTTTGGGATCCAACCTCGCCATAATCCTTTGGCGGGCTTTTAATCAAAAGAGAGGTAAAATTGTCATGGCGGATGAGATAGTCATTTACGGCAAAGCGGGTTGCCCTTTTACCGATAAGGCCCTATCGGACTATGGAAAAAGCGCAAGATACATTGACGTGGAGGCGGATAGTGAGCAATTACAGATAATGCTCAAACTCACCAACGGCGTCAGGCAGGTTCCAGTGATCGTGGAAGGAGGTCGGGTAACAATCGGACATGACGGTGTCTGAGGGGTATGAATAGAATCCGGTAGTTGATCGGAATTGAAAAATCCGACAGACGTCACAAGTTTTGAAGACCTGTGACGTCTGTTCTAAAATCAGTCCGCCTTTACAAACCGTGCCTTCACCGATTCCCCGTGGGCATAAAGCCCCTCGAATTCGGAGAATCGCACTGCCGTCCCGGAATGTCTCTTGAGCTCGTTCCTTGCGCCGGTGATCTTTTCGTTACTGTCTTTCCATCAGTAATCCTCAATTTGGATAATCATCCCCTGCTGAACAGTAGTAGGTGAAGGCAATTACCAACGCGTTTCATTTTTTCATTGCACGCCCTTGAGCATAACGGGTTGAAAGCTGCTTCACAAGCGCGTCTAGTGCAAATCTCGCTTTCAATAAACAATCTTCTCTTGGTCAGATATAATATTGTCGGAAAATTT